>NZ_CP162004.1:3085000-3833975 GCF_040822115.1 Flavobacterium sp. WC2421 | reverse complement strand
AAATTCTATGTAAATTATTTTATTTAGTAATCGTTGTCTTATTAAATATTATCAAAAAAGATGATATTTTTCGGGGTAACAAATATGTGAACAAATTTCTGTAAAAAAAAATAATTAGGGGTTGATTTTGAAGAAATATTGTTGTAAGTAGGTATTGAATGTTAAAATAATAATGTTAAAATAATAAAATTCATAATGAAAGTACACGAATTTACAGTACGGGTTAGATACTCAGAAACGGACCAAATGGGGGTTGTTTATCATGGTAATTACGCGCAGTATTTTGAGATGGGACGCGTGGAATGGCTAAGAAACCTTGGGGTTTCGTATAAATGGATGGAAGAAAATGGCATAATGCTTCCTGTGGTATCTTTGAATATAAATTACAAAAAACCAGCCCGATATGATGATCTCTTAACTGTTAAAACTATTTTTAAAAGTCAGACTTCCGTTAAGATAGAATTTGACTATGAGATATATAATGAAAAAATGGAGTTATTAACAATTGCGAGCTCAATTTTGGTTTTTGTTGATATGAAAACGACTCGCCCCACACTTCCACCAGACTATGTAAAAGAAAAGTTATTACGAATTTAAAATTATTAGAATTGTATTATAATTATTCCTTAATTTTAATATCTATTTCATATAACGAATTAAAAATGTCGAAAATTGTTTCGGCATTTTTTTTACGTGTTTTTATTTCAATTGTTCCAATTGGTAATCCAGTTTCTTCATTTAGTTCCATTTCTTGAGAAACAATATCAAGCTTTTTTTCTTTAATTACCCGCATGACTTTATTCATGTTTTTATAATCGAATGAAATTAGATAATGTATATCTATCGTTTTTTCAAATATGGTACAATTTTCAAGTGTAATCTGTGCGGTTGTTTTATAAGCTGAGATTAAGCCTCCTACTCCTAATTTTGTTCCTCCAAAAATTCGAACCACAACAATCAATGTATTTGTTACATCAAAGGATTGTATTTGTCCATAAATAGGCATTCCTGCGCTATTACTTGGTTCTCCATCATCATTTGCTCTATAGGACAGCATATCGGTGCCTAATTGATATGCATAACAAAAATGGCCTGCATTTGGATGTTTTTTTCTAAGAACGTCAATTAATGGTTTTACTTCCTCCTCCGATTGGATTGGAAAAGCATAACCAAAAAATTTACTATTTTTCTCTTTAAATAAAATTTCTTCCGTTGGGGCTTCAATGGTATTGTAAGTATCTTTGTTTTTCAAAAGGAATTTTAAATTATATTTTTGGTAAATAGATCAACGACATCTTCTTGTCCTACTTGTAAATTCCAAATATTTAGCCCAAGTAAAAGGGCAGCATCTGTATTTTCTTTTTTGTCATCAACAAACAAGGTTCTTTTGGGTTGCAATTCATGTTTATTCAAAACGTAATTATAAATGCTACTGTCTGGTTTTCTCATGCCAATTTCGAATGAAAAATATACTTTTTCAAAACATTGGTAAAAATCACTATAAAAGGATATTCCGCTTTTATGTTCAAATTTTTTAATATGAATGGCATCCGTATTGCTCAATAAAAATAAACGGTATTTTTTTGAAAGCATTTGAAGGAATTCCAAACGATACAATGGAAAGTCTAATAGTACGGCATTCCAAGCTTTTAATATTTCATCTATACTTGCATTAGGAATGTGTTTTTGAATTCCAATCAAAAAATTTTCTCTAGAAATTTCTCCTTTTTCAAATGCAATATTTAATTTATCTAGATCTTCATTCCATTCTTTTAATCCTAATTTTTTTAAGGCATCACTAGTGGCTTGCTTATCTAGATTTATAAAAATATCCCCAAAATCAAAAATGATAGTATTAATCATGGTTTTTGTAAATTATAAGTTCGTCAGTACCAATCGAATGCTTTTCGATCTGTTTTTTTTCTAAAGCAGGGGCTTTTGTTCCTGATAAAAAAGAGACGTTGCTTACGAATATTCGTGCTTCATCCCAAAGGTTTTCATCAATGAATGTTTGTAAAGTTTGTCTACCGCCTTCTATAATTACAGATTGAATTTGGTGTCGAAATAATACATTTGCGATTTGATGAGCTATGTTTTGCCCAAAATCAATTACTTCAAAGATACAGTTTTCTTTGTCAACATTTGATGTGGATTTACATAAAATTATAGTTTTAACTTGGTTGTCAAGTACATGTCTGTTTTTCGGGATTCGATTGTTTTGGTCGATAATGATCCTAATAGGGTTTTGACCCTTCCAATCGCGAGCATCTAGTTTTGGATTGTCATCCATCACAGTTTGTGTGCCTACAAGTATAGCTTGCTCCTCAGTTCGCCATTTATGGACGAGTTGTCTAGAATAGGTATTGGTTATCCAAACGGGTCTTTTTTCTGTTTTTTCTTTCGGTGCAATAAAACCATCTTGAGTTTCTGCCCATTTTAAAATTATGTAAGGTCTTTTCTTTTGATGAAAAGTAAAAAAGCGTTTGTTTAACTCGTTGCATTCGTCTTCGAGTATGCCAACAGTGACATGTATTCCTGCTTCAATTAATTTTTTGATTCCATTTCCTGCCACTTTTTCATTTGGGTCAACAGTTCCAATAACAACATTTGGAATTTTATTTTGGATAATTAAATCACAACATGGAGGCGTTTTTCCAAAATGACTGCAAGGTTCCAAGCTCACATAAATGGTCGCTTTTTGTAATAAGGATTTGTCCTTTACGGAATTTATAGCATTTACTTCAGCATGGGGTTCACCCGCTTTTTTGTGCCAGCCTTCTCCAATAATTTTGCCGTCATAAACAATAACACTTCCCACTAAAGGGTTAGGATAGGTAGTTCCTAGTCCGTTTTTGGCTAATTCGATGCAGCGCTTGATGTATGTTTCATTTTTCTTCACTATGCAAAAGTAGTTATTTTTGAGTTTATGATTTAGTTTTAAAACTTCAGTAAATAACAATAAAGTATTTCTATTTTTGTCTTTCAAATAGTAGCATTTAATTATAATGGAAAACTGGATCATTAGAAAAATTGAAAAAAGAGATAATCAAAGCGTTGCGCAATTAATTCGTGCTGTTTTTGATGAATTGAATATTCCAAAAGTGGGAACAGCATATGCCGACCCTTATTTAGATTTAATGTATGAGGAATACAGTAAACCTAGATCAGCGTATTTTGTAGTTGAAAATGAAGGAAGAATTGTAGGAGTTGCTGGGGTTGCACCACTTGAAAATGAAGCGGAGACTATTTGTGAATTGCAAAAAATGTATTTTTTGCCTGAAACTCGTGGTTTAGGAATAGGAAGCCAAATGATGGCTACTTGTTTGCAAAGTGCTAAAGATTTTGGATTTGAAAGCTGTTATCTTGAAACGATGCCTTATATGCTTGGCGCTCAAAAACTGTATAAAAAAGTAGGTTTTGAGTATATTGATTCCCCTATGGGATCTACAGGTCATACTTCTTGTCCGGTTTGGATGTTGAAGAATTTAGTAGATTAATCTATTTATTTTTATAATTAATGGGAAGTACAGAAAAAATATCATGGATTTTTTTGGCTTTGGCAATTGGATCAAAAAACGAAGCAGTTGATTATACTGAAATTTCAGAAATTGCTGATGGAATAAATCATTCTGTACCAACATTAAAAGAAATAGAAATTTCTATTTCATGGCTTAAAAGCGAAAAGTGGATTTTAAAAATTGGAAATAAATTTGCTTTATCTGATTTAGGAAAAAAGGTTTATAATGAAACTACTGCAGAAACTAAACAACTTTTCAAAATGAGAAAAATTATAGAAAATAAAATTATTCTTCATATTCAAAATATATAGAATGAATATAAAACAATACCGAGATCAATTTATTCAAGCCCTTTCGCCAATTCATGGTGAAGGGGAGGCCGAGAGTTTTTTCTATTTGATTTTAGAAGATAAAAACCAATTAAAAAGAATTGATTTGGCTTTGCAGCCTGATTTGGTTTTCACAAATGATGAAATCTTGGTCTGGAATACTTTTTTGGAACAATTAAAACTAGAAATTCCAGTTCAATATTTATTAGGGAAAACGAGTTTTTATGGATTGGATTTTGAAGTAAATGAAAATGTATTAATTCCAAGATCAGAAACCGAAGAATTGGTAGAATGGATTATTGAAACTCAAAAGTTGAAAGTCGAAAACCAAAAAATAAAAATTCTAGATATTGGTACAGGAAGCGGTTGTATTGCCATTTCATTAGCAAAAAATATTCCCGATGCTCAAGTTTTTGCTATCGATGTTTCAGAAAAAGCGTTGGCTACAGCCAAAAAAAATGCAATTGAAAACAAAGTCGACGTCACCTTTATTCATCAAAATATTCTTGAAACCGAAGATTTAGGGCAGCAGTTTGATATTATTGTTTCGAATCCTCCTTATGTTCGGAATTTAGAAAAATTAGAAATCAAAAAAAATGTTTTGGATAACGAGCCCCATTTGGCTCTTTTTGTAGATGATACAGATGCTTTGATTTTTTATAAAAAAATAGCCGAATTAGCTCAGAAAAACTTAACCCAAAACGGGTTATTGTATTTTGAAATCAATCAATATCTAGGAAAAGAAATGATTGAATTACTCCAAGAATTGAATTTTAAAAACATTGAATTGCGTAAAGATATTTACGGAAATGATCGAATGACGAAAAGTAGTATGCGTTAATAAGTTTTAATTTATTTAACTACTCGTATCGCAATGCTTCAATAGGATCTAGTGTAGATGCTTTTATGGCTGGATATAAACCAGATATAATCGCTACAATAAAACTAGTTAAAAAAGCAGCGAAAATAGCGCCCCAAGGGATTACAAAAGCAAAACTCATCGCGGTTGCAATTCCGTACCCAATAAGAATTCCAAAAATAATTCCCATCAATCCACCCAATTGACCAATAAGTAGGGTTTCAATAAAAAATTGAAAAGCTACGGTACTTTTTTTAGCACCCAACGCTTTTCTAACTCCAATTTCCCTTGTGCGCTCCGTTACAGAAACAATCATGATGTTCATTAAAGCGATTGATGAACCAAGGATGGTTATAATTCCAATTAACCAAGAAGCTAATCCTAAATATTTTGTGATTCCTAGAATTCTATTAATCAAATCGTCAGAACGTACCACTCCAAAATTATTATCTTTTAAAGGACTCAGTTTTCGAACTCTTCGCATGGTGCTCGTGGCATTATCAATGGCTTGATCTAGAAGTTCTTTCTTAGAAACCATGATACTCATCGTGTAATTAATATTAGGAGCTGTAAATAAAGACCGCGCCACTTGAATAGGAATTAAAACTCTTAAGTCTTGGCTGTTACCAAAGGTGGACCCTTTTTCTTTTAATACTCCAATTACTTTAAAACGGGCGCCACGAATGGAGATGACTTTGTCAATTGGGTTTACGTCTTTTAATAATCCTTTTTCAAAATCAGAGCCTACAATGCAAGAATAGGTATTGTTTGAAATATCAAAACCATTGAAATTTCGTCCTAGTTTTGTTTCTAAACCTGAATTGGTAATAAAATGTTCGTCTACACCCACAACAGAAATCTCAGGATCAGTTTTAGTAGCTTCAAATTTTACTTCGGCTGAAGATGTGGCGGTAAATGATAATGAAGTTTCTGTAAAAGGATATTTATACTTATTTTTGAATTCTACAGCTTCGGGATACGAAATAATTGGATTAATAATTTCTCGTTCTTCCCCTCGTCTTCGCGTGGTGTTTTCGTATTGATTTATATTGAATGTATTGGCTCCCATCGATGCAAAATCAGAGGAAATCGTGTTTTCTAATGCAGATACAACAGTTAGTATTCCTACTAAAGCGGTGATTCCTATAGCAATGATTAAAACGGTTAGTGTTGTACGTAATAATTGAGTTCTAATTGAACCTACTGCAATCCGAACATTTTCTTTGAATAAATTTAGCATCATACTAGTTTGACACGAAAATACAATTTTTGTTACAAGTTTGTTTTAGAAGATGGAATATTTATTTTAAAAATAAGATATTTGCAGCACCAATTATGAATTTTGAATTAAAGATTGCGATTTTTAAAAATCGCCTCTAATTTAAAATTCATAATTCATAATTTAAAATTCATAACTTATAGTAATGGCATCAAAACCAAGCATTCCAAAAGGGACAAGAGATTTTTCACCAACAGAGGTGGCGAAACGTCAATATATTATACAAATTATTAAAAGTAATTTTGAGAAATTTGGTTTTCAGCCCATAGAAACACCTTCTTTTGAAAACTCAGATACCTTGATGGGTAAATATGGAGAAGAGGGCGATCGATTAATTTTTAAAATATTGAATTCTGGAGATTATTTGGCTAAAGCCAATACAACTCATTTAGAAAATAAAGACAGTACTAAATTAACTTCAAGTATTTCTGAGAAAGCGTTGCGTTATGATTTAACAGTACCATTTGCAAGATACGTGGTGCAACATCAAAATGATATTGAATTTCCTTTTAAAAGATATCAAATACAACCAGTTTGGCGAGCTGATCGTCCTCAAAAAGGCCGTTTTAGAGAGTTCTTTCAATGTGATGCTGATGTGGTGGGTTCAAAATCGTTATGGCAAGAAGTAGAATTGGTACAACTTTACGATACTGTTTTTACCGCTTTGGGTTTAGAAGGAGTAACTGTTAAAATCAATAATCGAAAAATATTATCTGGAATAGCTGAGGTAATCGGTGCATCGGATAAATTGATTGACTTTACTGTTGCTTTGGATAAACTAGACAAAATAGGTGAGGATGGCGTAAAAAAGGAAATGATCGAAAAAGGAATTGATGAAGTAGCTATTGAAAAAGTACAGCCTTTGTTTAATTTTACCGGAACGATTTCTGAAAAAATTGAAAAATTATCCCAACTTTTAGTGTCTTCTGCTGAAGGAATGAAAGGAGTGGAAGAATTGCGTTTTATTTGTGATAATGTTATGACGCTTGGATTATCGACAGCAATTTTAGATTTGGATGTCACTTTAGCAAGAGGACTTAATTATTATACGGGTGCTATTTTTGAAGTAGCTCCGCCAAAGACAGTTGCTATGGGGTCTATTGGTGGTGGTGGACGTTATGACGATTTGACTGGAATTTTTGGATTAAAAAACATGAGTGGTGTTGGTATTTCTTTTGGTTTAGACCGAATTTATTTGGTTGTAGAAGAACTCAATTTATTTCCAGAAACGGTAACTGCAACCACTAAAGCTTTATTTATTAATTATGGTGATAATGAAGCTTTTTATGCCATGAAAGCGATTAAGCGATTAAGGGCTTCGGGAATAAAGGTAGAGTTGTACCCTGATAATGTAAAAATGGCAAAACAGTTTCAACATGCTGATAAACGAAATATTCCTTTTGCGGTAATTGCGGGAGAAAAGGAGATAGAATCAAATCTATTTTCGCTTAAAAACTTAGTGACTGGGGAGCAAGTTTCAATAGACTTTGAAGGACTGAAGGAAGCGTTATTATAACGACTTTGTAACATAAAAAAAAGCTTTGTTTTAGTAAACAAAGCTTTTTTTAATATAAGGTAATCACGAATTAATAATTATTTAGAAACTAACCTTAAATTTTTTAGATCAGAACCAGTAACAAACTTATAGAAACTAAAACGTAATAGTCTTAAAATTATATTAAAATTTATATTTTGATAGGAATTTATTTGAACTAAAATAGTTCTGAAAATAAGTTTCGTCAAATTAAAGAATGACAATTTGACATTTTATAAGATTTGGCAGTACTTTTGCAATTCAAAGAAAAGTGAAAAAAATGAACTTTAAGAATATTTTTAAAAATAAGGGCAATATGGCTACTGATAACACAGAAATGGATCCAAAAATTGAAGATGTAACTCCAGATACTAACGCTAATGACGAGCAAGTGATTGCTGAAGAATTAAGTGTTGAAGAGCAATTAACGCAAGATTTAGCAAAAGAAAAAGATAAGTATTTACGATTGTTTGCTGAATTTGAAAATTACAAACGTAGAACTACTAAAGAGCGTATTGAGTTGTTTAAAACAGCAAATCAAGAAGTTTTATTAGCGATGCTTCCTGTTTTGGATGATTTTGACAGAGCTGTTATAGAAATAGCTAAATCAGACGATGAGCTAATGATGAAAGGGGTTGAGCTTATTCATGAAAAACTGAAAAGTACTTTAGTAGCAAAAGGATTGGAACAAGTAGATTTAAAAGCAGGTGATGCATTTGATGCTGATTTTGCTGAAGCAATCACTCAGATTCCGGCTCCTAATGATAAAATGAAAGGTAAAATTGTTGATGTTCTTGAAAAAGGATATAAATTGGGAGATAAGATTATTCGTTTTCCAAAAGTTGTAATAGGACAATAGTAGAGGAATATTTTTTTCGCTTCTATACCATTGAAAAACAAAAAAATGAAAAAAGATTTTTACGAGATATTAGGTATTTCTAAAGGTGCAGATGCTGCAGCTATAAAGAAAGCCTACAGAAAAAAAGCGTTAGAGTTTCATCCTGACAAAAACCCTGGAGACAAATCGGCAGAAGATAAATTTAAAGAAGCTGCTGAAGCTTACGAAATTTTAAGTGATCCAAATAAAAAAGCAAAATACGACCAATATGGTCATCAAGCTTTTGATGGTTCAGGAGGTTTTGGTGGAGGTGGTCATCATGGCGGAATGAATATGGATGATATCTTCAGTCAATTTGGAGATATCTTCGGTAGCGCCTTTGGTGGTGGTGGCGGATTTGGAGGCGGTGGCGGAGGTCAACGCAGAACCAAAGGTAGCAATCTTCGTATCAAAGTGAAATTAACTTTGGAAGAAATTGCAAATGGTGTAGAGAAAAAAGTAAAAGTAAAACGTAAAGTACAAGCGCCTGGCGTATCGTATAAAACTTGTTCTACCTGTAATGGTCAAGGGCAGGTGATGCGTGTGACCAATACAATTTTGGGTAGAATGCAATCAGCTTCCACTTGTCCAACTTGTGGTGGTTCTGGTCAAATTTTAGATAAAAAACCATCTGAAGCGGATTCTCAAGGAATGATTCTTGAAGATGAAACTGTATCAATAAAAATTCCTGCTGGAGTAGTAGACGGAATGCAATTGAAAGTTTCTAATAAAGGAAATGATGCTCCAGGGAACAGTGTTCCAGGAGATTTAATTGTAGCTATTGAAGAGCTAGAACATGAATTCTTGAAACGTGAAGGAGAGAATTTACATTATGATTTATACATCAGTTTTGCCGAAGCGGTCCTTGGAATCTCTAAAGATATCGAAGCAATCAATGGTAAAGTAAGAATAAAACTAGAAGAAGGAATTCAATCAGGAAAAATTCTTAGGCTAAAAGGAAAAGGTATTCCTAGTATTAATGGTTACGGAAGTGGTGATTTGCTAGTTCATGTAAACGTTTGGACTCCAAAAACATTAAACAAAGAGCAAAAACAATTTTTTGAAAAAAATATTGATAATGAAAACTTTGTTCCAAATCCTGAAAAATCAGATAAATCATTTTTCGAGAAAGTAAAAGATATGTTTTCTTAATTTTTATAAAGGTTAAAAATTAAATATATTCCCATCCTTGTTCAAATAAGGATGGGTTTTTTTATGTAACATTTGGGCCTAATTCGCTACTAATTATTTACTTTTACACGCGTGAGGCGATAACGAGCCAAACGGATGAAATAAATTCAAAATTCAGCATGAGTATTTTACTTGAAGTTAATAAAGTGGTTAAGCAATATGGTGATTATGTAGCGCTTAATGAAGTTTCATTATCAGTTCCTAAGGGCAGTATTTATGGACTATTAGGTCCTAACGGTGCCGGAAAAACCTCTTTAATCCGAATCATAAACCAAATTACATTTCCAGATCGTGGTGAAATCATTCTTGATGGTGAAAAACTACAACCTAAACACGTTCAATATATTGGATATCTTCCGGAAGAAAGAGGTTTGTACACCAGTATGAAAGTGGGGGAACAATGTTTGTATTTGGCTCAAATGAAAGGACTTTCAAAAGCCGAAGCCAAAAAACAATTGGATTATTGGTTTGATAGACTAGGAATTCAAGGTTGGTGGAACAAAAAAATCCAAGAGCTTTCTAAAGGAATGGCACAAAAAATTCAGTTTGTAGTTTGTGTGTTGCACAAGCCAAAATTATTGATTTTTGACGAGCCTTTCTCCGGTTTTGATCCAGTAAATGCCAATGTTATAAAAGAGGAAATTTTAGCTTTAAGAGAAGAGGGTGCAACTATCATTTTTTCTACACACCGTATGGAAAGCGTAGAAGAACTATGTGATGATATTGCTTTAATCCATAAGTCAAATAAGTTATTAGAAGGAAAACTGAGTGATGTAAAAAGACAGTTTAAAACGAATAGCTATGAAGTGGGGATATTATCTGATAATGTAGAAGGTTTGATGTATGATATTACACAAAAATTCACTGTTGGTCCCGCTAATTTCAAATCCTTAAACAAGGAACTAAAGCTAGAAATTCAATTGGGAAAAGCCTTGCCAAATGAACTATTAAACGTATTGACGCAACGTGGACAAGTCACCCATTTTGTGGAAAAAATACCAAGTGTAAATGATATTTTTATTCAATCCGTTAGCGAAAAATAATTTTTTGGTAAATCCTAAATTCTAAATTAAATGAGCATCATTTCATTAATCATAAAAAGAGAGTTTATTGCCAAAGTGCGTAATAAATCTTTTATTGTAATGACTTTTTTAAGTCCGTTACTATTTGTAGGTATAGCCGCTTTTGTAGGTTATTTAAGTTCGATGAAAGCAGATACAAAACGAATCGCCATTCACGACGAATCAGGCTTGTTTGTAAAAGACTTTACTTCACAAAACAGTAAAAAAGGCGAATATAAATACATCGATTTATCTATTATTGATTCCAAGTTTCTAAAAGATAGCATCACTAATGAAAGTTATGAAGGTTTATTGATCATACCTAAAGCAACAAAAATTACTGATTTTGAAAGTGAAATTCAATTTATATCGAACAGTAGTCCTAGTATTTCCTTTATTGAGAATGTCCAAGATGTGATAGGCAATAAAATCACCAAAATAAATTTGGAGAATGCACACCTTGATACGTTAGCGATTAAAAAGGCACAATCAGTAGTAAATATTAGTCTGGCCAAGGCTTCAGGGGAAGCAAGTGTAAAAGGATTAAACGAAATTAAAGTTGCTATAGGTGGCGGTTTTGGTTATCTAATCATGATGTTCATCATAATTTATGGAAATATGGTGATGCGTTCTGTAATCGAAGAAAAGACAAATCGGATCATAGAAATCATTATTTCCTCCGTAAAACCATTCCAATTAATGATTGGTAAAATCATAGGAACATCGCTAGCAGGAATATTGCAGTTCGTAATTTGGGCAGTAATTGGTCTATCATTAATGTTTGCTGCTTCACTGTTTTTTGGGGTTAACGTAGGGCCAACTGCTAAAGTTCCACCGGAATTAATGCAGCAAGCTCAGCAGGAATTTGCTGGCACAGCCCAAATGTATATCAAGGAATTATGGAACTTACCCATTGCTAATATTTTGCTGGGTTTTGTGGTTTATTTCATAGGTGGTTATTTCCTTTACAGTTCATTCTACGCGGCAATTGGTGCGGCTGTTGATAATCAAACCGACTCACAACAGTTTTTACTGCCTATTATCATGCCGTTGATGTTGAGTGTTTATGTTGGATTTTTTAGTGTAATACATGACCCACATGGAACAATTGCAGTCGTTTTCTCCATGATTCCGCTCACATCGCCTATTGTTATGTTGATGCGAATCCCGTTTGGCGTACCTTTGTGGCAAATTGCCATATCTGTAACATTGTTATTTGCCACTTTCTTTGGAGTAGTTTGGTTTGCTGCCAAGATTTATAGAGTAGGAATATTGATGTACGGAAAAAAACCAACTTGGAAAGAGTTGTATAAATGGCTTAACTATTAAAATAATTTGGAACAATTTCCTGCTTTTCGTTTCAATCTTTTTTAATTCGCTAAAGAAGCGAATTAAAAAAGGATTTTCACTGCAATCAGGGTTATTGAAATAGATTATAATTAATTTGTGAACTTTGCAAAAAAAACTTTGCGAACTTTGCGGTAAAATAATAAAAAAACATGCCTAAAATACTAATTATAGAAGACGAAGCAGCTATTCGAAGAGTATTGACAAAAATACTTTCCGAAGAAAATGATACCTATGAAGTAGAAGATGCCGAAGATGGTGTTGTAGGTTTTGAAAAAATAAAAAACAACGATTACGATTTGGTTTTGTGCGATATCAAAATGCCAAAGATGGATGGTGTAGAATTGCTCGAAGCTGTAAAAAAAATAAAACCCGAAATCCCAATGGTAATGATCTCTGGTCATGGCGATATGGAAACGGCAATCAATACCATGCGTTTGGGGGCTTTTGATTACATATCAAAACCACCAGATTTGAACCGTTTATTAAATACCGTTCGAAACGCATTAGACAAAAAACAACTTGTAGTTGAAAATAAGATTTTAAAGAAAAAAGTAAGTAAGAATTACGAAATGATTGGGGATAGTGAGGCCATCAATCACATCAAAGTGATGATTGACAAAGTAGCTCCTACTGAAGCTAGAGTTCTAATTACTGGACCTAATGGAACCGGAAAAGAATTAGTAGCACACCAATTACATGAAAAAAGCGAAAGAGCTAATTTTCCTTTAATTGAAGTTAACTGTGCTGCCATCCCATCTGAATTGATAGAAAGCGAATTGTTTGGTCACGTAAAAGGCGCTTTTACTTCTGCTGTAAAAGACCGTGCAGGTAAATTTGAAGCGGCTGATAAAGGAACTATTTTCTTGGATGAAATTGGCGATATGAGTCTTTCGGCTCAAGCCAAAGTATTGCGTGCTTTACAAGAAAGTATGATTACAAGAGTTGGTGCCGATAAAGATATTAAAGTCGATGTTCGTGTAGTAGCTGCAACAAATAAGGATTTGAAAGTAGAAATAGCCGAAGGTCGTTTCCGTGAAGATTTATACCATAGATTAGCAGTAATATTAATAAAAGTACCCTCGTTAAATGATAGACGTGATGATATTCCAATGTTAATTGCTCATTTTGCTGACAAAATTGCTTCTGAGCAAGGAAATGTGGTAAAGAAATTTTCTAAAGATGCTGTGAAACTATTGCAAGAATACGATTGGACAGGGAATATTAGAGAATTACGAAATGTGGTAGAGCGTTTAATAATTCTTGGAGGAAGCGAGATTTCCGAGAATGATGTCAAGTTGTTTGCGTCAAAGTAAAAAATAAATTTAATGATTCAAAAATTTAATGATTTAAAGATTCGGCATTCAGTTGTAATTTTTCAATTTTTCAATTTTTTAATCTTTCAATCATAGGTAATGAAATTAAAAAAAATTAACGAAGGTTTAAAAGAATCTTTAATTGAGAATGGCTTAACGGAAGCCAATGCGATACAGAAAGAAACTTTTTCAACTTTAAAAAGTGGTTCTGATTGTCTAATTATTGCGCCAGCTGGAAGTGGGAAATCAACTACCATTGTCATTAATGTAATTCAGCAATTAGTTAAAGAAGGTGAGCAATCTCCTCGTGCTTTAATTATTGTTGAGGACAAAGCCAAGGTATTGGCCATGGAAGCACTTTTTGAAAAATATGGAAAATATACTGATCTTCACGTTTATGGAGTTCACGATAAGGGAGACATGGAATATGATAAAAATTTTATTTCTGGAGGAGTAGACGTGTTAATTGGTACTCCTAATAAGTTGAGTGAAATGTTTACCACAGCAGGATTTAATGTAAACCGTTTAAAAATGTTTATTCTTGATGATGCTGATCCTATTTTGAAATTGCGTCATGAAACTAAAATCATGCGTATTTCAAACAGCATACTAAAAACACAACGCATAATCTTTACGGAACAGTTGACTGATCGAATAGAAAGTCTTGCTGATAAAATGCTGATAGAGCCTGTTGAATTTGATTTTGAGGATTTCGAAGAAGAGGATGAGGATGAAGAAATAGATGAAAAATAATAAAAAAATACAATACCATGGGATTAATGAAAGTGTTTTCGGGAAGTGAGATTTTGGCTTTAGCTTTAAAAGAAAAAATTGAAGAAATTGGAATTGATGTTGTGATGAAAGACAATATTCAATCGGCTAGATTAGCAGGTTTTGGAAGTTATGGTCAAGCTGTGGAATTATTCGTTCAAGAAACTGAATTTGCTAAGGTGAATCCTGTTATTGAAGAATTCCGATTAAGTATTTAATACTGTAATAGTTTTTATAAAATGAATTCCTTGATGCTCAACTAACATCAAGGTTTTCTTTTTTAATGTATTAAAATTATAAAATGAAAATAAAATATAAAATGTTGGTTTTAGACATGGATGATACCTTGTTGAATGATAACCATGAAGTTTCGATTGAAAATAAAGAAATGCTTGCTAAGGCAATGGAACTAGGTATTCATGTAGTTTTGGCATCTGGAAGACCTACACCAGCAATGACGGCTTACGCCAAAGAATTAAACTTGCATAATTCCTTTATGATTTCTTATAATGGGGCCGTAATTTCTGATTTAAAAGAAGATAAAATTATTTTTGAGCAAACACTAACTCAAGAACAAATTCATGAATTATATGAATATAGTGTAAAAAGTAAAACGCACATTATTACTTATGTTAATGGGAAAATCGTGAGTGAAACGGATTCTGAATATATTGAAATCGAAAAAAATATCACCGGTTTAGAACACAATAAAGTAGTAAGTTTTAAAGCAGAAGTGCAGTCTTCAGCTATAAAATGTATTTTATTAGAAGAACCCAGTTATCTTAAAGAAGTAGAAAAAGATTTAAAAGCAGCTATGCCACATCTTAGTGTATGTATGTCAAAACCTTTCTTTTTAGAAGTGGCTCAAAACGGAATTGATAAAGGAGCTAGTATTAAATTCTTGGCCGAAAAACTAGGGATCCTGCAATCAGAAATCATAGCTGTGGGTAATGCTGGGAATGATTTAACCATGATTGAATATGCCGGATTAGGTGTTTGGGTAGATAATGTGGATCCTGAATTGAGAGACAAAGCTGATGTAATAGTTGCCTCAAATAATAATCATGGTGTTGCTGAGGTAGTGAGACGATTTATATTAGAATAAGTACTATTTTATCTTTTTAGGAGGTTTGCAACTTTTACAAAAATCAGATAACTCTTGGATTCTTTTTAAAACATCTACATCGAGTTCTTTAATAATTTTTTCATTTTGTCCTAAATTAGATTTATTTGATGCAATATCATGTTCCTCAATATATTTTTTTTGAATGACGTCATATAATGGTTGTAAAAAACTAATATCCGAAAAGGTTCCTTTGTTTATGTATAGGTCTTGTCTTAATTTTCGAGCATAGAGTTCTGATAAATCAAACGCGTATTGAGCAAAATCTAATAAATGTTTTGCTGTAAGAGTATCAGTTGCAATGATGGATGCAGCGTCACGTTTAAAAGTGGAACTTACTTTAGAATTGAAGTTTTTAGTAAACATAAATTCTATGTTGCTCATTTGTAAGCTAAAATCAAGCCCAGAAGCAGTGTGGATGCTGTTTATTTGAGTATTCCCAATTAAAGTTCCTTTGGATTGAAAATCAGAAAGTTGAAGTTTGTAATTTTCATTCCATTCAACAGTATTTTGAGCAATTAATGGTGCTGAAAATAAAAATAGTAGTAATGCAATTAACGAAATTTTGCTCATTTTTTATATTTAATTAGTAAGCTAATATATCAATAATTATTGGTTTCTTTTTATAGATTTTTGTTCGTAAATTTGCACACGCTATTTTTTGACAACGATTTCATTAATAGCGCTTACTTATGGAAAATAGAAAAAAGGTTGCCTTTTATACGCTGGGATGTAAACTAAACTTTTCAGAAACATCAACGATAGCAAGAAGTTTTCAAGATGAAGGTTTTGACCGCGTCGATTTTGAAGAAGTGGCTGATATGTATGTTATCAATACTTGCTCAGTAACGGAAAATGCAGACAAACAATTCAAACAAGTCGTTAAAAAAGCGATGAAGTTGAATGACAAAGCTTTTGTTGCGGCTGTAGGTTGTTACGCCCAATTGAAACCAGAAGAATTAGCGGCTGTTGATGGAGTGGATCTCGTTCTGGGAGCTACAGAAAAATTTAAAATCACCGATTATATTAATGACTTGTCCAAAAACGACATGGGCGAAGTACATTCTTGCGAGATTTCCGAAGCTGATTTCTATGTAGGAAGTTATTCCATTGGTGATCGAACTCGTGCTTTCTTGAAAGTACAAGACGGTTGTGATTATAAATGTACCTATTGTACGATTCCGCTAGCGAGAGGAATTTCTCGATCTGATGAACTGGAGAATGTATTGAAAAATGCATATGAAATTTCGAAGCAAAATATTAAGGAAATTGTTCTTACCGGTGTAAATATTGGCGATTACGGTAAAGGTGAATTTGGGAATAAAAAACACGAGCATACTTTTTTAGAATTAGTTCAAGCATTAGATGAAGTGGAAGGAATCGAAAGATTGCGAATTTCGTCTATCGAACCCAATTTATTAAAAAACGAAACGATAGAATTTGTTTCAAAAAGCAGAACGTTTGTTCCTCATTTTCATATTCCATTACAATCTGGAAGTAATGAAATTTTGAAACTGATGAAACGCCGTTACCAACGCGAAGTGTACACAGAGCGAGTGAATAAGATTAGAGAAGTGATGCCACACGCTTGTATAGGTGTAGATGTAATTGTTGGTTTTCCCGGAGAAACCGATGAACAATTCTTAGAAACCTATCATTTCTTAAATGAGATGAATATTTCTTATTTGCATGTTTTTACGTATTCAGAACGCGATAATACAGAAGCTGCCGATATGCCTGGAGTTGTTGCTGCCAATGTACGTTCTAAAAGAAGTAAAATGTTACGTGGTTTATCCGTAAAGAAACGTCGTGCTTTTTATGAAAGTCAGCTAGGAAGTAATAGAACCGTTTTATTCGAAAGTGAAAATAAAGAAGGGTATATCCACGGTTTTACAGAGAATTACGTAAAAGTAAAAACACCTTGGAATCCAGAATTGGTGAATACATTACACAATATCAATTTGACTCATATTGATGAGGATGGTTCAGTGCGAATGGAGTTTATTGAAGTAGAAGTTTAATTTTTAACCATTAAGAGATTAAGTTTTTTACTCTTCAATCCTAAGATTAAATATTAAAGTAATATAAGTTTTTTTAACCATTAAGAGATTAAGTTTATTAGGTGTTGCGCTTAATAAACTTAATCTCTTAATGGTTTTTTAGTACTAATTAGTCTTTCGATTTTAAAACATTTGACTTTCGTCTAATTTTAAGGATTCGTAGACCAAATACTACTATTCTTAATGAAAACGCGTCGGTTTAATTTTAACTGGGCGATAATTAATTCAGCCATATCTTCGGCTTGCATTACTTTTTCAGGATTTCCGTCCGTTAGTTTTAAATCTTTGGCCATATCAGTAGCAACCGTGCTTGGAATTAATGCGGTTACGCGAATATTGTGCTTACGAACTTCCTGCATTAAAGAATCAGTAAGTCCCAAAACAGCAAATTTAGAAGCGCTATACGCACTCGTTAATGCGTTTCCTGCTAATCCTGCAGTCGATGAAATGTTGATGATGTCACCCGTTTGTCTTTCGATCATATTAGGTAAAACAGCACGAGTCATATAGTAGGTTCCCATTAAGTTGACTTGAATGATGCGTTCCCAAGCTGTAGGTTCTAGTTCTAAGAATTTACCAAAAGCTGCAATTCCAGCATTGTTAATTAAGATGTCAATAGTTCCAAATTCGGCCAAAGCTTTTTCAACGGCAGAATTTACCGAATCAATATCGGCTACATCAGCGGTTAAGGCAAGTGCTTTTACTCTTAAAGAACGCGCTTTAGCAGCAACATTATCAATCTCTTCTTGCGTTCTCGCAAGTAATATTACATTTACGCCTTCCTTAGCTAAGGCCAAAGTAATTGCTTTTCCTATTCCTTTTCCGGCACCAGTGATCAGTGCATTTTTATTTTTTAAGTCAGTCATTTCATTCAATTTTAGATGTTGTGAGCAAAGTTAAACCATTCCGTTTTTTTAAATGAATGGGCAATGTGAAAAAATACTTAAAGTTAGGGTTAATGGGATGTATTTACTAATAATGATGCTAGATCCCATAAGGAATGGCAAATGATTACGATTTTAATGTTCCTGTATTTTTGATAATGCAAGGCTAAAACTAAGCCAATAGAAAACGGTCCTATTACTTGTATTAAAGTCCCATAGCTAAAATGTAAAAGGCCAAATAAAATACTAGAAATAAGGACTGATAGGAAAGTGTTTTTTACTATTATTTCCAATCTAGGGATTAGATAGCCTCGAAAGAGTAATTCTTCGGTAATTCCTGCAGTTATGGATGTAAACCAGATTAATGGCGTGTTATTCTTGAAAAACTGTATGATTTCGTTCATTTTTTTACTTTCAAGATTCGAATCCAATGTTTTTAATACCATAGAAACTACAAATACAACAAAGACTAAAACGATCATCGTTACCGCTATGGACGCTAAATAATAGGGAAAAGAGTATTCTTTTTCTTTCCATAATAAAAAAGGTTGCTTTTCTATATACATGGCATATAGGAATGTTAATAGCAAGCAAATCCAAATTATTAATCTAGAGATGAAGAAGGCAGTTTTGTAATCAATGCCTAACTGTCTTATGGAAGGAAGAAAAAAAGTGGTCGTAAATAAGATAAAAAGTAGAAATGCGATTCCACCAATAACCGTTGATTTTTGGGCTGTTTTTGTACTATCGCTCATCTTATTTTAAATCTAGTACCAATTTGTAAATGGCTGTTTTTAACTCATCAGTATCTTTGTCTTCACAGAGAAGGAATTCGATTTTCTCTTTGGAATTGGAGAAAACAGTTATGCCTTCAAATTTATTAATGCTAGTTATTTTTTTGGTAAAATCGATTTTCATGGTTTCAAGATCAATGCGCCCTATGAAGCTGCCTAGAATGGCTCCATCGTCATAAGTGGATTGAGTATCTTCGACAGTGGCTAAAAAGTAAAGTTTGTCATTGACCAAAACACCATCAGTAAAAGTAGAGCGAATTCCTTTTATTTTGGGCAATTTGTAATCATTAGAAAGTAAGCTGAATTCATCAGTTAGTTTTTTGGCGTGCAGCGTAAAGAGTGTGTTTTTGTTTGAAACTCCATTCCCACGATTGAATAGATACCAATTGTCACCATCGTAAACGGCACCTTCTAGATTAAAATCTTCGGGTTTGATGTCTCCAAAACTTTGCATTACGGCATAGAGATCAACTAGATTGTTGGTTTTGATTTTCTTTTTTTTGTTTAAATCAAATTCCACCATCGTGTTTCTTTTTGAAGTGGAACCCGAACCAAAAATATATAAAGTATCTTGAAAATGAGTTATGGACTCAAAATCAGGTTTCTCACTTTTTGGAATATTTTCTGTTGGGTTTTGTATCAATGGATGCTGTTCTAACGCCTTGGAATCCAGATGGTATTCATAAAGGAATCCGCTATTGTCGCCAATAAGTAGTAAGCTGTTTTCTTTGTAAAAAAGGCCTGAGGCTGAGCCAATGCCAATGATGTGAAATAATAATTCGAGTGTAAAGTTGCCCATGTTTGTAATTGTAAAACGGATGCCCTAGCCCGGATAGAAGTGGAAATCCTTTCTAGTCCTGAAACAAGTTCAGGACTAGAAAGATTGCAACGGATAGCCGGAAATAGCTCCTGAAATACATCAGGATTAGTCCTAATTATTTGTTATATTTGATTCTATAAAGATAAAATTTTTCCTATGAAGTCTATTAATCCCGACGATTTTAAAGTAGTTAATGCCATAAAATTAGCTGAGATGGCGACCAATTTGAATATTGGGGCAAATGATGATAAAAAAGAAGATAAATTAGACAATGTGCGGGAAAAGCTGAGTGCGTTGCAGGATGTGATGTATGCACACAACCGTTACGGGGTTTTGATTTGTTTGCAAGGGATGGATACTGCTGGAAAAGACAGTTTGATTCGCGAAGTTTTTAAAGAATTCAATTCTCGAGGAGTTATCGTTCATAGTTTTAAAACGCCCAATTCGACGGAGCTGGAGCATGATTATTTATGGCGTCATTATCTAGCTTTGCCAGAGAAAGGAAAGTTTGCCATTTTTAATCGTACCCATTATGAAAATGTTTTGGTCACTCGAGTGCATCCTGAATATATTATGAATGAAAATATTCCTGGAATCGAAAAGGTAGAGGATATTACGCCTGAATTTTGGGAAAATCGCATGGAGCAAATAAGGAATTTTGAAAAACACATTACCCAAAATGGAATTATCGTGCTGAAATTCTTTTTGAATTTGAGTAAAGAAGAGCAAAGACAGCGCTTGTTGCGTCGATTGGATGAAGAAAAACACAATTGGAAATTCTCTACAGGTGACCTAAAAGAAAGAGAACGTTGGGCTGATTATATGCATTATTATGAGGAAGCAATAAATAATACGTCGACTGAAAACGCACCTTGGTATGTCGTGCCTGCTGATGATAAAGAAATGTGTCGCTATATAATTGCCAAAATTATCTGGGAAGAAATGCAGAAGCATACGGATATTAAAGAGCCGGAACTAGACGAGAAAATAAAAGCTAATATTGAGATGTATAAAGACATTTTGAAAAATGATAAATAAAAAAAATGCGCTGAATTTCAGCGCATTTTTTTTACTAATTCAATTCTATTTTATAGTTTAAAACCATAAGCTAAACGTACACCAACTTGTCCTACTCCTCTGCCAATAGAACCATTACTGTCAATACGGTCAAAATGGTTATAATGTGTATAATTTACAGATATATCAATGTATTTAGTAGCGTATCCTATACTTGGAGACAATAATAAAGATGTTTTATCTCTGGTGTTGTCAACGTTACTAACTGCAAATGCAGCACCTGCTTCTCCCATTAAATAAAATTGATCTTTCCAAACGAATGCTTTAAAACCTGCTTTTACTGGAATTATTCCTAGATCTTTTCCTTCTACTTGACCTGGGAATGTATCTGCTTTGCTTACAAATAAATTAGTGTATCCGGTAGTTAATGTCAAAGAGTAGATTTTTGATAGATCATATTGTAATCTAGCATCAGCTCCTAAAGCCAATTTGTATGGGTCTTGAGTTGCATATCCTGCATTTAAACCAACTCCTAAACGGAATCCTTGATCATAATTTGGAGTTTCAGTTTTTTCTTGGGCTTGAACGTTACTTGCAAATAGTGTCGAGACTGCAAATACGAATAAAATTTTAATTTTTTGTGTAGGTTTCATAATTTTGAGTTTTATATTATTAAATTTTAAAGCCATCTTATATATTTATTTTGTGTTGATGACTGGTGCAAATTTATATCTGAGACCCTCCTGAAATGTTATAGAATTATTTGATTTTGTTACATAATATCTGAATCCTTAAAAAAATCTTAAAATTTTTCAGCTATAAATTGATTTATACAAGAACAATCAAATGCTTCTAATTATATTTGCTTCTAAAAAAAAATAAAAATTGAATTTAGCTAGTTATACAAAAGAGTTTTCCTATAATTTAAGATTGGCCTATCCTATAATTTTGGGAATGTTAGGGCATACTGTTGTTGGGATAGTAGATAATATAATGGTGGGTAAACTAGGCCCAACTGAATTGGCCGCAGTTTCTCTAGGGAATAGTTTTGTATTTATAGCCATGTCTTTGGGGATTGGATTTTCTACAGCAATTACCCCTTTGGCTGCACAAGCTGACGGCAAAAAAAACATTTTAGAAGGGCGAAGTGCTTTTCATCATGGTTTGTATTTGTGTTCTTTTTTAGGCGTGTTTCTTTTTGGACTTATTTTCTTTTCTAAACCATTAATAGGTTTCATGGGACAACCAGAAAACGTAGTCGAGTTGGCTAAACCTTATTTAGACATTGTCGCTTTTTCATTAATCCCGTTAATCATATTTCAAGGATACAAGCAATTTGCTGATGGGATGAGTGAAACCAAATATTCGATGTGGGCTACTATTTTAGGGAATGTAGTGAATGTGGTTTTAAATTATCTGTTTATATATGGTATTTGGATTTTTCCAGAGTTGGGAATTGTTGGCGCAGCTATAGGAACGATAGCTTCCCGTTTTGTAATGTTGGGATATATGCATTATATGATGCAAAAAAAGGAAAAGTTTCATCCTTTTTTCGAGAATTTTTCTTTGAAGAATATAAAAAAGGAGGTGAATATGAAAATCATCCGATTGGGAGCGCCTTCAGCTATGCAAATGTTTTTTGAAGTAGGTTTGTTTACAGGAGCCATTTGGCTTTCTGGACGTTTAGGAATAATCAATCAGGCAGCCAACCAAATCGCATTAAGTTTGGCTACTTTTACTTTTATGTTTGCTATGGGATTAAGTGTAGCAGCCACGATTCGTGTAGGGAATCAAAAAGGACTTGCTGATTATAAGCAACTTCGTATCGTTGCCTTTTCTATCTTTTTATTAGCAATTGTATTAGAAACATTTTTTGCCGCTTTATTTGTAATTTTTCATTCTTATTTACCAGCTTTATTTGTTGATATGAAAAATATGGAAGATTTAGCCGTAAATACGGAGGTCGTAACTATTGCTGCTCAATTATTATTAGTTGCCGCCGTTTTTCAAATTTCCGATGGAATCCAAGTAGTTGTATTAGGCGCATTAAGAGGATTGCAGGATGTAAAAGTGCCTATGTACATCACTTTTGTAGCTTATTGGGTGGTTGGGTTTCCGATATCCATTTATTTAGGCTTATATACTGAATTAAAAGCAACTGGAATTTGGATAGGACTTCTCGCAGGATTATCAACTGCTGCTTTATTTTTGTATATTCGCTTTACTAGATTGACTAAAAAATTGGTTTTGGAAAACCATTGAATTTAGTATAATTATTCTGTGTAACTTCTTATTCATTTGATCGTCTTATCTAGGCAACTAAAAATTTAAAAAATGATTGTATTTATTATTCTGGGTATCATCTTAGTGGTTATGAGTTTTACTTTAAAAAATGACCATAGTCCATTTTCTAAATTTGCTAACCTTCTTAAGATTATTGGAGTTTTAATAATTATTATAGGCTTTTTCTCTTCTGCTTTCAAGCAAATTGATGCTGGAAAAGTAGGTGTGAAATCACTATATGGTAATGTAGAACCGGATATTTTAGAGAGTGGTTTGCATTTAATTAATCCACTTTTGGATATCACTGAATTTGATATTCAAACACAAAATTATACTATGTCAGCAGAGCATGGCGAAGGTGCTCAAGTTGGTGATGATGCTATTCGTGTATTATCTAATGATGGATTGGAAGTAGTAATTGATTTGACGGTGTTATACCGCGTATCTTCAGTAGATGCTCCTAAGATTTTTAAACAAATTGGAGTAAATTATTCTGATAAAATCGTTAGACCTGTTACTCGTACTCGTATTCGTGACAATGCTGTTTATTATGATGCAATAGCTTTATATTCAACTAAAAGAAATGAATTTCAAGATCGAATTTTTAAAAGTATTGAAGCTGATTTTAAAAGTAGAGGACTTATTTTAGAGCAATTATTGATTCGAAATATAAATCTTCCTGCATCTGTTAAAACAACTATTGAAAGTAAAATTAATGCAGAACAAGATGCGCAAAAGATGCAATTTGTTTTGCAAAAAGAAAAACAAGAAGCAGAGCGTAAAAGGGTGGAAGCACAAGGTATCGCTGATTATCAAAAAATAATTTCAACGGGATTAACCGATAAGCAATTGCAATACGAAACGATTAAAGCCCAAAAAGAATTAGCAGCTTCACCCAATACGAAAATTATTTTCATGAATGGTAAAGGCGGTGCTCCAATAATTCTTTCTGACAAATAGATTTTTTAAAAGTTTATTCGGTTATTTGTTCATTCGTTTAAACGATTATAATAGACAGGATAAACACATCAATCAACAAATATTAAAAAATGGAATTACCAAAATTTTTACTAGGCGACAATACTGATTTTCCAGATGATATTTTTATCATTCATATGGATTACCCTAGATTTATCATTAATCTAAAAGATGATGAAGTGGAGTTCATGGAAGAAGCAGAAGATCTAGATGAATCTGAATTGAACTCAGAAATGGAAGGCTTGATAGAACAGGCGAATGCTTTTTATGACAGAGAAATGGAGCGTTACGAAAAAGAATAATTTTATTTTTTAAAATACGTTTTTAATAATAACTGAGCGGCTGCAAAGGGTGAAATTTCATCATTTTGCACCGCTTTTTTAGTAGAATCCAATAATTTTTGAATTTCTGGATCATTGTGAAAATTAGATTTTAGCTGCTCATTGATGGTTTCCATCAGCCAATATTCGTTTTGCTCAGCTCGTTTTGTATAGAAATAATCATTGTCTTTTGTCAACTCAAGAAAGGTAGAAATAGTCTCCCAAACATCTGATATACCATCTTGAGTAATCGCACTACAGGTAGCGGTTGTAGGCGTCCATCCTGATTTTTTGGCAGGGAAAAGATGCAAAGCACGATTGAATTCTGTTTTTGCCAGTTTTGCTTTTCTGATGTTATCTCCATCTGCTTTATTGATAACGATAGCATCGGCCATTTCCATTATACCACGTTTAATACCTTGTAACTCATCACCAGCACCTGCAATTTTTAGCAGTAAAAAGAAATCAACCATGCTGTGAACAGCGGTCTCACTCTGACCTACACCTACTGTTTCAATAATAATAGTATCAAAACCGCAAGCTTCACAAAGGGTAATGGTTTCCCTTGTTTTTCGTGCTACGCCGCCTAATGTATCTCCAGAAGCGGAGGGACGTATGTAGGCATTTTTATCTTTTACTAATTCTTCCATTCGGGTTTTGTCCCCAAGAATACTTCCGTGAGAAATAGAACTACTAGGATCGACAGCTAGAACAGCGACTTTCTTGCCTATTCCCGTTAAGTATTTTCCAAAAGCTTCTATAAAAGTACTTTTTCCCACACCTGGAACACCAGTGATTCCTATTCTAACTGATTTATTGGCATGCGGTAAGCAGGCATTGATCACTTCATTCGCTTTTATCAAATGATCGGGATTTAAGCTTTCGACTAAAGTAATGGCCCGACTTAAATCAGTTATGTTGCCCAATAAAATGCCACCAACTAATTCCTCGGCAGAAGGTTGTATTTTTCTGAATTTCTGAATTTTTTTTACAACAGTTGAGCTGATAAATTCTGGAGGTGAAATTCCAGCTTTTTCGTTAAGAGCAGAATGTTTTATGTTGTCGTTTTCCAAAATTTTAAATCGTTTTCCGTAAAATTAATACTTAAACGGGAATTATTGGAATTAATTAAATTTTTTATGGATAAGAAAAGAGCAATAGTATTTAAAAAAGTATGCAGTAAAAATTTTTGAAGCTTCTTTAATAATTTTGTTTTTTATTCTAGCTACTATATAAATTAGTGAATATATTTGTTGCGCTATGATCAATATTCTTCTCATTTTTATATACTTATTCATCGGTCTTGTTTTACAACGGGTAAAATGTTTTCCTACAGATAGTTATAAGTTGTTAAACAAGATTGTTATTTACATTTGTCTTCCCGCTTTGGCCTTGTATTTTATTCCAAAAATCCACTGGAATAATCAATTGTTATTTCCCATTGGAGTCGCATGGATTACATTTGGATTTTCGTTTGTGTTTTTTCGTTTTTTAGGAAAGAAATATAAGTGGTCCAAAAAATTGACTGGTTGTTTAATTATAACATCGGGACTAGGAAACACCTCCTTTTTAGGATTTCCAATCATTCAAGCTTTATATGGAGCTGACGGAATGAAAACGGCCATATTAGTCGATCAGCCGGGCACTTTTGTGGTACTTTCTACCTTAGGGATTCTAGTGGCAACCTTATATTCAAAAGGGGAACAAAGCAGTGGTCAAATTGTAAAAAAAATTATGTTTTTTCCGCCATTTATTACATTTCTCTTTGCTTGTTTCATGAATGTATTTGGATATGATTTTCTAGAATGGATACAGTTTATTTTACAAAAAACAGGAAGTGCAGTTACTCCATTAGCATTAGTTTCAGTAGGATTACAGTTGCGATTTGAGAGTAGAAGTCAGCACTGGAAATTTTTAGGACTGGGTCTTTTATATAAATTGCTATTGACACCTGCGCTAATTTATTTTTTATATGTAATCGTTTTGGGCCAACATTCTAAAATGATTGATGTTTCTATTATGGAGGCAGCAATGGCGCCTATGATTACAGGAAGTATATTAGCTGCTACTCACGGTCTAAAACCCCGATTAAGCAGTATGATGATTGGTTATGGAATACCAATCTCTTTTATCAGCTTGGTTTTTTGGTACTTTATTTTGCAATGGTTTTAAAAACGCCATTCACTTTATCTTTTAGGTTTCATTACCAGTGTTTCTAGAACATTTTTGTTTTATTTATGATGTTGGTTGTGTGTCTTGTGGGACTTTTTGACTAATTTTAAATAAATTTAAAACAAAAACTCATGGCAACATTGCGATTAGGAGATATAGCTCCAGATTTTACTGCAGAAACAACATTAGGAAAAATACATTTTCATGAATGGTTAGGCGATTCTTGGGGCGTTTTATTCTCACATCCTGCTGATTTTACTCCCGTTTGTACTACCGAATTAGGAACGGTGGCTAATTATTATCCAGAATTTGTCAAGCGAAATACCAAAGTCATTGCATTAAGTGTGGATGGACTCGAATCGCACCTAAAATGGATTAAAGACATTGAAGAAGTTCAAAATGTGACTTTACAATATCCTATCATAGCTGATGAAAGTAAAGAAGTCGCTAATTTGTATGACATGATTCATCCCAATGCAAACGATACCTTCACCGTTCGTTCCGTTTTTATAATTGCACCTGATAAAAAAATAAAATTGATACTTACTTATCCTGCGTCGACAGGAAGGAATTTTGACGAAATACTACGTGTAATTGATAGCCTGCAGTTGACATCCCATTATAGTGTAGCTACTCCGGCCAACTGGAAAGATGGTCAAGACGTAGTGATTTCTCCCGCCATAAAAGACGAAGACATTCCTGCTAAATTCCCTAAAGGATTCGAAAGAATAAAATACTATTTAAGGATGACACCACAACCTAATAAATAGGAATTAATGAAAGGCAAAAAAGGGAATTCTACTGGAGTTCCCTTTTTTATGCGCTTGATTTTTTAGGAGCATAACGATTCTTTTCCAAAACCACTTTCAGTCCTGCTGTACATTACAATCCTCACCCTTTAGCTTCGCAAGGGCTCGGGATTTTCATTTCCATCAGGGCTAGGCAGACCGTTTTTGTTTCTATAACTACTTTACAAACTTTCTAAAGAATAAGTTATATATTTGAGAGTAGGTAAAGCGAAACAAACCTTCGCCAATCTACCCAAATTTTGGGGTATATACGAAGTTTTGTTTCGCTTATATACTAGTTGGCAGTAATATGAAAAAAGAAGAGCCTGAAAATCAAAAACAACATAAAGTTTCTCAAGTTTACTTGAAGCATTTTGGTTATAAAAAAAATGAAGAATTTTGGCTTTCAATACTAGAAATAGGTAAAACAGAAACGGAAAATATTAGAGTAAATGATTTTACAATCGAAACTAATATATTTGATTTGCCATTTGAAGATTTTGAAATAAGAAGAGGTTTTGAGAATATGAGTAATCAAATAGAGAATCATTACAATATACTCATTTCAAATCTTCATAATCAAAAGCAATTAAACTCCAAAGACACAAAATTTCTTTATTTTTTTGTTGCAAACATATTGTGCCGAACTAATCCATTTAGAAATTTCATAAATGGACTTTTAACAGATAATCTAACTCGGGAAAAATTTATTTCAGAAATAAGTCATTTTTCAAACGATAAAAAAGACATAGAATTTGTTTTAAATTATTTCGAAAAAGAAAATCAATTAAATATTATATTGGAAACAATTATGCATTATCTAGCTAATGTATTTAAACATTTCAATAAAGTATTCATAAAAGATTTTAACAATATAGGTTGGCTAACAACAGATAGTCCAGTTCATTTAGACACTCAAGGAAAATACGGAGTGTTGATTCCTATCGAATCTGAAATTTATCTGTCTCTTTCAAAAGATTTTTGCTTGTTTATGTATCATCCAAGTTCTGAAATACAAACAAACCCATTAAGAAGTCTAAAAAAAGATAAAATAAATGAAATTGATTTTGATACTTTTGATGAAGTAACAAAAAAAATAACTTTTGATTATGATAAATATTTAGTTTTTAATACAGAATTTGAACCTACAAAAATAGAACTTAACAAAAAATATAAATAAACATACTACTGCCAACAGCCACTACAACGGATTTGGGTATTGGGCTTAATGGAAAGATGGTTTTGTATTTGGGATGATTTGGCAAATCCGAATAATGGGCTTAATTTAGTCCCAAACCCGCTGTAGTACCAGAACGTTGTGTGCTATGTTGCCAAAAAAGACCGGAAAACGAAACGAAATAAATTAATTGAAAAATAAATGAATGAATTTTTGCAATCTTTTTCAAATAGAGAAATTTCAATTGTTACGTGGTCTATAATTTGTATAATTATTCTAATTTTTAGCCAAAGAAAAGATTTAAAACAAATCGGAAATCTTCTAAAAATGTTATTCAACAAATATTTTGTCGCAATATATTTTATAATCGCAATTTATTTTTACTTCATAATTTCGTACTTGAACAGAAATGGAATTTGGGAAATATCACTTTATAAAGATTTTATATTTTGGTTTTTAACAACTGCATTAGTAATGGTTTTTAACGTTACAAGTTTAAAAAATTTCAAAGATTTTAAAGTTGTAATTTTAAAGTTGTTTTCAATTACATTGTTTTCTGAATTTCTGATTGGTTTTTTTAATTTTTCATTAATTGGCGAATTGATTTTAATTCCAACTGTAACTTTTATTTCATTATTATACTTTTATGCAGACTACAATAAACAGAAAGAAGGCTATTTAGCGGTTTCTAAATTTTTGAATTCTTTACTTTCAATTGTTGGGATTTCAATTTTAATCTATGTAGTTTACAAAGTAATTACTAATGGAAAAGATTTAATATCAATTTCTAATTTAAAATCCTTTTTATTTTCACCGCTTTTTACTCTATTCTTTATTCCAATTGTTTACCTAATTGTAGTTTTTATGAAGTATGAAGATATATTTGGCAATTTAAATCGTTCACAATTCATAAATAGAAAACGAAAATTAAAAATTAAAATACTGTTTCTGTTTTTTGGTAATATAAACCTAAAATCTTTAGATAATGCAAAGGAAATTACGATTTGGAATAAAAACGAATTGAATAATGAAGAAAAACTAATGAATTATATTAGAAAAAGAATTAGATACACTGAACACTAAAAAACACAGCACACAACACACGCTACAAGTAATTTGGGTATTTGGCTTAATGGAAAGTTGGTTTTGTATTTGGGATGATGTAGCAAATCCGAAAATAAGGCTTAATTTAACCCCAAACCACTTGTAGCAAGGGAACGTTGGCAAACATATCGAGATGAAAACTGCAAAAATCATATTTCTAATCTTACTCACTTTTTTCTTTTTTAGTTGTAAAAAGAAAGAAGTGCAGAAAAAAAATTTCTACGATTTTGAAAGTGAAGTTTTTTCTGAAGTCTTTACAGAAATAGTAGATTCTACATATCAAGACGGAAGGTTGTATTTTAAGTTTCCTGATTTGATAAGTATTGAAGCTAGAAAAGTATTACTTGAAAAAGATACAACAAGAATTGTATTAGCAATAGATATTGAAAAATATAAATTAGACTTAAAGAAATATAACAATCGCAAGTTTGAATTTAAAAGTATTTCCGAATTCCCCAGAAATACTAATGATGAAATATGGGAAACAAAATATGATTTTGAATTTGCTGGTGCTCTCTATTTTTATCCTATTAAGTTCAACTCGACAAAAGAAAAAGGAACTTTAAAAGTATTATATGGTTGCGGAACTAAATGTGGAGCCAATTATGAAGTTTCTATTGAAAAAGAAAATGGGAAATGGAAATTAGAAAAAGTTGAACAAACTGGCTCAATATAAAGATACGTTTGCTAACACACGCTACAAGCAATTTGGGTTTTAGGCTTAATTTGAAATTGGTTTTGTATTTAAGATGATGTAGCAAATCATCTGGTTCTCGTCTATGACGAGGACCTACTTAAATTAGAAAAAAAAATAATAGCGTTTGCAACGCGGATAACCGAAACAAAATGTTTTTTGGACCACTTATAAAATCGATACGCTATCGTCCTGAAATAAGTTGGCAAAAGTGTAATAAACAAAAAGGATATGAATAAAGTAGGTTTAGTAGGCGGAATTAGTTGGGTTTCGACCATGGATTATTACAAATTCATCAACGAAGGAGTCAATGCTGAATTAGGTGGATTAAACTTTGCGGAATGTATTATCTACTCTTTAAATTTTGGAGACATTCAAGCGGTCAGTTGGGAAAACTCATTTGAACTTTTGCTGAATGCTTGTCAAAGTCTAAAGAAAAATGGGGTTGATAGTATTGTTTTGTGTGCAAATACGGCACATCTTTTTGCCGACAAATTACAAGAGACAATCAATTTACCTATCATTCATATTGGAGCAGAAACAGCAAAAGCGATTAACAAGTGTGGATTTAAAAAAGTGGGACTACTGGGAACAAAGTTCACAATGGAAATGGACTTTTATAGAGAAAAACTGGAAGAGTTTGGGCTTGAAGTATTGACACCCAAAAAACAAGAAACTAGAGATTATATTCAACAGACAGTCAAAGAAGAATTAGGAGTTGGATTTGTAAATCCAGAAACAAAGAAAAAATACATTTCAATTGTAAATGAATTAGTTGAGGACGGAGCAGAATGCATTATTTTAGGTTGTACTGAGATACCGTTGTTGATAAGTCAAGACGATTTTACTATTCCAATTTTTGACACAACTAAAATACATTCACAAGCTATAGTGGAGTACATTGTTTCAAAGAACTGATTCAATCCGTGAACACAAAGAGTTTGGACAATTAAACTCTGAAAGTGAATTGGAATTGATAATTGCCATGGTTTAAAAATACGCTATCAAATTTTGAATTTTCAGGACGGAAAAACGGAATGAGATTGCTTCGTTCCTCGCAATGACTGAACGGGGTGAACTATCCCGTCTTTTAACGCAAACTGAGAAAACAATACGATTTCACAAAGAAAGTCATAGCGAGGAACGAAGCTATCACACTAAACTATATCGCCAAACAAAATAAAAAGAGGTACTATAGCTCTCGCTTATTGTCAATACTCGGGTGTTTATATGTGACGAGTACCTACTTAAATAGGTAGAAAAATCGTAGCGTTTGCAAAGAAATTAAATTGTTTTATTCCAATTCTTAAAATTACCCTTTTTTATTAGTCAATAATAGCCCCGTAATAATAATTCCCATACTTATTATTTGAGTTAAAATGATAGCTTGATCTAGAAAAAAGTAAGCTAATATTCCACTAAAAACAGGGATTAAATAATAAATCAATGCTGTTTTATTGGTTCCTATTAACCGAATGGCTTCATTCCATAAGTAATAGGAAATCAATGAAGCGAATATCCCAACATAAGTTGTAGCATAAATTGTGGTAGCATCAAAAACAACTTTTTTATAATAGAAATGTTCCCATAAGTAAAAAGGCAATAATAGCATAGTTCCTATAACAAAGACGGTAAATAAAAATACATTTGACGGAATTTCTTTGGGTTTGAGCCGTACCAAAATAGTGTAACTCGCAAAGAAAAAACAAGCAAGTAGCATTAATAAATCACCAATTGTAAAATTTATTTCCAGTAATGCTTGTAAAGATCCTTTGGTTATTAGTACTAAAACACCTGTAATAATGGTTGCAATACCCAGAATCCGTATGGCAGCCACTTTTTCTTTAAAGGCAATTCGGGATAAGACAACAATAAATAACGGAATCGAAATTGCGATCAAAGACAAATTGACTGCCGAGGTGGTTTTGCCAGCGAAGTAAATCAACGTATTGAAAATGGTAATTCCTAAAATAGCTGTTACAACCAGATATCCTTTATTGTGTAGTAAAATAGTTTTGTGTTTTATGGTGCTCTTTAACGCAAAAGGAGCCAAAGCCACACAAGCAATTGTCCATCGCCAAAACGCCAATCCTACAGGTGGAATATGCCCTTTTATACCACTGGCAATAACCATATTTACAGACCAAAGTAAAGTTGCAGTCAAGGCAAATAAAACGCCTTTTGTTTGATTATTCATTTTTTAAGGATGTATTTTATATCAAACAAGATTGTGTATTTTCGCATATTGTAAGAGCATAATTGTTTTGGCATCTTTTATTTGTCCGTTATCAATCATAGCATATGCTTCGTCATAGGACATTTCTAATACATCAATATTTTCTTCTTCATGTGCTACTCCGCCACCATCACTTACTTTCATGGATTCATCATATTCACCTACAAAAAGATATAAAATTTCAGTTACGGCACCAGGAGACATATAGGTTTCCATTACTTTATGAACGGTTGTTAGGCGATAACCCGTTTCTTCTTCAGTTTCTCTAATGATGCATTGTTCTGGATGATCGGCATCCAAAAGTCCGGCACAAACTTCAATCATCATTCCGCTTTGATTTCCGTTAAGGTAAGTAGGTAATCGAAATTGACGAGTTAGGATTACTTTTTTTTCTTTAGAATTATAAAGTAAAATACCGGCACCGTTACCTCGGTCATAGACTTCTCTTTTTTGAGTAATCCAAGAATCATCTTTTTTTTGATAATCAAAAGTGACTCTGTTTAGAATGTACCAGTTGTCGGATAGTAGGTCAGTTTGTTTGATTTTTATTTCAGGGTTTTGCATGTGATGTATATTGATTTTTGAGTGTTAAAATTAAGGATTTCTAGGAGTTAAACTAAGATTTTTAAATGTACTTCCCCAATTATTATTGTTAGTGTCATTTGGAAGACCTGAAGCAGTTAATAATGCATCATGATCAGTACCATCTTTTTTCCAAACCCAAGCACAAACCGAAATTCCACGGGTAGAAAGGATGTCTAAAAAGGATTTTGGATTCATTAGAACGCCAGCATTCATGGGAGCCGTTTCTCCAAAGATAATTGGTATTTTTTTATTTTGTAACTGGCTTAAGCGGGAATTAATTGAATTTGGAGTATCTAAAAGCCATTTTTCGTAGGCATGAATGTCAAATAAAATATTTGATTTGTTGACCAAGAATTCAGTTGCTTTATTTAATAAAACGCTCTCGTCTTGGCCTTGTTCGGCACATGGGATTAGGATTATATTTGGATTTCCAGTGTTTCTTATTATCGATGTCAATTCATTCATGTCGTTCATCCATAGCGTATCGGTATATCCATCGCCTCTATCATATTGATAGGGTTCGTTCCATACTTCAATCCAAACATCAGGTTGGTACTTAAACTGAACCGCCCATTGTGCTAACTTCGCTTTATAATCATTCCACCAGAAAGTTTGCGTGGGTTTTTTTCCAGTAAATTCAGTTGGACTGTTTCCATCCCAACCAAAAGCACAAAGGATTGTGATTTTACCGTTGATGCGATTGTCATCTACGATACGTTGCAATGAATAGAGGTACGATCCGTTAGTAGATTGTATAGGACCAGCTGTGATTGGAGTTTCTATAACATTTCCAATGAATTCCCTCACTATATCAAGATTCCAACTGTTCATGTCTTGACTGCCTACACTAAATACATGAAAGGCATTGGCTCCAATGAGTTGAACGGGTTTTGCTTTGTATATAATTTTTGAACCCGTAACAGAGTAGGCTAAATTACTCGCATTTGAAATAGGTAAATCTTCTTTCTTGCAAGAAGAAAAAATAATCAAAAACAGAAAAAGGAGCGAAGAGAAAATATTGTTTGTAGCCTGTGTCATAAAATTATATTTTTTACAAATCTCTATTTTGAAGGGTAAAAATACATTTTTTATAAAAAAAAACGCCCCGATATATCGGGACGTTAATTAATTTATTTTAATATCGTTTGCTTTCTGTCTGGTCCTACAGAAACAATTTTTATAGGAACTTCCACTTCTTGTTCGATATATTCGATATATTCTTTTAGTTCGATTGGTAATTCATCGTATGTTGTCATACCAGTCAAATCCGCTTTCCATCCTTTGAACTCTTTGTAAACTGGAGTTACATTTTCTGGCTCAATGTTATAAGGGAAATGCGCAATTTTTTGACCTTTATAATTGTAGTCTGTACACACTTTCAAAGTTTCGAATCCAGAAAGAACATCTCCTTTCATCATTATCAATTGTGTTACACCATTAACTTGAACAGCATATTTTAATGCTACTAAGTCTAACCATCCGCAACGTCTTTGTCTTCCTGTTACAGATCCAAATTCATTTCCTACGCGTGCCATTGTAGTACCGTCTTCGTCAAAAAGTTCAGTAGGGAATGGTCCGCTACCTACACGAGTTACATATGCTTTAAAAATTCCGAATACTTCTTTAATTTTGTTAGGAGCAATTCCTAATCCTGTACAGGCACCTGCTGCAGTTGTATTAGAAGAAGTTACAAACGGATACGTTCCGAAATCAACATCTAGCAACGAACCTTGAGCTCCTTCACATAAAATTGATTTACCCGCTTTTTGAGCTTGGTGTAAGTATTCTTCGCTATCAATAAAATCTAATTTTTTTAAATCTTCGATTGATTCAAAAAATTCTTTTTCTAGTTCTTCTAAGTTGTATTGAATATTTACATCATAAAAGGCAATCATTGCTTCATGCTTGTCAGCTAAAGCTCTATAACGTGCTGCGAAATCTTCTAGTTCAATATCTCCAACACGAATACCGTTTCTACCAGTTTTGTCCATGTAAGTTGGTCCAATTCCTTTAAGAGTAGAACCAATTTTTGCTTTTCCTTTTGAAGCTTCAGAAGCAGCATCCAGTAAACGGTGCGTTGGTAAAATTAAATGTGCTTTTCTTGAAATGATTAATTTCGATTTGATATCCAAATTAAATTTAGCCAAACCATCAATTTCTCCTTTAAAAACAACTGGGTCAATTACAACACCATTACCAATGATATTCATGTTATTACCATGAAAAATTCCAGAAGGAATAGTTCTAAGCACGTGTTTTATTCCGTCAAATTCTAAAGTATGTCCAGCGTTTGGGCCACCTTGAAAACGAGCAATAATATCGTATTTTGAGGTAAGAACGTCAACTATCTTTCCTTTTCCTTCATCTCCCCATTGTAATCCTAGTAATAAATCTACAGTCATTCTAATTATTATTTGTTGTTGAGACCACTTTTATGTCGTCCGTACTGATTAATTTCTGCTATAATATTTTTTAACTTTTTGTTCTTTTTTGTTATTCTTCAACCGCACTATCGGGTTTTGATTTTTTCTTAACACCGTATAAATACAAAGAGTGATTGGTAATTTCAATATCAAATATTTCTTCAATCGTTTTTTTTATGCTTTGTATTCTAGGGTCACAAAACTCAATTACTTCACCAGTATCTGTCATGATGATGTGATCGTGTTGTTTGTCGAAATAGGACTTCTCGTAATGTGCTTGATTTTGACCAAACTGATGTTTACGTACTAGAGCACAGTCTAATAACAATTCAATTGTGTTGTATAAAGTGGCCCTACTCACACGATAGTTTTTGTTTTTCATTTTGATATACAGATTTTCTATATCAAAATGTTCTTCACTTTCGTAAATTTCCTGAAGAATAGAGTAACGTTCAGGTGTTTTTCTATGTCCTTTTTGCTCAAGATACATTGTAAAAACATTTTTTACAATTTCTTGGTTTTTGTTATTATTTGTGGAAATGAGTGTCATATCTGGCAAAGATAATTTTTTATTTTAATAGTTTTCAAGTTTAAATAAGTATAAGGGGATAATTTTGTGAGTTTTGAAACAAAAACAGTTTTTATAAATGCCAATTTTGACAATCTATCCACAACAATATTCTGTTTTTAATACAAAAATTCACAGGTTAATTATTTTTGATATACTCTTGATACTTTGTCAACTCCATCAATTTTTTTAATATTGTCAATCAGTTTTTTCAAGATGGTGATGTTTTGAACAATAACAATAACTTGCCCTTTAAATAAACCAGCATCACCACTAAGGGAGATACTTTGAATGTTTACATTCATGTTGTTTGAGATTACTTTTGTTAATTCGTTAGTAAGTCCCAAAGTATCCATTCCTGTAATATTAAGGATTGCTTTAAACTCTTGCTGTGAAGAATCAATCCATTTGGCTTGCATGATTCGGTAGGCATAATTGGATTGCATAGCGATGGCATTAGGACAATCTTTTTTGTGGACTTTTATTCCTTCATTAATAGTTACAAAACCAAAAACTTGATCTCCTGGAATAGGATTACAACAAGCAGATAGTTTGTAGTCCAGTTTGTCTTGCTCTTTACCGAAAACAAGCATATCATAATTGCTATTCAACATGGGTTTGTGAATATCAACATCTGCAGTACTGCCGGAACGTTTGATTTTGTTTTTAAAGAAATTTATTAAAGTATTACTTTTTTGAGCGGCAAAGTCTTTCAACTGTTGGTTCTCTATGGATCCGATACCTACTCTGTAAAATAAATCCAAACTCGTTTTGAGGTGGAAGAAGTTTACTAGTTCATTGACTACACCTTCGTTTAGTGTTACTTTAAGGTGTTTTAGTTTTCTGGTAAGTAGTTCTTTTCCATCTTCAGCAATTTTCTTTGTATTCTCATTTAATACATTTCTAATTTTATTTTTTGCTCTCGAAGTGGTCACATAATCGAGCCAGTTGATAGTAGGTTTCTGGTTTGGAGAGGTTATTATTTCAACCTGATCACCACTTTTCAACTCGTAATTTAAAGGAACTAATTTTCCGTTGACTCTAGTTCCACGGGTTTTGATTCCTATTTCGGAGTGAATACTAAAAGCAAAGTCAAGTGAAGTGGCGCCTTTTGGCAGCGATTTAATATCTCCTTTTGGCGTAAAAATGTAGATTTCTTTGGAGTACAAATTCATTTTGAAATCTTCGACAAAATCTACTGCACTGCTTTCTGAATTTTCTAGTGCTTCTTTTAATAGATTAAGCCAAACATCCAATCCGCTTTCTTCAGTAGCTCCATTTTTGTATTTGTAATGCGCAGCATACCCTTTTTCGGCAATTTCATCCATACGTTCCGAGCGAACTTGAATCTCTACCCAACGTCCTTTGGGTCCCATGACGGTAATATGTAGCGCTTCGTACCCCGTTGATTTAGGAGACGAAATCCAATCTCGTAATCGGCTAGGACTTGGCCTGTAATGATCGGTAACGATTGAATAAATTTTCCAAGCTAGAAATTTTTCATCGTGTGGATTTGATTTATAAACGATGCGAAGGGCAAATTTGTCATAAACTTCATCAAAACTCACGTTTTGCGCTTTCATTTTTCTGCGGATAGAGTAGATGGATTTTGGTCGACCTTTGATAATGTATTCTACTCCTTCAGCATCTAATGCTGTTTTAAGAATATCCGAAATATCCTTGATATAAGCATCTTGTTGTTCTTTGGTTTCTTTTATTTTGCTGACGATATCGTTATAAACGCTTGGTTCAGTGTATTTTAATCCTAAATCTTCTAGTTTGGTTTTAATATTGTATAAACCCAGACGATGAGCGAGAGGAGCATAAATATATAAGGTTTCGGAGGCAATTTTAACTTGTTTGTAATTCTCCATTGACTCCATAGTTTGCATGTTATGCAATCTATCGGCAATTTTTATAAGGATTACACGTACATCATCATTAAGCGTCAATAACATTTTACGGAAATTCTCGGCCTGCATGGACACATTCATGTCTTTTTGAACCAAAGAAATTTTAGTCAATCCTTCTACAAGCTGCGCCACTTTAGGATTGAACATACGTTCAATATCCTTTACTGTAGTTGGAGTATCCTCAACAACATCATGCATCAATGCAGCGGCTATAGAAGTAGCTCCCAAACCTATTTCAGAAGCAACAATTTTTGCAACAGCAATAGGATGAAATATATAAGCTTCACCAGATTTTCTACGCTGGTCTTTATGCGCTTCTACAGCAACATCAAACGCTTTTCGAATTAGTTTTTTATCTTCGGGAGTTAAGGTTTGGTAACTGATGCGAAGTAATTCTTTATATTCTTGAGCAATTGCTTTATTTTCTTTTTCGATGTCTATTTCTATCATAACGGCATGGTTCAATTCCTAAAAATAACGATAAGTTTGCATATATGCAAGCAATAAATTAATGCGTAAAAAATATATTTTGAGTGTTTTTTTTCTCAGTTTAAAGCCTATTTAGCCTTATAATCGAATGAAATCTAAGTCTTGGAAATCATAGCTAAAATCAGTCAATTCAGATATCGGATTCATTTTGAGTGTAGTAGCTTTTCCTGTTGCGTCATATTTGAAAAAGAGATGGGCATCGGCATGAAAATAAGCATTATTCCATTTCACAACATAGTTCCCTTCTTTATAGAAAAATACCTCTCCTTTTAGTTGCGAAGAACGCTTGGATTCAAAGAATAATTTCCCTTTTTTTTTACTAATGATCACTTCTCCAAACCAATTGTCCTTATATGTTCCTAGAATTCCTTTATAATCGGGTTTTAAATTGTCTTTTTTATTTTTGGCAACGGTAGCCCAAACTTCGTCAGTTACTTTATCGGCAGAGTCTTCATGCTCTTTCAATCGACTACTATAAAGCGTTACATAATCTTCTGACTTAATATCTAGGTAACTGTCTTTAATGGTATTGGTTATTGCGCTAAATGCGGCACCCGATTGTTGGTTAGTCAAAACAATGATTCCTAATTGTAACTCCGGAATATAAGTAGTTTGAGTAACTATTCCTTCTAATCCTCCAGTGTGTGTCACTTGTTTGTATCCTTTTACATCACTTAAAAACCAACCTAATCCATAACCGTTAAAATGAGTATTGTAAGGCGCTCTTGTTTTGGTTGGAATAATCGTTTGCAATTGCCACATTTCATCGTGTTCTTTTTCGGAGAACAATTGTTTATTTTCGGGACCGTATTTTCCATTATTCATTTGCATAATGGCCCATTTACTCAAATCATTTACACTAGAATAAATTCCAGCTGCAGCATCGAATAATTGGTTTTGGTATCTTTTAATGACTTTCAACTTCCCATTAATAGGAACATGCGGAGCAATAATATTTGTAGTGTCTTTTAATCGAACATAGGAAGCTGCGCTATTGTTCATTTCCAATGGCTTCATGATGCGCTCTTCAATAAAATCGCACCAACTTTTACCACTAACTACATGAATTACTTCTCCTGCAACGATGTATAACAGATTATCATAATCATATTTAGTTCTAAATGGAGAAACGGGTTTTAAATACTGAAGGTTCACGATTATATCTTGAGCAGTAAAATTACTACCGTCAGGCCAAATCATTAAATCTCCTGCACCCAAACCTAAACCACTTCTATGGGTTAATAAGTCTCGAATGGTAAATTCTTGGGTTACATAATCATTGTACATCCTGAAATTGGGAAGGTATTTGATGACTTTATCATCCCATTTTATTTTTCCTTCATCAACTAAAATAGCTAAAGAGGCACTTGTAAAGGCTTTACTGTTTGAAGCAATTCCAAAAAGCGTATTTGCATCCACTTTTTCTTGGGTTGCTATAGATTTCACACCATACCCTTTGGCTAAAACTATTTTTCCATCTTTGATGATTGCAACTGCAATTCCAGGAACATTAAAAGCAGTTAAAGTACGATTCACTAATTGATCCACTTCTGAGGCTGTAATTTGTGCAAATGAGAATGTAGTTGCAATTAATGTAATGGCTACAAATAGATATTTTTTCATGCTAATGGGTATTAAAAATGATTTTTGTTTTTTAAGGTCTAATCTAAAACCCTCTTTGTCTTTTGGCTTCAAAAATTAAAATCGCGGCAGCTACAGAAACGTTCATACTGTCAATTTCTCCTTGCATGGGAATGATGATGTTTTGAGTGGCTGCATCGCGCCATTCTTGGGTCAAGCCGGTAGCTTCTGTACCTACAACTAAAGCAGTTGGAGTAGTGTAGTCTTGGGTATGATAGGAAGTCGAGTTTTGTAAGGTGGCGCAATAGAAATTAATGTTTCTTTCTTTCAAAAAAGAAATAATTTCGGCAGTTGTGCCAGTCGCAATTTGGTTGGTAAATAAACAACCTACACTGGAGCGAACAATATTTGGGTTGTATAAATCGCTTTTTGGATTGGCAATAATAACAGCATCAAGATTAGCAGCATCGGCAGTGCGCAATAATGCACCAATATTTCCTGGTTTTTCAGGTGCTTCGGCAACTAGTATTAATGGGTTTTCTGATAACTTCAAATCAGTCAATTGCATCGATTTTGTTTTGGCTACAGCCAAAATCCCTTCGGTAGTATCGCGATACGCCAGTTTTTGGAAAACTTCTTTATTAATTTCTATTAATTCGGTATTTGGCGCTAATTTTTTGGCCTCATTTTCAGAACAAATTTCAGGATAAAATAAAACCGTTTCTAATTCATATCCTCCTTTTTGCGCTAATGAAATCTCCCGTTTTCCTTCCATTAAAAACGTACCGCTTTGCTTGCGATTCTTCGCTTTTTCTTGTAATAATACCAAAGATTTTATGAATGGATTTTGAATAGAAGTGATTTGTTTCAAGAGACTCTAAAATTTAATTATTATATAGGAAACAAATATACACAGAGAAAATGCAGAATTATAAATTTAAAATAGAATATTTAGCAATCTAAAAGGATAAAGTGGATTTAAGTTTTTAATTACCATTTTTCACCACTAATTTTAATTAATTTTGTCCCAATTGTTTTTTTGAGCAATTGCATTTCTTCAATTTAAAATCCAAAAGATTTCATGTTTCATTTATTAGATATTATAGGAACCTTGGCTTTTGCTATGTCAGGAGCATTAACGGCCATGAGTAAAAAAATGGATGCTTTTGGCGTCTTTATTATTGCTTTTGTAACTGCTGTTGGAGGAGGAACTTTACGTGATGTCTTGATTGGGAGAACACCTGTGGGATGGATGGTCGATTTAGAGTACGTTTATATCATTGTTCTTGCTTTTGTTTTAGCTATCGTTTTCAGAAAGAAATTTGATCGATTACGAACGTCCTTGTTTTTATTTGATACAATTGGGCTAGGTGTTTTTACTTTAATTGGTCTCGAAAAAGGAATCGGTATTGGTTTGCACCCTTTGATATGTATAGCTTTAGGTACAATGACGGCTTGTTTTGGTGGAGTTATTCGGGATATTTTATGTACCGAAATACCAGTAATTTTCAGAAAAGAAATTTATGCTACTATTTGTATTCTTGGAGGAGTCGTCTTTTTTATCCTGAAAAAATTTAATCTTAATGATGATTTTTTATATCTAATAACTTCGCTGGTCATTATTTCGGTGCGATTGATGGCGGTTAAATTCAAATGGTATTTGCCTACTTTTGAAAGTAAATAAAAAATTAGTTACTTTCACGAAGTTTAAAAATTAATTGTGATTAAATACACCGTCAAACAATACCTAGAAAGTGATTATGGTAATTGGAATAGTTTTATTGGTCAAGCCAAAAATGCTACTTTCCTTTTTCATCGTGATTTTATGGACTATCATAAAGAGCGATTTCAAGATAATTCTTTAGTAATTTTGAATGGTGATACTTGGGTAGCCGTTCTTCCTGCCAATAGCGTTGGTAATGTGGTTCATTCTCATCAAGGATTGACTTATGGAGGATTAGTATATACTGAAAAAACGATCTTAGCTTCGGTTATTGCTATTTTTAAGAGTGTTTTGGCTTTTTTAAATGAAAATAAAATCGAAAAATTAATTTTAAAAACAACGCCTTCCATTTACCATAAAAAACCAGCCGAGGAATTGCTTTATGCTTTGTTTTTGGCTGATGCCAAATTAATTCGGAGAGATACCTTATCCGTAATTGATTTAAAAAAGGAATTTTCTTTTTCGAAAATTAGAAAAAGAGGGATTCAAAAAGGGATAAAGTTGGGATTAGAGATTAAAGAAGAAACGGATTTCGAATCTTTTTGGACCGAAATATTGATTCCTAATCTAGCAAATCGTCATAATGCAAAACCAGTCCATTCCTTAGAAGAAATAGTGCGATTAAAAAAAGATTTTCCTACTAATATTAGACAGTTCAATGTGTGTTATCAAGGAAAAATAGTGGCTGGGACTACTGTTTTTGAAACAGAAACAGTGGTGCATTGTCAATACATATCCAAATTTGAAAAAGACGAAAACCTAGGGAGTTTGGATTTTTTATATGATTATTTAATTCATAAAGTATTTGTTGAAAAGCGATTTTTTGATTTTGGAGTTTCGAATGAAGCCCAAGGGAAAAAACTCAATGAAGGGTTATCTTACTGGAAAGAAAGTTTTGGTGCCAGCACGATAGTTCATGATTTCTATGAAGTGGATACAATTAATTATTCCAAATTGGAGAACATATTAGTATAAAACCTTTTTTAATCAATACAATTTCGGCAATTTTAAACCTTAAACCTTTTTAAATGATACCATTTCTGGATTTAAAAAAAATCAATGCACAATATGAAACTGCTTTTCAAGATAAATTGAAATCGGTTTTAGATAGTAGTTGGTATATTTTAGGAAATGAAGTAAAGGAATTTGAGACTAATTTTGCCCAGTTTTGTAAATCAGAATATTGCATAGGAGTAGGGAATGGATTTGACGCATTGGTATTAATTTTCAAAGGATACATTCAGCTGGGTAAATTGCAAAAAGGAGCCGAAGTTATTGTGCCCGCGAATACTTATATAGCAAGTATTTTGGCGATTCTAGAAGCCGATTTAGTTCCAGTTTTAGTCGAGCCAAAGTTGGAAACCCACAATCTTAATCCTGACTTGATTGAAGAAAAAATCACTTCAAAAACCAGAGCCATTCTAGCTGTTCATTTATATGGGCAACTAGCAGAAATGAATCAGATAAATGAAGTCGCTTTTGCTAATGATTTATTGGTAATTGAAGATGCTGCTCAGTCTCATGGTGCTTTTTTTGAGGTCGAAAGTCAAAAGTCGAAAGTCGAAAGCGGGAATACCCAAGCGTACAGTTTTTACCCAGGGAAAAATCTAGGCGCTTTGGGAGATGGAGGGGCGGTAGTTACTAATGACGAAGAACTGGCAAAAGTAGTTTCAACACTTAGAAACTATGGTTCTGAAACTAAATATTATACTGATTATATAGGAGTAAATTCAAGATTGGATGAATTACAAGCCGCTTTTTTGAATGTGAAATTACCGCATTTAGATGCTGAGAATGATAAGCGAAGAGCAATTGCCAAACGCTATTTATCAGAAATTAAAAACGATAAAGTTGTGCTTCCATTTTGGGATTTGTCTACTAATCATGTTTTTCATTTGTTTGTTATTCGAACAAAAAATAGAGCCGAATTACAAGCTTACTTATTGAAAAACAGAATAGAAACCGTAATTCATTATCCTATTCCAGCACACAAACAAAAAGCTTTGAAAAACTGGAATGAATGGTCATTTCCTATTACGGAGAAAATTCACAATGAGGTTTTGAGTTTGCCTTTAAATCCTGCTTTAACAATGGAAGAAATTGATTTTGTTATTGCAACTCTAAATAACTATTAGAGATGACAGACCAAAAATCCTCCTATCTCCAAATTTTAAAAACGACCTCGCTTTTTGGTGGTGTACAGTTTTTAAATATTATCATTTCGATAATTCGTACTAAGCTGATAGCTGTTTTTATTGGTCCAGCCGGAATGGGAATTATTGCATTGCTAAATTCAGCAATAAACACAATAAATGGTGCTACTAGTTTAGGAATTGAAACGAGCGCGGTCAAACACATTTCTGGAGATTATAAAGAGAATGACTTAAAAAGTGTTTCAAGAATTGTGACAATTGTTAGAAAATTGGTTTTGATTACGGGAATATTTGGAACGTTATTAACTGTGGTTTTTTCTTCTTGGTTGAGCACACTTACTTTTGGGAATACCCACTATGCGACTGCTTTTATTTTTATTTCCATTACAGTTTTGTTCAGGCAACTTAGCTCGGGTCAATTAGTAGTTTTGCAAGGATTGAGAAAAATGCGTCTTTTAGCCAAAGCCAATTTTTATGGCAATTTATTGGGGTTGTTGGTCTCAATTCCGTTGTATTATTGTTATCGAATTGACGCTATAATACCCACAATCATAGTGGTGTCTTTATCAGCTTTAGTGTTTTCATTTTACTTTTCGAACCAATTGGGAATACAGAAGGAAGTGATAAATACCAGGCAAGTAATCAGTGAAGGAAAAAGTGTTGTTAGATTAGGAATTCTATTAACCATAAGTGGATTACTCACTTTAGTGACAACTTATTTAATTCAAATTTATATTGAGAAAACAGGCGGATTAGAGGAAGTAGGATTTTACAATGCAGGTTTTACGTTACTAAACTCCTATGTTGGGATTATTTTTACAGTCATGAGCACCGATTATTTTCCAAGACTATCTGCCATAAGTGAGGATAACGAGAAGGTAAGAGAAAGCGTAATGCAGCAATCTTATATTTCGATTTTAATAATAACGCCAATCATTATTTTGTTCCTCACCTTTGTTCCTTTGATTGTAAAAGTGATTTATACCGAATCATTTAATTTGATAATTCCGATGGTTTGTTTTGGAATAATAGGGATGCTTTTTAGAGCGGTTTCTTGGTCTATGGGATTTGTTTTAATTGCAAAAGGAGATTCCAAAATGTTTTTGCGAACTGCTATTGGTTTTAATGTTATATCTTTGTTATTGAATATTTTAGGTTATACGTACTATGGATTGGAAGGACTTGGTTTCAGCTTTTTAATCTATTATATCATTCATTTTGTAGGATTAAAAATCATTTCCAAAAAAAGGTATGGGCTGTATTTTGAAAAAGATTTTTACCTTACTTATCTCGTTTGTATTTTTCTATGCGGTATTACTTTTTTATTGAGATATATACCAAATCCGATTGTAAAATACAGTTTAATGTTTATCATGATTTTGGTTTCCGTTAGTTATGTGTTGTTTCACATCAATAAAAAAATGGAGTTGAAATCCGTTTTTAATGCTTTAATCAAGAAAAAAAATGGCTGATATTATTAAAAATCAATATGATAAATTGCGATTGTTTTTTTACAAAATACGATTTTACTATTCCGTAAATTGGACAAAAACACTCTATTTTAATTTTAAAAAATTCCCTTTTGCAACAGCAAAAAAGTTACCTGTATTTTTTTATGGAAAAGTAAAACTTACTTTGATTACTGGCGAAATTGAAATTGCGGCACCCATACTAAGAGGAATGATTGGTTTTGGTCAAGATTATGAAATGAATACAGTGGCTAGCGGAATCGCAGAAATTAATATCACTGGTAAATTAGTTTTTAAAGGGCAGGTACAATTTGGTAAGGACTATTTCATTTATGTGGGTAAGGATGGGTATTGTGAATTAGGGCATATGGCTTCTTTAGGTTCGAATTCAAAATTAACATGTATAGAAAAAGTGGTTTTAGGTGATTATGCTCGATTTGGACCAGAATCTCAGATTATTGATACTAATTTTCATCAAATGATTGACACAAGTACAGGTGAGCGCTACAAAATCACTAATGCCATTCATATTGGGAATTATAATTATGTTGGCGGTAGAGTTTCGGTTATGGCGGGGACACACACACCGGATTATTGTACAATAGCTTCTAATAGTTTGTGCAATAAGGACTATTCACAACTCGAGCAAAATTGTTTATTGGCAGGAATGCCTGCTAAATTGATTAGGACAAATATATCAAGAGATTGGGAAGGGGAACGAAAGGTTTTAGATGCATTTTTAACCGTTCAGTAATACCTTATAAAATAGAAATTCGAATTCTTATTTCTAGAAAAATATATTTTACAAGCAAAACAAAATCTAGATTTTTATAGGCCAAAATCATCTCGAAATGAATGCGTTTTAGTACTGTTTTGTTTTCTATTTTGGAGCGATTTAGTCCAATGGCTTTTTTCAAAATAACATAGGTAGAATGGTTGATTTTATTTTTTTTCTTATAAAAATCGGTTGCCATAGAATTGGATACGATTCTTTTTTGAATCAAAATTTCATCAATAAAATCAAATGCATAAATTCGAGAAGCACGAATCCAAAAATCCAAATCTTCATACGCTAGGTTTTCATCATAACCGTCAAGTACATCATAAACTGATTTTTTGGTCATGCTAGAAACAGAGCAAATACTGTCTCCTCCAGCAAGAACGGAGGTGTAAATGTCTCCAGTAATTCTTTTTTGGGTTACTTTTTTGTCTTTATTTACAGCAAAATAATAAGAATCTAAGAGCCCTTTTTTAGTAATCAAAGCTGCATTACCATAGACAACTCCTAGATTTTTATAGTTGCTATTTTTAAAAGTATTGACTTGAAGACTTACACAATTGGGAAGCAAAACATCATCAGCAGCCAAATCAATAATGTAGGTGCCTTTGGCAAGTTTCAACCCTTTATTAAATGCTTTTGTAATCCCTAAGTTGGTTTTATTAGTTATAAATTGTACCTCTGGATGGTCAACTATCCATTTCTCAATTGTAGTTTTAGAATTATCGGTACTGCAATCATCAATAATAATAAGTTCAATGTTTTTGTACTCTTGTTTGATAACAGATTCTAAGCTTTCCAATACAAACGCTTCCTGATTGTAGCACAAGCAAATAATGGTAACTAATGCTTTATCTTGCATATCTTTTTAAAAGAGTTATATATTTGATACGAAAATAAGAAATCGATAATGATATTGCCTAACAAAAAATATAAAATTGCTTTAATTGGTTACCGTTTGAGCGGTGGCGGAGGTGATAAAGTGATGGCGAATCTGTCTCTTTTTTTCGAAAGTAAAGGAATTGAAGTGCATATTATTACGGTTATCGATGAAGTCTCTTTCCCGTATGCAGGGAAGTTGGTGAATTTAGGTTTGTTGAAAAATAGTTCTAATGGTATTTTCAATAAATTCAAACGATTAACGGCATTGCGAAATTATTTAAATAGCAATGATTTTGATTTTATAATTGATTTTAGGTTTAGAACTAAAGTCATTCAAGAGCTTGTGATTTCGCGATGGATTTACAATACCAAAACCATATTTACGGTTCATAGTTTTTTAATTGATCATTATATGCCTAATATTTCAGGGTTGACACGATTCATGTACAATCATTGTTATGCAAATGTGGCCCTTGTTCCAGATATGAAAGTGCTAATAAAACAAAAACATAATTTAAAAAATGTTGTTACGATTCCTAATCCCGTTAACATTGTTGAGGTTAATGAAAAAAGTATAGAAAAGATTGATATAACCTTTGATTATATTATTGCTATCGGCCAGTTTGAAAATCCCATTAAGCAGTTTAATCAGTTGATTTCAAGTTATGGGAATTCTGTTTTGCCTGAAAAACAAATTCATCTTTTAATTTTGGGTGAAGGCGATAGAACTGATTTGGAAATGGCAGTTAAAAAAGTAAAAATGGAAGGTTTCGTTCATTTTTTAGGGTATCAAGACAATCCTTATAAATATTTGAAAGCAGCAAAATTCCTAGTATTGAGCAGTAAAAATGAAGGAATGCCAAATGTTATCTTAGAATCATTGGCTTGTGGCACTCCCGTTGTTTCTTTTGATTGTCCTTCTGGTCCAAAAGAAATGATACATCATCACAAAAATGGAATTTTGGTTGAAAACCAGAATTGGCAAAAACTGACTAGTGCCATTAATGAAATGGTTACAGATGATTCTTTATATCAAAATTGCAAACAGAACACTATAGAAAGTATTAGTCCGTTTCTATTAGAGAATATCGGGCAACAATGGTTAGATTTGATGCAAATAAGTACCAACTAAAAAATGACAAAAATAGAAGCAATTCAATTAATAAAAATTCCTGTCGTAGAAGATGTGCGTGGGAATTTAGGGTTTATTCAAAAAGATGTTTTACCGTTTGAATTCAAGCGGGTGTACTATCTTTTTGATGTGCCAAGTAATGCTTTTAGAGGAGGACATTCGCATATAGAGCAACAGGAAGTATTAATCGCTTTGAGTGGTAGTTTTGAGGTGGTACTCAATGATGGATTCGAAAAGAAATCATTTGGATTAAATAAACCTAATATCGGATTATATATTCCAAACGGGATTTGGAGAGAATTGGAAAACTTTTCCTCTGGCGCTGTTTGTTTGGTTTTGGCCTCGGATGAATTTATTGAGCAAGATTATATTAGAGATTATGATGCATTTATGAGTTCTAAAAAATGAGACTTCTATACATCGTTCCCAGTTGTAATACTGAAGGAGGCGTGGCACGAGTGCTTTCGGTAAAAACAAATAGTCTTATTGAGAAATGGGGATATGACATTCATATTCTTACCCAAAATGATGGAAATACGAGTCCTTTTTATAATTTTAATTCTGGAATTGTATTCCACGATATGATTTTAAAAGGTAGTGTTTTTCAGTTTTTTAAGGATTATATAAATAGTTTAAAACTCCAAATCTCAATTATAAAACCAGATATTATTATTGTTTGTGATAATGGGTTGAAAGCATTTACAATTCCATTTTTTCTCAATTCAAATATACCTTTGGTGTTTGAGTGTCATGGTTCAAAATACATACAAGAAAATAAAATGAAGGCTTCCTTTTTTTTTAAAGGAATTCAATTTTTTAAATATAAATTCAAAAACTTGGGAGCACAAAAATACAAGCGATTTATAGCTTTATCCAATGAGAGTTTACAAGAATGGGATGTGTTGAACTACACCATTATTCCTAATCCATCTTGGTTGAAAGTGACCGCCGATAATCCATTAGAAAATAAGAAAGTAATTACAGTAGCTAGAAATTCGTATGAAAAAGGGCTAGATCGATTGCTGTTGATTTGGCAAAAAACAGCAGTAAAACACCCTGATTGGATTCTAGAAATATATGGTGATGATTTAAAACCATTGGAGACTGTCGCTGAAAAATTAAATATTAATGCTACGGTACGATTCCATAAACCAGTAATGAATATTGAAGAAAAATATAATAATGCTTCTCTGTTTGTAATGACTTCCCGTTTTGAAGGATTTCCTATGGTACTGGTTGAAGCAATGGCGTCCGGTTTACCTTGTGTTGCATATGATTGTCCAGTAGGACCAAGAGCAATTATAACAAATAGAGAAAATGGAATTCTTGTACCGGAAGGAAAGGAGCAGCTTTTTGTAGAACAACTTAGTGTACTTATTGAAGATGCTGTTTTACGAAGACAACTAGGTAAAAAAGCCCGTGAATCAGTTGCCGATTATGATTTGGATATTATAATGTTACAATGGAATGCACTTTTTGAAAATATTATAAAAAATAATTAGCTTCTTTTAATTGTACAGAAATAACCAATTCTAAACAATGTAAAAACAACTAAATTAGGATTGTTTCCTTTCAAGTTTTTGATTAACCTTTTTTCGAAAAAAAGATAGCACTGAGATATTAAATAGGTTAATTTTAAATTGTTCAGCCACTCAAATAAAAAAATTAATTTCACAAACTTTCCGTCAATTTGTCGATTCTCATATAGGAGCATTAAATTTTCTAAAGCTTCTTTTGTTTTTTTTAAATAAACTAAGTTTGTATCGATGTCACCGTGTTCAACAGGGTTTTCAATATGGTTAACTTTGGCTTGTAATAAAGCTAACTGGAAAGAAAGTTGAGTATCGTCATGACCATATTTAATGATGCTTTTGTCAAATTTTACTTTGTTAAAACATTTTTTTTTAATCAAAGTGTTATTAAAAAGTAATGATTTGTAGGGAGTTTTTTTTCGATTTAAGGTTGGTTGATCTTCAATAAATTTACCGTATTTCCATCTTAGTTTTTGAAGATTTGAAGGGCATTTTTCAGGATGTAATCGGCCACCATAAATTACATCACTATCATGAATATTTTCCACGTAATTATGGATATAATTGGTATTCAAAATTATGGAATCACCATCTATGAAAAGTAAATTATCGAATTTAGATTTTTTAGCTAGCGAATTTCTGTTTTCGCGATGGGCAATATTTTTATCTAATGACATAAAATTACAATTTGGGAGTAAATTTATATTTTCATTAAACTGGTTTAGTGGGGATTGAGAGGCATCATCTTGGCAAAGAATTTCAAAATCAATTTCATATTTCATGCATTGCTTTTGCAATTCCTGAACTAAAGGATAGGCATTGTAATTGTATATTGGAATAAGAATGGAGAGCATTACACTGTTCTTTGAACTACTTCAAAGATTTTAGTGTCTTCACATTTCAATGTTTTCGATGGAAATTTCATTAATAAGGCATAATCATGCGTTGCCATTATAATCGTTTTTCCATTAGCATTAATGCTTCTTAAAACTTCTAGAACTTCAGCACTTGTTTGTGGGTCAAGGTTACCAGTAGGTTCATCTGCAAGGATCAACTCAGGGTCGTTAAGTAAAGCTCTAGCAATAGCGACACGTTGTTGTTCACCACCCGAAATTTGATGTGGCATTTTCATTGCGTAGGCTTTCATTCCTACTTTGTCTAAAACCTCGTCAATTTTACGATCCATTTCATTTTTATCAACCCATCCTGTCGCTTTAAGGACAAATAACATGTTGTCTTTGATTGAGCGATCGGGCAATAATTTGAAATCTTGAAATACGATACCAATTTTTCTTCTTAAAAAAGGAATGTCATCTTCTTTTAAAGTAACTAGATCAAAATCGACTATATGTCCTTCGCCTTCAGTCAAAGGCATATCAGCATAAAGTGTTTTCATTAAGCTACTCTTACCTGATCCTGTTTTTCCGATGATGTATAAAAATTCACCATGGTTTACTTCCAAGTTTACATTAGATAAAATTACTTTATCTTCTTGATAAATGGTTACGTTTTTTAAAGACAGTACAGTTTGAGACATAATTGAAAAATTGTTTATTGGGTAAAAGTAATTATCAATTGTCAATTATCAATTATCAATTCTAATTTTTTTTATTTTTTGTTAAAACATTTGTTCATAATAAAAGGGAATAACAATTCGTTATACCCGTTAGTTATAATACTTTTGAATATCAAAAAAAACAAACAAAATGCGTAAACTCTCTTGGCTTTTTCTTTTAATGATTTTTGTTGGCACTTTTACTGTTTCTGCTCAAAAATCAATAATATATACCCATGAATTAAAAGATTTTAATAAGGCAATTTCCTTATTTAATGACAATCAATTTGCTTCAGCCCAAATTATTTTTGAAAAAGTAAACTTGGAAACTACAAATGAAGAAATCAAATCAGATTGTTCTTATTATGATGCATCTTGTGCTATTCGTTTGAATCAAGCGAATGCGGATGTTTTGATGGAGAAATTTGTTGAAGACTATCCAACAAGTGCTAAGAGCAATCAAGCTTTTATAGAAGTAGCGCATTATTATTTTGAACAAGGAAATTATCCTCAAGCCCTAAAATGGTTTGAAAAAGTAGATGAGAGCCAATTAACATATAAAGAGCGCGATAAATTTAATTTCCAAAAAGGGTATGCTTTTTTTAATTCTAAAAATAAAAAAGAGGCTACCACTTATTTTAATAAAGTGGTAAATTCAGCTGAATATGGTTCTCAAGCTAAATACTACTTGGGTTTTATAGCCTATGAAGGAGATGATTATAAAGAGGCGACCAAATATTTTGATGCGGTTTCAGGCGAAGAAAAGTACAAAGAAAAACTGTCGTACTATCAGGCCGATATGAATTTTAAATTAGGAAATTTTCAAAAAGCAATTGATTTAGGACAAAAGGCAATGTCAAAGTCGAACGCATTGGAAAAGTCTGAATTAAATAAAATCATTGGAGAAAGTTATTTTAATTTAAAACAATATGATAAAGCAATCCCTTATTTAGCGGATTATAAAGGTAAAAAAGGAAGATGGAACAATACTGATTTTTACCAATTGGGATACGCGTATTACAAGCAAAATGATTTTGAAAATGCGATTTCTCAATTCAATAAAATCATAAATGGTAAAGATTTTGTAGCGCAAAATGCCTACTACCATTTAGGGCAAAGCTATTTAAATTTAGATCAAAAACAACAAGCGTTGAATGCGTTTAAAAATGCTTCCGAAATGACATTTGATGCTTCTATCCAAGAAGACGCTAGTTTGAATTATGCGAAATTGAGTTATGAAATAGGGAATTCATATCAAACTGTTCCTCAGGTTTTACTGGATTTTATAAAAAAATACCCAAACAATGCAAGTCGTCCAGTAGTCGAAAAACTGTTAATCGATTCTTATATTTCTTCTAAAAACTACAAAGAAGCCTTGGTTTTATTAGAAAAAAATAGAGGGCCAGAAAATAAATTGGCGTATCAAAAAGTGACTTTCTATAGAGGTTTAGAGCTTTATGCAGACAGAAATTATCAAGAAGCGGCCAAGATGTTTAAGAAATCAATAGACGGTCAAATTGATGCAGATTTTACGGCCAGAGCTACTTTTTGGAAAGCGGAAACGGAGTACATTCAAGATGATTACAATAATGCTTTGTTGAGTTATAAGCAGTTTGTAAATGGGCCTCGTGCGTCTTCGGCATCAGAATATAAAAACAGCAATTATAATATTGCTTATACTTATTTTAAATTGAAAGAGTACGATCAAGCGGCTACCTATTTTCAAAATCAAATTGATAAAGTAAAAGACGATAAAGTGAGATTGAATGATTCTTATTTGCGTTTAGGTGATTGCCGATTTGTTAGTTCTAAATATTGGCCAGCAATGGAAGCGTACAATAAAGTAATTGAATTAAAAGGTGTTGATGCAGATTATGCTTATTATCAAAAAGCAATTTGTTATGGTTTTGTATCCAAAAATGACACGAAAATTGAAGAATTAAATTCGTTCTTACAAATGTATCCAAAATCAAGTTACCGTGATGATGCCATGTATGAATTGGCTAATACTTATGTAGCGGCAAACAAACAAGATTTGGCTTTAAAAACATTTGATCGATTAATTGGGGAGTACAAAAACGGAAGCTATACTGCCAAATCAATATTGCGTCAAGGACTGATTTACTATAATTCGGATAAAAGTGAACTAGCTTTAACAAAATTTAAAAAAGTAACGGCTGATTTTCCTAAAACTCCCGAAGCTCTTGAAGCCGTTTCTACTGCTAGATTGATATATGTTGATGGTGGAAGAGTTAATGAGTATGCTACTTGGGTGAGAACCTTAGACTTTGTGGCGGTTACTGATGCGGATTTGGATAATGACTCGTATGAGTCAGCTTTGAAACAATTTGAGCAAAATAATAATAAGCAGGCCATTTCTGGATTTAGTGCTTATATTTCTAGTTTTCCAAGAGGAATTCATTCACTTCAAGCTAATTTTTATTTGGCGCAAGCCTATTTCTCTGAAGGACAAAAAGACAAGTCAGTGGCTAATTATCAATATGTAATTAGTGAACCTAGAAGTGAATTTACGGAACAGTCTTTGGCAAGATTATCCCAAGTGTTATTGGATAACAATCAAAAAGATAAAGCAATTCCAGTTTTAGTTCGTTTAGAAAACGAATCGGATTTTCCTCAAAACAAAGTATTTGCTCAATCAAATTTGATGAAGTGTTATTACGATAAAAAGGACTATGGAAATTCTGTTATTTATGCGGATAAAGTATTAAATAATCCTAAAACAGATGATAATGTTCGTTCGGATGCGCAAATTATTATTGCTCGTTCAGCAATGCAAACAGGTGATGAAGCTAAAGCGAGAGCGGGATATGCAAAAGTGCTGACCATTGCTAAAGGAGAACTAGCCGCTGAAGCATTATATTATGATGCCTATTTTAAAAATAAAGATTCAAAATATGAAGCTTCAAATGTGACGATTCAAAAATTAGCAAAAAACTATTCTAGTTATAGATTTTATGGATCGAAAGGATTGATTCTAATGGCGAAAAACTTTTATGGACTAAAAGATAGTTTTCAAGCGACTTATATTTTAGAAAATGTGATTAAAAATTTCACTGATTTTTCAGATGTAGTTGCTGAGGCGCAAAATGAATTAGATAGAATTAAAGCCGAAGAGTCTAAAACAAATTCATCAATAACCAATTAGGAATATTTAAAACAACTGTGATGATGCCGTTGTTGTGAATTTAAAATTATTAAAAAATGACGATTCCTTTTTATATTGTAGATGTATTTACCAAAAAAAAATATGCGGGAAATCAACTGGCAGTTTTTTTAAATGCGACTGATTTAACGACTGATCAAATGCAGCAAGTGGCACGCGAAATTAATTTTGCCGAAAGTACATTTGTAACTGCTATAGCACCTGAGAATAATAAAGCAACAATTAGAATTTTTACTCCAGCGCATGAAATGCAATTTGCTGGGCATCCAATAATAGGAACTTCATGGGTTTTGATGAATAAAGTATTCAAACACCATCCTAAGGGGATTAAATTAAATGTTCCAATAGGAGAAATTCCGGTTAGGCAAACTCCGGATTTAGTTTGGTTGAAAGCCGCACAGCCTGATTTTCTAGATGTTTTAATGAAGGAAGATTTTGCTTCATTTAGTAATTTAAGTGTAACTGATTTTGATACTCGTTTTGAAATTCAAGAAGTAACTACTGGAAGTGCTTTTGTCATGGTGCCTCTAAAAAATAGAGAGACATTAAAAGCAGTTGAATTGGATAAAGATAAAACAGCCGAGTGGCTTAAAGCAAAATGTAAAACGGAACATAGGGCTTTGTATTTTTTTAGTTTAGAAAATGAAGTGCTAACCAGTAGAATGTTGTGTATTGAAAATAACCAGCTTATAGAAGATGCAGCGACAGGAAGTGCTAGTACTTGTTTGCAAGCTTTTTTATTGAAATACCATGCAGATGAAATAAATATGGTGAATAACCAGGGAGAATATATCAATAGAAGTTCTCAAATATATTTTGAAGGAAAACGAGAAGAGCCTCTTTTTGACATTAATATCGGTGGAGAAACTCAGTTTGTAGCACAAGGTGAATGGGAAGTAGATTAAAAAAATAAAAATAGTAGTAAAAAAAGATAATGTATAAAATGCAGGAGAGGGTAAATAACTTTTAATCGCCTTTTTTATAATAAAACAAAAAAATATGAAATTGAATTTCCAAAATAAAATTACAATTGTACTACTTTTAGTAGTTTTTCAGTTTTCGTTTGCTCAAAAAAAAGAGGACAACATAGGATCTGAAGTAGTAAATGTAGTGAAGCCATATACCCCAACTATTTCGGATGCTTTCAAAGTACAAGAAACTCCAGTGCTGGATGATGAAGGTAATGCTAAAAAAGAAACAATTAAGTACTCTATTTTTTCTTTCCCTGTAGCTTCTACATTTACTCCTTCAAAAGGAAAAGCAGAAGGCGTTGACAAAACAAAGCAAGCCCATTTGTATAATAATTATGCGACATTAGGATTTGGGAGTTATAGAACGCTCAATGCCGAGTTGTTTGTTAATCAAGAATTAGGGAGCAATGATTATGTAGGGGGAATGTTTCGTCATCTTTCATCACAAGGTGGAATTAGTGGAGTGGAATTAGATGACCGTTATTATGATTCTGCAATTGATTTGACTTATGGTGCTAATTATAGTGATATGTCATGGAATGTTGATTTAGGATACCAAAACCAAATTTATAATTGGTATGGATTGCCAACAGAGTTTGGTAGTACACTTTCTTCTTCAGATAGAGCAATGTTAATTAATGGTATAAATCCACAACATGTTTACAATACTTTTTCGTTAGGTTCAAAAATTGATTTTAATGAGGGAATTCTAGACAATGCAAGTTTGAAATTCAATCATTTTACAGATACTTTTGGTTCTACTGAAAATCGTTTTTATGTTAAACCTTCGTTGAAGTTCAATATAATGGACGAAGCGATAAAAACAAATATAATTGTGGATTACGTGGGTGGAAGTTTTGATAAAAATTACCAAAACACCAATACCCAAGTTATAAAATACGGTTTCACTAACTTTGGTATTTCACCTACTTTTGTAATGCAAGATAACGATTGGACTTTGAATCTGGGTGCTTCTTTATTTTATAGTTTAGATAATGAGCATAGTAATAATAAGTTTTTTGTCTATCCTCAAATCAACGCTTCTTATAAAGTGGTTGGAGACTTAATGATTTTTTATGCAGGAGCCGAAGGGAATTTGGAGCAAAATTCTTATATGGATTTTGTGAATCAAAACTCATTTTTATCTCCTACTTTAAATATTGCGCCTACAGACAAACAATATGATATTTTTGCTGGTTTAAAAGGGAAAATTACAAATAATGTGAGTTATAACATTAAAGGGTCATATGTGAACGAAAGAAATAAAGCGTTGTTTAGAAGCAATGATTACAATGAAAATGCTTCCAATGAAAATTATGCTTTTGGGAATTCAATGCAGGTGGTTTATGATGACATGAGAACATTGAGTTTTACGGGTGATTTAAAAGCTAATTTTTCAGAAAATGTTACTTTTGGTATCAGCGGAACGTATAATAGTTATACGAATGATTTTCAGCAAGAAGCATGGAATTTGCCAGAACTGAAATTAAATTCAAATATTGATTTTAATATTACACCACAATGGTTTGCAGGTGCTACTGTTTTCTATGTTGGGGAACGTAAGGACATGAAATTCAATACTAATTTCACGGTGGATTCTACTCCAATAACTTTAGATAGTTATTTTGATGTTAATGCACATGTAGGTTATAAATACAATGAGCAATTAACTGGGTTTATAAGAGCTAATAATATTACGAATCAGTCGTATCAAAAATGGTTGAATTACCCTGTTCAAGGTTTTCAAATCGTAGTTGGAGCTAATTATAAATTTGATTTTTAATCGATTTAATTTCTAAGACAAAAAAAATAGGCTTCCTGATAAGGAAGCCTATTTTTTTAGGTTTAATAAATTATTATTCTGAGAAAGGAATAGCAATTCTCACTTTGTCCCAACCCATATTCAATTCAATTCCCTTATCCGTTTTGGTAAAAACCATAGAAAGTGATTCAAGTGATTCTTTTCCTTCGGTTACAGGAATGGTTAGTCTCGCTACATCATTTTCTTCTTTATAAAAATAAGCTCCCCAAACATTTAAGTCTTTGTTGATAATAACAGTGTACTTGTCTTTTTCAGGAATGGTATATAATGTATAAGTACCCGCTTTAATTTTAGTGCTTCCTAGAGTTACATCCTTAAAAAAAGTAATTTCGGTAGCTTCATTAGCACCAGTTCTCCATACTTTTCCGTTTGGAGCTAGTTCGTCTAAACTACGTCCTTTTAGTTGAGGTCTGCTGTAGGTTACTTTAGCAATTTTGGCAGGATTTTTATAATCAGTAGGGAATGAGGCGACGTCCATTGGACTTTTATCTAGGTCGGGAAATTTTTGAGCATTTGCATTCGAAGATAAAAGCAATGTAAAAGCAAAGGCTACTGTAGCTACAAGTGTCGATTTTTTCATAGTATGTATTATAAAGTTATATGATTAGAATGTTAAAATTATCAATTGTCTTTTTATAAAGTTAAAAATTCATGTTAAAATTTAGTAAATAAATGAGTTGGAGTTTGGAAAATATGGCGCAATTTTGGAATAATACGTTAACTTTGGTCGCATGAAGTAGCGAACTCAGTGATATTTCAATTAGTGCTCTATCTATTATAAATTTAAAAAGAAACATGACATTTAAACAAAAAATACATCAGTACTACTTACAATTGGTTCAAGATAGAATGGATGTTTTTAGAGATATGATAACGGCACTTACTGAAGATTCTAAGAATGATGCCAAAGGATCTGCTGGGGATAAACATGAAACAGCGCTGTCCATGATGCACATCGAACAAGAAAAACTCAATACTAAATTGAAGGAAGTGCTTACTCAAAAAGCAGTACTGGATAAAATTGATTCGACTAAAACCGCTGAAACTATTATTGTGGGTAGCTTAGTTAAAGCCAATGGGATTTATTTGTATCTCAGTTTAGCACTGCCAAAAATTACTATTGAAGGAGTTAATGTAATTGCTTTGTCACCTCAATCACCATTGGGAAGTAAACTAATGGGGAATAAAGTAGGGTTTGGGTTTGAGATTAACACTACAAAGTATTTGATAGAAGCTATTTTATAATGATAAATTATGATTTTTAACTTGCTAACGATTTTCAATAGCTTTTGATTACTAATTTAATTTAAAACATCGATTTAAGTTTTAATTTATAACTATAATTGCTGTTAGTGTTTTTCAAATGTAACTGTTATTGCATCTTTGCTTCATCAAAAAAAATAAAATCAAAAAAAATATAAAAATATAGTGTTATGTGTGGAATCGTATGTGCCTTTGATCTAAAACAAAAAGCAGAAGTTTTAAGACCGCAAGTATTAGAAATGTCTAAAATTATTCGTCACCGTGGACCAGACTGGAGTGGAATTTATAGCAATGAAAAAGCGATTATGTCTCATGAGCGTTTGGCGATTGTGGATCCAGCTTCAGGAAAACAACCATTGTTTAGTGAAGATGGTAAATTAGTTTTGGCTGCCAATGGAGAAATCTATAACCATAGAGCATTACGCAAACAATTTGAAGGGAAATATAACTTTCAAACAGAAAGTGACTGTGAAGTTATTCTAGCACTTTACAAAGAAAAAGGGCCTCATTTTATAGATGAAATGAACGGGATTTTTGGATTTGCAATTTATGATGTAGATAAAGATGAGTATTTTGTAGCTCGTGACCATATGGGGATTATTCCATTATATATTGGTTGGGACCAACACGGTACTTTTTATGTGGCTTCTGAATTGAAAGCTTTAGAAGGATATTGCACAAAAATACAATTGTTTCCTCCAGGACATTATATGACAAGTAAAGATGGTGAATTTGTACAATGGTATAAAAGAGACTGGACAGAATATGATGCTGTAAAAGACAATGAAACAAACATTCAAGATATCAAAGTAGCGCTTGAAGCTGCGGTTCACAGACAATTAATGAGTGATGTTCCTTACGGAGTGTTACTTTCTGGAGGATTAGATTCATCGATTACTTCGGCTGTAGCTAAAAAATATGCTCAAAAACGTATAGAATCAGGAGATACTGCTGATGCTTGGTACCCACAATTGCATTCTTTCTCTGTAGGACTAGAGGGTTCTCCAGATTTAGCAGCTGCTCAAATAGTGGCAGATCATATTGGAACCATTCATCATGAAATTAAGTTTACTATTCAAGAAGGTTTAGATGCTGTTAAAGATGTAATTTACAACTTAGAAACGTATGATGTAACTACGATTAGAGCATCGACACCAATGTGGTTAATGGCAAGAGTGATTAAATCAATGGGGATCAAAATGGTATTGTCAGGTGAAGGTGCTGATGAGTTGTTTGGAGGGTATTTATACTTCCATAAAGCACCAAACGCACAGGAATTTCATGAAGAAAACGTACGTAAATTAGGAAAACTACACATGTACGATTGTTTAAGAGCAAACAAAAGTTTAGCAGCTTGGGGAATTGAAGGGCGTGTGCCATTCTTAGACAAAGAGTTTATGGATGTGGCAATGCGAATCAACCCACAAGATAAAATGATTAACAAAGAACACCCAATGGAGAAATGGGTAGTACGTAAAGCATTTGAAGAGATGTTGCCACCAAGTGTAGCTTGGAGACAAAAAGAACAGTTTAGTGATGGTGTTGGATACGGTTGGATTGATAAGTTAAAAGAAGTAGTAGCTGTTGAAGTTTCTGATGAACAATTAGCAAATGCTAAATATAAGTTTCCATTACAAACTCCAACATCAAAAGAGGAATATTACTACCGTTCTATTTTTACAGAACATTTTCCAAGTGATGCAGCCGCTTTATGTGTACCACAAGAAGCAAGCGTAGCTTGTAGTACAAAAATTGCATTAGAGTGGGATGAAGCATTCAAAAACATGAACGATCCTTCTGGAAGAGCAGTGGCTAATGTTCATACTGATTCTTATGTAAAAGCATAATTTTAAAATTATTTATTGATTAAAAAATGCTCCCAAATTTTGGGAGCATTTTTTATTTAGCCATTTTAGAAAATAATTTAAGAGCATTTTTTTATATAAGTCTTCTTTTTTATATTAGCCAATCTAAAATACACACCATGAGACGTTTTGTTGTCATCCTTATATTGTTTTCCCTTAGTTCTTGTTTAAAAAACATGAAGACTTCGGTTGATTTGATTGTTACAGACGCAACTATTTATAAAGTTGACAAAGCTTTTGACACTGCTCAAGCTATGGCAATAAAGAATGGTAAAATTGTTGGAATAGGTTCGAATGCTCAAATACAAAATAATTTTCAATCAGATAAAAATGTAGATGCAAAAGGTAAATTTATTTATCCAGGTTTAATCGATGCGCATTGTCATTTTTATGGTTTTGGACTAAGTCTGCAAGAAGTTGATTTACGTGGGACAAAAAGTATGATAGAGGTGATACAGCGCATTCAAGCTTTTCAAAAAGAAAAAAAATCAAATTTCATTGTTGGAAATGGATGGGACCAAAACGATTGGAGTGTAAAAGAATTTCCTTCTAAAGCTATTTTAGATAAATATTTCCCTGATACGCCTGTGGTACTGAATAGAGTAGATGGTCATGCAATAATTGTAAATAGTAAAGTTTTGGCATTGGCTGGAATTACAAAACATACAAAAGCGGTGGGTGGTCAAATTGAAATTAAAGACGGTGAGCCTACAGGGATTTTAATTGATAATCCGATGGAGTTGGTTTTTAATATAATTCCAAAACCAAGTCGTAAAACTCAAATTGCTGCTTTACTAGATGCTGAAAAGGTAATGTTTGATTATGGATTAACTACAGTAAATGATGCGGGTTTAGATCCAGATATTATCAATTTAATGGATAGCTTGCAAAAGGCAAAAGCGATGAAATTAAATGTTTATGCTATGGTTACCGCTAATCAAAAAAACATTGATTTGTATTTGAAAAAAGGAATATACAAAACAGATAATTTAGATGTTCGTTCTTTTAAAATGTACGGTGATGGTGCTTTGGGATCTCGTGGTGCTTGTTTACACAAAGCATATTCGGATATGCCGAAGCAGTTTGGAGCATTGCTTTCGTCGATAACTCAGTTGAAATCAGTTGCGCAACAAATAGCTAATTCAGACTTTCAATTGAATTCGCATGCTATAGGTGATTCGGCAAATACAGTTTTGCTGAAGATATATAAAGAAGCATTAACAGGTAAGAAAGATCGAAGATGGAAAATTGAACATGCTCAAGTTTTGAGAGAACAAGATTTTGATTATTTCAAGACGGGAATTATTCCTTCGGTACAACCCACACATGCAACTTCAGATATGTATTGGGCAGGAGATCGTTTAGGAAAAGACCGATTAAAGAATGCATATGCTTATAAAAAATTATTGGACAAAGCGGGAGTTATTGCATTAGGTACTGATTTTCCGGTTGAAGAGGTAAACCCCATGTTGACTTTTCATGCAGCGGTAGCAAGAAAAGACAGTAAGGGATATCCAAAAGGAGGTTTTCAAATGGAAAATGCATTGACTAGAGAAGAGACTTTGAAAGGAATGACGATTTGGGCTGCTTACTCTAATTTTGAAGAAAAAGAAAAAGGAAGTCTAGAAGTTGGGAAATGGGCAGATTTTGTTATTTTTGATAGAGATATTATGAAGATTATTGATAGCGAAATTCTGGAGATGAAAGCATCTAGGACGTATATAAAAGGGGTTAAAGTAAAATAAAATGCAGTTTGTAAAAAGAGGTTGAGAGTAGATAACATAATGATCGATTTTACATGCTTTTGTATTACATATTTGATGTAAATCTACTTTTTTTGTAATTTTTTATAATTAAATACTAGTATTGTCTTTTGTATTTGTAACTGATGGTACATCTTTGTTTTATTAAGGTGAATTAAAATATTAATAAATAGATTTATGTGCGGAATATTAGCCATTATAGGGAAAGGTAAAGAGGAGAAACTTGTTATGGAACTTTCTAAAAGAATGTCACATCGTGGCCCTGACGAAAGCGATTTGCATGTTACTGAAAAAGGACATATTTTAAGTCATGAACGTTTGTCTATAATTGACCTACATTCAGGGAAACAGCCTATACAAGGAACTAAATCAGCGTATATGATCCATAACGGAGAGATATACAATCATCAAGAATTGAGAGATGGTATTTTGAAAAATCATACTTTTAGAACTAAATCCGACTCGGAAGTAATTGTTCATTTGTATGAAGAGTTTGGTTATGACTTTTGTAATATGCTTGATGGAGACTGGGCATTTGTAATTGTTGACGGAGATGACTATATCGCTGGTAGAGATCCTATGGGTGTAAAACCGTTATATTATGGATTAGATGAAAGGGGAAGAATTTATTTTTCATCTGAAATGAAATCTATCTCAGATCAATGTAAAACATTTGCAACATTTCCTCCGGGACATTATTATACAGGAAAAACAGGTTTTGTAAAGTACTATCAACCAGAATATGAAGATTATTTAAATGCAGATCAAAATTTAGATTTGATTGCAATAAGAGAATCTTTGACAGAAGCAACCCGCAAGCGTTTAATGAGTGATGTGCCTATTGGGGTATTGCTGTCAGGCGGTTTAGATTCCTCATTAACTTCAGCAATTGCTTCAAGATTATTGGCGGAAAGCGGAAAAAAACTGCATTCGTTTTCTATAGGTTTAGATGTTAATGCACCAGATACCGTTGCTGCAAGAAAAGTAGCTGCTTTTTTAGGGACTGAACATCATGAAATTTACTTCACTGTAGAGGAAGGTTTGGAAGTGTTAGAGAAATTAATATGGAATTTAGAAACCTATGATCTAACTTCGATCAGAGCGAGTACTCCAATGTATTTCTTGTCGAAGGCTATTACGGATTTAGGTGTAAAAGTGGTACTTTCAGGAGAAGGTGCTGATGAGATTTTTGGAGGGTATTTGTATTTTAGAAATGCTCCGTCAGCCGAAGATTTTCAAAAAGAAACAATCGAAAGAGTTCAGAAATTATTTACTGCCGATTTATTAAGAGCGGATAAATCGACAATGGCACATGGATTAGAAACTAGAGTTCCTTACCTGGATAAAGCATTTTTAGATGTTGCTATTCGAGTAAAAGCAGAAGAAAAAATGCCTAAAACATATGATGGTAAAGAAAAATATATTTTAAGAAAAGCATTTGATACACCAGATGATCCTTATCTTCCAGATGATGTTTTATGGAGGCAAAAAGAACAGTTTTCAGACGGGGTGGGTTACAATTGGATTGATGAATTGATAAGTTATTGTTCTTTACAAGTGACTGATGAGCAATTAGCTGGAGCTGCTACAGAGTTTCAATATAATGCTCCAACAACAAAAGAAGCGTATTTTTACAGGTCTATTTTTCATAAATATTTCCCACAACAAAGTGCTGCTCAAACAGTGAGAAAATGGATTCCAAAATGGCAGGAAAATGAAGATCCAAGCGGAAGAGCAAATGCGGCTCACGTAAAAGCAGATATAGAAATTGCAAAAACAAGAATTATTGTTTGATAAAACAACTTTTCATGAAAATAAAGACGTTCTCAGTTTTGAGAGCGTTTTTTTATGTTAAAAAATCAACATTATGTTAATAACTTAACCGCTTAAAACATGATTTTAACGGTTATATAGTTTGTGTTTTTATATATTTGCGTGTTAGACAAATAGTACATTTTTTTTAGAATAAAATATATGAGCGAAGAAATCAAGAAGGACAATTATTCAGCAGATAGTATTCAGGCGTTAGAAGGTATGGAGCACGTAAGAATGCGACCATCAATGTATATTGGGGATGTAGGTGTTCGAGGATTACATCATTTAGTTTATGAAGTAGTCGATAACTCTATCGATGAGGCTATGGGAGGTCATTGCGACACCATAAGAGTAGATATTAATGAAGATGGTTCAATTTCTGTTGAAGATAATGGACGTGGTATTCCAGTAGGAATTCATAAAAAAGAAGGGGTTTCGGCATTGGAGGTTGTAATGACTAAAATTGGTGCCGGAGGTAAATTTGATAAAGATTCTTATAAAGTTTCTGGAGGACTTCACGGTGTTGGGGTTTCTGTTGTAAATGCACTTTCAAATCACTTAAGAGCTACGGTTCATAGCAGTGATGGAAAGGTTTATGAGCAAGAATATGAAAAAGGAAAAGCGCTTTATCCAGTGAAACAAATTGGAGAAACGACAAAAAGAGGAACTATTGTAACTTTTTATCCGGATCCAAGTATTTTTACTCAAACAATTGAGTATTCGTATGATACACTTTCGGCACGTATGCGCGAATTGTCGTATTTGAATAAAGGAATTACAATTACATTTACCGATAAGAGAGAAAAAGATAAAGACGGAAATTTTGTTTGTGAAATTTTTCATTCCGATGAAGGTCTAAAAGAATACATTCGTTATTTAGATGGGAATCGTGAGCCAATTATTGCTCATGTAATCTCTATGGATCACGAAAAAGGAGAGATTCCTGTTGAGGTTGCGTTAATTTACAATACCAGTTATACAGAGAATATTTTTTCATATGTAAATAATATTAATACACACGAAGGAGGAACACACCTGCAAGGTTTTAGAACGGGTCTTACGAGATCATTAAAGAAATATGCAGATGCTTCTGGAATGTTAGATAAATTGAAGTTTGATATTTCAGGGGATGATTTCCGTGAAGGATTAACAGCAATTATATCAGTAAAAGTAGCAGAGCCACAATTTGAAGGGCAAACTAAAACGAAGCTTGGAAACAGGGAAGTAGTTTCGCCGGTAAGTCAAGCGGTGAGTGAAATGATTGAAAATTATTTGGAAGAAAATCCAAATGATGCTCGAATCATTGTTCAAAAAGTTATTCTTGCAGCACAAGCGCGTCATGCAGCTAAAAAAGCGCGTGAAATGGTACAACGCAAAACCGTAATGGGTGGTGGTGGATTGCCAGGAAAATTGTCTGATTGTTCAGAACAAGATCCAGCTAAATGTGAAGTATATCTTGTCGAGGGAGATTCGGCAGGAGGAACGGCTAAACAAGGACGTGATCGTGCTTTTCAAGCGATTTTGCCATTGCGTGGTAAGATTTTGAACGTAGAAAAAGCAATGCATCATAAAGTATTTGAAAACGAAGAGATTCGAAATATTTTTACGGCTCTTGGAGTCACAATTGGTACAGAAGAAGACAGTAAAGCTTTGAATATTTCAAAACTACGTTACCATAAAGTAATTATTATGTGTGATGCCGATGTCGATGGTAGTCATATCTCTACTTTAATCTTAACATTTTTCTTCCGTTTTATGAAAGAACTAATTGAAGAAGGACATGTTTATATTGCTGCTCCACCTTTGTATTTAGTTAAAAAAGGGAATAAGAAAGAATATGCTTGGAATGACTTACAACGTGATCAAGCCAATGAAAGAATGGGTGGAAGCGCAGGAATTCAGCGTTATAAAGGTCTTGGAGAGATGAATGCGGAACAATTGTGGGAAACGACAATGGATCCAAGTTTTAGAACATTGCGTCAAGTGAACATCGATAGTTTAGCTGAGGCAGATAGAGTTTTCTCTATGTTGATGGGTGATGAAGTACCACCAAGAAGAGAGTTTATAGAGAAAAATGCAGTGTATGCAAATATTGATGCATAACCATAAAAACAATTAGTATTGTTTTAGATTAAAATAAAATTAACAAACAACCGATAAACCATAAAATATGAAAGTTACTATTGTAGGGGCAGGGAATGTAGGTGCTACTTGTGCGGATGTGATTTCTTATAGAGGAATTGTAAGTGAAGTAGTGTTATTAGATATTAAAGAAGGATTTGCTGAAGGAAAAGCGTTGGATATTATGCAGTGTGCTACCAATACGGGTTTTAATACTAAGGTATCTGGTGTTACTAATGATTACTCTAAAACTGCTAATAGTGATGTAGTAGTTATTACTTCTGGAATTCCTAGAAAACCAGGAATGACTCGTGAAGAATTAATAGGAATTAATGCGGGAATTGTTAAGACAGTTGCCGAAAATGTACTTGAATTTTCTCCAGAAGCAGTTATTGTAGTTGTTTCTAATCCAATGGATACTATGACATATTTAGCATTAAAATCAACTGGATTGCCTAAAAATAGAATAATTGGTATGGGTGGAGCATTAGATAGTTCTCGTTTTAGAACTTATTTGTCTATGGCTTTAGGTAAACCAGCAAATGATATTTCAGCAATGGTTATAGGAGGACATGGAGATACGACGATGATTCCATTGACTCGTTTGGCTTCTTATAATGGTATACCTGTTTCTCAATTTCTTTCAGAAGAGGCTTTGCAAAAAGTAGCTGCAAGTACTATGGTTGGTGGAGCAACACTTACAGGTCTTTTGGGTACATCAGCGTGGTATGCTCCTGGAGCATCAGTTGCTTTTTTAGTAGATAGTATATTAAACGATCAAAAGAAAATGATTGCTTGCTCTGTATTTGTTGAAGGAGAGTACGGTCAAAATGATATTTGCATCGGAGTACCTTGTATTATTGGGAAAAACGGAGTAGAAGAAATTCTTGAAATTGAATTGAATGATGCCGAAAAAGCATTGTTTGCAAAAAGTGCAGATGCTGTTAGACAGATGAATGATGCCTTAAAAACAATTTTAGCTTAATATTTTAGTCATATAATAGAGAAGACTGCACTTATGCAGTCTTTTTTTTGAGATTAATCAATAAATAAATTGGTTAATCTTAACCTTAATTATATATTTGCTCGGTTTAAAATAAATATCATAATTATTGGGTTTCTATTTTAAGATCAAAAAAATGTTCAAGACTTGTCTTATAGGGGTTAAAGCAAAAATAAATAAATATAAAATAATTAATTTTTAGTAATAATGCAGAATAAAGGACTTATTAAATTTTTCGCAATTCTATTTGCATTGGTAAGTATTTACCAACTTTCTTTCACTTTTGTTGCAAGCAAAGTAAAAAGTGATGCAAAATCTTTTGCAAATGGAAACTCTGAAAAAGAAGTAAAATATTTAGATTCTATTGGTAAGGAAAGTGTATTTAACTTAGGTTTTACCAACTTTACTTTTAATGAAGTAAGTGACAAGCAAATCAATAAAGGTCTTGACTTAGAAGGAGGAATCAACGTGATTCTTCAAATTTCAGTTAAAGATATATTGAAAGGATTATCTAATAATTCTAAAAACCCAGTTTTCAATAAGTCATTAGCTGACGCTACTGCAGATGTTGAAGGAAATAAATCTTTTACAGATAAGTTTTTTGATGCTTTTGAAGCAAATTCTAAAGGAACTGTAAAATTAGCTTCGCCGGATATTTTTGCTAACAGAAGTTTGCAAGGTGAAGGTGGTGTAGATTATCAAATGACAGATGCACAAGTACAAAAAGTAATCAAAAGAAAAATTGATGAATCTGTAGAAAGTGCTTTTGGAGTATTGAGAAAACGTATTGATAAATTTGGAGTAACTCAACCTAATATTCAAAAATTAGGAGAGACTGGAAGAATTCTTGTTGAACTTCCTGGAGCTAAAGATGTAGATAGAATAAAAAAGTTATTACAAAGTACTGCTCAATTAGAGTTTTGGGAAACGTATAAGATTGATGAAATGGGAAGTTTTTTAATGGCTGCAAATGAGTCATTAAAAAATACTGAAGTTTCAAAGGTAGAGACAAAAGCAGTTGTTAAAGATTCTTTGAGTGCTTTATTAACGGATGGTAAAGATTCTGCTTCTACTAAAAAAGGAAATAATCCTTTATTGGATAAAATAATTGGTCAAGGTGGAGGTCCAGTTTTAGGTCTTTTCTCTCCAAAAGATACAGCTACAGTAAATGGATATTTAAAAAGAGCTGATATAAGAGTATTATTAGCTGCTGATCAACGTTACGCTAAATTTGTTTGGGGTAAATTGACAACGATCAAAGATGCTAAAGCAAAAGATGTTGAAGCTGTTGAATTATATGCTTTAAAAGGAAATAGAGATAATATTCCTGCAATGAGTGGTGGTGTTGTTACTGATGCTAAAGATTCATTTGATCAATCAGGAAAGCCTTCGGTTTCTATGCAAATGGACGGACAAGGTGCTAAAGCTTGGGAAGAATTAACAGGAAGAGCTTATACTCAAAAAAGTAATATAGCAATCGTTCTTGATAATATTGTATATTCTGCTCCAGGTGTTTCTAGCGGACCAATTTCTGGTGGTAGATCTGAAATTTCAGGATCATTTGATGTGACAGAAACTAAAGATTTAGCAAATGTTTTGAGAGCTGGTAAGCTTCCAGCTTCTGCTGATATTGTTCAGTCAGATGTAGTAGGACCCTCTTTAGGTCAAGAAGCTATTGACAACGGAACTAACTCAGCACTTGTAGGGTTACTTTTAGTTTCTCTATGGATGTTGGTTTATTATGGTAAAGCAGGTTGGTATGCAAATATTGCTTTGGCAGTTAACTTACTATTCTTATTTGGAATTTTAGCAAGTTTAGGTGCTGTATTGACTTTGCCAGGTATTGCTGGTATTGTATTGACAATGGGTACGGCAGTTGATGCGAATATTATCATATACGAGCGAGCTAAAGAAGAATTAAGAGAAGGAAAATCTTTGAGTGAAGCTGTTGTGGCTTCTTATAGTTGGACAGGAGCAATGCGTTCTATTGTTGATGCGAATGTTACTCACATTTTGATTGGAACAGTTCTTTTTATATTTGGTTCGGGTCCAATTAAAGGTTTCGCAACTACATTATTAATTGGTATTATTACTTCATTGTTTACCTCTATTTTTATAGCTAGGATTTTTATTGATAAAAATATTCTTGGTAAAAATGATTTGTCATTCGTAACAAATTTTTCTAAAAATTTCTTTACTAATTTCCATTTTGATTTCTTAAAAATAAAAAAATGGACGTATTTGTTCTCTGCAATTGTTGTAGTAGTGAGTTTTGTCTCTTTATTTACAAATGGTTTGGATCAAGGAGTAGATTTTGTTGGAGGAAGAACTTTTCAAGTGCGTTTTGAAAAACCAGTTGAAACGGAAGTTGTAAAAGCACAATTGGCAAAAGTTTTTGATGGTAGTGCCGAAGTGAAAGTTTTTGGTAATGACAACCAGTTAAAAATTACAACTAAATATAAAGTACAGGAGCACGGTACAAAAGCGGATGAAGAAGTTAATAAGTTATTATTCGATAATTTAAAAGAATATTATGCTGCTGGATTGACTTATGAGAAATTTGTAAATGCTTATGATGGAAAGAAATTTGGTATTGTACAAGCTTCTAAAGTAGGACCTACAGTTGCAGAAGATATTAAAACGAATGCGTATTGGGCTGTTATTGGAGCTATGTTAATTGTATTTTTATACTTACTAATAAGCTTTAGAAAATGGCAATATGGTTTAGGTGCTATTGCTGCTGTTGCGCATGATGTTATTTTTGTATTAGGAATTTATTCATTATGCTATAAGTTCATGCCTTTTGGAATGGAAATTGACCAACACTTTATAGCTGCAATATTAACAGTTATTGGATATTCTATGAATGATACTGTAATTGTATTTGATAGAGTTCGTGAATTCTTGGATGGTAAAACAAAAGGAACTTTTGGTGAAATTGTAAATAAATCGATTAACTCTACTATGTCAAGAACTATTAATACTTCATTGACTATGATTGGTGTATTATTAATCATGTTCATCTTTGGAGGTGAATCTATTAGAGGATTTATATTTGCTATGTTAGTTGGTATCGTTGTAGGTACTTATTCGTCTTTATTTATTGCAACACCAGTATTGGTTGACACCATATCTAGAGAAGATAAAAAATTAATTGAAAAACAACATCAAGAAAGTTAGTATAACTTTTTTAAATATTTTTAAAGACCCAATTGAAAAATTGGGTCTTTTTTTTTGTCTTAATAAATTGGATTTTATTCAATTTTAATGGTTAAATTTAATAAGGGTATTTATATTTAATCGTTTTTAAATGAATGCATTATGAGTAAAAAAATACATTTTGCGCTATTGGTGTTTTTTTTAATTCATGCTTCTTTTGCTCAAAAAAACAAGAATGATTTATTAGTGGGTTTTTCATACGGTTTTGGACATGAATTGAAAAACAAGAACTATACATTTGAAAATAAATTTTATAAAGCACATGTAGGATATATAGTCAAACAACTAAAGCAATTTAGGTGTGAATTAATTTTGGAGCCAGAAATAAATTTAGCCAATCATAAACTGATCAATCCTCTTTTTATTACCAGTGATGATCCTGATTATTTGGTGAAAAGAGAATATTATTCCAAAACTAATAGAATCAATCAGTACATTTTAAACTTTGGAGTTATTTTAAGAAAGCCAATTTCTAATGCCTTTAGTTTTTTTGTTTTGGGAAGTGTGGGACCTTTAATTTCTGATGTTGAAACTGAACGTTTGGCCAAAGGGTTTGCATTGTCAAATACGTTAGCAATAGGATTTGATTTAGAAATTAACAGTTTTACAATTGAAATCAAGCCTAGTTTTCGACATGTTTCTAATGCAGGCCTAAGTAGTCCTAATCTTGGATTTAATACTCAGAATTTTGAATTTGGTATTTTCTACAAGTTGTAAATTTTATATTTCTTTTCGTATTCTGTTTTTTTTAAGATTTTATTTACATTTTGAAGTGTGTTCTAGGTTTTGTTTGAGTTGGCCATCATTTTAAATGTGTTAATTATTTTATAAAAGTTTCAAATTTTATATATTTACTTCCTATTGATAGAATCGACTATTTGTTTATATCAAATTAAATACCTCAAATAATGAAAAATAGTATCCGGTTATTTGCTTCTCTTTTTATAATTATATTTTTATCTTCTAGTATCATTCATGTGCATGCTAGTGTCAGTTTTTCTGATCTAAAAGAGAGAATTTATTTAATTGCCCCACCGCCTACAGTAAATACCCCCATTAATTTATGTCAAAATAGTACAGCAAGCCCCTTAACAGCTACATCTTCTCCCGGTGGGACTTTAATTTGGTATGGGACAAATGCAATTGGCGGTGTAGGTTCTGCATCTGCACCAACTCCTTCTACAACAACAGTCGGCCAGACAAAGTATTACGTAAGTCAGAACGATGGCACAGGAGAGAGCACTAGGGCCGAAATTGTTGTAAATGTAGTCGCTGATAATGGAGCAGCTATTTTATCTTTCAGGTGTGACCCTACACAAGCTACAACTACCACTTCTGTTTTTTTTGATTGGGCAAATAACCCGCTTATTTCGAATACTTATAATTATTCGTATACTATTAATGGAGGTCCTACAGTTAGTGGAACCACAGGTGTTTCGCATCAAGAGGTTTTTGGTGTATCACCAGGAGAATCAGCAACATTGACCTTGTCATCTGCAACACATCCTTGTGTTCCTCCACAAACATTGACTTGTACTGTTCCTTGTGGAGCTTCTACGATAACTCCAAATTTTCCTACCATAGCTCCTATTTGTTTTGGATCGGTGGCGCCAATTTTAGGTCTTACATCGCCAAATAATATTACAGGTACTTGGTTACCGGCTGTCATTAGCAATACAACAAGTGGTAGTTATGTCTTTACACCAAATCCAGTTTTATTTCCTTGTGCTACTACGCAAACTTTAAACGTTACAGTTACACCTTTAATTACACCTACTTTTTCCGGTATTCCAGCAATTGTATGTCAAAATGCTATTGCTCCAGTTTTACCTTCTAACTCAAATAATGTGCCTTCTATTTCTGGAACATGGAGTCCTGCTACTGTAGATACTTCAATTTTGGGCCCGGTTACTTATACATTTACGCCTAACCCTGGGCAATGTACTTCAGTAACTCCTACAATGGTTACTATTACAATTGTTCAAAATGTTACCCCAGATTTTGCTTCAATTGCCCCTTTTTGCTCAGGAACAACAGCACCGATATTAACAAGTACCTCTCCTAACGGGATCGTTGGATCTTGGATGCCTGCTACAATTGACAATACTACTAGCGGATCGTATGTTTTTACACCCAATCCAAATCAATGTGCTAGTTCACAGACATTAAATGTTTCGATTATTCAAAAAGCTACACCCGATTTTCAACCTATCTCCCCTATATGTACAGGGACAGCAACTCCTGTTTTGAATAATACGGCACCAAACGGAATTACTGGTACTTGGTCTCCAGCGACAATTGATAACACCGCTAGTGGAAGTTATGTATTTACACCTAATTCAAATCAATGTGCAAATACGCAGACGCTTAATGTTGTAATTACACCACTTATAAACCCTGGATTTGCTTCGTTTTCAGTTTGTTCAGGAAGTATACCTCCAACTTTAAATCAAACGTCTCCAAATGGAATTACAGGGACTTGGTCTCCTGGAATAGTTGATAATATGACAAGTGCTTCATATGACTTTATTCCAGATCCAAATCAATGTGCTAGTGCTCAAACAATCGATGTTACTGTAATACTGTCTAATACTTTAGTTGATTTCACATGGACTGTAACGGAAGCTTTTGCAGAAAATCAAGTAATTACAATTTCAGCTACCGCAGCAGGGAACTATTCTTATATGCTGGATAGTGGACCGCTACAGGATAGTCCAATATTTGAATATGTTTCTTCGGGCTATCATTCTGTAACGGTTATAGACCAAGGAGGGTGTAGTAACCCAATTACAAAATCAAATATTCTAGTAATTAATTATTCAAAATATTTCACTCCAAATGGAGATAGTTATAATGATACTTGGAATATAGCGGAATTACAAGATGAATTGGGTTCTAAAATTTTTATTTTTGATAGATATGGTAAGTTACTAAAGGAAATTAGACCAAACGGAAATGGATGGGATGGTAATTTTAATGGGCAGCCAATGCCAAGCAATGATTACTGGTTTGTAGTTGAATATACAGAACAGAATATTTCAAAAAAGTTTAAATCTCACTTTTCATTAAAACGTTAAAAACAAAAAAACTCCCGCCATGGCGGGAGTTTTTTTTTAATTCTAAAATGTGTTTTATGTTTAGATAGTAACAGGTTTTTCAGCAGTGAAGATGAAATAAGCACCAATTAATATAAAAGGAATACTGAGCCATTGACCTGTAGAAAGCAAACCTAAGGCACTTTCAAAACCTCCTTGGCTCTCTTTTACAAATTCTACGACTATTCGTACAGTGAATAATAAAACTAGAAAAAGACCAAATAAGAAACCTGATTTTTCTCTTGCTTCTGTTTTCCAATACAAGAAGAACAAGATAGCAAATACAAAAACATAACAAAATGCTTCGTATAATTGTGCTGGATGTTTAGCAGGTACTTGCTCTAATAAACTAGCAAACTTTGGATTAGTTGCTATCGCATGATAAGCTTCTTTTGGATTTGCAATTTGAGTCGCATTAACAGCATCTCTTGGACTAAAATAATCTCTAACAAACTTTATTCCAAATGATGAAGTTGTTTCTTTTCCAACAATTTCTGAATTGAAAAAATTACCTAATCGTACAAAAATTGCTCCACTTGCAACAGCAATAACAACTCTGTCTAAAATCCATAATAAGGGTCTTTTTAGTATTTTTTTGCTGTAATAATACATTGCAATTATGATAGAAATGGCTGCGCCATGACTGGCCAGCCCTTGATATCCAGTAAATTCCCAGCCAGGGATAAAGCCAAACAAATTTTCTACAGCATTTTCTCTAATAGGTAGAAGAATTTCGACTAAATGATTACGATAATATTCCCAATCATAAAAAAATACATGACCTAAACGGGCTCCAAGTAATGTGGCAAGTACAGTCCAAATGAATAAAGAATCTAGTTTTTCTATAGATTCATTTTCTCGCTCATATATATTTTTCATGATATACCATCCTAATCCAAAAGCAATTACAAACATAAGGCTGTAAAAACGGATTATAAAAAAACCAAGATCAATTCCTTCCGATGGATTCCAAACTATATTTAAAGCGTGTGTCATTATTTTTTATTTTATGTAAAAATACATTTTTTGTTAAGAGTTTCAGTGTGAAATTTAAGTTAAAGATTACTTTTTAAGCTTTTTATAACATTCTGATTTTCATTATGCGGTTAAACTTGATTAATGGTTGCATTTCTTTTTTGGAACAGGGTCATAGCCTGTTTTTCCCCAAGGATGACAACTTAAAATTCTTTTTATACCTAGATAACCACCTCGAAATAGACCATGTACTTGTAAAGCTTCAATCATATAAGCAGAACATGTAGGTTCAAAACGGCAGGTTGCAGGCATAAGTGGAGATAATACTAATTGATACAATCGGACCAATAGTAAAAAAGGAAAAATGAGGATATTTGATAGTATAGTTTTGAAGTGTTGCACTTGATTTCTATTTTTACTTAATGTAATTGACTATCTTAAATTGATCTTTAAATGCTAAAGGTTGTTCCTTCTTTTCCATCTTTCAATTGTATTCCTAAAGCAATTAATTGATCTCTAATTTGATCCGATAGCGTAAAATTCTTATCGGCTCTCGCTTGATTTCGCATGCTAATAAGCATATTAACTGTTCCTTCTAACTTGTCATTACTGTTACTAGCTGAATTTTCGTCTTCTAAGCCTAAGACATCAAATACAAAAGCATGCATAGCTGTTGAAAACAGTTCTAGATCAGAAGCAGTTAATTTTTCTTTTCCGTCATTTAGTAGGTTGATATAACGTACTCCTTCAAATAATTGAGCAATTAAAATAGGAGAGTTAAAATCATCATTCATAGCGTCATAGCAAGATTGTTTCCATGCAGCTATATCAAGTGTACTAGTAGTACTAGAAGTTAGTTGCTTTATAGTATCAATCGCTTCCATCAATCTTTTATATCCTTTTTCGGCAGCAACGATGGCATCGTCAGAAAAATCAAGAATACTTCTATAATGGGCTTGAAGCATAAAAAATCGAGCAACTGATGCCGAAAATGCTTTACTTAATATTGAATTTTCACCAGTCAAAATCTCTCTTGGAAGAATGTTGTTTCCAGTAGATTTTGCCATTTTTTTACCGTTCAAAGTCAACATATTGGCATGCATCCAATAATTTACTGGAGTCTGTCCTGTACATGCTTCATTTTGTGCAATTTCGCACTCATGATGCGGGAATTTTAAATCCATTCCGCCACCGTGAATGTCAAAATGATTTCCTAAGTATTTTGTACTCATTGCAGTACATTCTAGATGCCAACCTGGGAATCCATCACTCCATGGAGACGGCCAACGCATAATGTGTTGTGGCTCTGCTTTTTTCCAAAGCGCAAAATCTTGCGGATTTCTCTTGTCCGATTGTCCATCAAGATCACGGGTATTAGCAAGCATATCTTCGATATTTCTTCCACTTAGTCTTCCATAATGATTTGTTTTATTGAACTTAACAACATCAAAATATACAGATCCATTGGCTTCATAACCAACTCCTGTTTCAATAATTTTTTTGATGATTTCAATTTGTTCAATAATATGTCCAGTAGCCGTTGGCTCAATACTTGGCGGTAAAAAATTAAACGCTTTCAAGATATCATGAAAATCTACAGTATAGCGTTGCACTACTTCCATAGGTTCCAGTTGCTCTAAACGCGCTTTTTTAGCAATTTTATCTTCGCCTTCATCTACATCATCCACAATATGACCTACATCCGTAATGTTTCGTACGTACCTAACTTTGTATTCTAAATGCAATAAATATCTAAAAATAACATCAAAAGACATAAATGTCCTAACATTTCCAAGGTGAACATTGCTGTAAACCGTAGGTCCACATACGTACATTCCAATGTTTCCTTCGTTAATAGGAACAAATGTTTCTTTTTCTCCCGAAAGAGAATTGTATATTTTTAAAGATTGATCGTTATATAGAGGCATTTTTATTTTTTTAGGAGCTATTTCCTGCTTTTCGCTGCAATCTTTTTATTTTTGAAAATAAAAATAAAAAGGATTTTCACTTCAATCAGGGCTAGGGCATTATTTGTTTTAAGTAATCCTTCTAGAATTTTGTTTCTAATTTGATATAATCCAAAAATTCTCTTCTTGCTTGAGGTTCTTTAAATTTACCACCAAATTCTGAGGTTACGGTACTACTTTCAATATCACTAATACCTCTTGAGTTTACACAAAGATGTTTGGCATCAATGACACAAGCAACGTCTTGAGTTCCTAATGCCCTTTGAAGTTCTTGAACTATTTGCATTGTTAAACGTTCTTGTACCTGTGGTCTTTTAGAATAATATTCTACAATACGATTCATTTTTGAAAGTCCAATTACTGTACCATTAGAGATGTAAGCAACATGTGCTCTTCCTATAATTGGTAATAAATGATGCTCACAAGTAGAGTAGAGTGTAATGTTTTTTTCAACTAACATTTCACCGTATTTATAATTATTGTCAAAAGTAGATGCTTTTGGTTTTTTTGCAGGATTCAATCCTCCAAAAATTTCTTTAACAAACATTTTTGCAACACGATTAGGTGTGCCCTTCATGCTATCATCTGTCAAGTCCATCCCAAGGGTAATTAGGATACTTTCAACATCTTTTTTTATTTTTTCAATTTTTTCGTCGTCACTTATTGCAAAAGCATCGTCTCGAACTGGATTTTTTGCACATGAACCAATATGATTATCTCCTATTTCGTCATGAATTTCTTCATTGTTTATCATTAAAAGGTACTGTTATAGTGGGTATATATTTTTAGGCTGTAAAGATAATTAATAAAAACTAAAGAATTTCTATAGGCTTTAATAATAAATGGTCTCTTTTAAATGGTATTGGCATAGCTTATGCCATTATTTTGATAACTAAAAAACAAAGGCAATAACTAAATGGTAGTTATTGCCTTTGTAATTAATAGGTTATGTTTTCAGGATCCCCCTATGGAAAGGATTTTTTTAAAGGTTTCCTTATTTTATTGTACCCTATTTAATTATTTAGAATTATAAGTTGTAATTGCTTCTTTAAGGATGTGTACAGCCGTAATTAAATCTTCTTTTTTCAATACATAGGCTATTCTAACTTGGTTTAAACCAACTCCAGGAGTGGAATAAAAACCAGCAGCTGGTGCTACCATTACCGTTTCACCATTTAAATCGTAAGTTTCTAATAGCCATTGTGCAAAATAATCTGCGTTGTCTATAGGCAACTCTGCGATACAATAAAAAGCTCCTTTTGGAGTAGCTACTTTTACACCCTCTATTTTATTTAATTCGGTAATTAGTGTATCTCTACGTTCTCTATATTCAGATATTACTTCGTCAAAATAACTTTGTGGAGTATCAAGAGCGGCTTCACTTGCTACTTGAGCAAATGTAGGCGGGCTCAATCTTGCTTGTGCAAATTTCATTGCTGTAGCCATTAGTTCTTTGTTTTTTGAAACAATACAACCAATTCTTGCACCACACATACTGTATCTTTTAGAAACAGAATCAATCATAATGGCGTTTTCCTCTAGTCCAGGAATGTTCATTACAGAATAGTGTAAATCACCATCGTAAGTAAACTCTCTATACACTTCATCAGCAATCAAGAATAAATCGTGTTTTTTTACGATTTCTGCTAGTTGCATGATTTCCTCTTTGGAATACAAATAACCAGTTGGATTACCAGGATTGCAAATAAGGATAGCTTTTGTTTTTGGTGTAATTAATTTTTCAAAATCTGCGATAGGAGGTAAAGCAAATCCAGTGTCAATCGATGAAATAACTGGAACTACCGTTACACCAGATGCTGTTGAAAAACCATTGTAATTGGCATAGAAAGGTTCAGGAATGATGATCTCATCTCCTTGGTCCATAGTACTACCCATTGCAAATAACAACGCTTCAGAGCCTCCAGTAGTAATAATGATGTCTTCAAAATTAATTGGTAAACCTTGGTTTTTGTAAAATTGAGATAGTTTAGTTCTATAGCTTTCAAAACCAGCGGAATGACTGTATTCTAAAACTTCTATATCAAAGTTTTTAACAGCATTGATAGCTACTTCTGGTGTTTTTATATCGGGTTGACCAATATTTAGATGATATACTTTATTGCCTTTTTTCTTAGCAATTTCCGAGTAAGGAACTAATTTACGGATAGGTGATTCAGGCATTAAATTACCTTTATTCGATATTTTTGGCATGATTATAATTGTTGAAATGCAAATTTGCGATTTTTTTCTCAATTTTAATAGGCTTATATCCCTTATTTGTTGTTAAATGTGCAATATTTATCTGTTTTTTTAGTAATTTTATATAAATCATTTCTATGAAAAAAAATCTGCTGTATTTTTTTTTACTCCTTTATTCTTTTTCTACTAATGCTCAAGATGGATTTCATTTTGTTAAAAATAGTAATAAAGTAAGTATTCCTTTTAAATTAATAAATAATTTAGTCTTCATTCCATTAAATGTTAATGGGGTTGAGCTGACTTTTTTATTGGATACAGGTGTTGAAGAGACAGTATTATTTAGTTTAGAAGATAAAAAGGAAATCAATTTAAAAAACATTGAAAAAATAAGTTTAAAAGGGTTGGGAAGTGAAGAAGCTGTTGAAGGACTAAAGTCAACTGGGAATTTATTGGAGGTAAAAGGGATGGAATCGCGGAATCATCTTTTGTATATTATTTTGGATCCGGATTTTAATCTGTCATCTCATATTGGAATTCCTGTAAATGGAATTATAGGATATTCTTTTTTTAAAAATAATCTAGTAGAAATTAATTACGATAAAAAAAGAATATTTTTTTACCATGATAATGGTAAAAATAAGAGAAGGATTGAAAAAAAATATAAAAAATTACCAATTTCCATTGAAAGAGCAAAGCCATATATTGTTGCAAATGTCATGATTGACTCCGTTAATATCGCTTCAAAATTATTGGTCGATATTGGTAATAGTGATGCAGTTTGGCTTTTTCAAAATGTATCTGATAAAATAAAAGTACCAAACAGAAATTTTGAAGATTATTTGGGTAAAGGTTTTAGTGGAGATGTGGAAGGGAGAAGAGCCCGTATTTCAGAATTTACAATTTCCGATTTTAAATTTTCTAATCTCGTTATAGCATTCCCAGATTCGAATTCAGTGAAGCATGTAAAAATGGTACCCAACAGATTCGGTTCAGTAGGGGGTGAAATTTTAAAAAGATTCTCAATAGTTTTTGATTATCCTAACAATAGCTTGTATTTTAGAAAAGGGAAAGAGTACTTCGCTCCTTTTAATTATAATAAAAGTGGAATTGAGATCAGGCACAGTGGAATGCAATGGGTGCAAGAAACCGTCCATCTTCAGACTGTACCAGTATTGGCGGATACTTTTGATTCAAAAGTGGAAAAGAAAACATCTGATTTTCAATATAAATTTAAATTAAAACCTATTTATGAAATAGCAAACCTTAGGAAAAATTCTCCAGCAGCTCTTTGTGGTTTACAATTAGGTGATGTGATTGTTTCTATCAATTCGAATTTAGCTCATAAATATACATTACAGCAAATGAATTCTTTCTTAAAATCGGAGGATGAAAAATGGATTACTGTAGAGGTATTAAGAGAAGGGGTAGTTTTAAAATTTAAATTTCAACTGCAAAATATTTTGTAAAAAAAAACACCTCTTGAACTATTTATCAAGAAGTGTTTTATGTATTGTTTTAGTTCTTAGTTAGCTATAACCTCACCTTTTATTTTTAAAGGGATTCTACCTTCATCATAATTAACAGCATTAGACTCTACAGTAATTGTTTTTCTAATAGGGCCTGCTACCATGTTGTATTTTACTTCTATTTTGGATGATTTACCTGGTAATATGGTGTCCGTTTGTTTCGATAAAATAGTACAACTCGATGTCGATTGCACAGAGGATATAATAAGAGGAGCATTTCCAGTATTTGTAAATACAAATGCTCTTATACCATTATCTTTTCCTTTTGTAATTGTCCCGTAGTCAATCGTATTATTTTCGTCTTTAAAGTCAATTTTAGCTCCGTTTTGTGCAAATCCAATACTACTGAATAATACGACCACTATTAATGTTGCTATTTTTTTCATTTTAAATTTTATTTAATAAAAGTAAATATACTTTGTTTTAATTAGAGCACAAATTTTTATTTCCCTTTTTATAGTGTACTTTATTATTTACTTTTGTTCCCAATATGAATTGCAATAATTAGACCAAACTATTTTTATGACTTGGTCAGTCGGTTATTCGACTAGTAATCATTGTATTAATAGAATAATTAGATCACTAAATAACGATTAAACGAATTCACTATAAAATGACAATTCCTGCACAATTTGACGCTAAAACTATTGAGAACAAATGGTATGAATACTGGATGGAAAATAATTATTTCCATTCGCAGCCAGACCATAGAACACCTTATACTATTGTAATTCCTCCTCCAAATGTCACTGGAGTCTTGCATATGGGGCATATGTTGAACAATACTATTCAAGATGTTTTGATTCGTAGAGCACGTTTAAAAGGATTCAACGCTTGTTGGGTTCCAGGAACGGATCACGCCTCAATCGCTACAGAAGCTAAAGTGGTGGCTAAATTAAAAGCAGAAGGAATCAATAAAAATGATTTGACTCGAGAAGAGTTTTTGGCACATGCTTGGGATTGGACAGATAAATATGGTGGCGTAATTTTGGATCAATTAAAAAAGCTTGGTGCTTCTTGCGATTGGGAAAGAACAAAATTTACTATGGATCCAGATATGTCAGCATCTGTAATTCGTTCTTTTGTTGATTTGTATAACAAAGGACTTATCTACCGTGGATATCGAATGGTAAACTGGGATCCAGAAGCTAAAACGACTTTATCTGATGAAGAAGTAATATTTGAAGAGCAACAAGGGAAACTATATTACATTCAATATAAAATTGACGGAAGTGAAGACTTCTTGACCATTGCAACGACTCGTCCTGAAACTATTTTTGGGGATAGTGCAATTTGTATTAACCCGAATGACGAACGTTTTGCTCATTTAAAAGGAAAAAGCGCCATTGTTCCTATTTGTGGTCGTATTATTCCTATAATAGAAGATGAATACGTAGATATCGAATTTGGAACAGGATGTTTGAAAGTAACTCCTGCCCATGATATGAATGATAAAACCTTAGGGGAAAAACACAACCTTGAAATTATTGATATTTTCAATGAAGATGCAACAATGAATAGTTTTGGTTTACATTACCAAGGGAAAGATCGTTTTGTGGTTCGTGAAGAAATAGCAAAAGAACTGGAAACATTAGGTGCTTTAGCAAAAACAGAAACCCACTTGAACAAAGTAGGAACTTCTGAAAGAACGAAAGCTGTTATTGAACCGCGTTTATCGGATCAATGGTTCTTGAAAATGGAAGATTTAGTAAAGCCAGCAATCCAATCAGTTTTGGTAGATGGAGATATTAAATTGCATCCAAAACGTTTTGAAAACACCTATGCACACTGGTTGAATAACATACGTGACTGGAATATTTCTCGTCAATTGTGGTGGGGACAACAAATTCCTGCTTATTTCTACGGAGACGGAAAAGAAGATTTTGTTGTGGCTGAATCGATCGAAGATGCTCTAGTGCTTGCGAGAGAGAAAACTTCAAACTCAAAACTTGAAACAAAAGATTTAAGACAAGATGTTGATGCATTAGACACTTGGTTTTCTTCTTGGCTATGGCCAATGTCAGTTTTTGGTGGTATAATGGATCCAGAAAGTGAAGATTTTAAATATTATTACCCAACGAATGATTTAGTAACGGGTCCAGATATTTTATTTTTCTGGGTAGCGAGAATGATTATTGCAGGTTATGAATATACAGGAAAAAAACCATTTACAAATGTCTATTTGACAGGTTTAGTTCGTGACAAACAAAGACGTAAAATGTCTAAATCATTAGGGAATTCACCAGATCCTTTGGATTTAATTGAAAAATTTGGTGCTGATGGGGTTCGTGTAGGATTGCTTTTAAGTGCTTCTGCAGGAAACGACATTATGTTTGATGAAGAGTTATGCAACCAAGGAAAGGGGTTTACTAATAAAATTTGGAATGCCTTTAAATTGATCAAAGGATGGGAAGTATCTGAAAGTATTCCACAACCAGAATCTTCTAAAGTGGCGATAGAATGGTATGAAGCGAAGTTGCAACAAACACTTTTAGAAATCGAAGATAATTTTGAGAAATACAGAATTTCAGAAGCTTTAATGGGAACCTACAAATTAGTTTGGGATGATTTCTGTTCTTGGTTTTTAGAAATGATTAAACCAGCATACCAACAGCCAATTGATAGTATAACTTTTGCGAAAGCGATAGAAATGCTAGAAAATAACTTAAAAGTATTGCATCCATTTATGCCTTTCTTGACCGAGGAAATTTGGCAAATATTAGCTACAAGAACTAAGGAAGAAGCTTTGATTGTTGCTACTTGGCCAGAGATGAAACCATTTAATGCAACTTTAATTACTGATTTTGAAAGCACAATGGAAGTGATTTCTGGAATTCGTACCATCCGTAAGGATAAGAATATTCCATTTAAGGATGCGATTGAATTAAAAGCAATCAATAACGATAAAGTTTCTACTTATTTTGATTCGGTTATCACTAAATTAGGGAACATCACTTCGTTAGAATATGTTACTGAAAAAGTGGATGGGGCTTTATCGTACCGTGTGAATTCTAATGAATATTTTATTCCAATTACTGGAAACATAAACGTTGAAGAAGAAATTGCAAAACTGACAGCTGAATTAGATTATACAAAAGGATTTTTAAAATCAGTTCAAAATAAATTAGCGAACGAAAAATTTGTTGCAGGAGCACCAGAAAAAGTTTTGGCAAATGAGAAGCAAAAAGAGGCAGATGCTTTGGCTAAAATTGAAACTATTGAAAATAGTTTGGCAGGACTGAAATAAAGGGAAGCAGATAACTCAATTTAAAACCCATCTCATTTAAAATGAGATGGGTTTTTTAGATTTATTGCAAAACGAACTCATTTAATAAGTGTAATCAAATAGATGGTAGCCCTATTTTATCGACGAACATCATAGTGATTGTATTTTAAAGGGTATTTTTTCCTTTAAACGATTTATGCGTATTTACGGACAAATTGTTAATATTTTTGTACAGTAATTATTAAATACCACATTTACTACCAATGAAAAAAATATTTAGTTCCACTTACAGAAAAGATTATTTTGACGGATATTCAATAGGTTTAGACCCTTTGTTGCCATTTAGTGGTACAAAAAAGGCAGGTTTTATTGCTGGATTTAAATCAGGACGTTTAGACTATGAACGAATGAATGGATGTATTAGTAACGGAATTCCAAATCGGATTGTTACTGAAAAAGTTTTAGAAGATTTCCTTATTGCAGGCATGTTCGGTTTACCTATAGATGCCGATGAATACACGGCTTATCAAATCAATATAATTTCAAAATGGTATCAAAGTGGTATTGAAAAATATGAGCCTAATGAACATACTAGCCTAGTAGAATTACTGGAAGAGAACGGGATTTTTATGAAATAAATTTTTTAATACTACTCGATTATTAATGCTTTTAAAACTGGAGTTTTCAGTTTTAGGATTTTAGAAATCACTCTTTTTTATTTGTACGATCAATAAGTAAGAAAGTTGGATAGGATAGTACAGCAATAATTATAATAATTACAAAGTTTTTAGTGTCGCTGTAGGCAAAGCCTATTAACAAAGTTAAGGTGGCTATAATCATCAATATCGATGTCCATGGATACCCCCAAGATAAATAAGGTCTTGGTAAATTGGGTTCTTTGGTTCTTAATTTCATTAGTGAGCAATAGGCCAATCCCCAAACAATGACAGACATGAAGGTTCCAAACGAAAACAATATTTCAAATGAACCTATACTAATCAAGAATAGACTAAATAATGAAGAGATTAAAAGCGCCACAATTGGGGTGCCACCCTTATTTATTCTAGTTCCTTTTTGTGTAAAAAAGCCATCGCGACTCAATCCAAATAGTATGCGAGCAGGTATCATCATATAGGCATTCAGAATGCTAATTAAAGAAAAAATGGCAATGACAGTGACTATTATTGAACCATTGTGTCCAAACACAACTTTAGCAACATCTGAAGCTACTAATGGAGAATTAGCCAATGCTGAAACGGGCAATACTTGAAAGAATGCCATATTTATCAATATATATATTACTATAACTATTATAGCTCCAGTATATAAAGATTTGGGGATGTTTTTACTTGGGTTTTTATCTTCTTCAGCAAAAAAGCAAACAGCGTACCAGCCATCATAAGTACCAATAATTAATTGTAGTGATTTAAAGAAACCGAAAACAATTCCCATTTCAAAGAAAGGAGTATCTTTTTCAATAGGATTAAATTTAAATCCCGAATAGATAAAACAAGCAACAATTAAGGCAACAAAAAACAGGACTTTTATTATACTTGTCATTTTTTGTATGAAACTGCCATTTTTTACTCCGCTGACGTGTAATAAGGTAAAGGCGACTAGAAAACCGATGGCTATTACTGTTGTTTGACTTTCAAGACTCGGAAATAAAATAACTAGATATTCACTAATTACGATACAATAAAAAGCGGGAGGGACCACATTAGTAATGTAGTCAAACCAGCCAGATAAAAAACCGGCATAATCACCAAAAGCTCTTTTTATGTAATTGTATGATCCACCAGCTTTGGGAAGCATAGTAGCTAATTCTGCATAGGAATTTGCGCCAACTAAGATATAAAGTCCGCCTAAAAACCAACAGCTAATGATAAGCCAATAATTGTCCAACATGCCCGCGATGGCACCTGGTGTTCTCAGTATTCCTACTCCGATGGTACCTCCAATTAATATTGCAATTCCAAAACCCAAGCCTAAGCTTTTTTTCAATTGGTTTTTTTTTGATTTTGTCATAGCAATTTAGTTTTTAATAGCTGTAGCAGTAGAAGTGTAACTAGTCTTAGCCTAAAAAAGATTATGATACTTATTATCTATTCACTTTTACGATGTTAAGTTTGTAAGAAAAAGTATTATTTGAGCCAAATATACTAAAAATTTGTATTCTTCTTAAAAGCAAAAAACCCGCCTATTGCTAAACGGGGTTTACTTATTTTTTTCAAAAATGCTAACTAAATAAAAACAAGAATAATAAAGGAAATACAACACCAGCTACTGCTAGTTTCCAACCTCTATTTTTCCAACTGAATTTACCTGCTTTTATCATTATAGTTCCAGTTAAGGCAATAATAATTAGGCTTATCGCAAAAATATCGGAATAATAAATCCAAAAATTGGACGTATTCTTGTGCAATGTCATTGATTGACTTATTATGGGGGTTTTAAAGAAAGAAACAATTTCCCCTTTTCCTGTTTTCATGTCTATTTCGACATCATGACTTTCAAATGAAATTTTATAAGTTCCTTTTCGAACCATTTGACGTCTCATTTTGTCTTCAATTCCTAATTTTTTACCTAAGTCCTTAGCAAAATCTTCGTTTAACCCACTTTCTTCTGGAAGTGGAACTTCAATTGCTTTTGTTTGGGTAGTATATTTTTCAGGATGCCAAGATTCTCTGTGATTCATCATAAGTCCTGATAAAGCAAAGGAAACAATTAACCCGATGTAGAAATAACCTAAGTCGCGGTGTAAATTTCTGAAATTGATTTTTTTCATAGTTCTAGTTCTTTTTAAAAGTAAAAAGAGATAAAAGGGATTGTTTAAAATTTATATTTTAATGAAGTCATTACTTGACGAGGTCCAATGGGATTTACACTATAATTTTCATGTACTGTATAAGCCAATACATTAGCAACATTTGATAATTTACAAAGGATTGAAAATTTACCCCATTCGTAACCTGCAGATACATCTACTGTTGTGTAATCACCAAGAGGGATTTGTCTGTCTCTTATAGTTTGTTCTTGTGTATTGGCATCAATAAGAATTTGGTTGTTCCATCCACCCACACGTTTTCCTATATAGTTTCCAATTGCTCCTATAGAAACTCCTTTTAACAATCCTGATTGTAACGTATAGAAGAAGCTCAAGTTGGCAGTATTAGCAGGTGTTCTTGCTAAACGATCCCCTTCAATAAAACTTCCGTTAAGGCCTGATGTTTTAGTGTATCGCATATCATTGTAGCTGTAACCTGCATTGATATTTAATCCATCAGTTGGTCTTGCAGTAATATCAATTTCGATTCCCTTACTAGTTGTTTCCCCGCTTAATACTTTTATTGAAGTATCTGTATTAAAAGTACCATCGGCTTTGAATTCAGCCGTTTGCGCTAAATTGCTATTGGTAATTTGATAGACAGTAACATTAGCGCTCAATAAACCTTTCCAGAAATCTTTTTTAATTCCCGCCTCATATTGATCAATCAAAGAGGGTTTTATTACTTTTCCATCAACTGTAGTTCCTGAATTTGGTGTGAATGAATTCGAATAGCTCGCAAACAATGACAGGTCTTTGGTTGGTTGAAATACCAATCCTAACTTAGGAGTAAAGGCTTGATCATTTCTTATTTGATCTTCTGTGATAGTGATAGGTGTTGTAGTATAATCATGAGTGGTTGCTTGTGATTCTTGCCATGACCAACGTAATCCTGCTAATACTTTAAATTTATCTGTAATCGAAATCAAATCTTGTGCATATACTCCAAAACTATTCGTGTTTGTTTTTACGATTCTAGTAATATCTCCTTCTGGAATAGCACCACCTTGATCAAAATTTTCGAAATCAAAAATATTTCCAGATCCGTAAGTAGAGGGGGAGAAGCTAAATCGATACGCTTGTGCAAATGAGTTTTCAAAATCAACTCCTGTAAACAATTGGTGTTTTACACTTCCAGTAGTAAAACAACCTTGTAGATTAATTTGTTGACCAATATTTTGTTCCAGGTTTTTGTTTTGTCCCAGTGGTCTGCTCCAATCTCCATTATCGGCTGGTTGAATACGCTCTGTCCCTTTTGAAATTCTGTTGTAATCTTGAAAAGAGGTATTGAAATTTAATTTCCAATCTTTGTTAAACTCATGCTTTACTAATCCAGATACACTAGATTGTCTTGTTTGTCCATTAGACCATGTCGCTCCTAAATAAGTACTACGAGGTACATCGGCAATTTCTTTTCCTATGATTCCTGTACCAAAATCGGGTGTCCAATTATCATGTAGGTAATCACCTTGTAATACAATCTCCGTTTTATCACTAACTTTGAAAAGGAACGAAGGATTAATATAATAGCGTTCTTTTTTTACCACATCTCTAAAACTTTCAGAGTTTTCATAAGATCCTGTAAATCGGTATGCAATATAGCTGTTTAAAGGACCGTAAATATCAATAGAGGGTTTATAGAAAGCAAAACTACCTGCTTGCATGCTTATTTCTCCTCCTTTTTCGAATGAAGGTTTTTTAGTCACCATGTTCATAATTCCTCCTGGAGCTACATTTCCAAATAAAAGAGCGGCACTTCCTTTTAAAATCTCTACTTTTTCTAAAGATGATACTTCGGGAACAGATCCGCCACTAAAACGGAACCCATTTTTAAACATATTGTTTGCCGTCATATCATATCCTCTAGACCAGATGGATTCTTGAGCACCACCACGAGCGGAGCCTACATAGGCACCATTTACATTTTTTATAACATCACTTAATCGGATGGCTTGTTGTTGTGTGATGATTTCATTACCAATTATCTGAATACTTTGAGGGATATCTAATGGTTTTAACGATAGTCCAGAAAGTACATTTTCTTTTTTCTTATTGGTACTTCCTTTAAATACAATTACAATTTCTTGTAAGGATTCAATGTTTTCATTTAATTTGAACTCTACGTAGGTCACTGTATTTGGGGATACTTTAATTTCTTTGGATTGTTTTTTTAATCCTTCTCCCTCAATTGTTAAGGTATGAATACCTACGGGGAAATTATCAAATCTAAAGGTTCCATCATTATTTGTTTCACTTGTATAAGCTCCTTTTGCTAATTTAATTACAATTTCTTTCAAAGGATATCCATCAGCAGAAACTATTTTTCCTTGTATAATTCCTTTTTCTTGTGCGTTTACAAAAAGAGTTGCAAATAATAATAATGCTATGATTCTAAGTTGAGCTTTCATTTTATTTAGATTTATTAAAAATAACGGTGCAAATATATAATCTGATTTTGAATTGACAAAGCTTATTTAGATTAAATATCAATAATTATTTTAATTTTTTTTTAAGAATTTGATTGTTAGTCATCTACTATTTTTATTGGATGACAAAAATGTATAATTACGTAATTTTAGTTTTTTTGTTTCTTATTTTTCCCCCACCAAATTAAAGTTCCTGTAACGGGTAAGCTGGCTATTAATAAGCTAATTAGAAAAGCAAATACTTTTCCGGCTAGGCCAAAGATGCCACCAGTATGAATGTCATAATTCATTTTCGTTAGGGTATCTGCAAGTTTAGCATCCTTTTTTCTTCCCCAAATGTGGTTGACCTTAATTTCTTTTAAGGAGTATTGATCAAAATAGCGGTAGTCTATTTTACTGTAGGTTTCTTTATCACTATTTATATTTACTGCTATAGAGGAATTATCATTTTCTGGAGGATGTAATTCTATAGATTCGGCTTTGGGATGTTCTATTTTCATTTTTTCCCAGATAATATCTAGAGGTGAAGCTGGAGCATTTTTTGGTCCTTTTTCTATTTTAGAAATTGGCTCGACATAAACTAAGGATTTTTCGCCCCCTAAAACTTTATAATAAGAAAAAGCAAACCATTGAAATCCCCATATTAATCCTGTTACCGCAAAAATGAAGGCAATCAGCAAAACATAAAATCCAGTAATGTTATGTAAATCGTAATTTTTTCGTTTCCATTTCATCCCTTTTTTCCACTTGAAAGTGAAACGCTGTTTGGCTGCATTTTTGTTTTTAGGGTACCATAATATAAATCCTGAAATGATGAGAATTAGGAATAGTAAAGTAGCTGAGGCAACTACAACTTGCCCAATTTGATCTGGTAGCCATAAGTAGTAGTGTCCGTCTAAAATGAAATGAAAAAAACCAGTTTCATTATCGACTGTTTTCAATACTTTTCCAGAATAGGGGTTTAAGTACGTGGTGTAATAATAAGTAGGCTCATAATGAAAAAAAATGGCTTCTGCAGCATCTGTTTTTCTATTGTATTTTAAAGCGTGAATCGTTTTGGTAGGTAGTTGCTTCTGGGCAATTTTGAGTAATTGAGATGGAGGCAAAAAAGGAGATTGTTGTTCTGGGACAAAACGATATTCCTCAGTCAGGTTTTGAATTTCTTCTTGAAAAGCATACAAACAACCTGTAATAGCAATGATAAATACAATTATGCCCGAAGATAAACCCAACCATAAGTGTATTTTCCCTATTCCTTTTTTTAAATTATTATTTTTCATTAGATAAGAATAAAACTCCTCACCGAAATGAGGAGCTTAATTAAACAAAACTGAAACAAAACGAACTAACTTTAAAATTTATATCCAACTGATAAGCGAAAATTAGTACCCGCTTCCGCTTGCCAGTAATACATATCACTATAGCTATAATAGCCTCCAGAATACAAGTATTTATTTAAGATATTATTGACAACTAGATTGATAGATACTTTGTTTTTTTGGTAAGAAACTCCTCCATCTAATCGGAAATAATCAGGTAAACTAGCAGTGTTATCTGGTGAGATATACCATGGAGCTCTTTTTATCTGGTATTGATAACCTAGTGAAAAACCAACTCCATTCAAAGTACCTCTGTCTACTTTGTAATTCAACCAAGTATTTTGAATGTGTCTGGTAGTTCCTGCTATTTGGTTTCCTATTATAGATTCATCAGTATCTTTAGTAGTTTTTCCTTCAGTAAAGGCATAGTTAACTATAAGGTCTAAGTTTTTTACGATTTCACCTCTAATGTCAACTTCAAATCCTTTTACTTTTTGTTGTCCACTTTCTCTGCTATACTGCATCCCTCCTGAAGCGTGTTCTGGGTCAGCTGTAAGTACATTATTTTTTGTGATTTGGTAAACTGAAACGACAGAATTCCATTTTCCGTTCAACCAGTCTCTTTTTAAGCCAAATTCAATATTTCCACCTGTTTCAGGATTAAAAGATTTTCCTTGCCAGTCTGTACCATAGTTTTCATTAAAAGATTGATCGTTTACAAAATAGGCTGATGTATTTTTATCAATTGAATAGCTTAATCCCACTCTTGGCGTAAATTTGTTGTTTTTAGCGTTGCCAGAATAAGCATTATATGCTTTAAGTACAGTATATCTTCCTGCTAATGTCAATCGCAGTTTGTTGTCTAAAAACCCCAATTCGTCTTGCACATAAAAAGCTTTGTAGTTATTTTGGTATTTAACACCTCTTTCTTCTAGGCTTTTGCTTCTGTCAAAAGTAGGCGAGGCAGCTAGTGTTCCGTGTACAGGATTGTAAATGTCTAAATCGGGTAAAGCAACAGATTGTGCAAAGTCATGATAGAATGTTTTATCGCTCATATCGATGCCTGATAGTATTTTGTGTGAGATAGCTCCAGTTTGAACTTCACCATTTAAAAATGCTTGACCTACATATACTTTACCTAAAACATCCCAAATACCAGCACCACGTTTAAGAATTGCATCATTAGTAGTATCAAAACCAGTTGGCCACAATGACATCCCTTCTTGCTGGTAATTTAGGTAAGACGTTTGTGCTGTGAATTTCCAATTGTAATTGATTTTATGTTCTACAATAGCAAGAATATTTCTTTCTGTCATTTTTGTAGGATCTAAATTGGCTTCGGATGTGGAGAAACTTTTGGGTAAGTCAGCATATCCTCTGTGTGAAAACAAATAATTAGCTCCTATCGCATTTACTTTAGAGAATTGTTGGGTGTATTCAAGTGTAATTGCTGTTTTATCTGAAACCAAATATTTAAGAACAGGGGCAAAGGAATAACGATCATTGAAGTCAAAATCACGGTAACTGTTTTTCTTTTCTCCCATTACATTGATACGGTACAATAATTTTCCATTTTTGGTTAATTTTCCGTCAAAATCTAATGTCCCTCTGTACATGTCAAAACTTCCTAAAGTCAAACTCGCTTCTCCTTTTGTACGGCCGCTGGGTTTTTTAGTAACTACATTATAAAAACCACTTGGATTTCCATTAGCCAGCATAAATCCGGCAGGCCCTTTTACAAATTCAATACGTTCTACCATACTCATATCCTCAGTTAATGGTCCCCAAGTGGAACTCATATTCATACCGTTTCTAAAAGCAGCTACTTGACTTCCTCTCATCGTTATATTAGCATAATTATCCCAATGCTCTACTCTGGTAGCACCACTTACGTTACGAGTAACCCCTTCTAACATGTCAAATATTTGTTGGTCATTAATTAGTTTTCCAGTGATTACCTGTATGTTTTGAGGAATTTCAATGATGGGAGACTGTAAACGCAACGAGGAAGAAATTCTATTGGTTTTAAAAGCACTTTTATTACTTAGAATTACTACTTGGTTCAGTTCATTGTTTGATAGAGAAAGCGTAATGTCAACAGTGGTTGTTTCGTTATTTTTTACTGCAACTCGTTTTTCAATATCATTGTTTCCAATTAAACTTACAACTAAGGTGTATTCCCCTTCGTTTAAATTTTTTAGAATAAAGACACCGTCATTATCTGTAATGGTAGTTTTGTTTTTTCCTTTCAAGGTAATGGATACTCCTTCAGCCGCTTTATTACCGCTGGTATAAACAGTTCCTTTTATTGCTGTTTTTTGCTGCTGACCAAAAGCTGTATTTAATGAAATTAGTGACAGACAAAGGAGTAATAAGAAAGTGGGTGTTTTTTTATTAAAATAGTGCATATTAAAAAATAATTAAAGTTATAGATTTATTTTTATTTATAATGAATAAGAATAATGCAAATCTATATTTTAATTTTTATTTAACAATAGTTATTTAGATTAAATAAAAATAAAGTTTTTACACAATTGTTTTACAGCATTTTATGAATCCTAAATAACACTGTTTTTTATATGAAAGGTTGTTGTTTATAATGTATTATGTAAAATGGTCGTTTTTTTATGAATCTTCATCCAAGAATAATTGTCTGAACTGGATACATGAAATAGTAGTATTTAAACTGACTTTTTAAATTTTAGGAGAAAGTGGAAGGAGCATAGAAATTTAGTTTTGAAAATACTTAAATTTACAGCTTCGAATTAGTGCCTATCATTTTTTAAAAAGAGCAATAATTTTTGAAACCATTCAAAATAAATGATACAATCCTATTTAAAAAAAATACAGCATTCTCCTAAAGGATATAGAATTGCCAACACCGTATTTTTTTTCATCTCGGGATTTGGATATTCTTCTTGGGCATCTCGAATTCCTGCTATTAAAGCGCAATTGCATTTAAGTGAAGCGCAATTTGGAGCCGTTTTATTTGCATTTCCAGTAGGATTGATGTTAACTATGCCATTTACTGGAAGGTTATTGAATAAATATAGCAGTCGGTATTGTATGTTATTAGGTGCCATATTGTTTAATATCGTATTGGCCTTACCTGGTTTTGCTGTTTTTGTTTGGCAATTGGTTATAATCCTCTTGATTTTTGGCTCTTCTAGAAATATTTTGAATTTATCAATGAATGCACAGGCACTTGAAGTTCAAAAACTGTATCCAAAATCAATAATGACTACTTTTCATGCCGTCTGGAGTTTGGCAGGATTTATAGGAGCAGGTTTAGGTTATGTAATGGTTACTCAAAAAATTGCGCCTTCCTTTCATTTGCTGGGAGTAAGTGTTGCAATGATGGCAGTTACAGCATGGGTTTATCCACAAACAATTCATACCGAACCGGTGAAGGAGAAGAAAAAATTCTTTTTGATGCCCGACAAAAACCTGATCAAGTTTGCTATAATTTGTTTTGTGTCGATGGCCTGTGAAAATACCATGTATGATTGGAGCGGAATTTATTTTCAAAACATATTACATGCATCACCAAAATGGACCACAGCAGCTTTTGTTTTTTTTATGACTGCGGTGACATTAGGGCGTCTCTTGGGAGATTATGCCGTATTTAAATATGGTATAAAACCAATTTTATTTTATAGCGGTATTTTTATTAGCTCTGGTTTTTTGATTTGTTTTCTTTTTCCTTTTATTTCGACAACCATAATTGGTTATTTTTTAATAGGAATTGGGGTGTCGTGTGTTGTCCCATTAGTGTTCAGTATCGCTGGAAAATCAAAAAGTTTGAGCAATGGTAGCGCACTAACGTCTATTTCAACTATTGGATATCTTGGTTTTTTGATTGTGCCACCAATGGTTGGATTCATTTCTCAAATTTCGAGTATGAAATGGGCCTTTTTAATAATGGCTCTTTTGGGAATCATTATGATTTTTATGGTCAATAAAATTGCAACCGAAGAAGCATAATTGTATTTTTTCTTAAATCGGTACTATTTAGATTTCGTCATCACATATTTTTCGGAGCTTGGTTTGCCTGATTGCATACCTGAAATCTCCGCTATTAAACTGTCTTTTGAAACGCTTTTGTAGCTTATTTTTTGAGGGTAATCGTGTTTTGGATTTTCAAAAACCAATTCTTTTTCGGTGGTTTTAGTTAGTTTAAAAGGAACCGGTTTGTCTTCATTTTGCCCTTGTACGTTAGCATTATAAGTTAATTCTTCTCCTTTTTGTTGCAATTGAATGGTTTCAAAGTGAATCGTGTCTTTTCCTTTTATGAAATACGATTGCCCTTCATATGTACTGTCATTTACTTTTTCCCAAGTCTCTGATAAATTTCCTTCGGCAGTTTTGTTTTCCCAAGTTCCCAGTAACCAATGGGCAGTTTTTATCTTGTCTTTTTCATTCTTATCAGATGAATCTGATTTCTTGCAGGATAGCAATGTTACGATCAGCAGTAGTAAAGTTATTTTTTTAAACATCTTGATTTCGAATTATTGTTTGTTGAACGGATACAAAATTAGGAAAAATATACACAACTAGCCCAGATAAAAGCGGCATCTCCCGATTTTGAAAAACAAGGCTTTTTCAGCCGTAGTTTTTATGATCGGGAATATAGCGGATAGCTGGAAGAAGCTCCTAAAAAAAAGTATCTTAAATGCTTTCTTTCAAAATAGTATGAACCAATTCTTTGGTCGGTTTTTGATCTTTTAGTTTTGTTCGAACCACATCAAAAGGGACTTTGAAATCACAGCCCAGTTTGTAATTGCTGCACCCATAAGCTGTATTTCCTTTTATAACGGTTCCTTTTTGGCATTTGGGACAAGCCAGCATGTCAGCAGTTGTATTCTTTGCAGGAGCAGGAGCAGCCGTTTTTTTGGGTTCTAATTTTAAATTGAAGTTTTCATCAAATCGCAGTAATCCTTCTACAGTACCTGTATCCGTTTTAAAATCTTTCAAGTTTACAGTGGATCCTTTTTGTAGCAATCGCAGGTATTGATTCTCGGATATTTTTTTCTCCATAAAAGTAAAAGGCAATAAAAAAGTGCAACCCGCTTTATAATCGGTACAACCATAAGCCGACTTTCCTGCTATAATTGTACCTTTTTTACATTTAGGACAGGCTTCTGCCATGATTCCAGCCGCTTTCTTTTTTTCTACTTTAGCTACTTCTTTTTGAATATTACCCACATGCGAAATATTAGCACGTTTGGTTTCACTGCGTACTTCATAGACTAAGGCCTCGACCATGCGTTTCATATTATTGATGAAAGCACCAGCGGTAAAAGTTCCTTTTTCGATATCTTTCAATTGCTTTTCCCAAGATCCCGTCAGTTCCGCTGATTTTACTAATTCATTTTGAATCGTGTCTATCAATTGAATTCCTGTTGGGGTTGGCAATACTTGTTTTTTATTTCTTACAATGTACTGGCGTTTGAACAAGGTTTCAATAATATTGGCTCGTGTTGACGGTCGTCCGATGCCATTTTCCTTCATCAATTCCCGTAAATCTTCATCATCAACTTGTTTACCTGCAGTTTCCATAGCACGCAATAACGTAGCTTCCGTAAACTGATTGGGTGGTTTGGTTTCCTTTTCTAAAAAGGAAGGTTGATGAGGTCCTTTCTCACCCACAGTAAAACTGGGTAATAAATCGGCTTCTTTTTCTTTGGCATTTGGATCTTCAAAAACAACTCGAAATCCTTTTTTTAAGATTTCTTTTCCAGTAGTTTTGAACAGTACATCGGCTGCTTTCCCAATCACTGAGGTATTAGCTACCAAGCAATCATCATAAAATACAGCTATAAAACGCTTTGTAATAATATCATAGACTTGCTGCTGATTGTATTGCAAGTTCGATTGAATTCCCGTAGGAATAATCGCATGGTGATCTGTTACTTTTTTATCGTTGAAAACCTTAGATGATTTTTTAATCTTTTTTTCTAAAAGCGGTTGCGTTAATGCAGCATAATTAGTCAGCTTTTGTAGAATTCCGGGTACTTTTGGATAGACGTCGTTTGGTAAAAAAGTGGTGTCTACTCTGGGGTAGGTGACTACTTTTTGTTCATACAAAGTCTGTACTATTTTAAGCGTTTCATCAGCTGTAAAACCAAATTTTGTATTGCAATATACTTGTAATCCAGTTAAATCAAATAACTTAGGTGCAAACTCATTTCCGTTCTTTTTTTCTACAGAAACAATTTCGAATTCACTTTCTTTGACTTTATTGGCCAAAATTTCTCCGTCTTCCTTTTTCAAAAAACGACCTTCTTCATAGCTGAAAAGTGTTTCTCTATATAAGGTTTGCAATTCCCAATAGGGTTGTGGCTTAAAATTTTCTATTTCCTTCCAGCGATCGACTACCATCGCTAATGTAGGCGTTTGTACGCGTCCTATAGACAATACTTGCTTGTAACCGCCATGTTTTACGGTGTACAAACGGGTGGCATTCATACCCAGTAACCAGTCACCTATGGCTCTTGAAAAACCGGCATAGTATAAATTATCGTAGTTGGCCGATGGTTTTAAATTCTCAAAACCTTCTTTAATAGCTTCGGTGGTTAGGGACGAAATCCACAAGCGTTGCACTTCGCCTTTGTAATTGGCTTCATTCATCACCCAGCGCTGGATCAGTTCTCCTTCTTGTCCCGCATCCCCGCAGTTGATGACTAAAGTGGCCTTGTCAAATAATCCTTTTATAATTTTAAATTGCTTTTGAATTCCTGAATTAGAAACTACTTTAGTCTCAAATTTTTCAGGAAGCATGGGCAAGTTGTTCAAGTCCCAACTTTTCCAATAGGATTTGTAATCGTTAGGTTCTTTCAAGGTACATAAATGACCAAAAGTATAGGTTACCGCATAACCATTGCCTTCATAATAGCCATCATGCTTGGTATTGGCTCCTAAAACGGATGCGATTTCACGTGCTACACTTGGTTTTTCGGCAATACAGACCTTCATTTTCTTCTACTGATTTTGATGGCGCAAATTAGGAATTTAGAAATTGGTATTAAAAAAAAATCGTCGGGAGTTATGAACGGGTAGTAAATTGCCAGGTTTTTTAGGAGCAGAATAAATAGGATTTATAAAAACGAATGGTCCTGCTGTCCGCTGTATTCCCAATAATAAAAACTACGGCTAAAAAAGCCTTGTTTTTCTAAATCGGGAGATGCCGCTTCCATCAGGGCTAGTGAGAACGTTTTATTTTCAATAATAACTAATGCAATAGGAGGTTGAAGGGTGTCGTTTATTTTTCTCCACAAATGGATTTGTGTGAACCGTCGCAACTGGGCATTTTTTTAGATAAACCGCAAACACAATCATTGATTCCTTTACCGTCAAGAATGCGGGGAATGTATTTTTCTATTCTGGTTTCCCTAGTTTTGGATTGTTTCGCAGCTTCAAAAAACAAGTTATATGCCCGTTGTCGTCCTGGAGTTAAGGATTCAAAAGCTGCTTTTAAAGCTAGGTTTTTATCTAAAATAGCTTTCAGTTCATCTACTAACTCTAATTCTTTATTACTTTTGAAAGCTACTTTTAAACCCGCTTTTTCGACCTCAATCGCTTCATAAATGTAGTTTTTCAGGATAGGTTTTAGTTCCTCAATTTCAGATACATTAGTAAATTTAAAAAAACGGACTGCTTGGCTGTTTTCTCCCGGTTGTACTAACATTCCGTTGGTATCTTGTAGCAACGAACCTTTGAGGAAACTAAGCGCACAAAATGATTTAAAACTGGCTATTAAAACTACGTTGTTCCCTTGAAAACTATAACAAGGCGTGCGCCACTTGAACTCTTCGGTCAGACCACAATCGAGTAACAATTGTCGTAATTGCTCCATTTCGGGCTGCCATTTTTTAGCATTACTAATAAAGTCGTCGACTTTGAGATTCATTGTTGATGTAGTTTTAAATTTTGAAGTAGCTTTTAGTTTTATAAAAGTATAAAAAAACGTTTTGTAAATGCTACAAAGTGCTTTAAATAAATATTTTCACTTGTTTCAAAGTAGCCAAATAAAGAACGTTTGGTTCGATTTGCGGACAGTCCTAATATTAAACTGAAAATAGGCGTTAAATCACGCTATTTATTCGTAAATTAGTAGTAAATATTCACCAATTTATAAACTAAACTGTTTACTATTATGAAAAATCTAGGTCTATTTTTATTGCTATTATCATGCTTTGGACTCCAAAGCTGTAAAAAAGAGCAAAGTCAAAAAGATACTAAAGCTACTGAAGTACAGGCTGAAAATTCTGCCAACGTAGCTTGCTATAAAGCGTTGTATGAAAGTGATACTATCGAAATGAAAATGATTACTTCAAAAGACAATAAAATAACTGGGGATATGATAATGAGTCTTTATGCTAAGCCAAAAAAGATTGGAAAAATCACGGGATCATTCCATGGAGATACGCTATTAGTAGACTATTCTTTTTATCAGGGAGCGGACAAAGTAAAAATATTTAGTAACCCAATGGCATTTCTAAAAAGGGGAGATAGCCTAATTTTAGGAAATGGAAAAATAGAATACTATTTTGGAAAGTCTTATTTTGTTAAAGGGCAACCTATCGATTATGATAATGTAAAATATAAATTAACAAGTGTCGATTGCGTTGATAAATAATCTGCAAGCGAGGAATGAATTATTGTCTTTTCTAACTTAGCTAATACACTAAAACCAACGGTTTAAGAATACGAAATAAGTATTGCTTGAATCGTTGGTTTTTTATATTAAGACCTTTGCTATATTCTTGTCATTCCGAAGAATGAGGGATCTCATCCAGTTTATCCGCGTAGATAATTTATTGGATTTGCTTTTGATCGTGAGATTGCTTCGTTCCTCGCAATGACTTTGTTTGTGGAATTGTATTAATCTTTCTATAACAAATGCGCTAGCCCTGATAGTAGCGGCATCTCCCGATTTAGAAAAACTAGGCTTTTTTTAGCCTTAGTTTTTATTATCGGGAATACAGCGGATAGCAGGAAATAGCTCCAGAAAAAACTTGGAACTTTAAACATTACACTTTAAACAAAAATTTCGTATTTTTGCACTCCAAATAAAGGACTAAGATTATGTTAGATAGACTTCAAATAGTAAAACAACGTTTCGATGAGATATCGGATTTGATTATCCAGCCGGATGTTATTTCTGATCAGAAACGTTATGTGCAATTGAATCAAGAGTATAAAAGCTTGAAAGCATTGGCTGAAAAGAGAGACGAATACGTGCTACTTATGGCTAATATTGATGAAGCAAATGAAATAATTGCTGACGGTAGTGATGCAGATATGACCGAAATGGCCAAGATGCAACTGGACGAAGCAAAGGAAAGATTACCAGAACTAGAGGAAGAAATTAAATTTATGTTGATTCCTAAAGATCCTGAAGATGCGAAGAATGTGATGGTGGAGATTCGTGCCGGAACGGGTGGGGATGAAGCGAGTATTTTTGCAGGGGATTTATTCCGTATGTACACTAAATACTGTGAAGGCCGCGGATGGAGAACGTCAGTTGTGGATATGAATGAAGGAACTTCGGGTGGATTTAAAGAGGTAATCTTTGAAGTTACTGGTGAGGATGTTTATGGAACATTGAAGTTTGAAGCGGGTGTTCACCGTGTGCAACGTGTACCACAAACGGAAACGCAAGGACGTGTGCACACCTCAGCAGCGACTGTTATGGTATTGCCAGAAGCAGAGGAATTTGATGTGCAAATTGATATGAATGATGTACGTGTGGATTTCTTTTGTTCGTCAGGACCTGGTGGACAATCAGTAAATACAACCAAATCGGCAGTGCGTTTGACGCATATTCCAACTGGATTGGTAGCACAATGTCAAGATCAAAAATCACAACACAAGAATAAGGATAAAGCCTTTGGCGTATTGCGTTCTCGTTTATACGAACAAGAATTAGCCAAAAAACAAGCTGAAGATGCTACTACACGTACGTCTCAAGTTAGTTCAGGTGACCGTTCTGCTAAAATTCGTACTTACAATTACGCACAAGGCCGTGTAACGGACCATAGAGTTGGTTTAACCCTGTATGACCTAGGAAACATTATGAATGGTGATATTCAAAAAATTGTTGACGAACTAGCATTAGTGAACAACATGGAGAAACTGAAAGAAGCCAGTGAGGTTTTTTAAGAAAACAGAATAAAAATATTGAATACATAAAAATGCCATACTACTAATTAGTGTGGCATTTTTTTTAGTTTTAGTTCTTGAATATTTACTTGTTTTCTTTTAGTAGAAGGACTGATTTTTTTAAAACTTCATATTTGGCGATAGCCGAATCGATTTTGGCATCAAAATCATGATTGTCCTCTAATTTGTCAATTTCAGTATTTATTTCAGCTGTTTTATTTTCGAAAGACGTATTAATAGAATCCCAATTTGCTAGTATATCATCAGTATTTTTATGACTGATCGAATCTACAAAACGAACATAATTATTAGTAACTTGTTCTGCTTTTTTTTCTTCTTGGGTTTTGCAAGATGCCAAACTAATTGCTATTAAAAAAAATCCTAATAGTGGTATTGAATTTTTCATTCTGGTATTATTATGGTTTTATTACATATATAAGTCTAAAATAGATATGTACTAAACCGTTTTTTAGCACCTTTATTTTGACTGCTTGAAAATCATTAAAAAGGACATTTTTCATACAATTGATCATCGTATTAAACATAGAATTAGTAGTGTAGCAAGCTATTGAATACTCTTATGTTTAGATTGAATGTGCTTTTTAAAATAGTACGGTTTTTTACTGTACATTTAATTCGCTTGCTATTATAAAAAGACTGATTTATTAATGTCTTTTATATTTTCTAATTTTGTTTTTTCTTGTTCTATAAGTACTATAGCGTTTTCTTTCAATTGTTGTGATTGATTTTTTAGGCTATTTATTTTTTCAGAAATTGTATCATTCAATATATTAGTTGAGTGTTTTACCATTTTTTTTAAATTGTTGGTGTTGTCAACTATTTTATTTTTAGCAATTTCTCTTTTTTCTTGGGTGAATAGAATTCCTAAATAAGATCCTAATACGAAACCTCCAAGTATTCCTATTGTTAAATTGTTGTTTTTCATTTGTTTTATCTAATTACCCTCTTATCACTCTTAGTAAAATTGCAATAACAGCTATTACTAATAATATGTGAATAATACTTCCTAAACTATAAACGAAGAATCCTAATGCCCATAGTATTACTAATACTACTGCTACAATGTATAATAAATTTTGCATGATGTTTTTATATATAATTAATAATTAAAGTGTATTAGCTGCTTGCATTAATTTGGTTATTCCCGTCATTAATAAAGCAACCCATATTCTTTTATAAATGTTCTAATTCAGCATCTTATTTAAAGATTTGTTTTATATATACAAAGATCGATAGTTGATAGCAAAAGTTTGTTACATCAATTTCGATTTTTATTACAGAATTTAAATGTGGTCTTATATAATTTAAAACTTATTGCAGACTGATACATGCCAAAAAGAGATTTTTTTTGTGCGTTTTATCAGGAGTTGAAGTATCTTTTATTGAGTTTAGAAGATAGTATATGGTTGACTCTTATGCCTCAGGGAGAAAAATAGTAAATGTAGCACCTTGATTCAATACTCCATTGGCAAATATAAATCCTTTGTGGTTTTCTACTATTTTTTTACAAATAGCCAAACCAATTCCTGTTCCGTTATATTCGTTTTTGTTGTGAAGTCTATTAAAGAGGATAAAAATCTTTTTAGCATATTCTTGCTCAAATCCGATTCCGTTGTCATTAATGGTGATTTTATAATAGTTCAGATTGTTGTTAGGTAATAATTCTTCGTTATTAGCACTGATTGTTGAACAATTAATTTGAATGATTGGACTGCTGTCTTCTTTGCTATATTTTAATGAGTTACCAATTAAATTAATAAACAACTGCTGCATTTGAAATGGAATTACTTTTAAATGAGGTAATTCAGTATTTTCAATACTTGCATTTTTATCTTCAATTATTTGAGCTAGTTCTTGTTTTGCATTTTCTAATAAGGAATTTAAATCAGCGTCTTCAAAAGCTTTTTCAGTTTTATTAGTTCTAGAGAATTGCAATAAGTCTTCAATAAGAATACGCATTCGATTAGCAGAATATTGTATGCTGGTCACGTATTGTTGTCCTGCTTTAGATAAATTGTTATAATCTTTACTAACTAATCTTGAGAGAAAAGTTTCAATTTTTCTTAGTGGTTCTTGTAAATCGTGACTCGCAATGTAGTTGAATGCCGTTAGTTCTTTATTGTTACTTTCTAATTCTCTATTTCGATCTTCAATAAAGTTATTAGCATACACTTCCTCAGTTACATCACTTGTAGTTCCTATATGTGTTCTCTCGCCAGAAGCTACTGTTACAACTCGTCCTAAAGCTCTGAAATATCTTATTTCGCCATCTTTTCTGATAATTCTATAAGTAAATGCAGGTAAAGTTGTTTCAATAGGAATGTTGTTCGCGTTGTCAATTACGTGTTGTAAATCGTCTGGGTGAACAAATTTGTAAAATTCTTCGAGACTTGCCTTAAAAGATTGAGGTTCACATCCTAATAAGCGATATTCATTATCTGAGAAAGCAAAGGTTTCTGTATTTAAATTGAATTGCCAACTTCCAAAACCTCCCACAATCTCCGCAAGATTACTGGCTTCATTGGCAACTGAAAGTGTGTTAATTGTATTTTTAAGGGTCACTAAGTCCTGATTCATTTTAATAAATGCAATCGTAATTAAAACTAACGTCACTAAGAGGGTGAGATAAATAAGTAGCGGAGTATAACTCATAGTGGACTCATAATCCAATTGCCTGTTTTGTAAAAGTCTTTTTTGAACAATAATCATTTCTTCTATTTTATCTCGTATAGAATCCATTGTTTTTTTTCCAATTTCTAAATAACTTTTAAAAACTTCCTGATCATAATTTTCCTGCTCAACAAGATACAATGTTTTGGAAAGGTAGTTTTGTCTGGTATTAATGAGGAATATTAATTTTTTTAAATTTGCTTGTTGAGTCCTACTGTTGACAGTTAATAAGGTTACTTTCTTGAAAGAATTTTTGATTAAATGTTTAGATGCAATATAAGGTTCAAGAAAACTTTTCTCTTTAGTCAATATATAACCTCTTTCTCCAGTTTCGGCATCTTTTAGGTAAGAAATTAAACGCTCCAGTTCAATATTTACTTCATAACTATTACTTACCCAATTGGATGTTTTTTTTAGAACAGTAATGTGTTTAAAAGTAATAGCGCCAATAAAAAATATAATCGTTACTGAGATAATAAAAATTATTTTTAAAAATAGCGGCGATTTATGAAGCTGAATATATTTCATTTTACATTCTCATTAAGAAATTATCTTTATTTAAACCAGAGGTATGGTATTGCCAGTTAATGGTCACCACGTCAGAAAGTATTTTTTTTAAACTATCAAAATCACTTGGCTTTTTAATATAAATATTAGCACCATTTATAAAAGTCTCATCGATATGTTCTTCTGATGATGAGGTTGAATAGATGGCAACGACAATATCATTTAGGGTTTTATTTTTTTTTATTTCCAATAAACATTCGAGACCATTTTTTTTTGGCATGTTTAAGTCTAAAAATAAAATGTTAGGTAAAACAGCATCAAAATGGTTTAAGTAATTCATTAACTCTACACCATCTTTAAAAGTGCTCACTTTTGTATTTATTTTCAATTCGTCAAAAGCGTCTGTAAAAAACAACCTGTCGTCTTCGTCATCGTCTGCAAGGCAAATATTTATGTAATCAGTAGTCATAGAGTCTTGTTTTAGCTGTTATTTTTATCTAATTGTTCTTTTCGTTTGTTAATTAACTTTTGAAAAACGGAAGGAGTCATGCCTGTCATATTTTTGAATTGTGTGCTTAAATGCGCTACACTGGAATAGTTCAACTGAATGGAAATTTCAGTTATGTTCAATGAGGTGTTAAGCATTAATTGTTTTGCTAATTCTATTTTTTGAATTATAATAAAGTTTTCAATCGAAGTAAAAGTGACTTCTGAAAATAGATTAGACAAATAGGCGTAACTCATGTTTAATTTATCAGCAATGTATACGGAGCTTTTTATATTTAATTGCTCGTCATTGTGAACCATTTCAACGATGGTGTCTTTAATTTTTTGAACTAATATGCTTTTTTGATTTTCAACTATTTCTATACCATACTCATCGAAAATAGAAGTGATTTCTTTTATTTTTGCAGTAGGTACTTTTTCTAAAAAATTGAATTCACCAAACCCAATATAATTGTATTTATATCCTAATTCGGATAGTTTTTCTTGGACAATCTTTTTTGTTAACTGAGCATAGTCAAACTTCAAATGTACTTTCATAAGCATTTTTGTTAATTAGTAAAGATATAAAAATGTTAATACTAAATTTATTGAATACCCATTCGTACTATCATTTTTTTAAATTTTAGGCGTGAAATTATGAAATTTTCGACAATAAAATAATAGTTGTGTGTTGATTATTAGCGGATTATTTGTGAGATTTTTTTGGTTATTAAAATAGACTCTAGTAGCAGTTTCTTGTATTTTGTGTTTTTTTTAACAGTTGTTTTACGCTTTTACAGTTCCATTTCATTTGTATGGTATTAAAAAAAGAACTTACAAATAGTCAATTTGTTGGGTAGTAAAGATTTCATTAAACTGAGAACTACGGATTTTAATTTTGTAAATTAAATGGAATTTTATCGTAGTATTCTAACCGATATTAACTCTATGTTTGTAATTTTGTCGCACAACTACAAGAAAAATGACTACACAAGAACTAATTGAACAAATCAAAATCAAGAAATCATTCCTCGCAGTAGGTCTGGACGTCGATTTAAATAAAATTCCAAAACATCTTTTAGATTTAGAAGATCCTATTTTTGAGTTTAACAAAGCTATTATTGATGCAACACATGATTTATGTGTTGCTTACAAACCCAATATTGCTTTTTTTGAAGCTTACGGTATAAAAGGATGGTTGGCTTTGCAAAAAACAATCCAATATATCAATGCCAATTATCCTGAAATTTTTACGATTGCCGATGCAAAACGAGGAGATATAGGAAATACGTCTTCGATGTATGCCAAAGCTTTTTTTGAAGATTTAAACTTTGATAGTGTAACTGTTGCTCCGTATATGGGGAAAGATTCGGTAGAGCCTTTCTTAGCTTTCGAAAACAAACATACTATCATGTTGGCGCTGACTTCTAATGAAGGTGCATTTGATTTTCAGACTTTACTTGTGAACGGACAAGAATTGTACAAGCAAGTACTTGAAACCTCTAAATCTTGGAAAAACAGCGAAAACTTAATGTATGTGGTTGGTGCTACCAAAGCAGAATATTTTACAGAGGTTCGAAAAATTGTTCCAGATAGTTTCTTGCTAGTTCCGGGAGTAGGAGCACAAGGTGGAAGCCTTTCAGAAGTATGCAAATACGGAATGAACGACAACATAGGGTTATTGATCAACTCTTCAAGAGCAATTATCTATGCCTCAAACGGAACTGATTTTGCCGTCAAAGCAAGAGAAGAAGCCTTGAAAATGCAACAGGAGATGGAGGCTATTGTAAGTTTAAAGTTTCAGGTTTAAAGTTTCAAGTTGTCTCAGTTTGTGGGTAATTTAGTTTAAAGTTTCAGGTTTAAAGTTTAAAGTTTTGGATTGTCTATAAAGAGAGGTCTTGATTTTTCTTCATACCTACATGGTTTTAAAAAGTTTAACGTTTTTAGTACTTAAAATTCGCTGATCGAATTATGAAATTCAAACCTCAAGTTAAAACCTACGAACTTTGTAACTTTGAGTCTCCGTAACTTTGCAACTTAAAAAAATCCTTTGTGTCCTTTGCGAACTTTGTGGTTAAACCTTTAAACAAAAAAACTTGAAACAAATTTCTTTCATCGATCAACTTGGGACTTCACACACCTTTATAACTTCGCCAAAACGAATTATTTCTCTTGTGCCTTCGCAAACTGAATTATTGTATGACTTGGGGCAAGAGGCTAAAATAATTGGGATAACGAAGTTTTGTGTACATCCTTATCATTTTAAATCCACCAAAACTAAAGTAGGAGGAACTAAGAAAGTGCATTATGAAAAAATCCGTCTATTAGAACCAGATATTATCATTTGCAACAAAGAGGAGAACACCCAAGAAATTGTTGAAAGATTAAGCGAAATATGCCCTGTTTGGGTTACAAATATCATTACAATTGAAGATAATTTCCAAATGATATCTGATTTTGGTCAGCTGTTTAATTGTAGAACCGAGGCCCAAAAATGGAACGACAAATTGGCTTTTGCCTTGAGCGATTTTAAAAATTTCATAAAGGACATTCCAGTGAAGAAAGCGGCCTATTTTATTTGGAAAAATCCTTATATGGTGGCGGGTTCGGATAATTTTATAAACGAATTATTAAAACTCAACCACTTCAAGAACATATATGACACTAAAGGACGTTATCCCGAAGTTGCCATAGAAGAAATTGTTCAAGATGGTGATCCCGATTTTATTTTTCTGTCTTCTGAACCTTATCCGTTTAAAAAAGAAGATGGATATGAAATAAGCAACTATACGGATAAAGCGCAAACTGTCTTGGTAGATGGAGAAATGTTTTCGTGGTACGGTAGCCGCTTGCTAAAAGCCTTTGATTATTTCAAAATGTTACATCAAAAACTATGATTCACATTCTTCAAGAACTAATTCTTCTTTTGGGATTTCAGTTTTGATAGTAGCGTCCACTTTAAAGTTTGTGTCTGCTAATTTTTTATATTCTTCTTGGAGTTTCTCAATTTCATTCTTCTCTTTCAGTAAGCCAATCATAATCGTAATTTTTTGCAAATTTAGTTTTTTTGATTCTTATAAAATACTTAAAAATTAGTTAAGATTGAGATTTAGAATTAATGTACTATTTTTGCCAAAAAACGGTGATTTGTTATACAATTTATGAAAATAAAAATGTTGCTAGCTTGATCGAAAGTCAACAGGCAAAGCAATGGGTGACTTTTGTACACGGTGCAGGTGGAAGTTCTTCTATTTGGTTCAAGCAAATTAGGGATTTTCAAAAGCATTATAATGTATTGCTATTGGATTTGCGAGGTCATGGAGCATCTAAAACTACTTTAAAAACCGCTTTTAAGCAAAAATATACTTTTTCGGCTTTGGCCAATGATATTTTGGAAGTGCTGGATCATCTTAAAATTGAAAAATCGCATTTTATTGGTATTTCAATGGGAACTATCTTAATTAGACAATTGGCCGAAATGTATCCCCAACGCGTACAAAGTATGATTCTTGGTGGCGCCATATTGAAAATGAATTTTCGTTCACAGATTTTAATGAAATTGGGTAATGCTTTTAAGTATGTTTTACCTTATTTGGTTTTATATCGGTTTTTCGCCTTTGTGATTATGCCTAAAAAAAGCCACAAACAATCTCGACTGCTTTTTATAAATGAAGCCAAAAAATTATACCAAAAAGAATTTATTAAATGGTTTAAACTCACTGCCGAAATTAATCCCGTTCTAAAATGGTTTCGTCAGGTAGAGTTGAATATTCCTACGCTATATGTTATGGGAGAGGAAGACTATATGTTTTTACCAGCCGTTCGCAAGGTGGTTGAAAATCATTATAAATCCTCGAGTCTATTAGTAATAGAAAATTGTGGTCATGTGGTAAATGTAGAGCAACCTCTTGTTTTCAATAAAGAGGTTCTTTCTTTTATGAATAGAACTAAATAAAAAATGCCGGCATCCTAAGATGCCGGCAATTCTTTAACTAACCAAAACCAAATAATAAATAACCAGTTTATTACTCTGCAAAGATCATATATAAGGAAGCGTAAAGCTGTTAATATTGTGTTATTAGTTTGTTGTGTATAAGTTAAGATTTTTAGTTTTTACGCTTTATGTCTGTATATCAATGCGTTATTAAATTCTTTTTATCTTAGGAATGTATTTCTATAAAAATAGCCCACATTAAGTGAGCTATTTTCATGATAAAAAAAAATCATTTTAAAGAAAAATGACTGTTTTATTACTGTAGGTCATTACTTTTCTTTCGGCATGTAGTTTTATGGCTCTTGCCAAAACAATTCGTTCTAAATCTCGACCTTTCATTATAAAGTCATCTACTGAATTAATATGGGATACCCGAGAGATGTCTTGTTCAATAATGGGTCCTTCGTCTAGTTCTTCAGTAACATAATGACTTGTTGCTCCAATAATCTTTACACCTCGTTTAAATGCCGAATGGTACGGTTTTGCACCTGGAAAAGCGGGCAAAAAGGAATGGTGAATGTTGATGATTTTATTTTCGTAAAGCGATATCAGTTTCGGCGTGATGATTTGCATGTATCTTGCCAAAACAATAAAATTCACTTCAAATTCTTTCAATAATTCAATCTGTTTTTTCTCTCCTTCTTCTTTATTGTCTTTTGTAAAAGGAACATGATAAAACGGAATATTAAATTGATCCGCAATAGGTTTCAAGTCCATGTGATTGCTAATAATCAAAGGAATTTCAACGTTTAATTCTCCAGCACTATAGCGACCTAAAATATCATATAAACAATGGTTGTATTTAGAAACAAACAAAGCCATTTTTGGTTTTAAATCTTTATTATAAAAATCCCAAGCCATATTGAAATCATGGGCAATGGTTTTTTCAAAATCTTCTTTTATAGCCGCTAAACTAATTTCAGGATTGGTCAATTGGCTCTCTAAACGCATGAAAAAAACATTTTGTTCTACATCAACATGTTGATCGATATAGGTAATGTTTCCTTCTACTTTTAGTATAAAATTAGTTACTGCGGCAATAATTCCTTTTTGGTCTTTGCAATGAATGAGTAAGGTAATCTTTTGCATTTTGGATAATTATTTTTGAGAATAGGTATTAATTATTTTTTGTCTTGCATAGCAAAAACAGATTGTAATAAAGGAGAAGTTCTTGCAGTGATATTCGTTCTTATGTTTAATTCTTCAACGGCAATCATTTTAAAAACACCATCCATCGCTTGATTCGTAACATAGTCCGTTAAGTCAGGGTTTACTTTGTTAACCAGTGGAATACTGTTGTATTTAGTGATGATGTTAGACCACACTTTATCAGCTCCAACTTTGCTAAATGAATTCTTGATTACAGGATTAAATTTGCCGTACAACGCAGTCGAAGTACTACTTTGTAAATAAGCAGTTGCAGCAGTATTATTGCCTAATAAAATAGTTTTAGCATCCGTAAAAGTCATGTTTTTTACGGCATCTACAAATATAGGAGTTGCTTCTTTTACAGCATCTTCGGCAGCACGATTCAGTACTTTTAAACCTTCATCTGCCAGCGAGCTAAGACCTACGCTTCTTAAAGCCGAATCAACTTTTCGCAATTCTTGTGGCAATAAGATCTTTACAGCTTCATTTTTCAAAAACCCATCAGTCGCTGTTAGCTTTGTAACTTGTTTAGAAATTCCATTGTTTAAAGCTTCTCGCAAACCACCTGCAATATTAACACTTCCCACAGTTCCAAGGGTCGGATATTGATTGGCAATTTGTTGTAATTCAGCACAACTAGAAAGAGAAAACAAGGCTATAATTGCTATTAATTTTTTCATAATTTTATTTTATTTAGACCAAAAATACTATTTAATTCAAATAGAGTTGCATAATTTTTTATAGAAGCATAAACTTTATGTTATATTTAGGAACAATTGTCCCGCTGTCCGTTGTATCCACGCCCAAAAGCGTGGGATGCCACTTCCATCGGGGCTAATTTAGAAGATTATTGCTTTTTTATTAACATCTCAAAGGAACATAGAACAATCATTAAAAATTTTTGTAAATTGCACCCTTAAAATTATCATATTCTCAAAATGAATCCACAAACACCGTATATTCCTAAGAATAAAGTAAGAATTGTCACTGCAGCCTCATTATTTGATGGTCATGATGCAGCTATAAATATCATGAGAAGAATTATTCAGTCTACAGGAGTAGAGGTAATTCATTTAGGGCATGATCGTAGTGTTGAAGAAGTGGTGAATACCGCTATTCAAGAAGATGCTAATGCAATTGCTTTGACTTCCTATCAAGGAGGCCATAATGAGTATTTTAAATACATGTATGATTTGCTAAAAGAAAAAGGAGCAGGACATATTAAAATTTTCGGAGGAGGAGGAGGAGTAATTTTGCCTTCTGAAATTGCGGAATTACAAGCTTACGGAATCACCCGAATTTATGCGCCAGATGATGGGCGTTCGATGGGATTACAAGGAATGATTAATGATTTAGTTCAACAATCAGACTTTCCTACTGGAGACAAATTAACGGATGAAGTAGCGCAATTGGCTTCCAAAAATCCAACAGCTATTGCTAGAATAATTTCGGCGGCAGAGAATTTTCCTGAAATTGCGAAACCAGCATTGGATGCCATTCATGAAATAAATAAAAACTGCAAAACACCCGTTCTAGGAATTACTGGTACTGGTGGAGCTGGAAAATCATCATTAGTAGATGAATTAGTTCGTCGTTTTCTAGTCGATTTTCCAGAGAAAACCATTGGTTTAATTTCGGTTGATCCATCAAAACGTAAAACAGGAGGAGCGCTTCTTGGAGATCGAATTCGTATGAATGCGATTAATAGTCCTAGAGTGTATATGCGTTCTCTAGCAACACGTCAATCCAATCTAGCCTTATCAAAATATGTTGCTGATGCGATTCAAGTAATCAAAGCGGCAAAATACGATATCATCATTTTGGAAACTTCAGGAATTGGTCAATCGGATACCGAGATTATGGACCATTCTGATGTTTCGTTATACGTAATGACACCAGAATTTGGTGCTGCAACACAATTAGAAAAAATCGACATGCTTGATTTTGCTGATTTAGTAGCATTGAATAAATTTGATAAACGTGGCGCATTAGATGCTATTCGTGATGTAAAAAAACAATACCAACGCAATCATAATCTATGGGATGCAAATCCAGATGATATGCCTGTTTTTGGAACTATTGCTTCACAGTTCAATGATCCGGGAATGAATACGCTTTACAAATCCATTATGGATAAAATTGTAGAGAAAACGGATTCCGACTTGAAATCAACCTTTGAAGTAACGCGTGAAATGAGTGAGAAGATCTTCGTAATTCCACCTCACAGAACCCGTTATTTGTCTGAAATTGCCGAAAGCAACAGAAAATATGATGAAACCGCTTTGAGCCAACAAAAAGTAGCTCAAAAATTGTATGGTATTTTCAAAACTATAGAATCGGTTTCTGGAAATGTTCCAGTGATTACTAAAACTGGACTTGACGATACTTCGGTTTATCCAAGTGCAATCAAAGAGCACGATGAAAATAATATCTTTCTTAACCTTTTATTGAATCAATTTGATAAAGTAAAAATGGATTTAGATCCTTACAATTGGGAAGTAATCTTGACTTGGGATGAAAAAGTAAACAAATATAAAAACCCGATCTACTCGTTTAAAGTTAGAGATAAGGTTATTGAAATAAAAACACATTCGGAATCGTTATCGCACTCCCAAATTCCAAAAATTGCCTTGCCTAAGTACGAAGCTTGGGGAGATATATTGAGATGGTGTTTACAAGAAAATGTACCAGGAGAATTCCCTTTTACCTCCGGATTGTATCCTTTTAAAAGAGAAGGAGAAGATCCATCACGTATGTTTGCAGGTGAAGGTGGACCGGAAAGAACTAACAAGCGTTTTCATTATGTAAGTGCAGGTTTACCGGCTAAGCGTTTATCAACTGCTTTTGACAGTGTGACTTTGTACGGTAATGATCCGCATTTGCGTCCTGATATTTACGGAAAAATTGGTAATGCTGGAGTTTCTATTTGTTGTTTAGATGATGCTAAAAAATTGTATTCAGGTTTTGATTTGGTACATGCTATGACTTCGGTAAGTATGACAATCAATGGACCAGCGCCTATGCTGCTTGGTTTCTTTATGAATGCTGCTATTGATCAACAATGTGAGTTGTACATCAAAGCTAATGATTTAGAAAAAGAAGTAGAAGCTAAAATTAGCAAAATATATAAAGAAAAAGGAGTTAATCGCCCTGTTTACAATGGTGATTTACCCGAAGGGAATAATGGTTTAGGTTTGTTCCTTTTAGGAATAACAGGAGATCAAGTATTGCCTTTAGACGTATATAATGAAATTAAAGTTAGAACACTTTCACAAGTTCGTGGAACGGTTCAGGCTGATATTTTAAAAGAAGATCAAGCGCAGAATACGTGTATTTTCTCTACCGAATTTGCTTTGCGTTTAATGGGAGACGTTCAAGAATATTTTATTACTAACAATGTTCGTAATTTTTATTCGGTTTCAATATCGGGATACCATATTGCTGAGGCGGGTGCAAACCCAATAACACAATTGGCATTTACACTTTCAAATGGATTTACGTATGTAGAATACTATTTGAGTCGTGGAATGAGTATCAATGATTTTGGACCTAACTTATCGTTCTTCTTTTCGAACGGAGTAGATCCTGAATATGCAGTTATTGGTCGTGTGGCACGTAAAATTTGGGCGAAAGCCATGAAAGTTAAATACGGAGCTAACGAAAGAGCGCAAATGTTGAAATACCATATTCAAACGTCTGGACGTTCTTTACATGCGCAAGAGATAGATTTCAATGATATCCGTACCACATTACAAGCATTATATGCTATTTATGACAACTGTAATTCTTTGCATACCAATGCGTATGATGAAGCGATTACAACACCTACAGAAGAATCAGTACGTCGTGCCATGGCAATCCAATTGATTATTAATAAAGAGTTAGGTCTAGCCAAAAATGAAAATCCAATTCAAGGTTCGTTTATCATTGAAGAATTAACGGATCTTGTTGAAGCAGCTGTTCTGCAAGAATTTGATAGAATAACTGAAAGAGGAGGAGTTCTTGGTGCTATGGAAACCATGTACCAACGTTCTAAAATTCAAGAAGAAAGTTTGTATTATGAAACGTTGAAACATACTGGGGAATTCCCAATCATAGGAGTAAATACGTTTTTAAGTTCCAAAGGGTCGCCAACAGTGATTCCTGCTGAAGTGATTCGTGCAACGGAAGAAGAAAAGCGATTCCAGATTCATACCTTGGAAAACTTACATAAAGCCAATGCAATGCAAGTAAAAGAACAATTGGACCGCATACAAGACGCAGCAATTGAAAATGAAAACTTATTTGACCACTTAATGGAAGCAACTAAGGTATGTACGTTAGGACAAATAACTGCCGCTTTATTTGAAGTGGGTGGACAATACAGAAGAAATATGTAAGCAGAGAACCACTTTTGCATTCCATAAAAGAGATGAATCGCAGTTCTGCCTTTTTTGTGGAACAGATTAAAAATTAGAAAGACCTTTCAGTTCCGAATCTTCGGGAGGAAGGTCTTTTTTATTTTGTTTTACTTTTGAAAGTAATTATTAGAAAACGAAATTAGATATTTACATCTTTGAATTTGTGCAATTTCGCATATCGAATGAGTTGTGTAAATGTTTCATCATCGAGTACTGGAATTTCTAGAATAGAATTCAATAAGGTAGTGTTAAATTGTTTGGCACTAGTCACTAAATAGGGTTTGAGGTGCTTACCAATACTTTCGTAATATAATTTTTCGGTGGTATTTTGGTACTCAAAATGGGGAGCATTTTTTATTATAGTATAATTTTTATAGCCCATTTCATCCATAATTAATTCTAACCCTTTGACCAGATTTAAACTTTTATGGCTTACAATATTGAGTTGTTGAATGTCATCTCTCCTGAAAACGGAAACAATTATTTTGGCTACATAATCTACAGGAATTATATTTAAACCTGTTTTTTCATTGATCATAAAACGTACATTTTCCTGTTCGGTTGTTCTTTGAGCAGCAAGATAGAAAAATTTAGCCAAGAGATAGAAAACCATGTATTTGGAAACGAAATATTTGTTTTCGTCATCCATTAATCGTCCACAAATAACACTTGGACGCAGTATTTGAAAAGGCAATCCTAAGTCTTTACATCGTTTTGCAACAAAGTTCTCCGAATAAAATTTGGCATTTTCGTATGCGTTGCGATGTTGGGGAATGAAATCAAGATTGTGAAAATCATTTTCTACAATTCCAGTACGTTCTCCTGAGGAAAAAGCAGTGCCTATATAAATGAATTTTTTTATGGAATGATGAAAATTGTTTAAAATGACTTTGGTGATTTTAGTGTTTTCGTCAAATATTTTTTCTCGGTGTTCTTCGTCTGTTGATAAATTAACGTAACCAGCCGAATGGATGAAATAAGCACCATCAATTTTACTAGAAAAGTTTTCTTGTACCGAATCTAAATCGGTATCAATAATTTCGATGTATTGATCTAGCTTTTCAAGCCCTTGGTCTTTTAATATTTTTGGAGTGTAACTACTGGAAAGTAATTTATTGATGCGGTCTAATGCAGACTTTTTTCCTTTGCTTCTAGAAATCAATAAAAGTTTTCCATTAATTGAATCTCGTATAAATAGTTCAAGGATTTCATACATGATTTGTGAACCCAAAACTCCCGTTGCACCTGTAAGTATTATTTTCATCGTAAGTGTTTTTTTAATTGTAATCTAAATTCAATTAATAAAATAAGAGGAAAAACTGTAGAAATAAAAAAGTAATATTTTAGCTACTAAGTATTTGTTGTACAGCTAGTTGTGTGTTTTTTATTTACGACTAAGGGAACTTAAAGTTAAGCATATTTTTTGTTATGTTAAAAAAAAGGAGTGTTTTTAAATTCAAAACAATGAATAATTTGTTTTGCAACTAAATAATACTGGTTGTATTTTATGCAAAAAATAAACAATTGCAACAATTGAAGCTTTTGAAGGAACTTATTTTACTAATCAATAAGCCAAAAAATAAATACAGTGCTTTAAGGAGCCTCATAAGAAGAGGAAGTTTTTTTTGAAAAGTTAGAACTATAAAAAAACAAATTTGGATAACATAACTATAAATAAAAGGAATTATTTAAACTGTTTTTGGAATTGTATTAAGCAGATTAATACGGGAACTGAATGAATCCTTTTTATGAAGATATTAGTACAATAAACTTGTTAATAATGGAATGACATATTATTAGACTAATTCTTTTTTATTTAAAAAAGAATCAATTAAAAACGATTTTGTATTATGTTGTTGATTTTCAAAGTGTTATGAAGTTTATTTTGTAGCTGTAGATTCAAATTTTTACAAGAATGTTTATTGATGTGTTTATGTTCGTAAAGTGATTTCTCTTTTTAGTAAAAATGTCTTTTTTATTGTTTTTTGTTTGCCTCCATTTTTCAAATGAATAATTATGTTAAAATTTTGAACACTTATTTGGAAATTTAAAAAAGTGTGTTGCTTTTTTTTAATTTAAGATTATGAAAAATTTTTCTAATTTTTTTATGGAAAAATCAATATAAAAATCAAGTGAATAAGAATATGTTAGATTATTTTTTAGAAGTTTAACACGAATTTATGTTTAACAAAATTTATGTAATATTATTCATAATGTATTGATAAACAATAAGTTAACCAGTAGTTTTTTATTAATATTTTATTGATGTAATGCTTTTCTTAACGAACAATGTTCCTCATCGTTAAAAATAGAATTTGGTCTTGTTTTACCGCCTTTTCTTCCCTTTTTTTAGTTAATCCTTTAACTTTGATTAACAAATAATTCGGGATAGGTTGTAATTTAAAGTAGCTTTTAAACACCAAAGAAAGCATTATTACGATTTTTTCCAAAAGTGCTTTTAAAGAAAATGAAACTTTGAGAATCAATTTTTTGGATTTTATTTTTTTGCAAGTTTCTATATCAAGCATAGAAGCTTTTATCAGTCTTCATTTTCAATTTTTTAAACTAAGTTTTCAATTTTTATTAATTAATAAATATTTGGTTTGTAAAAGGATGCTGTTTTATTGTTTAATAATTTCTTTAAATGATGGAAAACTTCAAGAATATAAATTCTGAAGTTATTTTGATTTTTAACTAGTTTTCTCCCCAAGTTTGAAAACATTTGATAGAACCTATTTGTTACTCATAATTTTAAAAGTCATTTGCAAAAAGTGACGCAAATATTGCTAGAGGTTGATTGTATTTCATGTTTGAATTACATTACTCCTTTGGATGATGGTACACTTCATAATCAGCTATGAAGATGATGTTTAGACATTTGATTCCCCCATTCTTTCAATATCCTACTTAATATAACGTATGGCATAAAAATACTATTATTATGAAAAAGAATACAATTTCGAATTTTTTCGATGTTTTGTCTAATGAAGTAATGAGTTTCTTTATATCGAAAAAAACAGTTTCTAAATTAAATTTTTTAAAATTTAAGGAGAGAAGAGCTATTGATTTTATTTCGGATTACTGGTCCTACTTTTGGCGCCAGTGGTTTGCTATGCCACTTATTTTAGTGGCAATTTTAGTGACGGGATATACGACAAATGCACAGTCTATTAAAGGGGTTGTACCTGTACAATATCCATTATTAGGTGATGGAATTGACGGTGATGGTTGGGCTCATGAACCTACTGGTACCAGTTCCATCTACTTAAATGTTGGAGATTTGTTTGATAGAAAAAATTATTTAAGTGGTAAACCCATTCCAGGTACCAATCCTCAAGAATACTATCCTATTGATGGCACTAACCATGGGATACTTAACCTTGCAGATGGAAGTCTTCTTTATCCTGGAACAATTGATCCTGTTCCAGTTACCTTTTTTCTAAAGGATCCGTTTCAAAATGATCCAACGATATTCACGAGTTCCAATAAAATAAATGATAACCCAAATACGTATACTTGGGGTCCAGGATCTTCACCGAACAAAAATGAAATTCAAAATTGTGGTGCTCATTTTAGTTATGGAAAAGATGGTATGGATGGAGGAATAAGCACTAATGGTACAAGCTTTAGTTTTCCTATTACAGGAAATTCTAAAGATTTGTGGTGCCTTTTTGCGGGTGACCGTCAGGTAACTAATGGTAGTAGTTATATCGATTTTGAGTTTTTACAAAAACGCTTAACTATAACTGGAGCACTACCCAATCCTGGAGTGATCGATCCCTTAATTAATACAGCACCAATTACTGGTGGAAGTGGTAGCTTTATATCTGAGGGAACAGATGGTGGTCGTACCTTAGGCGATTTGTTAATTACTATTGAGTTTACTCAGGGTGGTGGTGATGCTACTGTCGTAATTCAAAAATGGTCTGAAAAAGCAGGCGGTGGTTTTGAATACGTAGTTGTTTTTGATGGTGTTAACTATTCAGTTCCAGGAATTAAAGGAAATATTTTTTGCACTAATAATACTTCAACTACTGATGTACCTTTTGATGTTTATGGAAGTGGAGCTACAGGTTCTTATGCACCAAATCAATGGGCTGAAGGTGGTATAAATTTGACTCAGGTATTTAAAGCCACAAGTAGTGAATGCTTTACGATAAGTACCTTGTTTATTAGAACTAGAAGTTCAGGAAACTCAAGTCAATCTGAATTAAAAGATTTCCCTGGAAGACCAATTCAATTAGATTTGGATTTTACTCCAAAAGCTTTTGCTGGAGCTGATTTTACTAAAACATGTATTAGCAATCCTGATGGTAAAGAAATAGGAGAAACTCCACAAGCTGGATTTACCTATTCATGGAGCCCAGCTGAAGGATTATCTGTAACAAATATTGCAAATCCAATCGCAAATCCATTAGTAAACACTACATATACTGTTACTAAAACTAAAACAGGTACAAGTTGTAGTGATACTGATGAAGTGATTGTAACAGTGAATAAACCAACAGTTGTAGCTGTGGCAGGAGATGACTTCACTAAAAACTGTCTGATTAATACATCAGGAGGTTCAATAGGAGAAGCAGCGGCAGCAGGATATACTTATTCTTGGGTGTCTTCACCAGTAGGATTTACTTCTACAAGTGCTAACCCAATGGTGAATCCTTCTGTAACTACTACTTATACCGTAACAAAAACACATACTACATCTGGTTGTACAGATACAGATGATGTAACAGTAACGGTTAATAAACCAGATGTAACAGCGAATGCGGGAGCCGACTTTACTAAAAACTGTTTGATTAATGTATCAGGTGGTTCTATAGGCGAGGTTGCGGTAGCAGGATATACTTATTCTTGGGTATCTTCACCAGTAGGATTTACTTCTACAAGTGCAAACCCATTTGTGAATCCATCAGTTACTACTACTTATACCGTAACAAAAACACATACTTTATCTGGTTGTACAAATACAGATGATGTTACAGTAACGGTAAATAAACCAACAGTTGTAGCTGTTGCAGGAGATGACTTCACTAAAAACTGTTTGATCAATGTATCAGGTGGTTTAATAGGAGAAGCAGCGGCAGCAGGATATACTTATTCTTGGGTATCTTCACCAGTAGGATTTACTTCTACAAGTGCTAACCCAATGGTGAATCCTTCTGTAACTACTACTTATACCGTAACAAAAACACATACTACATCTGGTTGTACAGATACAGATGATGTAACAGTAACGGTTAATAAACCAGATGTAACAGCGAATGCGGGAGCCGACTTCACTAAAAACTGTTTGATTAATGTATCAGGTGGTTCAATAGGAGAAGTAGCGGTAGCAGGATATACTTATTCTTGGGTATCTTCTCCAGTAGGATTTACTTCTACAAGTGCAAACCCATTTGTGAATCCATCAGTTACTACTACTTATACCGTAACAAAAACACAAACTTTATCTGGTTGTACAGATACAGATGATGTGACTGTAACGGTAAATAAACCAACAGTTGTAGCTGTTGCAGGAGCCGACTTCACTAAAAACTGTTTGATCAATGTATCAGGTGGTTCAATAGGAGAAGCAGCGGCAGCAGGATATACTTATTCTTGGGTATCTTCACCAGTAGGATTTACTTCTACAAGTGCTAACCCAATGGTGAATCCTTCTGTAACTACTACTTATACCGTAACAAAAACACATACTACATCTGGTTGTACAGATACGGATGATGTTACTGTAACGGTTAATAAACCAGATGTAACAGCGAATGCGGGAGCCGACTTCACTAAAAACTGTTTGATTAATGTATCAGGTGGTTCAATAGGAGAAGTAGCGGTAGCAGGATATACTTATTCTTGGGTATCTTCACCAGTAGGATTTACTTCTACAAGTGCAAACCCATTTGTGAATCCATCAGTTACTACTACTTATACCGTAACAAAAACACATACTTTATCTGGTTGTACAGATACAGATGATGTGACTGTAACGGTAAATAAACCAACAGTTGTAGCTGTTGCAGGAGCCGACTTCACTAAAAACTGTTTGATTAATGTATCAGGTGGTTTAATAGGAGAAGCAGCGGCAGCAGGATATACTTATTCTTGGGTATCTTCACCAGTAGGATTTACTTCTACAAGTGCTAACCCAATGGTGAATCCTTCTGTAACTACTACTTATACCGTAACAAAAACACATACTACATCTGGTTGTACAGATACAGATGATGTAACAGTAACGGTTAATAAACCAGATGTAACAGCGAATGCGGGAGCCGACTTTACTAAAAACTGTTTGATTAATGTATCAGGTGGTTCGATAGGAGAAGTAGCGGTAGCAGGATATACTTATTCTTGGGTATCTTCACCAGTAGGATTTACTTCTACAAGTGCAAACCCATTTGTGAATCCATCAGTTACTACTACTTATACCGTAACAAAAACACAAACTTTATCTGGTTGTACAGATACAGATGATGTGACTGTAACGGTAAATAAACCAACAGTTGTAGCTGTTGCAGGAGATGACTTCACTAAAAACTGTTTGATCAATGTATCAGGTGGTTCAATAGGAGAAGCAGCGGTAGCAGGATATACTTATTCTTGGGTATCTTCACCAGTAGGATTTACTTCTACAAGTGCTAACCCAATGGTGAATCCTTCTGTAACTACTACTTATACCGTAACAAAAACACATACTACATCTGGTTGTACAGATACGGATGATGTTACTGTAACGGTTAATAAACCAGATGTAACAGCGAATGCGGGAGCCGACTTCACTAAAAACTGTTTGATTAATGTATCAGGTGGTTCAATAGGAGAAGTAGCGGTAGCAGGATATACTTATTCTTGGGTATCTTCACCAGTAGGATTTACTTCTACAAGTGCAAACCCATTTGTGAATCCATCAGTTACTACTACTTATACCGTAACAAAAACACATACTTTATCTGGTTGTACAGATACAGATGATGTGACTGTAACGGTAAATAAACCAACAGTTGTAGCTGTTGCAGGAGCCGACTTCACTAAAAACTGTTTGATTAATGTATCAGGTGGTTTAATAGGAGAAGTAGCGGCAGCAGGATATACTTATTCTTGGGTATCTTCACCAGTAGGATTTACTTCTACAAGTGCTAACCCAATGGTGAATCCTTCTGTAACTACTACTTATACCGTAACAAAAACACATACTACATCTGGATGTACAGCTACGGATGATGTTACTGTAACGGTTAACAATACGCTACCAAATGCAAATGCAGGTGCTGATGCTCAAATTTTGTGCGGCAACACCACTGTAGGATTGTCAGGATCTTCTACAACAATAGGAGCTACATTCTTGTGGACTGCTAGTAATGGAGGTCATATTGTTTCGGGAGCTGATACAGCGAGCCCAATAGTTGATGCTGATGGTACTTATACACTCACTGTTACTGATCCAGCCAATGGTTGTACAGCTACGGATGATGCTTTGGTTACAACTCAAATTTGTGTTAAAGCGATCTGTACGTATACTCAAGGATATTATGGAAATGTAGGAGGTAAATCATGTGTCGAAGGTATTTCATACTCAACAAAAGAGCTAATTGCTAAAGCATTGACTTCTTATGGAGGTAAAATGACTATTGGTACACTAGGTCATTCTGTTTATATTATGAATAATATGACCGATATAAATGCTCTTATCTCTGTAATGCCTGGAGGAGGAGGTAGCTATGTTTTATCAGCAGGTAACTATGAAATAAATAGTTTGCCTTCTAGCTACTTGAAAAATGGTAGAATCAATAATACTTTATTGGCTCAAACCATTGCACTAGGTCTTAATATAGGAATCAATAGTAACCTTGGTAACTTTACCTTGCAAGCAGGAACTTTAGCTGTTGCAGTTCCTCAAGGAGGCTGTGGATCAGAAATAGCAAAAGAACGCACTTGTAATCTAGACGGAACAGTGAATAATGAATATAAATATTACACTATTCCTAGCAATGTTGTTACTGCCTTAGGAGGTAACCCTACAGTTCAAGGATTGTTTGATTTAGCAAACCAAGCATTAGGTGGAGGATCAACAAACGGTCTTTCTCTTTCAGCAATTGCAGGATTAGAAGATTTACTTAATAATGCTTTTGATGAATGTAGAATATTCGTAGGTTATAATGTTGCGCCATTGAATTGTCCAGTACTTAGTTTAACATCTAAAGTTACACAAACTGAAATCGCAGGTTTTACTGCTAGTCCAGTTCCTTTTAAAGATCAATTAACCATTAAATACGGTTTCGATTATCAATCAGATGTTAAAATTGAAGTATTTAATACACAAGGAAACTTGGTGTATTCTAAAAGAGATACTAATAGTTTTTTAAACAAAAACGTAGTACTTGACTTAAATATAAATAAAGGTCAAGAGCAAGTTTTTATTGTAAAACTGACTACTGATAGAGGAAGCAGCTCTAAAAAAGTAATGTCTTCACAATAGTAGTATTAATAACCATCTAATTCTATAAAATATAGAGAAGGATTAGATCATTAAGATTAAACCCCGAAAGTACACTTTCGGGGTTTATTTATATTTTTTTAAAATTTAAGTTGTTTTATAAAAATGACTACTCGATAGATAAAAGAATCCATTATTGCTCTTTACAATATAATTTCTTTTTGATGATGGACTACTTCATAAATCCATTTATTGAAGATGTTTTGTTTTTCTGCAAGTTTTTCTTTCCCAAGTCCACTAGTTTCCTGCTTTTAAATAATTTATGGTATTAAAACTTTATTATCATGAAAAATTTTACAATTTCGAATTTTTTCGAATTTTTATCCCGTAAAGTGAATAGTTTTTTTTTAACGAAAGATAGTATGGTCACATTAGGTTTTCTGATTCCTAATTTTTCTTATTTAAATTCTAGATTTCAGAATTTAAATCTTACAAAAAAGACTTCACGTAATAGCATTTCAAAATCAGGATATGATGGATTTCTACTTTCTTTTAGAAACTTGGTGACATTGATTTTAATTAGTTTCCTGGGTTTTTCTTCACAAATTTATGGGCAGTTTGCCGATGTAAACCCACCATCGGGAGGATTCGCCATTGATGGAGGGTTAAGAGCTAATACGCCAATTAGTCCCACTCCCTTCACCGCTAATCAGGGCGATTGGTATCCCGGAGCTTCAGGTTCAGGTTCAGGTGGTTCTGTCTTTGATAATGCGGGTGATATTTTGGCACCTGCTACGGCTCAAACAAGCGGTCGTGTTGATACAGAGGAGCCTTATGGTTCTAATGACGATGTTTTTACAAATGGAAGCAAATTTAACGATTATGTGTCAGATTTAAAATGGTTTACAAACTCAGCGCCAGATAAAAACGATATTGATAATGCCCTGTATCATGTGTCTCGTGACGCTAGTAACAACCAGTGGATCTTTATTTCCGGAGACCGTCAGTCTACTAATGGAACCAGTTATATAGATTTTGAATTATTGCAAGGTACCGTTGTTCAAAATGATAATGGAACTTTTACAGGAACTCCATTGGCGAGTAAGGCAAATGGCGGCGGTAGAACAAAAGACGATATAATCATTTCCATGGAGTATACCAATGGGGGTTCAAAACCGATTGTATATATTTACCAGTGGAAACAGAGTGGAACCAAGTGGTCTTATGAATTGGTAACTTTGGCAGCTTTGGGCGCTAATGCATTTGCCGAAACTAACAGAGCGGGTGCTGAATTGAATGTACCTTATTCTGCATTTGGAACGAATACGTACCAACAATATGCATTTGTAGAAGCAGCTGTCAATGTGACTTATCTTCTAAATCAGGTACTTGGGGGAGGGGGAGCTAGTTGTAGTGGTCTAAAAATAAAAACATTATGGGTTAAAACAAAAGCTTCTGCAGCTTCGACTGCTGCACTTAAAGATTTTATAACCCCTATTCCTGTGGATTTTGATTTTGGTAGTACAGATATTACTCCTATTGCGGCTAAATGCGCAGATGATACAACAGCTTATCTTCTATCGGCTACACCCAGCGGAGGTACTTTTAGTGGGCCTGGTGTAAGTGGTAGCGGTCCCTATTATTTTACACCCTCTAATTCTGGTGGTGCTGGGGAGAAAACTATCAATTATAGTAGTGCCGATGGTAGTTGCACCGGATCGATTAAAATTATGGTGAATGCATTACCTACGATAACCGGTACTCTTAGTATATGTATAGGTTCTACTACACAGTTGACAGGGTCAGTTACTGCAGCAGGATCTAATCCTTGGGTGTCTGCTACGCCAAGTGTAGCTACTGTTAGCGCTGCAGGTTTGGTAACAGGAGTGTCAGCAGGTTCATCAGTCATTACTTATACCAATAACAATGGATGTCAAAAAACGGCTACGGTTACGGTAAATGCATTGCCCACTATTACAGGAACTCTTAGTATGTGTGTAGGTTTTACAACACAGTTGACCGGATCTGGCACTCCAGCTATTTCAAATGCCTGGGTGTCCGCCACTCCAAGTGTTGCTACTGTAAGTACTACAGGTTTGGTAACAGGTGTGTCAGCAGGTACTTCTATTATCACATATACGGATAGTAATGGTTGTCAAAAAACAGCTACAGTAACGGTAATAGCAAATCCATCTCCGCCAAGTGTTTCATACACAGCTCCTACTTGCGATCAAACCACTTTTAGTATTACTCTGTCCGGTGTAATCAATGGAGCTACTTATACTGTATTGAATAAAGAAGGAAATGCCATTGTAGGTATCGTAGGGCTTACTACAGCAACAACTTACATAGGGACAGCAGTCTCCCCCGTTATATTTAGTAATATACCTGCGGGTTCGGGCTATAAGGTTTCTGTTTCAGTCAATGGTTGCGGTTCTGGTTTAACTACCTGTGGAGTAGTGTTAGCTCTTAAATCAGCTGAACCAGTTGTTCCAAAAGAGGTATTGACAAACAAGGTGACTACAAAATCAAGTTTTGAGGCTTTTCCTGTTCCTATTAAAGACCAGCTAACAATCAAATACAATTTTGATTACGTATCGGATGTGAAGATTGAAGTATTCAATGCACAAGGTATTTTGGTACTTTCAAAAAAAGACACCAATAGTTATTTAAACAAAGAAATTACACTAGATTTAAATGCAAGTAAAATGAAAGAACAAGTGTATATTGTGAAGTTGACTACTGATAGAGAGAGTAGTTCTAAAAAAGTAATTTCTTCCAAATAGATTAAATAGTAAAAGTTTTACTAAAAAGCATCCACCAAAACGGATGCTTTTTTCATTTGTATAATTCAGGTTTATAAAGCAGTTTGCTTTTTTAATTTCAAATACTTAATATATAATTTAATCTATTTTATATCAGTTACAGTTTTAGTAATTTTTAAAGAGTAGTTGTCTTTGAATCAGGAATTCAATTGGTCTGCTAGATCAGATACATTCATATCAAACTTATTTATCTATGGAAGCTGCTCACTTACATCATAATATTTGTAGAAAGTGCTAGTTTTGGATTTTTTATAACTGGTACTCAGCTTTTAGAAACAGTAAGAATTTAGAGTAGTATTTTGCAAACTCATTTAATATATTATTCCATTAGATTAATATATAATAATTTACATGAAGTAGTAATTTCAGCTTTTTCTTTAGCAATGATTGCAACTACAGCATCATATAGTTTATTTATTTTGCGCAGAGGACAACTATGAGTTTCTCCTTTAGTTTTGGGATAAAAGGCAATCATTTTTAGGATTAAATATTCTAAAACTTTTCAATTTGAAAAAAAAATGTGTTGCTTTATAATTGTTTTTTCTGTGCTGCACCCAAGCATTACTATAAATAAATTTAATTTTTCATCTGTATTTCAAATTTGTATTTGTTATCCAAATAAATTTTTGGCACAGTTCATGAATAGATGTAAATAAGAATCTATAAAAAAATGAAATCATGAAAAAGATAATTACACTTTTAGCTATTGCAGGATTGTTAACCTTGCAAAGTTGTACCACATCAGGTAGTTTTGAAATAGCACCTACAACGACTACAAGTGAAGTGTTTGAAATAACCACTTCGTTTAATTCAACCAATAATTTTGGTAAACTGGTAACTTTTAACCCTAGAATTTATTCTTCGGATGTAGTTTTAGTTTATCGACTATCGGGAGCTAATTCACAAGGTGATATATGGGAATTATTGCCCGAAACACATTATTATAATGATGGTAGTTTGAATTTTGGGTATAAATATGATTATACGAATACTGACGTCGATATTTATATGATAGGATCTAATTTACAAAATGTAACTGCCGAATTCAGAATAAATCAAGTTTTAAGAATTGTGATTGTACCCGCAAATTATGCAACTTCAATTAACAAAAATAGTTATTCGGATGTTATTACGGCTTTAAATCTAAAAGAGAGTCAAATTCAGAAAATAAACTTCTAACTTTGAATAGTAAAGTATAAAAAGGAAGTCGAAAGATTTCCTTTTTTGAAATTTTAAATAAATAATTAATTGTAAATTAGTTATTTAGAAATTAAATTTGGTTCAATGAAGAACCGTAGGATTAATAAAGCAACCTTTTTAAAAAAAAATAGTTATGAAAAAGATAAGTACACTTTTGGCAGTTATTGGAATGATTGTAATTTCAAGTTGTTCAGGACCACAGGGGCCTCCAGGTTATGATGGTTTGGATGGGCAAAATGGAGCAGATGGTCTGATTTCTGAAGTTTTTGAGCTTAAGAATGTGAATTTTGCTTATAATGCTACAGATGGCTATACTATATATAGAGCTTTAAATCCTCAAATATATTCTTCGGATGTTATTTTGATTTATAGAATGACTGGAACAATTGATTCTACAACACCAATTTGGCAATTGATACCAAGAACTCTTTTTTTACCACAAGGAGAACTAGATTATGATTTTGATTTTAGTAAAGAAGACTTCACAATTTATGCAGGAGGTAACTATGATTTGAGTTTAACGCCATCTTATATAAATAATCAGACGTTTAGAGTGGTAATAGTTCCAGGAAGTTTTTCGGCGTCAGTAAATAAAAATAATTATGCTGATGTTATGGCTGCTTTAAATATAAATGAAAGTCAAGTGCAACAAATTAATTTCTAAAAATAATATATTTTATAAAAAAGGGAGACTGTTTAGTCTCCCTTTTTTATGTGGTTAAAACGAATAGTATAAATTGAATTTCACGCAGCGAATTAAATTAATCTTTAATATTATTAATTTTACTCATTCGTAATGAAATTACAATTCCAGCGAAAAGAGCCAATGCAATAAAAGCTAAGGAAGCCCATTCAGGAATTTCTATAAAATCATGAAGGAGCATTTTAAGTCCTACAAAACTTAAAATGGCAATAAGACTAAATTCTAAATAACTGAATTTTTCCAGCATGTTAGCTAAAAAGAAATACATGGAACGCAATCCTAAGATGGCAAAAATATTTGAACTAAATACTAAAAAGGGATCACTAGTTATGGCTAATATTGCAGGTACACTATCTAAGGCAAAGACAACATCCATTATTTCAATAACTATTAATGCTACAAAAAGTGGAGTTGCGGCTCTAATGTATTTTCTTTTTACAAAAAAATGTTCGCCATCAATATGTGTAGTAATTGGAATGATTTTTTTTATCATTTTGAAAACCAATGATTTCTTTGGTTCAAATTGTTCCTCGTCACTAGTGAAAAGCATTTTGACCGCTGTGTAAAAAAGGAAAGCTCCAAAAACATAAGTGGTCCATGAGAATTTATTGATGAGTAAAACTCCAAAATAAATCATTATTCCTCTAAATACAATTGCTCCCAAAATCCCCCAAAATAAAACTCTGTGTTGGTATTTTTTTGGTATTTTGAAAGCGGAGAAGATAATGGCAATTACAAATATGTTGTCTACACTTAAAGATAATTCAATTAAGTAGCCTGTTATGAATTTTATGGCTGCTCCTATTGGCTTTAGTTCATCGGGGTTTGAAATGTAATTGTTATTATAGATCCAATAGATAACACCTGAAAATAAAAAGGAAATAGTTACCCAAATTGATGTCCACTTAGTAGCTTCTTTCGTACTGATAATATGTGGCGTTTTATTAAAAACACCTAAGTCTAAAATAAGAATTATTAGCACTATTATAAAGAAAGAAATCCAGACAATCATAAATAGTTTTCATTTAGATTTACAAAGATACTTTTTAACTTCAATAAATATTTGAGGTAAGAGGATATTAATTGACGGGTATAAAAAAAGTGCCATTGTTAGCAATGGCACTTTTATATTTATAAACTTAAATTACAAAACAGATTTAACTGTTTTAATAATTCTAGCAGCAATTTTGTATGGGTCTCCGTTTGAAGCTGGTCTTCTGTCTTCTAACCAACCTTTCCATCCTTTTTGAACAGTGATTAATGGGATTCTGATTGAAGCTCCTCTATCTGAAATTCCGAAAGAGAAATCATGGATAGAAGCAGTTTCATGCTTACCAGTTAAACGTTGGTCATTATATGCTCCGTAAACTGCAATGTGTTCAGCAGTTACAGGTCTGAAAGCTTCACATATTTTTTCGTAAGTTTCACGAGAACCACAAGTTCTCAATACTTCATTAGAGAAGTTGGCATGCATTCCAGAACCATTCCAGTCTGTGTCACCAAGTGGTTTTGGGTGGTATTCAATATAGTAACCATATTTTTCAGTTAAACGATCAAGTAAGTATCTAGCAATCCAGATTTCATCACCAGCTATTTTTGCACCTTTAGCAAACAATTGAAACTCCCATTGTCCACAAGCAACTTCTTGGTTGATACCTTCAAAATTAAGTCCTGCAGCAATACATAAATCAGCATGCTCTTCAACTAAATCTCTACCATGAGTGTTTTTTCCACCTACTGAACAGTAGTACATTCCTTGTGGAGCAGGATATCCACCAATTGGGAATCCAAGTGGTAATAAAGTTTTAGTATCCATGATGAAATACTCTTGTTCAAATCCAAACCAGAAATCACCATCATCATCAATAGTAGCTCTACCATTTGAAGGGTGTGCTGTACCATCAGGATTCATAACTTCAGTCATTACTAAATATCCATTTATGCGAGTAGGATCAGGGTAAATGGCAACAGGTACTAATAAACAGTCAGAAGATCCTCCTTCAGCTTGTCTTGTAGATGAACCATCAAAAGACCAGTTTCCTATCTCTTCTAATGTACCTTGAAAATCTTCATGTATTTCAACTTTAGTTTTACTTCTAAGATTTTGTGTAGGTTCATATCCGTCTAACCAGATATATTCTAATTTTATTTTAGCCATAATAATATAATTTTTTGTTGGTTGTTTTAATTTTCATGCAAATATAAAGATGTTTTTAATTCGGTTAAAAATATGGGGGGGCTTTTGTATTCATTCCTATTATTTTTACGAAAACCCTATTTTTTATAGGGTTGAATTTTTAAATTATCAATTTAAGAGGTTATTTTTGAGCTTTATTCATCCTGATATCTGGGTTTTTTCCTTAGTATTTGTTATCTTTGTAAAAAAAAATTATGTCAACAATTCGTTTCCAAGCTTTGAGAGAAGCTTCTACAAGAAAACCAGTTCAATTTGAAGAATCAGGAAGAAAATCTGCTATTTTCGGTTCAAATGTGTTTAATGATAAGGCAATGAAGCAGTATTTGACTTCGGATGCATTTAAAGGTGTCCAAGGTGCTGTTCAGCATGGAACTAAGATAGATAGAAAATTAGCAGATTACATAGCAATGGGTATGAAAGAGTGGGCTCTGGCAAAAGGAGTGACTCATTATACACACTGGTTTCAGCCACTTACAGGCGCAACTGCTGAAAAGCATGATGCCTTTTTTGAAACATCATACGATGGTAGTGATCCAGTAGAGAAATTTGGTGGAGCTCAATTAGTACAACAAGAACCAGATGCTTCTAGTTTTCCAAATGGGGGAATTAGAAATACATTTGAGGCAAGAGGATATACTGCTTGGGATCCTACATCACCTGCATTTATATACGGTACTACTTTGTGCATTCCTACTGTATTTATTTCTTACACTGGAGAAGCATTAGATAATAAAATTCCTTTATTAAGAGCATTGTCTGCAATTGATGAAGCGGCTACTGATGTATGTAAATATTTTGATAAAAATGTTAAGAAGGTTACTGCTACACTTGGATGGGAGCAGGAATATTTCTTAATTGATAGATCATTGGCGAAATCTCGTCCAGATCTTATGATGACAGGAAGAACTTTGCTAGGACATACTTCGGCAAAAGGGCAACAACTAGATGATCATTATTTTGGTTCTATTCCTACTCGTGCATTAACGTACATGAGAGATTTAGAACAAGAATGTATGTTATTGGGTATACCAGTAAAAACACGTCATAATGAGGTAGCGCCAAACCAATTTGAGTTTGCTCCAATTTTTGAAGAAACTAATCTTGCAGTAGATCACAACTGTTTATTGATGGATGTAATGCAAAAAGTGGCTGAACGTCATGATTTAAAAGTATTGCTACATGAAAAACCGTTTAAAGGAGTTAATGGTTCTGGAAAACATAATAACTGGTCTTTAGCAACTGATACTGGAGTTAATTTATTGAGCCCTAGTAAAACCCCTATGACTAACTTACAGTTTTTAGCTTTCTTTATAAATACGATTAAAGCGGTTAATGATCACGAAGCTTTGTTAAGAGCTGCAATTGCTACGGCAAGTAATGACCATAGGTTAGGAGCTAATGAAGCACCACCAGCAATTATTTCTGTTTTCATTGGAGCACAGTTGACTAAAGTATTAGCTGAATTAGAAGGGGTGACTACAGGAAAATTATCTCCTGAAGAAAAAACAGATTTAAAATTAAATGTTGTGGGGAAAATTCCAGAAGTAATTCTTGATAATACCGATAGAAATAGAACATCGCCTTTTGCTTTTACAGGAAATAAATTTGAGTTCAGAGCAGTAGGTTCTACAGCAAACTGTTCAAATGCAATGACCACTTTAAATACGATTGTTGCAAAACAATTAAAAGACTTTAAAAAGGAAGTTGATTTATTAATTGAAACAAAAGACATGAAGAAAGATGATGCTATCTTCAATGTGTTAAGAGAATATATCAAGCATTCTAAAAAAATCCTTTTTGAAGGGGATGGGTATAGTGAAGCTTGGGAAAAAGAAGCTGCAAAAAGAGGGTTGAGTAATTTTAAAACAACACCACAAGCATTAAAAGCTAGAGCATCAAAACAAGCTTTAGATTTATTTTCGGAAATGGGTATTATGAACCATGTCGAAGTAGAAGCACGTTACGAAATTGAATTAGAAGAGTACACTAAGAAAATTCAAATTGAAGGTAGAGTTTTAGGTGATATTTCAACAAATCATGTAATTCCAACTGCAATTCGTTACCAAAATACGTTAATCGAAAATGTAAAAGGATTGAAAGATATTTTTGGATCTGATTTTGAAACAATTGCTAAAGAGCAAATTATCATTATCAAAGAAATTTCAAAACATATTGAAGGAATCAATTCAAAAGTACTTGCTATGACAAACGAAAGAAAAAAAGCAAACGTATTGACTGATGCTCAAGAAATGGCTGAAGCGTATTGTGACAAAGTAAAACCTTACTTTGAAATAATCCGTGAGCATTGTGATAAACTAGAACTTTTAGTTGATAATGAACTTTGGACTTTAACTAAATACAGAGAATTGTTATTTACAAAATAATAAGTAATTCTATTATTTCAAGTAAAAGCCTATCCTTTTGGATAGGCTTTTTTTTTGCGTTGGGGTATTCCATTATCGGTTAAAGGTGTTTTAATCTTGATTAGATGAAGTTATGATGTGTTATTGTTTTTTTTGGATTTTATAAAAAGGATAAAAGATGAGATAAAATTTTTAAGGAATAAAATAATGTTGAAATTGAGGTTCGTTATTATGATATTTTTTAATAATTAGAGTGTTTTTTATCTAATTTTTTATCATATAGTAATTTAAATATGTATTTAGTCGGGTATGTTTACATTTTGACGAAAAAAGTATTGATTCCGGTTTGTTAAAGAATACCTTACAAATTCTAAGAGGAAATGGCGCACTAATCTTGTGTTCCTTTTTGTAAAAATGATTCGTAAATCCTTTTGTAAATCTAATCAATAACTTGAAGTAATAATAACTTGAACGTATTTTGAATAAAATTAGTTTTAAGTTGCTCTGAGATGTTGTTAATAGACGGCTCAGCTGTTGCATAAAGGAATGTAAGAAAGATAATTTGGCAACAATAATTTAGGATGTTGTTTTTACAATTTTTCATCATCAATGTGTTTCATTATTAAATAGTAATTAGTAGTAGACATTTAGCGAATAAATGATGTGAAATAATAGTTTGTAAGTATTATAATAGGTTTGCATATTAACTTATTAGGGTTTTATTGTAAATTATTCATTATGAAGTGTAGTTCATCGAATAAATCAACTCTTTAACGTGTAAAACGTTAATATTTTACGAATCGGGTATTTATACCTGTTTTTTAATAAGCATTCAAGACCTAGATTTGTGTAAATTAAATTTAACAATTTAGCTCTATTTCATTTTTAAAAATTATTCCCAAATCATTTTTAAATCCTACTTGATAACTTGTATAATAACCAATTAAATATATTTTTATGAAAAAAGTAATTTTAAGCATCTCCGCGATGCTGCTAGTAGGTGCAGCCGCAGTTGCGCAAAGTAACGGAAGTACAGTGAATCAAACGGGAACGTCAAATGACGCCTTAGTAGCTCAAACAGGTTTGTCAAATGGGTCTAATGTACTACAAAATGGTGCAAGTAATGATGCTAATGTTGCGCAACTAGGAGCTACTAACATTGCTAAAATTGATCAATTGGGAACAAGTCATATGGCGTCGATCGATCAAACTGGGGTTTCTAATGATGCATTTGCAGAGCAAGCGAATGAAAGCAATTCAATAACTCAAGTGCAAGATGGGAACTCTAATTATGCTAGAGCACATCAAAATGTATATCTTGCTGATTTATATGGTGCTGGAGGTAATAATGTTGCTACTCAAACTCAAATAGGGGATCGTAATAATGCAAGTAGTTTGCAAGGGTATTCTAATGGAGCAAGTACTAGTACTACTATACAGTCTCAGCAAGGTAATGATAATCAATCTGGTATGTATCAACATGGTGGAAATAATTATTCTAGTGTTAGCCAAGTAGGAAATGAGAATAGTAATGGAAGTAATCAAGACCAAGGGGATAATAATGGAGCGTATGCTACTAGTGTAGTTGGTGATAGAAATTATTCATGGGCTGAACAATTTGGTAACGGTAACTTTTCTGATGAATGGCAAATAGGGAATGATAATAGCATTTTAACTACTCAACATGGAGATAGTAATGTTGCTTATGCACATCAAATTGGTGATTCTAATGAGATTGTTCAAATTCAAACTGGGAATTCAAATTACATTCATGTTGACCAATATGGAGGTACTTCTAGCTTTAATTTAGCTGAAACTACACAAGATGGAAATTACAATAATTCTACAGTTTATCAAGTAACTGATTCAAATGAAGCTTTTTCTATTCAAAACGGAGATTCAAATCAATCAGGTATATCGCAGTATGGTGGTAATATGAATTATGCTGCAACTTCTCAAACAGGAGATATGCATAATAGTTATGTTAATCAAAACGGTGCGAGTAATATTTCTAATGTTACACAATCAAATTAATGCAAATCTAATTAAGGGATAGTTATATAACTATCCCTTCTTTTTAAGAACAATTTTTTAATTCTAATAGTAGCTATTGTATTGATATTACTATAATACTTAAAGATACTGATTTATTCTTTTAAAATAATTAATTTGAATTTCCTTAAAGTTTATATTTTGATTAAAAAGCGCAGATTTTTTAAATAAAATATGCTCAACTATTTAGAAATAAATAGCACTATGCTATAGTATTTCTTTTTAAAAATTTTTCCCAAATCATTTTTAAAACCTACATGATAACTTGTATTAATAACCAATTAAATATATTTATTATGAAAAAAGTAATTTTAAGCATCTCAGCGATGCTACTAGTAAGTGCAGCTGCAGTTGCACAAAGTAATGGGAGTACTGTGAATCAAACAGGAACGGCTAATGACGCAATGGTTAGTCAAACTGGTATGTCTAATGCATCTGATGTAATGCAAAATGGTAACTCTAATAACGGAGATGTTATTCAGTTAGGCGCTACTAACATTGCCGATATGGATCAATTAGGAGACTCTAACAGTGCGTGGATTAGTCAAGTGGGTTCTTCAAATGACAGTGGAACAAATCAAATAGGTAACTTAAACAATGCTGTTGTAGGTGTTAATGGGGATACTAACTTTTCTCGTACAACTCAAGAAGGGAATAGTAACTACTCTGATTCTTGGCAAAATGGGAATGATAATATCATTAATACTGCACAAGTAGGAAATGGTAATACTGCCTATGCACATCAAAACAGTTATTCTGGTAGTGGTACTTCAAGTCCAGGGAATTCTAATGAGATTGCGCAAATTCAAACAGGAGATTCAAACTATTCGCACGTTGATCAATATTTTAGTGCTGATTTTAATTTAGCCGAAACTACACAAACAGGAAACTTCAACAACTCTACAGTTTATCAAAGTAGTGATTCTAATGAAGCTTTTTCAATTCAAGATGGAGATTCAAATCAATCTTATATTGGACAATATGGAGGTGATTTTAACTTTGCTGCAACTACCCAAACAGGAGATATGCATTCTAGCAATGTTAACCAAAACGGAGCTAGTAATATTTCTAACGTAACACAATCAAATTAAAACTTAATAGGGGATAATATTAAAATGTTATCCCTTTATAAAAAATAAAAATCATGAAAAAAGTAATTTTAAGCATCTCCGCGATACTGTTAGTAGGTTCTGTCGCTGTTGCACAGAGTAATGGAAGTACAGTAAATCAAACGGGAACAGCAAATGATGCCTTAGTGGTTCAAGCTGGATTGTCGAATATCTCTGATGTTTCGCAAAAAGGAACAACGAATACTTCGGATGTTAACCAACTTGGGCAAGAAAATAGTTCAATAGTAAAACAACTTGGGTCAGTTTCTCCAATTAGTGGTGTGAGCAATGATGCTACTGTTAAACAGACTGGAAATAAAAACACATCAAACGTAAAACAAGATGGAGATTTAAATAAAGGTACAGTGACACAATTGGGTGATAAAAACAAAGCAATTATTAGCCAAGGTGCTGGAAATGCCGAAAATAATGTTGCTACAGCGACACAAACTGGTAACAAAAATATTTCTGAGCAAAAACAATTGTATGATAATAATCTTGCTACTGTTGTGCAAGTAGGGGATAAAAACAAAGCGTATCAAGATCAAAGTTCTGGTCCAAATCACTCAGCAGGGAATATAGCTTTTATTACCCAAGCAGGAGATGATAACTATGGAAAACAAGATCAAAATGGAAGCTTGAATAATGCTTTAATTAATCAATATGGAGAAGATAACACGGCAAAACAAAAACAAACAGGTTCATTAAATGGAGCTGTAATTTATCAAGTTGGAGCTGATCATTCTGCAATTCAAACACAGAATGGGGTAAGTAATATCGCTTTTGCTACGCAAGGGGATAATGGGAACTGGTCTGATCAATATCAATTGGGTAATTCTAACTTGGCAGTTGTTTATCAAAACGATTCATCAATTGGTGGATCTAATGAAGCAAGACAAACTCAAACTGGTAATGGTAATATTGCTGGTATAGGTCAAGGAATTTTTGGTGATGCTTCTAATGGTGATGCTACACAAGTTCAACTGGGTGATTCTAATTTTGCAATCGCTATACAACATGGTGATAGAAATACATCTTATGAAAGTCAAGTAGGAAATTCGAATGAATCAATATCGGATCAAACTGGTGATAATAATAGGGCTACTTCAATGCAAAATGGAAATTCTAATGTGTCAAGTATTTTGCAATTAGGGGATTTAAATATAGCAACAACTAGTCAATCAGGGATGTCTCATATGAGTACAGTTAGTCAAATTGGGAATAGTAATATCTCTAATGTAACACAATCAAATTAATTTATAATAGATTAAGGGGTAGCTTTTTTGCTATCCCTTTATAAAATGAATTAATTATGAAAAAAATAATTGTAAGTATCTCTTTACTGTTAATTGGAACTATAGTAACTGCTCAAGGAAATGAAAGCAAAGTGGATCAAATAGGAGTTGCAAATAATGGTGTAGTACTTCAAACAGGATTGTCTAATACTTCGGATGTGTTGCAAAATGGTAGCGCTAATGCTGGAGATGTATTTCAGTTAGGCACTTTAAACAATGCAGATCAAGATCAAAAAGGAGATTCAAATAGTGCTAAAATTGACCAAATAGGAACTGGGCATTTAGCCGTTCAAGATCAAACTGGTAGTTTTAATAATTCGTATGCTGAGCAAGGAAGTGCAGTCAATTCTTCCTCTCAAGTTCAAGAAGGAAATAGCAATAGGGCATCAGTGCATCAAAATAAGTATTTCTATATAGATTGGTTGGATGGGAGTACGCATAAATATGCAACTGTAGGCGGTAATAATAGCGCTAAACAAACTCAAATAGGGGACTCAAATACTGCCGAAGCTTCGCAAGGCGCATGGGATGTAGGAGGTTCAAATAATTCTACTTCACAAAATCAAGTAGGAAATAGTAATAGGTCCTATTCGTATCAATATGTGGATTCGAATTTTGCAAAGCATGATCAAATTGGAGATTTTAATTACTCTATTACATCTCAATATGGCGATGCAAATAATGCAGATTTAAGTCAAAACGGGAACAGTAACACTTCATGGAGTTATCAACATGGGGGTTTTAATAATGCTTCAATTAACGTTGTTGGAGATAATAATTCAAGTTATACCGATCAATATGGTGATTCTAATGAAGCTGCAATTAATCAAAATGGAGCGGTTAACTATTCGTTTATTCAACAATATTATGGTGATGAAAATGAAGCAAGTTCAATGCAAAATGGAGACTCAAATAGATCAGAGATTTACCAGTTTAATGGAGATTTAAATTTTGCTGCAACTATTCAAACTGGAGATTTACATACAAGTTATGTTAATCAAAATGGGGGTAGTAATATTTCTAATGTAGTACAATCAAATTAAGGAGCGTTTTGAATTAGATACTAATAGTATACTGATGGAATTGTTTTTAGATAGAACAATTTCATCAGTATTAATTAAAAAGAATATTTATGATACTTTCAATTAAAAGAATGTTGTTGTTTTTTGTTATTATATCTTCCTCTTTAGTATTCTGTCAAGAAAACAAGGGAAGTTTAGGACACGATGAATCTGGGTTTTCTGCTTTTGACTCTAAAGAAAAAACGTTTCAATTTGTTTCTGAAAATTATCTTACTTCAAAAAAAGAAACACCTTTTGAAAATTTAATTCAATCTGGGGGGTTAAATATCAAGCAAATAGGGGACTATAATAATCTTAATCTTAACTTAAAAGGAGCGATTATTAAGGTTGATATTGTCCAAAATGGAGATAATAATCAATTAGAATTAGATAAAGAAGTAAACTCAATCAAGCAAAAGGTAGTTCAAGATGGTCAAAATAATTCAATTAAAGACCTTTCGATGTACGCAAATAATAATGTAAATATGGAGCTCATTCAACAAGGTAGTAATCAAAATATCCAGAATTATGGTACAAATTCAATTTCTGAGAATATGAAGGTTATTCAATCTGGAAACGGTGCTGCTGTAATTATTATAAATAATAAATAATTATGAAAAAAGGTATGAAATTTTTAGGAGTAATAGTCTTACTGGTCTCTTCCCTTTCTTATTCTCAAATTTCAAATACGGTAGTAAAAGCCAAAATTGAAACGGAAGAAATTGAAGGAAGTATTAAAATAACTGGAACAGCTGAAAATTTATCAGAAATAGTTCAAAGTTTGTCCTATAAATTATCTGTAATTAAAAAAAACAACATCAATAATAATCAATCTAATAATGCTCAAGAAGGGTTGTTTTCATTGGAACCAAGTGAAAATAAAAAATTATCAGTGACACAAGTAAATGTAGGTAAAGATGATGAGGTTATTGTTTTGTTATTGTTTTACGATGAAAATAAGCAGCTAATTGGAAAGGATAGAATTGTACTTGGTACTGAAAAAAAAAAGTAGAATCGTTACCAATTGACGGTTTTGAATTAAAAGGAATTGTAATAGATGAAACTAAAACTAAAGTAGGAAAAGATTTTTACGATTTATATTACTATAAATACAATGAGTATAAAATAAATGCACCCAATATAGTTTCAATAAGTGAAGAATTAAGTTTTGCAAGAAATACTAAATTGGTTATCAGTATGAATAATGAAACCATTTATGAATTTATGGCAAAACCGGATGAAGAGTACTTAAACAATATGGTGCAAAAATCAATTTATGCTACATATTCCTATTTAAAAAATTTAGAAAAAGAAAATAAATATTTTACGCAATATTAAGTTTATGAAAAAAATGAAGTTCTTATTTTCCTTAATAATAGTTTTATTGACTATGTCGGTGAATGCGCAGGATTTAGTTTATAAACCAAGAAATCCAGCTTTTGGAGGTGATACATTTAATTATCAATGGTTGGCTAGTTCAGCTGAATCGCAAAATAAATTTAAAGAAACATCATCAGCAACAACTGCTAAAACGGATTTAGAAAAGTTTGCTGATCAGTTGAATTCGCAACTATTAAACCAAATCTCAAGATCGTTATATACCCAGCAGTTTGGTTCACAAGGTCTTTCGGCAGGAAGCTACACTTTTGGTAGTTTATCAGTTGAGATTTATCCTTCCTCTGGAGGATTGACTGTTGATATTTTAGATACCACGACAGGTGAACAAACTCAAGTTATTATCCCAAATTAATATTATGCAATTCAAATCCTATTTAATTTTTCCTATTATTTTTTTATTTATCGGTTGCGGTGCTTTTTATAACCAACCCACAGGTATTGAGAAAGCAGTTATTGGCGAAAGTACTCCTGCAACATCCCTTTTAAAAGGACTTCCTAAAGCTAAAGAGCCTATAGTAGTAGGGATTTATAAATTTAGAGACCAAACGGGACAATATAAAGCTTCCGAAAATGGAAGTACTTTTAGTACAGCCGTAACTCAAGGAGCGACATCAATTTTAATTAAAGCTTTAGAAGACTCAAAATGGTTTGTTCCTATAGAGCGTGAAAATATAGGAAACTTACTTCAAGAGAGAAATCTTATCCGTTCCACTAGACAAGAATATACAGCAAATGTAGACCCTAAAGCACCTCAAATATCCCCTTTATTATATGCGGGGGTATTACTTGAAGGAGGAATTATTTCGTATGATTCTAATATTATTACAGGTGGTTTTGGTGCCCGATATTTTGGTACAGGAGGTTCTGTAAAATATCGACAAGATAGAGTTACGATATATCTACGTATGGTTTCTACTGCAAATGGGAAGATACTTAAATCCGTTTATATTTCTAAAACGATTTTATCGCAAGCTATTGATCAAAGTTTATTTAAATATGTAAATTTTAAAAGACTATTGGAAGTAGAAACGGGCTATACTACAAATGAACCCATTCAAATGGCAGTTACTGAAGCTATAGAAAAAGCAGTAGCCTCACTTGTTATGGAAGGAATTAAAGATGGTATTTGGGAAGCTGATGTGCCTAAAGAAGAGATTGACTCTGTAATGTTAAAATATCAAAAAGAAAATGAAGATGCTGATGCAACGGCGATATATGGTAGAAAATTAACGGATAGAAGGTCAAAATTTGCAATCGAGTTTGGAAGTGGTGTTACCTTAATGGATGGAGATTATGCAAATCCATTATTGCGCCCAATGGGGCGTGGGGCTTTAAAATATTTTTTAACACCAAGTTTTAATTTGAGTGCTTCTACAAATGCTATAAATCTCGTTAATAAAGACCGTTTCGATAAATGGTATGCAACATTTGATCTTAATGCCGAATTTATTTTACTACCTAAAGATAAATTTTCTCCTTATGTATTTGCCGGAGGTGGTTTTGGTATGAATAAGGATTTTGAAAATTTCCATACAAAAGTGCAATATGGGCTAGGGCTTGAATATCTAGTTTCAGATAGAATTGGTATAAAAATGTATGGGGAACATAACTTGAATTTTAGTGATAATATCGATTATATAAAAAGAGGAGTACGGGATGATTATTATTACCGTTTTGGGGTAGGGCTGACCTATTACTTTGCCAAGAAAAAAGATAAAATTCAAATTAAATAATTGTAGATCTTCTGATCTTAAATAATTTTCTATTACCTAAAATCTAATATTAAAAAAATGAAAAATATATATATAAAACTAAGCCTGTCTCTTTTAATTCTTTTCTTTTCTTGTAGTGAGGAAAAAATTTCAGGAGAAGATTTTGGGACAGTTAATGGAAGAGTAGTGAGCGCAGTGACATTTGAACCTTTAGAGAATGTAAAGGTTTTTTCAAATCCAAGTTCAAGTATTGTTTTTACAGATAGTGATGGTCGTTTTTCTATTCCTAAAATTAAAGTAGGGCAATACTCCTTTGAAGCTCAAAAAGACAATTATCTAGCTAAATTTGAATCAGGAACAGTAAATATTAATAGCACAACAGATCTAGTATTCGAACTCAAATTAGCAACCACCAATAACAAACCTCCAACAACTCCTGCACTAGTCACTCCAGCGGACAATGCTGTAAATCAAAATTTAGAATTGAATTTAAGTTGGACTGACACTGATCCTGAAAATGACGCATTAACCTATGAAATTACATTAAGAAATGATGCGAATACTGATGTTGTTGTTTACTCTAATGTTGCTCAACCCAGTTACAACTTAAAAAATCTAACCTACAATACCAAATATTATTGGCAAGTATCAGCTTCAGACGGAATAAACCCAGTAGTATTGAGTGCGGTACATACATTTACTACATTGGCTTTACCTAATGCTCGATTTTTATTTGTAAAAAATATAAATGACAATAACGTAATTTATTCAGGTAATGATTCAGGCGATCAATTACAAATTACCAATTCTGCTACCAATAGTTGGAGGCCTAGAAAAAATACACAATCTAAAAAAATTGCTTTTATTAGATCAAGTGGGTCACAAAATCATATTTACACTATGAATCCGGATGGATCTGGAGTTTTTAAAGTGACGAATGCCGTTCCCATTGCAGGATTTAATTCGGAGTTTATAAATTTCTCTTGGAATGCATCAGGAAGTCAAATTATCTATCCTTATTTTGATAAATTATATCGGATAAATAAAGATGGAAGTGGCTTAACTAAAATGTATCAAACTCCTGACGGAAGATTTATTTCGGAATGTGACTGGAGTACTGATGGTGCAAAAATTGCTTTGAAAATTAATAATGCGAGTGGTTATAATGCAGAAATACGGGTTATTAATACTTCCGGAACGGTAATAAATCAAGTTTTATCTGGAATTGATGGCGCTTTAGGAGGACTGAATTTTTCAGTAACTGGGCAAAAATTAATTTTCACGAGAGATATTTCAGGTTATGAAAATGCCAATTATCGACAGCTAGACACTAGGATTTATGAGTATGTCTTTAGTACTGGGATAACTACTGATATTGGATTAGATAAACCTACAGGTACTTTAGATTTGGACGTGCGATATTCTCCAAGCGAGTCGGAATACATTTTTGTAAATACATCCAATGATGGCTTATCAACAAAAAACATAGTAAAACAAGTTCCTTCTAGTAATAGTACTGTTGCGGCAAGAACAATACTTTTTTCCAACGCGAGTATGCCGGATTGGGAATAAAATAAAATACAGTGTTCTATAAATGCCTATCGGTTTTAGATAGGCATTTTTTTTGCACTTTATTTTTTAGTTAAGGACCTATTATTTCCTGAAACACTTCCTATATCCCAATAGGCAAAACCCAAAAAAATAATTATCTTTGCCGCACAACCCAGTTGCTTAAAAACAGCTTACACAACTAGACTACATGAGTTCAGATACTTCAAAAAGATATGCACAACGCGGTGTTTCAGCATCCAAAGAAGATGTGCATAATGCTATAAAAAATATTGACAAGGGATTATTTCCTCAGGCATTTTGCAAAATCGTTCCTGATTATTTAACCCAAGATGAAGACTATTGCTTGATTATGCATGCGGATGGAGCGGGGACCAAATCGTCTCTAGCTTATATGTATTGGAAAGAAACTGGAGATATCTCTGTTTGGAAAGGAATTGCTCAAGATGCTTTGATCATGAATATCGACGATTTATTGTGTGTAGGAGCAACCGATAATATTTTACTTTCTTCCACCATTGGAAGAAATAAAAATTTAATTCCAGGTGAAGTTTTATCAGCAATTATAAATGGAACCGAAGAGTTAATCAAGGAGTTAAAATCTTTTGGTGTAAGCATTCATTCTACAGGTGGAGAAACTGCCGATGTAGGAGATGTGGTACGTACCATTATTGTAGATTCTACGGTGACGGCTCGTATGAAACGTTCTAAGGTGATTGATAATGCTAACATTAAAGCAGGTGATGTCATAGTAGGAATGGCTTCTTTTGGTCAAGCAACCTACGAGAAAAGCTATAATGGCGGAATGGGAAGTAACGGTTTAACATCGGCACGTCATGATGTTTTCGAAAAATATCTAGCAACCAAATACCCAGAAAGTTTTGATGCAGCAGTTCCTGAGGAATTAATCTATTCTGGTCAAGTGAAGCTGACTGATGCAGTTGAAAATTCACCTATCGATGCAGGGCAATTAGTACTTTCGCCAACAAGAACGTATGCACCTATTATCAAGAAAATGTTAGATAAATACTCATCTGCTGACATTCACGGAATGGTGCATTGTAGTGGAGGAGCGCAAACTAAGATTTTACATTTTGTACAAAACTTGCATATTATAAAAGATAATTTATTTCCAGTTCCACCCCTTTTTCAACTGATACAAGAACAATCCAAAACAGATTGGAAAGAAATGTACCAAGTTTTTAACTGCGGTCACCGTATGGAAGTATATGTTCCTGAGGCAATTGCACAGGATATTATTGCAATTTCAAAATCATTTAATGTGGATGCTCAAATCGTAGGAAGAGTAGAAGCTGCCGATAGTAAGAAATTAACTATCAGTAGTGTATACGGAACTTTTGAATACTAATAGTTTTTAAATAAGAAGCTAATCCCGCTATCCGCTGTATTCCCGATAATAAAAACTAAGGCTAAAAAGCCTTGTTTTTCTAAATCGGGAGATGCCGCTACTATCGGGGCTAAAAAATAAATATCATGTACGAATTAGTATTTTGGAAATACCTAGAGGAAGTATATTTAAACCATCACTTGGTTTATGAATCCATTTCCGAAGAACAAGCAGCAATTGAAGGACTAGAAGAACTTCCAGTTCAAGTGATCTTGAATCGCATCGCATCGGTATTTTCAAAATGGGAAAAAGTAGATGATAAAAGTTGGAAAAACAACGACGGAGTAGGAGCTTTTCACGTTAGAACAACACCTCAAAGTATAAAAATTGATTGCTACGGTACCCAAGGAAGTACAATGGATAAATTGGTAAATCTAATGGAGGAATTTAAATGTCCGCTATATGACCCACAAGTTCCAGAGCGTTACGATGAAATGAGTGAATAGTTTATCCGTATTTTAAATAATTGACTATGAGTTTAAACTTTTCTCAGCAGGTAATTCTTGAAAATAATCATGTCTTACTACGTTCCCTTCAAGAAAGTGATTTAGAAAATTTACTAGAGTTTGCCATCAATGAACCTACTACTTGGGAATATTCTCTAATCCGTGCTGACGGAAAAGAAAATATGTTGAATTATATTCAATCGGCAGTAAAAGGAAGAGAGAATAAAAACCAATTTCCTTTTATCGTTTTTGATAAAAAATCAGGAAAATACGCAGGAAGCACTCGCTTCTACGACATAAACTTAGATTTCAAAACGCTACAACTGGGTTATACTTGGTATGGAGAACAATTTCGTGGCACTGGACTTAACAAACAATGTAAATTTTTGCTGTTACAATTTGCTTTTGAAACCCTAGGCATGGAGCGTGTTGAGTTTCGTGCCGACAATAACAATAAGAGAAGTATTGCTGCCATGAAAAGTATAGGATGTAAGGAAGAAGGAATCCTTAGAAACCACATGCCTATAAATGTGGGTAGTGAAAAGAGACGAGATTCCATTATTTTGAGTATTCTACGAAACGAATGGTTTGAAGAGGTCAAACCAAATTTATTAAAAAAGATTGAGAATTAATCTATTCTTTTTTTTCTTCGTCTTTTTTAAACCCAATTAACTTTCGATATTTAGTTTCGGCTTCTTGTAACTCTTCCTCTAGATGTTTGTATTTACTAATATCTTTTATGGTTACAACTGCAGCAACTACATTATTCTCTTGATCTATCAAGGGTCTTCCACTAATCAAAACGCGTCTTCTTTCATGCGTTTCTGAGTCCGAAAGGATGACATCAATATCATTAGTTACTTCTCCATTTAAGGCCTTTTCCATGGGAAGATTCTGGGATGGAAATATAGTTCTGCCATCAGGAAAGAACAAATCAAAATGATCGGTAATATTCAAAGGGATATTCTCGTCTTCTTCAATTCCAAAAATTTCATTGGCCATATAATTGGCCATTACGATTTCTTTATTTGCATTAGCAACGATAACACCTTCCCCTATGTTTTCTAGGATTAAGCGTAATTTTTCTTCATTTTCATACAAATCATTTATAATTACTTTTTCCTCATTTTCTAATCGAATCTCTTCCGAAATATCTCTTGCAACGGAATAAATCAACCCTTTTTTGGCATCATAATTACAATGCCAATCTAACCATTTGTAGGTTCCGTCTTTGCAAAGAGTCCTGTTTTTATAATTAATCATGAGGGTTCCTTTCAAGAGTTTATTAAATTCTTCTTCTACCAAAACTTTGTCATCAGCATGTATTAAATCAGTGAATTTTATGTTGTTGAGATCTTTTTGTTCATAGCCCAATGTTTTTGTAAAAGAAGGATTTATTTTAATAAATTGGTCTTCTTTAGAAATGGATAAGATATCAAAAGCCATATCGAAGAAATTATCGGCTACTTTTAAGGATTCCTCGTATTTAACCATTTCAGTTACATCTCTTGCAACTGCAAACATTTTTCCCGTCTCAATGTCAATTGTACTTGTCCAATCCAACCATTTATAAGTTCCGTCTTTACAACGAGCACGAGCTCTAAGATTGATTAATGATTTTCCTTTTTGTAAAGATTTGATAGCTTCAGTAGCAGCTTTTATGTCTTCAGGATGCGTAAAAGATAAAAAAGTTTTATGGTCCATGTCACTTTGTTCATACCCTAGTGTTCTCGTAAAAGCAGGATTAATTTTTATAAAATAGTCTCCACTTCCTACGGCAAGCATGTCATAAGACATATTAAAAAATTTCTCAGCTATTAATAAAGATTTTTGTGTTTCTATTTGTGAAGTCATATCTCTGGCAACGGCATATAAATAACCCGTTTCAATATCTGCTGCAGCATTCCACACTAACCATTTGATCGATCCTTCTTTTGCAATCCATCGATTTTCAAATTTTATTATTGTAGCACCATTTTCAAGCTTATTTATTTCTTCGTTTGTAATTTCAATGTCGTCAGGGTGAATATATTTTAGGAAAGAAACAGTTGTTAACTCTTCTTCTGTATAACCCAATATGGTACTAGTAGCGGGATTCACTTTTATAAATTTATCTTTCTGTGCTATCACCATGAAATCCAAAGACATATTGAAGAATTTATCTACTGCTTTTAATTCAATTTCTTTTTCAATTAAGGGAGTTATGTCACTGGCCACCGCATACAATAAGCCAGAAGTTATTTCGGAATAAGTAGACCATTGTAACCATTTTATAGCACCATCTTTACAGATGTATCTGTTTTTAAATTGCATAGAATTCATTCCAGATTTTAGTTTGACCACTTCAGATGCGGTATTAACTTTATCTTCTGGGTGTACAAAATTTAAGAAGGGCTGACTTAGTAGTTCGTCTTCTGAATATCCTAGTATTTCAATTGTTGCAGGGTTTACTTTGATAAATTTATCAAACGAGGCGATAACCATCATTTCCGCAGACATATTGAAAAACTTGTCAGAAACTAGTAATGAATCTTCTAGTTTTTTTCGTGCTGTAATATCAGTTAATATTCCCCCTATAGCATATATCCTATTATTGGCATCGTACAATGGAAATTTCACAGCAATATAAGTGTGTTTGCCATCTTCTTGCGTAATAACTTCTTCTGTTTTTAACTCTTTTAATTGTTTTACTACTTCAAGGTCAGAGTTCCGGTAGTCTTCAGCTATGGTTTCGGGTAGAAGGTCGTGATCTGTTTTGCCAATAATTGTTTCAGTGGGGTTTTTAAATAAAGAGTCAAATTGTTTGTTGACTAACAAATATTCTCCATTAATTTTTTTTATAAAAATGGGGTTTGATGTATTGTCAATTATCGATTGCAGTAAGAGTCGGTTTTGATTGAGTAAGTTTTGTGACTCTGTTTTTGCTTTCAATTGGGTTCTAATAATAATATAGACCACAATAAGGAGTACGATAGATAGTATAAATAATGAAAGTTCAACCCAGTCAAAAACTGGGTCCCTAGTGATATCTCGCCCTGTATCAAGTCGATTTATGAAAATTAACCCTGATGCAATTACTACTAATACATTGATGACAAACCCTAAGAATATTTTTTTTTCAAAAGAAATTTTCATAGACTAGTGATTTTATATTTAATTTAAATAAAACCCAAAAAGGGAATGTTATATCTATGAAAGTTAGTGAATTATATTGAATTTATTCATTCGGGTTTTAATTTTTTAATCGTGAAATGCTGCATCGTTTTGATGAAAGTTATTTGACTATTACCTTTTAAATAGTATAAAAATGAAAGTAACAGTTTATAAGAAGAGATGTTTAGGTAGCACTGTTTTTAAATTTCATCAAATTTAAGCTCAATAAGATTACAATTAAAGTAACTCCTACATCAGCGGCAATCGCGAAAACCAAATTACTATATCCTAGAAAAGCTAATGTTATGAAAATAACTTTCACCGCAATAGCTCCAATTGTATTGCTTTTGATTCTAATAAGTGTTTTTTTGCTAAGTTGGATTAAAAACGGAATTAGAGAAAGATTATCATTCAATAAAGCAATATTTGCTGTTTCAATTGCGGTATCACTTCCTGCGGCTCCCATTGCAATTCCTATAGTACTTTGCGCCAGAGCAGGGGCATCATTTATTCCGTCACCAACCATGGCTACATCACCAAATTGATGGATTAGGTCTTTTATTTTGCTGGATTTTTCTTCAGGAAGTAAGCCACCAAATATCTTCTCGATTCCTACTTGTTTTGCGACATAATGTGCTGCTTTTTTACTGTCTCCAGTAAGCATTATAAGTTCTATATTCATGGCCTGCAATTGTTTTATGGCCTTGATACTGTCTGGTTTTATTTCGTCAGTCAAACCAATGATTCCAGCTACTCCTTTACCAAAACTAATCACGACACTAGTTTTTCCTTCGGAAGCCAGTTGTTCCACAATTTTTTCGGCATCGTCAGTGACCTCATGGTATTCTTTAATGAATTCCATTTTTCCTACATATACGGTTTCATCTTCACAAACCAAACATTTGGCAATAGCTCCTTTGCCCATAATACTTTTAAACCCTTCCGCTTTGTGTGGCTCAAAACCTTCTTTTTTACTGGCAGTAACAATCGCTTGTGCCAATGGATGTTCAGAGAATAGCTCCGTTCCAGCGGTGCAAGCCAGCAATTCTTCTCTACTGGTTCCATTCAAAGGAAATACATCAGTCACTATAGGATTCCCGTAAGTGATTGTTCTGGTTTTATCTAATGCGATTGCTTTTATTCGGGCCATTCCTTCTATGTATTTCCCTCCTTTTACCAGTGCCCCTTTTGCGGAAGCATTCCCTATAGCGGCATATATGGCAACAGGCGTAGAGATCACCAAAGCGCAAGGACAGGCAATGACTAGCAGAGTGATGGCTTGTTTTAGCCAAAGATCAAAATCCAAGTGAAGTATAAAAACGGGGATGACTAAAACTAAAACAGCCAACGCTATAATGGTAGGCGTGTAAAATTGCGAGAATTTCTGAATGAATTTTTGAGTGTCACTTTTGGAAGCCGCTGCTTCGAAAGTCAGTCGGATAATTTTAGAAAAAGTAGTGTCTATGGATAATTTGGTCGTTTCAACTTCTATAAAACTATTTTTGTTTAATGTCCCAGCAAATATAATATCGCCAGGATGTTTGTCCTTAGGTAAAGGTTCTCCAGTGATTGCTGTTTCATCAATCATGGTTTCTCCTGAAATTATTTTTCCGTCAAGGGGAATCATTTCACCTGGTTTAACTTGTATAATTGTTCCTACAGCAATTTTACTAATAGGAATATTTTGGTTCTCTAATTTTACAAAGGCGGTTTTAGGAGCTTTACGAGTTAATTCATCCAGAGCTGATTTAGAGTTTTCGAGTCCTATATCTTCCAGTCTTTCGCCTAAAACATAAAGAACGATTACTACAGCTGCTTCAGGATATTCGCCCAAATAAAAGGCGGCAATAACAGCAATAGTCATTAGTAGATTAATGCTACTGAATTTAAGTTTAAATAGCGCTTTGAACCCATTGATTAACACCTCGTACCCAATGCCGATAATGAAAAAAGCAAAAATAAATGGTCCATAAGGCATAGGAATATGTATGCCAATGATGGATAGGATTTCCAAAATAATGACAATTGTAATAGCAAAAAGAAGGAATATAAATTTTTTGTCTTTGATGGGGAGTTTCATAAAAATACTTTTTTTATTTTTTTTACAACGTTCCAATATGGAAATAACGTTAATGAAAAAGTGAGTTATTAAGGAAGAGAAACCTTTTTATTTGAAATTTTTGAACTAAAATTATAATAATAGTTAAATATAAAAATAATCTATTTCTTATTATTTATACCTCTTGCAATTTAACTTAAAATTTTAGTTTGACAGTATGAAAAAGCGTTTGTAGATTACAAATTCGGTCGAATACATTGCATGCCTTTGTATTTTTACTCAAAAAGGTAGTTGGTTTTGCTGAAAACTTTGCGAACTTTGCAATCAAATACTTTGATATGAAAATAAACTTAAAAAACGGAATTGATAAGCTCATTTTCGGGATGAAACAAAAAGACGTTACCGCTCTTTACGGTAAACCAGATAGAAACTACAAAGACGAAGATGACAATGTTATTTTTGCTTATAATACTCACAAAATACGTTTGACTTTTTATCAAGAAGAAGAATTTAAATTGGGTTATATGGTTGCTTCAAGTCCTGATTTGGAATTATTCGGGAATAAGGTGATTGGTAGAAAAATAAGTGATGTAAAGAAAGAACTTGCTCAAAAAGGGATTACTAAATTTACTCAGGAAGAATTTGATACTTTTGAAAACTATTTTAACGAAGAGAATTGGATTATTTTTCAAACGGAATATGATGAGGTTGTAAAGTTTGAAATTGGTGCCATCATCAATCAAAAGGATGAATTTGACTGGAAATTTGGTAAAAAATAAATCCTACTCGATCCATTAAATACAAAACCCGATACAGCTAGCTGTATCGGGTTTTACATTTAAAGAATGTTCTGTTAACTGGAGAAAAATCAGTTTTTAAATATGTAAGTCTGCAAGTATTTTACAATTTGATGGACATTTCGCCTTTAGTTTGCATTATAAAATAAATAACTAATTTTCCCTAAGATAATATTTCTACGAAACGTGAACGTGAACTTTCCACAAAATTCGCAATTGCGAGAAACGGCTGTTGGGCGTAGTGCTTTCTTTTTGTCAATTTATGCTTTCAATAAATTTATATACTATTAACATTATTAAATAATGACTAAATAACGTTATTATTTTAATCTTCGGGGACTAAACCGACAATCCAAGTAACTCCGAACTGGTCAGTCAGCATTCCGTATAGTGGTGCAAAAGGCGCAGGACCGAAAGGAATTAGAATAGCCTTCGCATTTTTAGCAAGAGCTTCCCAACCTTTTTTAATTTCTTCCGGTTCAGTACTGTGAAGGGTTACATAGAAAGGATTTATACCTTTGTCGAAAGCTTTGGAAGGTTGTACATCGTAACCCATAATGTGAAAACCATTTGGAGCTTTGACATCGCCAAAAGCAACTAAATTTGTTTGTGAAGGATCCTCAACTGCATTAATATCGGCATACGTAGCAATACTAATCTTTCCGCCAAAAATTGAGTGATAAAATTCTAGTGCTGTGCGAGCTTCGCCGCGAAAGTTGAAATGTGGTGTTGTTTGAACGCTCATAGTTTATTTTTATTTTTTTAAAAAGTTTATGATGCAAATGTAAAATGGTTAAGTGACAGCCTTATGTCAGGGGTCAAAATATGTTAGTGAAATTTATCAAAATATTCTTGTAAAGTCATTTTATGTTGTTCAAATTTCTCTGAAAGGACTTGCGTTTTTGTAATTCTATCCAAACGGAAAAATCTGAATTCTTGCCGTAAACGACACCAAGCAATTAGCAACCAATTTTCTGTTCTTATCAGTGCAAATGGCTCAATGATTCTTTTTGTTGATTTGCCACTTTCATTTGTATAATCAATTTCCGTTAAATCAAGGTTGGTTATAGCAAGTTGCAAATGAGATAAATTGTTGCTGTTTATTAGTTTTTCAAGATTTTCGCCTGATATGGTTCTGTCGGAAAGCAGATTTACTCTGTCTTTTACAGTATAATTCAAGACAGATTTTATTTTTTCAATTGCTTCGGTATAATCTTTTATAAAAGAAGAGTCTTTACTTTTTAGAACCAATTTTTCGGCAAGAATTAAAGCATTGGCTTGGCTTTCTGTAAACATAACTGGTGGAATTTTGTAGCCTTCCATTAAAGAATATCCTTTTCCTTCTTCTGTTATGATTGGAACTCCTGCCTGTTCTAATGCTCTAATGTCTCGGTAAATTGTCCTTACGCTAACATTGAATCTGTCAGCAAGACTTGTTGAAGTGGTAAGTCGTCTTGTTTGCAGTTGGGTCAAAATTGCAGTCAGTCGTGAAAGTCGTTTTGTGTCGTTTTCGTTCATTTTTTGTCTGACTATTAATGTTTGCACACTTGCTGGTAGCATTACGCCCAACGTCTTGGCACTACAGCGGGTTTGGGACTAAATTAAGCCCTATTTTCGGATTTGCCAAATCATCCCAAATACAAGACCATTTTTCCATTAAGTCAAATGCCCAAATCCGTTGTAGTGGCTGTTGTGAGTAGTGCATATTATACGGTTTCAATTCGGTAACTTTTCCACATTAGTAGACTTCCAATTAGAGTAAAAATAATTCCACTGATAATAAATGAGTATTGATAATCTTTAGTGAATAAAGCGCCGAAATAGTTGAAATAGTCACTTATTTTTCCACGAAAAAAAATACCAGTTGGGAAAATTAAAAATGCAAGTAAGAATACAAATAATGTATTCAGAAAAGGTTTTTTATTTTTCAAGTTAATCAATGAAATAATTAATATTCCAATTACGAATGCACCAAAACTCCAATATGCTCTTTTAGCTAAAAAATCTCCAAGAGTTGTGAAAGTTGAATTTAAATTTTTCCAGCATTCTGAGTTTACGTCATACTTCAGTAAACACATAAATCTTTCAGCGTCAGATGCGATATAAATTTTCTGAATTCCTTCAATAAAAAAGAAAATCCCTAACAATTGAATTAGTATAAGTTTCAAGTTTAATTTTTTCATTAAAGACAGAAGTTTCTTTTTAACGGTTGCATTACTCACAACGGTTTGCAGCTACCCGAAGGTGGCGATTTCGAAGCACTTCACTGTCAACCAAGCAGAAACTTTGATAGAAGCACAAAGCTTGATTTAACCACTGAACCGCCACTTTTGGGTAGGTGCTGTTATAGGGCGTTTTTCTTTCTATTTTCATTCTATTCTCTTATTTCTTCTCTTACTGGCAAAACGTCTTTTGGTATGTCCGCTTTTGAATTCACGGTTATGTATTCAGTCTCAAAAGTTCCTTCATAGCCGAATAATTTTCCCCAAGTTTTGTTTCTTACCACTACAGAGATTTTAAATTTTTGCTCTTTATCGTCATACCATTCACAAACGTTCGCTTCACCTGAAAATAGCATTGGAAATTTAAAGTCTAAAAAACCTTCATAAAATCTTTGTTCACCTGACCGTAATTTTATACCACCGTTTTCCGCCACAGTCATTTCAATGTCAACTGCAAGATGTTGATGTGTGCCCAAGTAATCAACAATTCTATTTCTCTGTTCGCTGTAAATCATTGTTGCGTCAAATCTTCTTACTCGCTTTGGGAATTGATATTTACGAACCCAAGTAACGGTTTCTCTTCCAAATTTGTCTTTATATGCGTAGTTTTCAATTGTGAAAGGAATATCTTTTCCTTTCTGCGGAAACATAATGTTTCTCCATGTCCCAATGTATAGAAACGGAAGTGTATATGGTTTTCCATACCAAACACTTTGCATAACTCCTTTTCCAATCGAGGCAATTTTGTCATTGCTGTTGAAGCCAAAACGCTTTTGAATCTGTGGATGAAGTTTGTCAAAGTCCGAACCTAAAACTTGTTGGTATATTGATTTCATTATTTCTGTTTTGTGATACAATTTGAAGCCTTTGGTAAATTGCTGAAATTCAAAATTGCTATTATCGAAAGAGCTATCATTGATATGTTTAGCGAAAATGGGTTAAATGGAAGTGTAAAAATCATCAAGTCGCTAAAAATTGCTCCAACTGAGAGAAGACACAGTCCTAATATATTTAAATACTGAAGAACTTTTCTATGAATAAAAATCAATGCAACTCCAAAAGCAATTTCCGCAATTCCTATGATGGTCAAAATATTGTCTTCGTTTCCATTAAATAACCCTGATTGTCTTAATATTTCAATTTCACCTGTGTCAGTAAAAAGTATTTTTGGAATTAGTCCCTGATAAATCCAAATAATTCCTAAAGTTAAATTCACAAGCAAAACAGAAATTTGAGCATTTAAAGCTTGCTTTGGGTGAAGTCCTTTTTCAATCCAATTTTTCAGGCAATCAAAACTCCAAGCAGTTGCCCAAATCATTAATGGTCTGAAAACAAATTTGTCAATGATTTTTCCGAAAAGTCCCCAACGTGTTTCATAGTCATAACCTGTAAAAAATTTTATTCCGTCTGCTTCAGGAACATATTTCCAATAGCCTGAACCTTGTTTGATTAATGAAATTTTACTGTCTGATGAAAATTTTAAAACTGATGTGCTTTCCCCGTTGTCTTTGGTTTTAGTCGCAACGCTTTCTCCGATTCCGTCTACCTTAATTCCCAAGCCAACTTTTGTTGAGTATAGAAATTTTTGCGGGTCTGTCGGGTCATTTTTTGGTAAGTATTCAATCTCTGTAAACCGTAAGTCCCATTGTTGATGAATAGAAGGTTCTTGCGTATTCGTCCACAAAGTGTCAAAGTCACATTTTATTTTGGTTTCAATATATAGAGGTCGTCTTTTCAATTACTGTCGTCTTTTTAAATGATGCATAACGTTTTGCCACTTTGAGATGGCTGGAAGTTCGTAACCGCTCAATTTTCTGCTTAACGAAAACTTGATGCGAAACGATAATTCCACTAAATTCCAGCTAGCTCAAAATGGTTGTTGCTGTGAGTATTTATTTTTCATTTAATATTATTTTCTTTATTGGAGGCAGCGGTGGAGGCGGCGGTAAAATTCCATTAATACTTGCAAAATCAAAATTTTTACTCGTCTCAATTAGTTTTAAATTTTCTTTTGTCCTATAAATCCACCTTGAAAGAGAATCTAATTCTTTGGGAACTTTATGACTGTGAACAAAAACACTTTTTTTAAAAGTATCTTTTTTTATAATTATTTGATATGCACTTCCGTCAACATAATCTTGATTATATTCTGATTTTATTTTTTTAAAATCTATTTTTTTTAATAATTCACGTAATTGATTTCTTTGTTCTTTTGTAAGTATTGCATAATAATTTGTTTTAGCTTTTGGAAATTTTTTCCCATATCTTTCTGAGACATTCCAATGTTCTCTTAAATAAATCGTGTCGTTTTCTGTGAATTTTATTGAAAATAGAGTTGAGAAAGTTCCACCAAACGAATACTCGAAAGAGTCAAAATCTTTTTCTTTTTTTGCACAAGATATTAAAAGTGTCAAAATGAACATAATAAATAATTGTCTTTTCATACGGAATTTCCTGTTTTTTGATAGGTAATATTACTGCCAAAGTTTCGCTGCTTTGAGATTCGTAATCTTTTAATTTTCGGCTTTGCAAAAAATATAATGCGAATCGGTAATTGCACTAAACTCCAGCTAGCTCAAAATGATTGTTGCTGTGTGTGTTTCATTAATAATCATTCTTTTCGCATTTCTTTTTTTCACCGCAATACATTTCGCCGCAAACTGCATCAGTATTATTGAAGCGAATTCCTTTCTGTTTAACGATTTCGCTACAATCCATTTGGACGCAAACTGCATCACTTAAATTCAACCAAAATATTTTCTGTTTCACGATTTTATTCTGATTTTTCAGCGCAAAATTCGGCAAGAATATTCACAGCAACATCAAATATATACATCTTTTAAGGATTTTTTAAGGTAAACGCAGTTTTTTCTTACTAACTAAACGATTGAAGTGACTGATTATTATTTAAATGGCTCTTATTAAAAGAGAGGTGAATAGGGGTGTTGATTTTCTAGTGTATTTCTTTATCGTGGGGTTGCATGAGGGATGGAAGTGGAAATCCTTTTATGGAACGTAGTGTAATAAAAGATTATAACGTACAGCCCGACCCTGCTGGAAAGGAGTGGAAGCTGGGGCATGCCCAAAATAAGCATAAAAAAAAACCGACTTGCAGGTGCAAATCGGTTGTGATGAATAAAGAGGACTCTTTTTATTTTGTAGGTTGTTTTTCAAACATTTCTAATTCGAAAATTAAAGTGGCATTGGGAGGTATAACGCCACCAGCACCGCTTTCTCCATAAGCTAAGTTAGAAGGGATGAAAAGTATTGCTTTGTCACCATAAGACATTACGCTTAATCCCTCTAAGAAACCTGGGATCATTCCGTCTTTTTTCCCTGCTTGGAAAGGAAAGGCGGCGTATCCGTTTTGTGCGGCTCTATTGGCATCATATTTTCCGTATGCTTTGGCTACTTCTTCATAACTGCTGTCAAATAAAGTTCCATCTTCAAAATAACCGGCATAATGGAAGTAGAATGTACTGCCATCAACTGGTTTTACTCCTGTCCCTTTTTGTATGATTTTATAAGTCAAACCAGATGGAGTAGTGGTAGCAGTTGCTTTGGCAGCAGCAAGGTAGGCTACTTTAGCCGCAATTACGCCTGCATACTTTTCATTAGTAGCTTTTACTTTTTCGGCTTCAATTAAAGCTTGTTTTTTTGCATCCTCTGCTTTGTTTTCATAGTAGTTAGCAAATACTTTTGATGTATCAAAATATTTAGCAGCAGCTCCTTTTCGTGTAATAGTCACTTTAGTAATTACATCCTCTTGAGCAATACTATTAACAATATCCATTCCTTGAGTTACATGACCAAAAATGGTGTGCTTGCCATTTAACCAGGGTGTGTCTTTGTGCGTTATGAAAAATTGACTCGAATTTGTTGCTGGACCAGAATTAGCCATGGCTAAAACACCGCCTTTGTCAAACTTTAAATCGGTAAATTCATCTTTGAACGCATATCCAGTTCCACCGGCACCACTTCCAGTTGGGTCTCCAGTTTGAATCATGAAATTACTAATTACTCTATGGAATTTTAAACCGTCAAAAAATGGTTTTCCCTTTAATTTTTCATCAGTTACAAAAGCATTTTTTCCTTCCGCAAGTGAAATGAAATTAGCCACTGTAATGGGCGCTTTTTGGTATTCTAGTTGCAGGGTAATATCTCCCTTATTTGTTGCAATCGTTGCAAAAATTCCTTCAATAGCAACGGGTGCTTTAACAACTGCTTTTGTTGTAGATACAGCTGTTTTTTTTGTAGTAACGGCTTTTTTTGTGTTTTGAGCTTGGGTATTTAATACTCCAAAAAACACTAAAATTAAAAGTTTAAATTTCATCTTGTTTTAAATTAAGGTCTGCCTTTTTTTGGTCTTATTTATTATTTTGCACTAGGATCTAATAACTCTATTTCAAAAACAATATTTGCATTGGGAGGAATAACATCTCCTGCACCACCTGCGCCATAAGCTAAATGCGAGGGTATGAATAAAATTGCTTTATCACCCAAAGATAATTTTTCTAATCCTTCAATAAAGCCCGGAATCATGCCATCTTTTTTTCCCGCTTGAAATGGAATAGGTTGATATCCGCCTTGATTGGCCCTGTTTTGATCGTATTTTCCAAAAGTTTGTGCTACATTTTCAATACTACTATCAAAAAGTTGGCCATCTTCTAGGAAACCTGCATAATGAATGTATAACGTTGACCCTTTTTCTGGTTTTTTACCACCGGCTTTCTTAGTGATTACATATTTAAGACCACTTGAAGTTTTAGTCGCTTTACTCTTTAAAGCATTGAAATATTTTACTTTATCTTCTCGAACATCTTTGTATTTTTCATCGTATGCTTTTTTGTTTTGAGCATCGATTTCCATTTTTTTCTTTTGGTTTTCTGACTCAACAGAAAAATAGTTGAAAAATGTTTTTACAGCATTAAACTTTTTTGCTGCTTCACCATTTCTAATGATGGTTACACTTTTTATAAAATCATTTTGCTCAATTTTATTAACCACTTCCATTCCGTTTTCGACTACATGACCAAAAATGGTGTGTTTCCCGTCTAACCATGGAGTGGCAACATGAGTGATGAAAAACTGACTGCTATTTGTTGCTGGACCATTATTAGCCATGGCCATAATACCTCCTTTGTCAAAACGCAAATCGTTAAATTCGTCTTTGAATTTATAACCACCGTCTCCAGATCCTGTTCCTAGTGGATCTCCAGTTTGGATCATAAAATCTTTAATCACTCTGTGGAATTTTAAACCATTAAAAAAAGGTTTTCCTTTAAGATTATCATTGGTAACAAAGTCATTTTTTCCTTCGGCCAAAGTCACAAAGTTAGCCACTGTAATAGGCGCTTGCTTGTAATCTAAGGCTAGAATGATTGTTCCTTTACTTGTTTCTATTTTGGCATATAAGCCATCAGGAAGATTACTGTTTTCATCTTTACAGGATGTCAAGGTAGCAAGTACAAGTAATACAAATAGGATGCTTTTTTTCATATTGATATTAATTAACGAATTATTTTAAGGTATCTTTTATTTGAGTTATCGTCTTTTTTACGGCGGATTGAGACCTTGGAGTGGTGTCTTTATTTACCTTTTTTAAAGTATTGTCAGTAGATAATGTCTCTAATTCTGCTTGTTTTTTATAAGTTGATTCAGGTCTAAAATCACGTAGGGTTACAGTGCAAAGTAAAGGCTGATTGACCCCAATTTTTTTATTGTCTCCATGATACCCAAAACCCATATGAGAAGGGAAAAGAAAGTTTACTTTTTCATTTCTATGCATTAGTTTAATCCCATCTCTTAATCCCATCATGATATCTTCTTTGTCGATATGATAAACCTGAGGTCTTAATTCTAGTTGAGAGTAAATAATAGTGCCGTCAAGGTCTTTTACTTCATAATCAAAGTAAGCAATATCTCCTTTTTTTGGACTGATTGTATCAATGTCATTTTTTATTTCATAAGAATACCAATACCCTTTTGATGAAGAAAAATATTCAACAGTTGGTTTGCTTTTCATTAGTGTCTTGATTTGATCTTCTTCAGTCGCTACTAGTTTTTTATTTCTAGCCACTGATTTTTTCATGAAAGTCCCAGACGTATGTGAAATAGGTCTTCTGGCTTCTTGATGCTGTTTACAGCTGGAAATTAGTCCAGATAAAAAGAGTGTAATTACAATTAAATAGGTATATTTCATATTGGACTATATCGTTAATTTTGTTACTAAATCTTCAAATTTACGGACTGTTTCACTCATTGAAACGTCTGATTTTCCTCCTGCAGCATTACGATGACCACCTCCATTAAAGTGTTCTCTGGCGAATTCATTCACATCAAAATCCCCTTGGGAACGGAAAGATATTTTGATGATTTTTTCTTCTTTATTTTCAATAAAAATAGCCGTAAATACAACTCCTTTTATACTTAATCCGTAGTTTACAATTCCTTCTGTATCCCCTTTTACATGTTCAAAAGTATTTAATTCTTCCTGAGTAAGCGTCGTGTAGGTAGTATGGTGTTCTGTCAATACTTTCATGTTTTGAAGTGCTCTTCCTAATAATTGTAAACGACTGTACGAGCTGTTTTCAAAAAGTAAATTTGGTATTTTGGTGTTTTCAACGCCTAAATCGATTAGATCAGCTACAATTCGGTGGGTATTTCCGGTAGTTCCAGGAAATCTAAATGAACCAGAGTCGGTTAGAATTCCAGTATAAATACAAGTTCCAATTGTTTTATCAATAGCTTCTTTTTTGGCTAAAAACCCAATGAAGTTGTATAACATTTCACAAGTAGATCCAAATGAAGTATCAGAATAAGTGACTGTAGCATAATCATCTGGTTTTTGATGATGGTCAATCATGATGAATGGTGCTTTCATCTCTGCTAGTACTTTTTCCATTTCTGATCCTACACGGTGTAATGCGTTGAAGTCCAATGTGAATATCAAATCGGCTTCTTCAAGTATTTTAGTGCAGTTTTCTTTGTCTTTTTCAAATATTTTAACGGTTTCAGACCCAGGAAGCCAAGCTAGAAAATCGGGAAATTCATTTGGTGCAATTACTACTGGTTGGTGATTATTTTTTAATAAAAAATGATACAAACCTAAAGTTGAACCCATAGCATCTCCGTCAGGACCTCTGTGTGGGATGATTGCTATCTTTTTTGGTGTTGCTAATAGTATTTGTACTGCTTGAATGTCTTGTGTTTTCATAGTTTGCGAAATTACATTTTTTTAATGTAAAGTTTTTAATCATTTGCAATTTAACATGCTTTTTAGATATTAGAAATTATCTAAATTTCTTCTTTTAAATTTTTCGTACAAATGATATTTGGGTCCTTTGACTATTTGAGAATGATAGATGCCTATAGGACCTGATGCGAAATAGGCTATAAAGCAAGCAAGTCCAATATAAATGCCGCTTTCTACTCCAAAAAGTTCCATACCCATAACGGTACAAGCTATTGGAGTATGTGTTGCTCCCGAGAAAACAGCTACAAATCCCATTCCAGCCAAAAGTGCTATGGGTAGTGGTACAAAAAGGGATAAAGTGCTCCCTAATGTGGCACCTATAAAGAAAAGTGGGGTAACTTCACCGCCTTTGAATCCTGCCCCTAGAGTAAATCCTGTGAATAAAATTTTCAGTAAAAAGTCATAATATTCACTTGGTTTTGAAAAGGACTCAACAATAATAGGAACTCCTAAACCCAAGTATTTTGTTGTACTGATGAAATACATAGCCACCGCAAAAAGTAGTCCGCCTACAAAAGGACGTAGTGGTGGGTATGGTATTGTTTTCGAAAATAAATTTCCCCAAAAATGCGTGCTTCTGGAAAAAAGCATGGCTGCAAGTCCAAACAAAATACTTATTGGAATGATCCAAAGCAGTTTTTCAAACCCAAAGTCGGGAGTGATAGGAATAGAATAATGCGTATGTTTTACGTCCCATAATTCTACTGTAAAGTAAGCAAGGAAAGCCACTAGGAAAGACAAAACAATACTTTTGGATGTAATTTTACTAAAATATAATACTTCTAAAGCAAATATTGCACCTGCTAATGGCGTTCCAAAAACGGAGGCAAAACCCGCGCTAATTCCTAATATAATTAATGTTTTTCTTTCGGCTGGGTCTAAGTTAAAGATTTTGGTAAATTGGTCGGCAATAGAACCTCCCATTTGAACCGCCGTTCCTTCACGTCCTGCTGAACCACCAAAAAGATGGGTTACAATAGTTCCAAAAAGTACAAAAGGCGCCATTTTTAATGGAATGGTCTTTTTAGGTGTCTCGTATTCTTCTAGCAATAAATTATTGCCTCGCACCACTGATGCTCCATAATAATGATACAAAAGACCAATAAGTAAACCGCCGATTGGTAAAAGCCAAATAATCCAGCTATTTTGTTCTCTATATTGTGCTGCCCATTCTAAAGAAACTAATAGTAGAGCTGAGGCTGAACCAGAGAAAAAGCCTAGCAGGATACAAATGAGAATCCATTTGAGACCGAGCACAATTATTTTTTTAATTTTTTCTAAATTCATGCGTTTAAATAGAAAGATTGTAATGCTTTATTTTGCTAAAGTATTACAATCCTTTTAAATTATGCTGTTTTTAAGCAAGTACAGCAGTAAACTCTATTTCAACAAGGTATTCTGGAGCCACTAATTTGCTTATTTCGTAAAAACCTGTAGTTGGTTTTACATCTTTAAAAAAGGCTGCATGCGCCGTAGCAACCGCTTCAAATGTTGTGATGTCAGTGGTAAATATTCGAGTACGAATCACATCTTTCATACTTGCATTTAGGTCTTCTAAAACTTTTTCTACTCTTTCAAGAATATTGAATGTTTGTGCGTAAGCATCCGTTGCGGTTACTTTTTCACCATCTACAATAGCTACTGTACCTGAAACTTCAATAATGTTTCCAATGCGTACCGCACGACAGTAACCCATTTTATCTTCCCAAGGAGAGCCTGTTAATATGTTTTCTCTTTTCATTTTATTCGTTTTTTATTGTTGATTTCTACTCAATTTAAATTTTGGTATATTTTTTGCAATTTATAAAAATATAGTAAAGTAAAAAACACTGATTTTATATAAAATGTTCGTTTTTAATAAAATGTTTTTTTGCTTGAAAAAGTAATATTTATTGAAATTTATAGTTATAAATAGGAGTTTATAATTAGAGGTTGCCGATTTTATAAAGTGGTTTTAATTTAAAAAGAAATGATGAATAATAATAAAATTTTTTTGAATCGAATTTTTCTCTTTCTTTTCCTTTTAGGGATGGTTTTTAATGGATATTCACAGGAAGAATTTAGCACAAAGTTTAAAGCGATTCCACCTAAGGCTAAAGAACCGAAGGCTAAATCATTAGTCCCATCAATTCCGGGACCACCTAAAGTATTGCCTTATTTTGCTACTGCAATACCAGAAAATAATTTTAAAGTACCTAAAAGTAACGTTATTGTAGCTTCTGAAGCGTACAGAAGAAATCAAGATTTAGGCGTTTATAAAACGAGTTCTAAAACGGCAAGAGTACAATATCGTGATGGAGCTTATGTCGATGGGGATAGAATTAGGATTTATGTAAATTATAAGGTTATAGATTATGATGTCCTTTTGGATGGTAACTTTAAAGTATTTGATGTAAAACTTGAAAAAGGAACTAATAGAATCGATTTTGAGGCATTAAATGAAGGTTTTGCACCACCTAATACAGCCGAATTTCAAGTGTATGACGATAAAGGGAAGTTAATTTCGTCTAGCCAATGGAACATAGGTATTGGATATATGGCTACTATAATCATAAACAAAGAATAAGTACATTTTTTATATAAAAGATAGGTTTTAAAGTAATATTTAAGATTGATTAGGTTAAATTTTTTTTAATGTTCGCTCGAGGTTTTGTTTTCTAAATAGAAAGCTTGGTATATTTGTGGCATCTCAATATTTAGAGTAATTAAAACAAAGTGGTATAATATGAAGCAGGTATTACTGGCAATTATGATGTGTTTTGCAATAAACGGCTATTCTCAAATGGAGTTTAGTTCTAAGTTTAAGGCAATACCACCTTTGGATACAGGTATTAAAGCTAAAAAAGCTGCACCAGTAACAGTGGCTCCTCCAGATATTTTAGCACCTAATCTATTTAAAAAACCAGAATCCAAACTGCCTAGTACCAATTTTAAAATTGGTGATCCTGATCCCATTTCGATGACTAGAACTAATGATTTTGTAAATCCAGGTGATGAAGTAAGAGATAAATTGAATAAAAGTATTGATAAATCATTAGTCAATAATGGATTAAAAGAAGATACTTCTTATTTAAATGAAAAGGACTTAAGTTTTGGAATTATTCGTACGAAGTCTAAAAACTTAGTGATTCGAGTAAGAGATTATGGCGCTATTGATGGCGATTTAATAAAAGCCACTATTATACAAAATTATAAGAGTACGGTTCTAGCCAATAATTTATACTTAGAAGGCAATTTAAAAGATATTAAAATCGAACTTCAAGAGGGATTGAATTATCTAGAGTTGGAAGCCCTGAATCGTGGAGCTTTAGGTGGGAATACGGGCGCTTTTTATATTTATGACAACGACGGAAACTTGTTATTGTCTGACTTGTGGAATAATTTTGATACAGGAGTCAAGTCTAAATTTACATTTATAAAAGAATAAGAGTCGGTCTTTGTCCTTTTTAAATTAAAAAGGATCAGCTGTTACTTGGAATTTCATATCTGCTTTAACTGTTATATCTGTAGTTAAAGATTCTTTAATGACAGCTTCAGTTCTTAATTTATAGCTGGATGCCTTGATATATTTATCTAATTTTTCAGAAGTTGGTGTTAGCATTATTGTGTTTGTGGTAGCGTTGACATTATCTAAATAAGCTAATTCTACTTCATCATTTGCATCTGTTGAAATATAGATGTGTATTGATTTTAAAAAGCTAAATGTTTTATTGGTTGGATCTGTTATACTTAGTTTCAATTCTTTTAACTTAACGTCTTTTACTAAGTTAGCTTTCGTGTTATTATTATCAAATTGGGCACTTGAGTTGGTCGGAACATCTGGTGTAACGATGCCGCTTGCCACATTAAGTGGGAAATTACTAGCGATTTTAAACTCAGTTTGGTTTGAAACGGTAAAAGTGAGTAGGTTGTCAATTACACTGCATGAAAAAACAACTAAGGACAATAGAGCGATAACGGTATATGATTTTATTTTCATCTTCTTTTTAAATTTGGGTCACATACTCAAAGTGTATTTTGAATAAATAGGTTGAATGTATGATTGGCAAATATACTATATTAAATACAGAAAGTTCTTTAATGAAGCAGGAGCGTTTTTTGTGTTTAAATACTTTTTGATCGTGCTTTTCATTAGTAGTTCTAAAATTACTATTTCGGCTTGTAAATAGTGCAATAAAGTTTGTTGTAAAAAAAAATAAATATTTTTCAAATTTCAATTTTTCAATTCCGAATATAAAAAGTATTTTTGCGCATGCAACACAACGTACTTATTTTAGATTTCGGATCGCAATATACTCAACTTATTGCGCGTAGAGTTCGCGAATTAAATATATTCTGCGAAATTTTCCCATACAATCATTTTCCGAGTGATTTATCAAGTTATAAAGCCGTAATTCTAGGTGGAAGCCCCTTTTCTGTTCGTTCAGAAGACGCTCCACATCCTGATTTATCTCAAATCAGAGGGAAATTACCCATGTTAGCCGTTTGTTACGGTGCCCAATATTTAGCTCACTTTAGTGGTGGCGAAGTAGCAGCATCAAATACAAGAGAATATGGTAGAGCTAATTTATCTTATATAAAAGAAGAAGAAATTTTCTTTGAAGGAGTTGACCTTAACAGTCAGGTTTGGATGAGTCATAGCGACAGTATTAAAGGATTACCTACTAATGGAGTGAAGCTTGCTAGTACACATGATGTGGAATTTGCAGCGTACAAGATTGAAGGTGAAACTACTTACGCAATACAGTATCACCCTGAGGTTTTTCATTCTACTGATGGATCAAAAATGTTAGAGAATTTCTTGGTTAAAATAGCTGATGTTCCTCAAAATTTCACACCAAATGCTTTTGTAGAGGAAATGGTTGCAGAATTGAAAGAGAAATTACAAGATGACAAAGTAGTCCTTGGACTTTCTGGAGGAGTAGATTCAACTGTAGCAGCTGTTTTATTACATCAAGCTATTGGTAAAAACCTATACTGTATTTTTGTAAATAACGGATTGCTTCGTAAAAACGAATTCCAAAGCGTATTAGATCAATACAAAGGAATGGGATTGAATGTGAAAGGAGTTGATTCGGGTGATCGTTTCTTGTCAGAATTGGCAGGAGTTAGTGATCCAGAAACCAAACGTAAAATTATCGGAAGGGTTTTTATCGAAGTTTTTGATGATGAGTCACATCTTATTGAAGACGTAAAATGGTTAGCACAAGGAACAATTTATCCGGATGTAATTGAATCAGTTTCGGTAAAAGGACCTTCAGCTACCATTAAATCGCATCATAATGTAGGTGGATTACCTGACTATATGAAATTGAAAATTGTAGAACCGCTTCGTATGCTTTTTAAAGATGAAGTGCGTAGAGTAGGTGCATCATTAGGAATTGATCCTGAATTATTAGGAAGACATCCTTTTCCAGGACCAGGATTGTCCATTCGTATTTTAGGAGATATCACTCCTGAAAAAGTACAAATTTTACAAGATGTTGATAAAGTCTTCATTGACGGACTAAAATCTTGGGGATTATACGATAAAGTTTGGCAAGCAGGAGCTATTTTGCTTCCTGTGAATAGTGTAGGTGTAATGGGTGATGAGCGTACTTATGAAAAAGTAGTAGCGCTTCGCGCAGTAGAGTCTACAGATGGTATGACTGCTGACTGGGTACACTTGCCTTATGATTTCTTAATGAAAGTGTCAAATGATATTATTAATAAAGTAAAAGGGGTAAATAGAGTGGTATATGATATTAGCTCAAAGCCACCAGCAACTATAGAATGGGAATAAAATGTAGCGTTTTTGGTTTGTAAGAATCATTAATTTTACTATTATTATAAAGACGGTATCAGATTTTGGAATAAAATTTGATACCGTTTTCTTATCTTTGAAACAATAATTTTATAAATAAGAATAATGAAATATTTTTTAGCGATTTGTATTACTATTTTAATGTCTGTTAATTCTATTTCTTCCCAAGAAAAAGCAATTACACATAAAGTAGAAAAAGGAGAGACGATAAGCCAAATTGCACAAAAATATCAAGTGACTCCATTTGATATCTATCAACTAAATCCAGATGCACAAAGCGGATTAAAGCCAAACAGTGTTTTGCTAATTCCAAAAAAATCTGGAGCTAAAATAGTTGAGATTAAAAGTAATCCTATTAATTCTAATGTAAAAGGACCAACAGGTGTAACGCATGAAGTGACTCCTAAAGAAACTTTATATGGAATTGAAAAAAAATATGGTGTCTCTGACGAAGATTTAAAAAAGGCCAATCCTTTTATTGAGAAAGAGGGTTTGCAAATAGGACAAGTATTAACGATTCCTTCGAAAAATAGTGTAAAAAATTCGGTTGTCAATAAAGTGGCAACAGTAACTCAAGAGAAGTACGTGTATCATGATGTACTCGCAAAAGAAACTAAATACTCCATTGCTAAACAATATGGAATTTCAATTGCAGAATTAGAAAAACGCAATCCCGAAGTAGTATCTAATTTGCCAATTGGGTATCGATTAATAATTAAAGGGACTGCTCCAAAAGTAATGGAGCAAGCGGATTTAAAAAAGGAAACAAAGGAAGTTAAAAAAGAAATTGTAAAGCAAATTCCAATAGCAACTTCGACGGAGGTTAAGTACTCCACTTATGAAGTACAGCCTAAAGAAACACTTTATAGCTTATCTAAAACTTATGGGATGAGTCAGGAAGAGTTTGTTGCTCTTAATCCGGAACTGAAAAATGGAGTTGAAATTGGGATGATTTTAAAAGTTCCAGTTAAAACTTCTCTTGTAAATGAAGAAAGAAAAGAATACGCAGCGTTAACCAAAAATAATAATTTAGGTTACCGTAAAAGAATGGTTTTATTATTACCATTTAATATTCCTTTAATTGAAAGTGATACGATCAATTCTAATGCATCTCGTTTGAAGAAGGATAAGTTTTTGAATATGACTTTGGACTTTTATGCAGGCGCATTGATGGCAATTGATTCTGCTAAAACATTAGGACTTCCTTTAGATATCGAGATATACGATTCGCAGGAAACTAAAAATAGCTCAAATGTAGCTTCAATTATCAAAAAGAACAATCTTGAAACGGCCAATGCAATTATTGGTCCTTTTTATCAAAGTAATGCTGAAATTGCTGCTCAGTTATTGAGTGTAAATAACATTCCAGTGATTTCTCCACTTTCAAAAGATGTTGGAAACCCGTATACTAATTTATATCAAACAATTCCAACTAGTGAAGTGATAAAAAACACCATGTTTGATTATATGAGAGCGCATAATGGAAATATTATGGCGGTTGTAGATAAGAAAAAGGAATCCATAGTTCAATATATCAAAGAATACCAAAAAGACGTTCCATTTGTAGCTTTCAAAGAAAATGGAAGCGTGTCTGCAGAAAGTTTGAAAAGCATGCTACAGAAAGGAAAGATGAATTATGTAGTTATGGAAACTGGAAATACATGGATGATAAAAACGACTATCGCAGCAATGGTAGGTTCTATGTCTGATTATCAGGTTCAATTGGTGATATTAGAGCCTAATGAAACGTTGGATACAGATGAAATTAAGTTTGCCAATTTGATTAAGTTGAAACTAATGTATCCATCAGTGACTCGAGATGATGAGACTCCAGGTGGTATTGTTTTTGAAAAAGAATTTAAAAAAATAAATTCCATTTATCCTAGTGATTATGCTACTCGTGGATTTGATGTGACTTTTGATACGATGATGCGATTGGTTCAAAATAAAACTTTTGAGGAAACGGTAAATTCAGCAGCAACTAAACAAATTGAGAATAAGTTTGAGTATTATAAAAAAGAGGATGGTGGTTATACCAACAAAGGTGTTTTCATAATGTACTACGATTCCGATTTAACAATAAAAGAAGCAAACTAATGACATCAAAAGTAACCTATTTGGGTGATTTAAGGACAGTATCAATTCATTTGCAATCTGGAAGTGAAATTGTTTCGGACGCACCTATAGATAATAATGGAAAAGGAGAAGCTTTTTCGCCAACAGACACAGTAGCTAATGCGTTGGCAAGTTGCATGATGACTGTGATGGGTATAAAAGCGCGTGATTTGAATGTCGATTTGACAGGATCTACTGCAGAAGTAACTAAAATTATGAATGCCGAACCAAGAAGAATTGGAGCAATCGAAATAATTTTTCATATGAATGTCGATGCGGATCAAAAAAACAAAACTATTTTAGAAAGAACGGCGATGACATGTCCTGTTTTTCTAAGTTTGAATGTTGAAATAGAGAAGCGAATTACTTTTAACTGGAAATAAAAAGAAATGTAAAGTGGGAGTTAAGATGCACGAGGTTTAGAACTTTTGGCATCTTAACTTTTGCTTTTTTTTCTAAGTTTGAAAAATGGATAAAAATCAAGAACAACTGATTAAGCTCGCTCATACTAAAATGCCTTTTGGTAAATATGTAGGAAGATATCTGATAAATTTACCAGAATATTATGTGGTTTGGTATCATAATAAAGGATTTCCAAAAGGAGAATTAGGAGAGCAATTAAAACTAATTTACGAGATAAAATTGAATGGGTTAGAAGAATTGATACTAAATATTAAAAAAAGATATCCAAAACAGCGTTAATTTCTTAAATTAATGCTGTTTTTATTTTTAAATAACGACGTTAAACAATTGTCAATTTTCCAAATTATCTCATTTCTAAATTAGTATTTTCTCAATATATAATCGTATTTTTGCCAAGTTTTTTACACAACTACAATACAAACAACAACATAATGAATCAAACAAAATATATTTTTGTTACAGGAGGTGTGACTTCTTCCTTAGGAAAAGGAATTATTGCAGCATCTTTAGCAAAACTGTTACAAGCAAGAGGATATAGGACAACTATTCAAAAGTTTGATCCTTACTTAAATGTTGACCCAGGAACACTAAATCCTTATGAACATGGGGAGTGTTATGTAACGGATGATGGAGCAGAAACAGATTTGGATTTAGGTCATTATGAGCGTTTTTTAAATGTTCCTACTTCTCAGGCGAATAATGTCACTACGGGAAGAATTTATCTTTCGGTTATTGAAAAAGAAAGAAGAGGAGAATTTCTAGGTAAAACAGTACAAGTAGTACCTCATATTACCAATGAAATTAAAGATAGAATGCAATTACTTGGTAAAACAGGTGATTTTGATATAGTTATCACTGAAATTGGTGGTACTGTTGGAGATATTGAATCCTTACCATATATTGAGTCTGTTCGTCAGTTAGTTTGGGATATGGGAGAGCATAATGCTATTGTTATTCATTTAACTTTGGTGCCTTATTTAGCTGCTGCTGGGGAATTGAAAACAAAACCTACACAGCATTCCGTAAAAACATTGATGGAAAGCGGAATAAAAGCGGATATTTTAGTTTGTAGAACGGAACATGAAATTTCGGATGAAATTCGTAATAAATTGGCTTTATTTTGTAATGTAAAAAGAGAAGCAGTTATTCAATCAATTGATGCTTCTACTATTTATGAAGTTCCTAATTTAATGCTAGAAGAAGGACTTGATGTTGTAGCCTTAAAAAAATTAGATTTACCTAAAAAAGCGGCTCCAGATTTAAAAAACTGGAATACTTTTCTACGTCGAATAAAAAATCCAAAACATACTATAAATATTGGTTTGATTGGGAAATATGTTGAAATGCAAGATTGTTATAAATCAATTTTGGAAGCTTTTATTCATTCAGGTGCTGCCAATGAAACTAAAGTGAACGTTATTTCTATCCATTCGGAATATATAGATGCTTCAAATGTAAATGAAAAATTCAAAGACCTTGATGCTATATTAGTAGCTCCAGGATTTGGGGAAAGAGGAATTGAAGGTAAAATTGCTGCAGTTCAATATGCACGTGAAAATAAAATGCCTTTTTTCGGAATTTGTTTAGGAATGCAAATGGCAGTAATCGAATATTCAAGAAATATTTTAGGTTATGCTGATGCAAATTCAACAGAGATGAATGAACAAACCACACATCCTGTGGTGAATTTAATGGAAGAGCAGAAAAATGTTACTGACAAAGGAGGGACAATGCGTCTGGGAGCTTGGAAATGTGATATTAAGCCTAATACTTTGGCACATAAAATCTATGGTCAAACTACAATATCAGAACGTCACCGTCACCGTTACGAATACAATAGTGCGTATGTAAATGTTTTGCATGAGGCAGGATTAAAAGCTTCTGGAGTGAATCCAGATACAGGTTTGGTAGAAATTATAGAATTAGAAGATCATCCTTTTTTTATTGGAGTACAGTACCATCCAGAATATAAAAGTACGGTAGCTAACCCACATCCACTTTTTGTGAATTTTGTGGCAGCGGCTGTAAAAGCAAGTAAAAAATAATATTCAACAACCAGTTTGATTGTTGTATCAATAATTAAACACAAGAATACTAATTCTAATTGTTGCGAGTTGCTATAAGCACTCAAAACATTAAACTTTGAACAAAAATTATAATGGAAGAAAAAAAATTTGATCCTAATTCGATAATTGGTTTTATATTGATATTTGGGATATTAATATGGATAATGTATAACAATCAGCCATCTGAAAAAGATATTGCGGCAGAAAAAGCCAAAAAAGAGTTGGTTGTAAAAGAAGCTAAATCCAAAGAAGATGCTTCAAAAACGATTACAGTTCCAGCAACTGTGGCGGTTGGAGATACACTACAAATGGCTCAATTGCAAAAGTCATTAGGGAATTTTGCTTATTCTGCAGCACTTCCTTCAGCTAAAGAAGCTTATACAACTATCGAAAATAAATTAGTAATACTAAAAATTGCTAATAAGGGTGGATATATTGTTGAAGCAACCTTAAAGAATTTTGAAAAATTTAAAAAAGGTTCTGGAGAATTGGTGAAGTTGATTAAAGACAATAATGCCAATTTAAATATTCAGTTGTTTACAAGTGATAATCATACTTTAAATACTAAGGATTTATATTTTGAACCCACTTTGACAAAAAATGGGGAAGACCAAATTTTGACAATGCGTTTGAAATCAGCTGACGACCAATATTTAGAATATAAATATGTTTTGAAAGCCGATAATTACATGTTGGATTTTGATATTCAATCTCAAGGATTGAGTAAAGTATTGAATACATCAAAACCATTAAATTTAGAGTGGGATTTAAAAGGGTATACTAATGAAAAAAGTATAACTACTGAAAACCGTTATTCTGAGATGTACTATGAGCATGAAGATGGTAAGAGTAATTATATGGGTTCTGGTAAAGATAAAACAGAAACTGTTGAAGGTGTTTCTTATATCGCCTACAAACAACATTTCTTTTCTTCTATTTTATTGACTAGCACTCCTTTTGAAAAAGCGGAATTGTATTCTAATAATTTGGTTGGTGGTGATAATGTTGATACAACTTACACCAAACAATTTAAAGCAACTGTTCCATTGGCTTTTAAAAATGGAGAAATTGACCAGAAAATGAATTGGTACTATGGTCCAACAGATTATAAATTGTTGAAATCGTACGATCGTAATTTAGAAGATATTGTTGCATTAGGATGGGGAATTTTCGGTTGGATTAACCGTCATGCTTTTATTCCAATGTTTGGTTTCTTGACTTTGTTCTTACAACAAGGTTGGGCGATTGTATTGTTTACAATATTAGTCAAACTGGTAATGTCTCCTATAACCTATAAATCATTTTTGTCACAAGCAAAAATGAAAGTATTGAGACCGGAAATTGCTGAATTGGGGGAGAAATTTAAAAAAGACCCAATGAAAAAACAGCAAGAAACAATGAAGTTGTATAATAAAGCAGGCGTAAACCCAATGGCCGGTTGTGTACCAGGTTTATTGCAAATGCCAGTATTCTATGCATTGTTTCAGTTTTTCCCTTCGGCAATCAGTTTAAGACAAAAAGGGTTCCTTTGGGCAGATGATTTATCGTCTTATGACTCTGTTTATGAATTACCGTTTCATATTCCAGCTTATGGGAATCATATTAGTTTGTTTCCAATATTAGCTTCTATTGCTATTTTCTTTTATATGAAAATGACAACTGGAGATCAACAAATGGCAGCTCCTCAACAAGAAGGGATGCCAGATATGGCTAAAATGATGAAAGTGATGATTTATATTTCACCATTAATGATGTTGCTTTTCTTCAATAATTATGCAGCTGGACTGAGTTTGTACTATTTTATATCTAACTCTATTACAATTGGAATTATGCTTGTAATTAAGAATTATATCATTGATAGTGATAAAATTCACGCTCAAATTCAAGAAAACAAATTGAAAGAGCCCAAAAAACAAGGTAAGTTTCAAAGAAAACTGCAAGAAGTTATGGCACAACAAGAAGCTATTAAAGCAGAACAAAAAAAGAAATAATTTAAGTTTAAAAAAAATCTCGTTAATTCGGGATTTTTTTATTTTAAATGTAATTTTAATTTCACGGAAACGTTAGTATTAAAAAAGTATTTATGAAAGTATTTTGTAAGGTAGCATTATTGGTCTTGCTTTTATCAAATGTTTTTTTACTTCAAGCACAATCCAATGTATTAGATGCAAATGGGAAAAAGCATGGAATCTGGAAAGGCATTTATGAAGAGTCTAAAAGACTAAGATATGAAGGAAGTTTTTTACATGGAAAAGAAGTAGGGCTTTTTAAGTTTTTTGATGACACTAAGCTAGGTTCTGTAATCGCTACGAGAGAATTCAACTTGAATGGCAATGGAGCCTATACTATTTTTTATGATCAAAAAAACAACAAAGTAAGTGAAGGTAATGTCATCAATAAATTATATGAAGGCCCATGGAAATATTACCATCAAGCATCAGATAAGATTATGACAACCGAAAATTATAAAAAAGGGAAATTGGAAGGAGTGAGAAGTGTATATTATCTCAGTGGTAAAATCGCTGAAGAAGCTTTTTATGTTGCCAATTTTAAAGATGGAAATTATAAGAAATATTCTGAAAACGGAATTGTTCTTGAAGAATCCGTTTATAAGAATAATGAATATAATGGCTTGGCTATTTTTAAAGACCCTGATGGATCTGTAGTTTCAAAAGGACAATTTATCAATGGAAAAAAAACAGGTGTTTGGCAGTTTTTTGAAAAAGGAAAAGGAGTCAAAGAAGTAAATATGAGTGCTACTCAAAGTGCTCCAAAAGCCAAGCGCAATTAACTTTAAGTTGGAACTAATACTGTAATAAAACTTTGTAACTTTGCAGTCTTATAAAATTAATAAAGATTTTGAAATGAAACGTGTTGTAGTAGGACTTTCTGGAGGTGTGGATTCAAGTGTTGCAGCTTATTTGCTGCAAAAACAAGGATATGAAGTGATTGGTCTTTTTATGAAGAATTGGCATGATGACTCCGTTACTATTTCTAATGAGTGCCCATGGCTTGAAGACAGTAACGATGCATTACTAGTGGCTGAAAAACTAGGAATCCCTTTTCAAACTGTAGATTTAAGTGAAGAATACCAAGAAAAGATCGTTGACTATATGTTTAGCGAATATGAAAAAGGACGTACTCCAAATCCAGATGTGCTTTGTAATCGCGAAATTAAATTTGATGTTTTTATGAAAATTGCTTTAAGTCTTGGTGCTGATTATGTAGCGACAGGACATTATTGTAAAAAGAGTGAAATAGAAGTCAATGGAGAAACCGTTTATCAATTGATTGCTGGGGCTGATAATAATAAAGATCAATCTTATTTTCTTTGTCAATTATCACAAGAGCAATTAGCCAAATCGTTATTTCCTATTGGGGAGCTAACGAAGCCTGAAGTACGAGAAATTGCGGCCGAAATGGAACTAGTTACGGCTGAAAAGAAAGATTCTCAAGGGTTATGTTTCATTGGGAAAGTACGTTTGCCTGAATTTTTGCAACAAAAATTGCAGCCAAAAGAGGGAACAATAATTCAGATTGATAAAAATGATTCTATTTATAATTTTAATGAACAAGAAGAACTATCCCTTGAAGAAAAATTAATAATAGCTTCTAATAAAATTCATTACACTCCAGAAATGGGTAAAATAGTTGGAAAACATCAAGGCGCACATTATTTTACCATTGGGCAACGCAAAGGATTAAATGTAGGAGGAACAACTGATCCCTTATTTATAATTGCAACAAATGTAGAGACCAATACAATTTATACGGGTTTAAGCAGCCAGCATCCTGGTTTGTTTAGGAAAGGACTGTTTATCGAAAAAGAAGAAGTACATTGGATTCGTAATGATTTGGCATTGGCCAATGGAGAATCGATGGAAGTGATGGCAAGAATACGGTACAGACAACCATTACAAAAAGCAGTATTGCATCAATTTGAAAATGGGATGTATGTGTCTTTTGAAGATCCACAATCCGCAATAACGGAAGGTCAATTTGCAGCTTGGTATATTGGAGATGAATTAGTTGGTTCGGGAGTTATTTCTTAGCTTGCTGTTTTATTTTTGAGATTGTTAAAAAAAAACTATTACCAGAAGATATTTATTTCAATACGTTTTCTTGATTCTAATTGTTAACTATGAAAAAGCTTTGTTTATTCTTCTTTTTATTTCTGACTACATTCGCTTTTTCTCAAGAGGATGCTTGGGTGTACTTTAATGCCAAAGCAAATTCGCAGTCGTATTATGAATCTCCTTTGCTGATGCTCACTCAAAGAGCTTTGGATAGGAGGACAAATCAAAGTATTGCGTTGGACTTCATGGATATTCCAATGAATAAAGACTTTGTAAGCCAAGTTAAATTGGTTTCCGGAATTACTGTAATGGCTAAATCTAAATGGTTAAATGCGATTCATGTTCGTGGAACTCAAACAGCAATAAACTCAATAAAAGATTTTGCTTTTGTAGACAAAGTTGATTTTGCAAACAAAACATTAAATCTAGGTGCTAAGACTGTTAAAGCTGAAAAGCTAGCAAAGGTAACTAGCGTTAAAGAGCAAAGTAAAACGAAGAGAATTAAAGCTGATTATACTTACGGAACATCGGCAAATCAAATACAAATGGTGAATGGACAGCTTTTACATCAGCAAAATTTTACTGGTTCAGGTAAAATAATTGCCATTATGGATGCTGGTTATCCAGGAGTGGATTCAGCCTTGCCTTTTCAAAGATTAAAAGATAACAATCAAATACTAGGAGGGTATAATTTTGTATCAAGGAGCGAAAATTTTTATACAGGAAATTCACACGGAACCTCGGTGCTCTCCACAATGGGAGGATATAAAGAAAATGCTTTAGTTGGTAGTGCCCCTGATGCATCCTATTATTTATTTATTACAGAAGATACCACTTCAGAAAATCCTATAGAGGAATCTCTTTGGGTTGAAGCGGCAGAAAAAGCGGATAGTTTGGGAGTTGATGTAATTAATACTTCATTGGGTTATTTTGAATTTGATAATTCAACCTATAACCATACTTATAGTGAAATGAATGGCACGACTGCTTTCATGTCTCGTGGAGCCGAAATAGCCTTTAGTAGAGGTATGATAGTTGTTACAGCTGCAGGCAATGAAGGAGGAACTAGAAATCCCTATATTGCAGTCCCGGCTGATGCTGTTTCAGTGCTTGCTGTTGGTGCTGTAAATGCAACGGAGGTTAGGGCTTCTTTTAGTTCTATTGGCCCCTCTTTTGATGGGCGAATAAAACCAGATGTTATGGCACAAGGTGTTTCGACAGTTTTATCAGATGAATTTGGTAATATAATTACTTCAAATGGCACCTCTTTTTCCAGTCCTATAATGGCAGGAATAATAGCGAGTTTTTGGCAAGCATTTCCTAATAAAACCAATAAAGAAATTCGACAATTAATTCTTGAATCTGCAGATCGATTTACCAATCCAACAAATCAATATGGTTATGGAATACCTGATTTTAGTTTAGCTTTGAATAAAGGAACGCTAAATGTAAATCAATTTTCTACTACTAGTTTTGTACTGTATCCCAATCCAACAACTGATTTTGTTACGGTTTCATTTCCTGAAAGTTTTAATAAAGGAAAAGTAATTATTTATACTTTTTCCGGTCAAAAGATTCTAGAAAGAGACCTGAGTGCAAATTCAGATTCCATTTCATTACATTCTTTAAGTAATGGAGTTTACATTTATAAAATAGAATCGGATGGTTTTTCAAAGATGGGTAAAATTATAAAGCAGTAACATTTAATCTACTAAATGAATAAAATAACAACACTTTTCAATGTTAAATACCCAATAATCCAAGGAGGAATGATCTGGGTTAGTGGACATAAATTGGCCAGCGCTGTCAGTAATGCTGGAGGACTAGGGTTGATAGGTGCTGGATCAATGTATCCGGAAGTTTTACGGGAGCACATTCAAAAATGTAAAAAAGAAACGTCAAAACCATTTGGAGTGAACGTTCCCATGTTATATCCTAACTTGGAAGAGATTATGAAAATAATTGTCGAAGAAGAGGTGAAAATCGTTTTTACTTCGGCAGGAAATCCCAAAACCTGGACATCATTTTTAAAAGAAAAAGGAATAACTGTTGTTCATGTTGTGAGTAGTTTAGTATTTGCTTTAAAAGCACAAGAGGCAGGCGTTGATGCTGTTGTTGTTGAAGGTTTTGAAGCTGGTGGTCATAATGGAAGGGATGAAACAACCACATTAACATTAATCCCAATAGTTAAAGAACAAATTAAAATTCCTATTATTGCAGCTGGAGGAATTGGAACTGGGAGAGGAATGCTAGCTGTTATGGTTCTTGGTGCTGATGGGGTACAAGTAGGAAGTAGGTTTGCGGCCTCAATTGAATCATCAGCACATGAAAATTTCAAAAAGACAATCTTAGATGTCAAAGAAGGTGGAACGCAATTGACATTGAAAGAATTAGCTCCAGTGCGTTTAGTGAAAAATAAATTCTATAATGATGTTCAAGCGCTTTATGAAAAATGCCCAACCAAAGAAGAATTAATTGATTTATTAGGTAGAGCGCGAGCAAAACGGGGTATGTTTGAAGGGGATTTAATTGAAGGAGAACTAGAAATAGGGCAAATAGCAGGAGTGATCAATGAAATTAAATCTGCTGAAGGAATTATAATTGAAATGATTGCTGATTTTGACACAGCTAGAAAAGAAGTTGAAGTATTTGATTTTTAATATAAAGAAATGACTAAAATAAAATTATATATCATATTGCTTTTTTTAGGACTTGGTCTGCAGCAGGGATACAGTCAAAATTATAAGTTTAAAACTTCTGGGTTTAGTGTTTTGGAAAAAAACGAAAGAGGAAAATGGGGGAAATGGTCCGACTTGAATTTGGTCAACATTTTAGTTTCATTGGACACTAATAAAAGCAGATTTGTAATTTATTCAGAAGTGATTCAGTTATTTGAGATTATCGTGTATCAACCAATAGCCGAAAATGATACTGATATTGTGTATTCTTTTACTTGTAAAGATAATAATGGAGAGGATTGTACCTTATCAATTATTACAAGAAAAAATCAGGACAATAGAAAACAATTGTATATCAATTATGATAACAGAATTATTGTATATAATATTTTCAATATGTAATTTAAATCATAAAAAAAGTCGCGAATAGCGACTTTTTTATGATTTAAAAACAATTTTTACCGTGGTCTTTATAAAGATAATTATTCTACATCTTTAATAAACTCATCATATTCTAAATAGAAAAGTTCCAAGGCGCTCATTTTATCGTTGTAGAAATCAAATATTACATCCCAATTGTTTCTATTACTTACACCTACACCTAGTTTTTCTACCCAAATTCTGCTAATGGTTTTTCCGCTTTCTAAAACATAGTCTTTTTCAAAAACCAAATCTTTAATAAATTCCTCTTCTAAAATATTTTTTAAAGCTACCATTTTTTCAAAATAAGCAGTACGCTTTTCGTCATTGCGAGGTTCAATGTCAATTAAGACTTGTGCTTTTTTATTGTCAACATAAAATTTAAAGGAGAAGTCTTTTATTTTGGTATCGTATAGGACCCATTTTCTTGGGTATTTCTCTGCGAATGTGATCCAGAATTCTCTTTTTAATTTTTGAGTTTCTTCTTTGCTGTACATTTTGTTTCTCTGAATTTGATTTTAGAAAATTTGCGAAATCTTATTTTCTAGACTATATTTATATAATAATTTGAATGCAAAAATAGACTTTGATAATGGATTTTCAATCATTTTTAGAATTTGTTCCTTATTTAGCAGAAGCGAAACTTCCCGCTATGGCTTCCCATGTGAAAATGGCTCCTATGGAAAGGATTGAAAGCTTAAATAGTACTGTGGAGAATAAAAACGCTAAAAAAGCTGCAGTAATGATGTTGCTTTATCCTAAAAATGGAATAACACATTTGGTTCTTATTGTTCGTAATTCGTATGAAGGGGTACATTCTGGACAAATTGCATTTCCAGGAGGTAAATATGAAAAAGAGGATTTAAATTTTTCGACAACAGCTTTGCGTGAAACACATGAAGAAATTGGTGTCCTTCCTGAAAAAATGAAAATAATAAAGCCTTTTACACCTATGTATATTCCGCCAAGTAATTTTATGGTATATCCTTTTTTCGGAATTTGCAGTGAGGAAATTTGCTTTGTTCCTGATGCTAGTGAAGTGGCCAGAATAATTGAGCTGCCATTATCCGTTTTTCTAAATGATGAAATAATTATTAATGCTAGACTTTCAACTTCGTATGCAAATGATATTAATGTTCCTGCTTTTGAAATAGAAGGACAAGTGGTTTGGGGGGCTACGGCAATGATGCTGAGTGAATTGAAAGATGTTTTGAATTCAGTCTTAGCATATGGAATTTAGTTTATTAACTTAGAAATGAATTGAGATAATTTCTGACAATAGATGGGTCAATTCGAAAAAACGACAAAAATAATTTTTGTAAGTTTGTAATCCGAAATCAAAAAAATAAACAAACACTTTTATGGGGTTATTTAAGAGAAATCCTTTTGGTCATATACTATTTTTGAAAAAATGGTTAATTCGATTTTTTGGTGCAGCAACACACAGGCGCTATAGAGGATTTAATGAATTAAAAATTGAAGGTTCGGAGATTATCAGGAATCTACCAGATACAAATGTGCTTTTTATATCCAATCATCAAACATACTTTGCTGATGTAGTAGCTATGTTTCATGTTTTTAATGCTAGCCTAAGTGGTCGTGAGGATACCATAAAAAATGTATGTTACTTATGGCAACCGAAGATGAATATCTATTATGTAGCTGCCAAAGAAACAATGAAATCTGGTTTGTTGCCACGTATTATGGCATATGCTGGAGCGATATCCGTAGAGCGTACTTGGCGAGCAAAAGGGGTTGATGTAACAGAGAAAAAAGATGTAAACCCTAACGATACGGAGAACATAAAAATGGCGCTAAATGATGGATGGGTAATTACTTTTCCTCAAGGAACGACTAAATCTTTTAAGCCAGTTCGAAAAGGAACGGCTCACATTATAAAAGAACACCGTCCTATAGTGGTACCTATTGTAATTGATGGCTTTAGACGTTCATTTGACAAAAAGGGACTACGTATGAAAAAGAAAGGAATTCTTCAGTCTTTTATAATTAAAGAACCTTTAGAAATTGACTATGATAATGATACAATTGATGAAATTGTTGAAAAAGTGGAGTATGCTATTGAACAACATCCGTCTTTCCTAAAGGTAATTCCGTGTGAGGAAATAGAAGAGCAGGAAAAATTAAATAAGCTCCGTAGGTGGGAATATTAATTATAAAAAAAAGAGTTAGCCATGGCTAACTCTTTTTTTTATAAATCTATTTTTTTTAATTCTTTATAATTAGCATACAATCTGCGTAGCAGGATGCCGTAAAGTAATCTGTAAAATAACCAAAAAACACCAAAAAAGGCAACAGTTGTTAAAACTAAAACGCCAATAGTTATAGCCATAACTTTTCCGCTATTTGTAATTTGACTCATTAAAGCACTTGTCTCGGGATTGTATAGCAAAGCAATTATATACCCGATAATCAAACTAATCAATGCCATTCCTAGATTATACCATACATAACATTGAACCGTTTTTCTTGTTCTTAAAATGGTTTTCATTAATTGTTTAGTAGATTCGGTAGTTGAAATTTGAATGTAATTTTTATAAAATAAATAGATAAAAACCAATATTACACCATAGTTTAAATAAGTAATTCCCTTCATAAACGGAATCAATTCAACATGATCCATTTTTTTAAAATAGTCATCAGTATTAAAAAGAATACTAATGGATGTCCATAGAAGTACTTCTAAAATGCTAATAATCAAAATCCACTTTACTATAGACGAGGATCTTTTATGAATCATTTTATAAATCTCTATTTCACTTATCTGAACAAAAGAATTCTCGTTCTTTTTCCAGTCTTTTTTTAATAAATCCAGCTCTTTCATATTCCTTAAGGATTTAATATCTTTTTTAATTTCCCTTTTATTCTGTTCATTTTAACTCTCGCATTGACTTCACTAATCCCTAATGTCTCTGCAATTTCTCGGTAATCTTTGTCTTCTAGATACATAAAGACCAACGCCTTTTCAATATCACTGAGCTGATAAACCGCTTTGTACATGAGCTTAATCTGTTCTTCTTCTTCATAGTTGTAATCGACTTCTTTGATAAAGTGCTGCCGGCTCTCGTATTCAACTGTAGCGATCGATCGTTTGTTTTTTCTGTATAAAGTAATGGCAGTATTTAAGGCAACACGATACGCCCAAGTAGAAAATTTGCTATCGCCCCTAAATTTTGGAAAAGCCTTCCATAGTTGAATGGTGATTTCTTGAAATAAATCCTTATGTGCATCTTCGTTGTCAGTATACAACCTACATATCTTGTGGATTATATTCTGATTGTCCTTCAGTTGCTTTACAAAAGAATGTTCTAGATTTTCACTCATATATACGTTAGTAATCTAAATTTAGATTTTGTTACAAAGTACCGCTTTTTTATTTTGTAGCACCATGATTTGAATTACAATAAAGTCTTGTCCCGCTATCCATTGCAATCCACGCAAAAAAGCGTGGGATTTCCATTGCTATCGGGGCTATCTATACCGTCTATTTTTCATAATTGCATTTTCAGTTGCAGTAATTTAGAACAACAAACACTAAACTTTGTATATTTGAGTTTTACAAATTTGAAACAGCATTTAATTATGAATATCCCAAATTCAACTTTACCTAGAATTGTTATTATCGGTGGCGGTTTTGCAGGAATAGCGTTAGCCAAACAATTAAAAAATAAAAAGGTACAAGTAGTTTTATTGGACAAGCACAATTACCATACATTTCAACCCTTATTGTATCAAGTAGCAACAGGTGGTCTTGAAGCCGGATCTATAGCGTATCCAATTCGTAAAGTAATTCAAGAATATGATAATTTTTATTTTAGATTGACATCTGTTCAAGAAATATACACTAAAAACAAAAAAGTAATTGCCGAAATAGGGGAGTTGAGTTACGATTACCTTGTTATTGCTACCGGTTCCAAAACGAATTATTTTGGAAATAAAGAAATAAAACGCAATAGTATGGCTATGAAAACCATACCGCAATCACTCAATATTCGTTCTCTTATTCTGGAAAATTTTGAACAAGCTGTTTTGACTACAGATGTTGCCGAAAAGAATAGCTTAATCAACTTTGTACTCGTAGGAGGTGGACCAACAGGAGTGGAGCTGGCAGGCGCATTGGCCGAAATGAAAAAAGCAATTCTTCAAAAAGATTATCCCGATCTTGATATTGCAAAAATGGAAATTAACCTCATACAAAGCGGAGACCGAATCTTAAATACAATGAGTGAGAAATCATCATTGGCAGCCGAAAAATTTCTAGAAAGTTTGGGCGTTACAATTTGGAAAAATGTTCGAGTAACTAATTATGATGGACGCACCATTACCACTAATTCCGATTTAACTTTTGAAACGGCTACTGTAATCTGGACGGCAGGTGTTCAAGGAGCGCTTGTAGCGGGTCTAGATGCACAATCTCTTGTTGAGCGAGTAGAACGTATTCGGGTGAATGAATTCAATCAAGTAAAGGGTTATGACAATATATTTGCCGTAGGAGATATTGCTTCTATGGAAACGAAGGAATACCCAGAAGGACATCCCATGATGGCACAGCCTGCCATGCAGCAAGGAAAATTATTAGGAGAGAATATAATAAAGTTAATTCAGCATAAAGAGATGCAGCCTTTTGAATACAATGACAAAGGTTCTATGGCTACTATAGGTCGAAATAAGGCCGTTGTTGATTTGCCTAATTATCATTTCAGCGGAGTATTTGCTTGGTTTGTATGGATGTTTGTACACTTGTTTTCCCTTATTGGATTCAAAAATAAAGCCGTAGTTTTCTTGAATTGGGTGTACAATTACATTCGTTTTGACCGGGAAGGTCGATTAATTATTCGTCCTTATAAAAAGAAAAGCTTTACTTCTTTTACTAGTGACGAGGTTTAGTTTTTTTAAGGTTCAAGGATTCAAGGATTCAAGGATTCAAGGATTCAAGGATTCAAAGATTTGAAGTGAGAAAGGAAAGTTTATTTTTTTGTTTTCTGACTAAAGTTTTTTTTCTTTGTAATAGTTTACCATTAAATTGATGAATTTACTGTAGCTCTCCATCCCATCTTTTTGTTGATTTAATTTCAAGAAATTATCATAAAAAATATGGAATGCACTTTCAATTGGGCTTTGGTATTGTTTTCTAAAATTGCTACTTTCTTGGTAATTTTTTAAAATTCCAGGGTGAACTGTTTTTAGTAATTGTTTAAAAATTTTCTTATCTCGTATTTCCCAATTACCTAAGCAGTATCGCAGAGCAAAGCTGTACCCTGAGTATTGAAAATACAAATCTTCATTTTTTATAGAAGCCATAAATCCTATAAAATTGCATTCGCTTTCACTGGCATAGCCCATTTGGTGTGCCATTTCATGACAGGTAGTAGTAGGAAAATTATACATAGGAACTAAATCATTGACTTGTGCTTCATTTGTAAAAGGATTCAAATAACCACTAAAACCCATATAAGATAATGGCAAACTAAGTAGTGATTTCTTGGTACTTATTTGGTTAAAAGTAAAATAGTGATACTCCTTGGATAGGTTTTTATACCCATTTAAATTCTTTTGGAATGCCTGATTTTGGGTGTAGGGAAATTTTACTTTCAAACTGTCATTTTGGGCTAACTGTCTCTGTATACTATTTGTTCTAATTATTAAAGCTTTGGTGAAATCAAGTAAATCAGCATCGGTATATTCTCTTTGAATAGCCATTTTTTCAAAAAGAGGTTGACGATAATAGTTAAACGCCCAAAGGCTGTGAAACAAAAAATAAAAAACGGAAAAGAAACTTAGAATAGTCAAAATGTTATTTTTCCACTGCAATTTCCAAGATTTTCTTTTATTCCAAAACCATTTTATAATCAAAAAAATAAGAATAAAATAAATGCAATCTCCAATAGAAAATGGAATCGCTCCTAAAAAAGTCCTTAAAAATGCTGCGATACTAGGGTACAGCCCGTTACTATAGTTTTGCTCTATCCATTCTGGGTAAAAAGGAATGATTTGTAAAAAAATGATTTGAACAATTAGAAAAAAAGGTAAAATGTATTTCGGTTTCACAGGATTCATTTATAGAATGTAAATATAATTACAATATCAATTAGTACCGAAAAAGAATTTAAACTTTGTAACTTTGGACTTTAAAAATGTTAAACTTCAAACAATAATAAATGAGTCAAGAAATAAGAAATTTAGAGCCCAAAGTACTTTGGAATAAGTTTGCCGATTTGAATGCAGTTCCTCGCCCTTCAAAAAAAGAAGAAAGAGTAATCGAATTTATGAAAGACTTTGGAAAAAATCTTGGATTAGAAACTTTTGAAGATGAGATCCGTAATGTAATTATTCGTAAGCCAGCGACTCCAGGAATGGAAAATCGTAAAGCAATAGTAATGCAAGGACATTTGGATATGGTTCATCAAAAAAATGGAGATACCATTTTTGATTTCGATACTCAAGGGATTGATATGTATGTTGATGGAGACTGGGTACGTGCTAGAGGGACTACATTAGGGGCCGATAATGGACTTGGAGTTGCGGCTATAATGGCGATTCTTGAAAGTACTGATATTCCACATCCAGCTATCGAAGCATTGTTTACGATAGACGAAGAAACAGGAATGACGGGTGCGTTAAATCTTAAAGGAGGGATTCTTCAAGGTCAAATTCTATTGAATTTAGATACTGAAGAAGATGACGAAATTGATATCGGTTGTGCTGGAGGTATTGATGTGACAGCTACTGCTGAATATGATGAAGAGGAAACACCAGAAGCTTCTGTTGGATATAAAATTACGATAAAAGGTTTAAAAGGTGGGCATTCTGGAATGGATATCCACAAAGGATTAGGGAATGCTAATAAAATTATGAACCGTTTGTTATTTGATGGTTTTGATAATTTTGGTTTGCAAATTTCTGAAATACAAGGAGGAAGTTTACGTAACGCTATTCCTAGAGAAAGTGTTGCAACAGTAGTAATTGCTGAAGTGTATGATGAAGCATTTGTTTTTGATATGCAACAGATTGTAAATGATATCAAAACAGAATTAAAAACGACTGAGCCAAATCTTGAGGTTGTTTTCGAAAAATTAAAAGCAGCTCCTGCTAAAGTAATGCCTTCAATTGCTCAATTTTATTTTGTTAGAGCAATGTATGCAGCTCATAATGGGGTTTATGCTATGAGTGCTGATTTTGCTGATCTTGTGGAAACATCTAATAATATTGCAAAAGTAGTAGTAGGAGATGGGAACCTTACGGTTAAATGTTTAACACGTTCTTCAGTGGAAACGGCTAAGTTTGATTTAGCAAACGGTTTACGTTCTGCTTTTGAATTAATGGGTTGTGAAGTGGAATTTTCAGGATCTTATCCGGGTTGGACTCCTAATGCTGAATCAGAAATATTAGATGTTCTAGTTCCTATTTATGAAAAACAAAATGGAGCAAAACCTAGTGTTGTAGCGTGTCATGCAGGTTTAGAATGTGGAATTCTGGGAACTAATTATCCAGAAATGGATATGATTTCTTTTGGACCAACGATTCATGGTGCGCATTCACCTGATGAAAGAGCAAGTATTTCTTCATCTCAGAAATTCTGGAAATTTTTAGTAGCCATTTTGGCTAATATTCCGTTGAAATAAATTTCAGTTATAAATTTTAAAACAAACCCTCGTTTAGTAATAAACGAGGGTTTGTTATTTAATAAGAATTAGTCTCTTTTTGGACTGTTTTTCTTTTCTCTTTTTTCGTCTTTCTTTTCTTTAGCCGTTTTTAACGGTTCTTTCTTTGCTGTTTTCTTAGCGTCTTGACTTTTTGCCATGATATGTATTTAGATTTTCGGTTATTAATTTATTTGATTGAAGTAAATGTATATAATTTATTGATTGTGTTTGAATTTTATTTTAGAAAATCGCCGTCAATGATTAATAATTCAACTCCATAAATTGAAGTAGAACGATGAGAACTTAAATCATCTGAGACAACATAAGTTCCACCTTCGGATAATGAAACTTGATTTCCAGATTCCAGTTCGCTTATAAAGCTTCCTTTTAAGCAATGTACAATATGCCCTTTTTGACACCAATGATCTGCTAGATACCCTTTAGAATAGCTCACTTTTCGAATTCGTAACCCTCCTAATTGTAAAGTTTGCCAAAACGAAGTTCCGTTTTCTCCTTTGTGTTCTGTTTTCTCTATGGTATCCCAATTAATAGTTTGAAAAGGTATATTTGACATGTTGATAGGTATATTAGGTTAAAAAAAATCCCCAACTACAAGTAATTAGGGATTGTTATTTTTAAGTAAATGTGTTATTATTTCTTCTTTAATATTTTATACTCTTCATAGCAACCACTTATAGCGTCCATGATTTGTAAGTCATTTGCTGTTTGTATAAAGGCTTCGGAATAGTTGCAACGTTGCAAAATTTCGGCTATTTCTTTTTTTTCAACACCAAGGAGTACAGCAATAGTTTCTCTGTCAAATTTAGATTCCAATAAATTACGTACGGTATCATCTTTTTTCATTTCCTTAAGTTTTTTAAGTTCTTTGGGGTTGTTTCCAAAGAAATTATAAAGCATGTCAGCTGGATTGAAAATGGAGCCAAGAACTCTTCCAAAAGCATTTGGTGAATATTCCCCTGCTTCATAACCATGAGTTAATCCAGAAATGCTATAACGGAAGTTTTCGTTTGTTGGGATTGTTTTTGAGTCGACTTCAAGATAACCAGTTAAGTTAAATGGTCGGATAACTACTTCTTCAAGTGCAATTGCTTTTTCAGTAAGGTAGATTTTTGCTACTTTGTTTTTGATCCAGTCATTGGTTACTTTAACTCTCAATGATTGAAATCCTAAAAGAGAAAGATGTAGAGTGTCGCTTGGTTGCACATCAATTTCAAAATATCCTTGAGAATCAGTACGAGCTCCTCTTACTTTGTTGATATTGATTATGTTGACATTAATCAATGGACTTTTGGTATTATCATTATAGATATAACCAGATACTTTTTGAGATGGAGTGATAACTTGAGCTGAGCTAGTTATGGAAAGTAATATAAAAAAGAAAACTACAAAATATTTCATAAACTGATTTAAAACTTTAAAAGTAGTAAAACAGGATTAAATATTTTGTAGTTCTCAGATATAATTATCAGAAAATTAACAATAAATGTTAGTCTCTTCTTGGTCTTCTTGGTCTAGGTGAATCACCGAAACTTTCAGAACGTCTAGGTGCTCTGTCAGAAGATCCTTCTCCTCTTGGAGCTGAACTTCTTCCACCAAATCCACCTTCTCTTGGAGCAGAGTTTCTGTCGCTTCTGAAACCACCTTCTCTTGGAGCTGAATTTCTATCGCTTCTAAAACCTCCTGAACCTTCACGTCTTGGAGCAAAATTACCTTCTCTTCTTGGAGCAGAACTTCTTCCTCCACCAAAACTTCCACCTGAACTTCTTCCATTATGGTCACGTCTTCCGCCACCGTCATTTTTAGAAATTTCAACATTGATACGACGTCCTTCTAATTGTACGTTGTTCAATACTTCCATTACTTTATCAGTATGTTCTGGATCCGTGTTAAAGAAAGAGAATCCTTCTTTTACATCTACTTTGAAAACATCATCACGACCTAAGTCAAGAGTTTCTTTCAAGTAGTCTTTTAATGACATCCAATCAAAGTTATCTCTAGAACCGATGTTCACAAAATATCTTGTTGCACCACCATTATTATTTTCTCTTGGAGCACCATCTCTATCATCACGATCACGTCTTTCAGAACCTGAAGCTTGATTAGAAATATCTCTAGTTTTCTTGTAATAGTTGATAAAACGATTGAACTCAACAGAAACCATTTTCTTGATTAACTCTTCTTTCGTTAAGTCTTCAAGAACATTGTTTATTGCAGGAAGGTAGTTGTCAATTTCGTGATCAACTTCTACATCTTTAATTTTATTCGCTAAGTGTAATAATTGGATTTCACAGATTTCAATTCCAGATGGGATTGTTTTTTCTTCGAATTTTTGCTTGATGATTCTTTCGATAGAAGAAATCTTACGCAATTCACTTTTAGTTACAATAACAATAGAAGTACCTAGTTTACCAGCACGACCAGTACGACCTGAACGGTGATTATAAGTTTCTATTTCGTCAGGAAGTTGGTAGTTCACTACGTGAGTAATGTTATCAACGTCAATTCCACGTGCTGCAACATCAGTAGCTACAAGCATTTGGATTTGTCTTCCTCTAAAAGATTTCATAACACCATCACGTTGCGCTTGAGATAAATCTCCGTGCAATGCAGCAGCGCTGTATCCATCTTCAACTAATTTTTCAGCTACAGCTTGTGTGTCACGTTTAGTACGACAGAAAACTACTGAGAAAATGTCTGGATTAGCATCGGCTAAACGTTTCAAAGCTTCGTAACGGTCACGAGCATTTACAAGGTAAAACTCATGAGAAACTGTTGCAGAACCTGAATTTTTAGCTCCTACAGTAATTTCGATAGGGTCTTTCATGAATTGTTTTCCAATACGTGCTACTTCAGCAGGCATTGTTGCAGAGAACAACCATGTGTTTTTTTCGTCTGGAGTAGTTGATAAGATGTTTACGATGTCTTCGTAGAATCCCATGTTCAACATTTCATCCGCTTCGTCTAGAATACAAAAATTAATTTGAGAAATGTTTACCAAACCTCTATTAATCATATCTTGCATTCTTCCTGGAGTAGCTACAATAATTTGTGCTCCTCTCTTAATGTCTCTCGCTTGTTCCGTAATGCTAGCTCCACCGTAAACTGCTACCACATTAATACCTTTTTCGTATTTAGAGTAGTTTTTAATTTCGTTGGTAATCTGCAAACACAATTCGCGTGTTGGAGATAAAATCAATGCTTGTGTATTTCTATTGTTGGCATCAATTTTCTGAATAACTGGAAATCCAAATGCTGCCGTTTTCCCTGTCCCTGTCTGAGCCAACGCAACCATATCTGTGTCTTTTTCCAATAATAGGGGAATCGCTTTCTCCTGTACTTCGGTCGGATTCTCAAATCCTAGATCTAAAATCGCCTTCAGTAACGATTCACTCAATCCTAATTGTTCAAATTTATTCATATGTATTTTTAAAATAGGGTGCAAAATTACTGTTTATAATTCAGATAAACTAATGCTATTTTAAGTTTTAATGTTTTATTATTATTTGATTATCAGAAAGTTATATTTTGCTTTCGAGTTTTGGGGTTATGATTTATAATTATAAGAGCTATTTTTCTGCTCGAAATTTAAAATTTTGAATAAAAAATGTTGTATTTCAAACAATTATTCTTTGTTTATTAAAAAGGCAATTAATTGTTGTGTTGCTTTTCCTCTATGACTGATTTTGTTTTTTATTTCTGATGATAGTTGAGCAAAAGTTTCCTGATACCCTTCTGGTTTGAAAATGGGATCATAGCCAAATCCTTTGTCACCCCATTTTTCTTCAGTAATTTTCCCTGTAGCAATTCCTGTAAATAGTTGTTGTTTTCCATCTTTATTTAAAGTAATCACCGTTTTGAATTGTGCATTTCTATTCGATTTCCCTGATAAATCAGTCAACAGTTTATTCATATTGTCGTTTGAATCTTTTTGTTCACCTGCATATCTGGCTGAATACACTCCTGGAGCACCATGTAAGGCTTCTACTTCAAGTCCTGTATCATCAGCAAAACAATCATAACCATATTTTTGAGTGACATAGTTTGCTTTTAAAATTGCATTTCCCTCAATAGTATCTGCAGTCTCAGGAATTTCTTCATGGCAACCAATGTCTTCCAAACTTAACAATTGTATTGTAGCTGGTAGTAATTGTTGTATTTCCTTTATTTTATTTTTGTTATTGGAAGCGAAAACAAGTTGCATATTTTAATCTTTTAATTGTTTTAAACAAAGATACTATTATTTAAAAGTATGTAGGTTTTACATATCTGTGGTTTATCTTTTTTTGAAAATGAATTAGGTGCACACTTTAGTGTTTTTGTATTAAATGGCTGTCATTTATGTAATTTTAAAACAGAATGAGTTAAAATGAGGTTAAATAACTGTTTTACATGGGTTTAAAAGGTGTTTTGATGTATCTTTACTATGTGGTTTTGATTAATTACTTGTGTATTTTTAATCTTCACATAAGATAAAAAACGCAATAGTCAACTATACTGTTAGAGGTATGAGTTGATAATGGTAAATCAGAACTGACAACTGGAGGGCTATAGATGCCCTCCTTTTTTTTAGGGTATAAATAAAATGATTCTCTTTTATTTTTATTAAAAACGAGAGACATTCGTTAAGTTATCTGGAAAATAGAGATCAGATAGTTTCGTAAATTCATCTCCACGCATAAAAATTGAGTTATCAACTTCATTATAACTGGATTTACCAGCTGCCGCTAAAAGTTCATTAGCCGCATGTAAAGTGTTTTTATGGAAGTAGTACACTCTTTCAGATTTGTCAGTTACAACTAATCCTTTCATTAGCATTTTATCTTGGGTAGCTACCCCTGTAGGGCAAGTATTGTTGTTGCAACGCAAGGCCTGTATGCAGCCTAATGAAAACATAAACCCACGGGCACTATTGCACATATCAGCGCCCATTGCAATAGCCCTAAGGATAGAATATCCTGAAATAATTTTGCCACTTCCTATTACCCGTATTCTATCGCGGATGTTTAAACTGATTAATGTTTTGTTTACAAAGATCAGTGCGGGTTCAAATGGCATTCCTACACCGTCAGAAAATTCTAGTGGTGCTGCTCCAGTTCCTCCTTCGGCACCGTCAACGGTTATGAAATCGGGAAAGCAATTTTGTAAAATCATTTCTTGACAAATTAATTCAAACTCACTAGTTTGACCAATGCATAGTTTAAAACCAATAGGTTTTCCGTTAGATAGTTGACGTAATTGAGCTATAAACTGTATTAAGCCTTCAGGGTTGTTAAAAGCAGTGTGACTAGGCGGTGAAAGTATGGTGGTATGTGGCTGTACGCCTCTTATTTTGGCTATTTGTTCTGTGTTTTTGGCGGCAGGTAAAACTCCGCCATGTCCAGGTTTTGCTCCTTGAGATAGTTTTATTTCAATCATTTTTACAAAAGGATTATTGGCTTTTTCTGTAAATTTTTCTGCATCAAAATTTCCTTCATTAGTTCTGCATCCAAAATATCCAGTACCTATTTGCCAAGTAACATCTCCACCTTGTAAATGGAATTCAGTTAATCCACCTTCACCAGTATTGTGATAAAAATCCCCTTTTTGGGCACCTTTATTAAGTGCAACAATGGCATTTTCGCTTAATGAGCCAAAACTCATGGCTGAAATATTTAATAAAGAAGCGGAATAAGGTTGTTTGCAATCTGGGCCACCAACCGTTATTCTTGGGAGTTCATGATTAACTTTTGCTGGAAATATAGAATGTTTGATCCCTTCATAACTAGATTGGTTGATGTCTAATTGCGTCCCAAAAGGGGTTGTAGCATCAATATTTTTGGCTCTTTCATAGGCAAGGGAACGTTCATTTCTAGAAAAAGGTTTGCCGTCTGTTGTTCTTTCAATAAAATATTGCTGAATTTCGGGAGCTATCATTTCAAATAGATATCTAAAATATCCCAGTACAGGGAAGTTTCGTAAAATAGCATGCTTGTGTTGTAAACTATTAAGGAACCCAATAAATAAGAGTGATAATAAAACGATTGATATTACTAGACTTGTATTGAAATAGATATAGAATAGCATGGATAGTAAGAAAGCGATAGTTACAAAAACAAAAAATTTTTTTCTCATGTGAAGATGATTTTAGTGGGAGCACTAAATTAAGAAGAATATAGCTTCTTTATTGATTTATGTAAGATTTTATTGAAAAAATATCTATTTTTATTTTTCAATATATTTGCAATAAAACTAAACTATATTTTATTACGTATATTAATAAATAGTAAAGGTCAAGATATGAGATTGTATAATAATACCACAAAAAGTAAATCCAAAATATTCTTCTTTTTATTCTTCTTTTTTTTAACAAATTCTTATTCTCAATACGTATTTCATTCTAATGATTTACCTAATGTCATTTCGTTGCATAAACAGGCATCGATAATAAATGTAGGCGATAAGACTCTTGACATAGAATATATAATTTCAAACTATGATTCTTTACATCCTCAAGCATTAAAGACTAAAAATGAGGATTTAGGTTTTACAAATGATAATTACTGGGGGAAACTGCAGCTTCAAAACGATAGTGATTCTGTTTTGAATTATTACCTCGAAACGGCTCGCCCGATAACTGATGTGGTTGAATTGTTCCTTATAGACGAGTCAACGGGAGAGATTTTAAAGCAACAAAGTGGAGATAATATTCCTTTCTCAATGCGTTCTTTTGACAATCGGAAGTCGATTTTTAATATTATAATCAAACCAAAAGCGAAAATAAAAATGTTTTTGCATCTTAAAAGTGATGGTGAGGTATTAAAAATGCCTTTGATGTTATATACTTCTAGGAGTTTTATAGACATGATTTCAAATGAGCAGTTTCTATTTGGTATATTCTATGGAATATTAACAATTGCAGCAATAATTTACTTTTTCTTCTTTTTTGCATTGGGTGAAAAAACTTTTTTATATTATAGTTTATATGTAGTTTTTGTTGGTTTATTGCAGTTTTCTTTAGATGGTTTTTTCTTTAAATACATCACCCCAAATGGAGGATGGTTTTCAAATCATGCTGTTTTATTATTAGCTATTGTCGCTGCTTTTTTATCAGGTAAATACAGTGAAGTTTTCTTGAAAATAAAAGATAACAGTAAATCTTTTTATAGATTATTTAATGTTAGTTATGCTACGTTAGGGGTTTTGTTTCTTTGTACACTTTTTATTCCTGCCACTTTATCATTTTGTTATATAGCTGTAAATGTGCTGGCACTAATATTTTTGATTCTAATTGTTTGTTCCGTAATTTACCTTTATTATAAAAAAAAGAAGGTTGATTCTTTATTTACAATTGGTATATTCTTTTTAATTCTTGGGTTCACCGTTTTTATCCTGAATAACTTTGGAATGGTGCCTAATAATTTTATAACTCAAAACAGTTCGAAATTTGGAACTGGATTAGAAATAATTTTTCTTTCGCTTTCGATGTCTAATTTAATCAGAAATCTTAAAAACGAAAAAAATGAATTAAATCGCCTGGCTTTGGTTCGTTCAGAAGAAATGAATGATTTGAAATCTTATTTTTTATCGAATATAAGTCATGAATTAAGAACGCCCTTGAATGCCATAATGAATTTAATTGATTCAGTTTCAAGTGATGTGGAGGATGAAAAAATCAAAAAAAACTGTCAGGTTATAAAGTATTCTTCTCATAGTTTATTAAGCTCCGTAAATGATATTCTTGATTTTTCAAAAATTGAAAAGAACGAATTGAGATTAGAAAGTGTGCCTTTCAATCCTTTGCATACTTTGGAGCGAATTAAAGAAACTGCAGAGTTAAAATCAAAAGACAAGGGATTAGAGTTTAATTTTTCTAAAAGAGAGGGCTTTCCACGTTTAGTTAAGGGAGATGAAATGCGGTTTTCACAAATAGTAAATAACGTAATAAGTAATGCTATTAAGTTTACTTCCGAAGGCTTTGTAAATTTCGATATTGAATCTCAAATTAAACCAGATGATAAGGTGAGTTTGATTATTTCCATATCTGATTCCGGTGTTGGTATTAAAAAGGAAAAAATGGATAGTATTTTTGATTCATTCTCTCAAAATAGTATTGATAATAAAAGGAAATTTGGCGGTTTAGGATTGGGACTTTATATTGTAAAAACGTTGGTTGATATGCAAGGAGGAACTATTGTAATGAATAGTTACCCAGGTAAAGGAACCACTTGTAAAATTACGATTGATTTTGAAAGTGTGGAGCAACCAAAATTGGATGTAGTTTCGGCTGAACCTGAAGTGTATGATTTAGAGGGAAAAACAATTTTAGTGGTTGAAGACAATTCAATTAATCAAATGGTGATTAAGATGATTACTAAAAAATGGTTGAATACAAATGTTGTTTATGCGAATAATGGACAAGAGGGATTGGATGCTTTCAAAACCAATACTTTTGATATTGTTTTAATGGATCTGCAAATGCCTGTTATGGATGGTTATGAGGCAACAATTGCGATACGTAATGGTGAAATAGGTTCAGCGTATGCAAACATTCCTATCATAGCGGTAACAGCGGATGTTATGGAAGGCACCAAATTAAGAGTTACAGAAATAGGAATGAATGATTATTTAACAAAACCTATAAAAAAGGAAACGTTGTATCAGGCGATAAAAAAGCTAGTTTAACTAAAACGCAAGCGTACATATACGTGTTTAATTCCTTTCTTGTCAGAATCTCTTTCGTCAATTTCTAGAATATCAGTTAGGGATTTTAACATGGGAGTTAGTTTTGGAAAACCATAATTTCTAGGATCAAATTCAGGTTTTTTCTTAACAATGAGGTTTCCTACGTCGCCAAGGAAAGCCCAGCCACTATCATCAGCAATGTCATCAATGGAGTCTTCGATAAGATCAATTGTAGGTTCGTCAATTTTACTCAGTGGTTTTTGAGTGTTTTTCTCGGCTGCTTTTTCAGTGCTTTTTTCAATTATTTTTTTCGTTTCCGTATTTGAAACTCTTTTAGGAGTGTTTTTCTTGATTGCGCCATCCAAAACTTCAATAAATACAAATCGGTCACAGGCACTGATAAAAGGTTTTGGTGTTTTTTGTTCTCCAATTCCTATTACTTTCATACCCGATTCACGCAGGCGTATGGCTAAACGTGTAAAGTCACTATCACTAGATACAATACAAAAACCATCTAGTTTGCCGGAGTACAATAAATCCATGGCGTCAATTATCAAAGCAGAGTCAGAAGAATTTTTTCCAGAGGTATAGCTGTATTGCTGAATAGGAGTAATGGCATGTTCTAATAAAACCCCTTTCCATCCTCCAGCATTTGGACGCGTCCAGTCGGCGTAAATACGTTTGGTTGTTGGAGTTCCGTACTTCGTAATTTCTTCCATCATTCCTTTTACATTACTATAAGGAACATTATCAGCGTCAATAAGGACAGCTAGTTTTAATTCTGTTGGATTTTGTGACATCTATAATTGAGTTGAAATATTATTCAAATATACAAAGTTTATTATTGGAATCGAATTTTTAGCCCTGATAGGAACGGCATCCTTTTACTTTTTTTCTTTAAAAAAGTAAAAGATATAGTGAATAGCAGGAATAGCTACAAAAAATAAATTTACTTTCAAGACTTTTATAAAATATAAATATTTATTTTTGCAACTTCTTAAAATTAAAATTATTACTTAAATATATTATGGTAAAGGATTTATTCGAAAGAATTCAAAACAATAAAGGGCCATTAGGAAAATGGGCTTCACAAGCAGAGGGATATTTTGTTTTTCCAAAACTAGAAGGAGAATTAGGGCCTAGAATGCAGTTTGGCGGAAAAGATATTTTGAATTGGAGTTTGAATGACTACTTAGGTTTAGCGAATCACCCTGAGGTGAGACAAGCGGATACAGATGCAGCAATTCAGTTTGGTGCAGCCTATCCTATGGGAGCGAGAATGATGAGTGGACATACGAAATACCATGAACAATTAGAGGAAGAATTGGCTGCTTTTGTAATGAAAGAATCAGCTTATTTATTGAATTTTGGTTACCAAGGAATGGTGTCTATTATTGATGCTTTGGTTACTAAAAATGATATCATTGTATATGATGTTGATTCACATGCTTGTATTATTGATGGTGTACGTTTGCATATGGGGAAACGTTTTACTTATAAGCACAATGACTTAGAAAGTATGGAAAAAAACCTGCAACGTGCTACTAAAATGGCTGAAACCACTGGTGGAGGTATTTTATTTATTACTGAAGGTGTTTTTGGAATGCGTGGACAACAAGGAAAATTGAAAGAGATTGTTGCTATGAAGCAAAAATACAATTTCCGTTTACTAGTTGATGATGCACATGGTTTTGGTACTCTTGGTAAAACAGGAGCTGGAGCAGGTGAGGAGCAAGGAGTTCAAGATGATATTGATGTTTATTTTTCAACTTTTGCAAAATCAATGGCGAACATTGGTGCTTTTGTAGCTGCGGATAAAGAAATTATTGATTATTTGAAATACAATTTGCGTTCTCAAATGTTTGCTAAATCGTTGCCAATGATCCAAACTCTGGGTTCATTGAAACGTTTAGAATTGTTGCGTAACCACCCAGAATTGAAAGATAAACTTTGGGAAAACGTAAATGCATTGCAAACGGGATTGCGTTCAAGAAATTTCAATATTGGTGATACAAATACCTGTATTACTCCAGTTTATCTTGAAGGAAGTGTACCTGAAGCTATGGTTATGGTAAATGATTTAAGAGAAAATTACGGTATTTTCTTATCAATTGTTATTTATCCGGTGATTCCAAAAGGGATTATCTTGTTAAGAATGATACCTACAGCATCTCATACATTATCAGATATTGATGAAACATTGGTAGCATTTGAAGCAATACGTGAAAAGTTAGAAAACGGTACTTACAAAGAAATTGCATCTAGAACTAAAGTAGATTTAGACGCTTAATTCTTTACTTTTATAATAGTATAAAAAACATCAGCAATCGCTGATGTTTTTTTTTTTGGACTCATTTAATGTAAGAATTTGTACATTTATAAAAACTAAATGATTGATGAGAAAGGTAATTTTATTAAGTATTTTATTAGGGAGTGTTTTTGTTTCCTGTAAAAAAGAAAAAAAAGAGACTACAACTCTACCAGAAAAGGCTGTTGTTGATACATCCAGTTCTCAGGAATGTTATAGCGCCGTTATTAAAAAAGATACGGTTTATATGACTTTGAATATTAAGGGAGATCAACAGGTTTCAGGGAAATTAAGTTATGTTTTTTATGAAAAGGATAAAAATTTTGGAACATTGGTTGGGGAAATAAAAAAGGATACCCTTTATGCCGATTATACTTTCATGTCCGAAGGTGTAACTTCAATTCGTCAAGTTGTTTTCTTGAAAAAAGGGAATAATTATGTGGAAGGGTACGGAGCAGTTATAGATGATAATAAGGGGGAAGTAATCTTTAAAGATGTGAAAAAATTAAATTTTGATGACAGTATGGTTTTATCAAAAGTAGATTGTAAAATATAATTCAGTGTTTGTAACCAAATATAAATAGAAAATCCATCAGCTGTGTTGATGGATTTTCTATTTATTGTTTTATTAAAGATTTTTTCGGAAAGTCTTTCTACGGCAATGAATTTCGGGTTTAAAATGTTTCCATAAGTTATGAATTGCAATATTATCTGCTAATTCCGGTGTTCTGAAACAGTTTACAATACCTTTTTCTTTGAACGTATGATAGTATTCATTGAATATTATAGCGGTAACTGCTTTGTTTTGAAAATCAGGATGTACACCGATGAGGTAAAAAATCATATCCTTACTTTGCTTTTTAGCTTTTAGTAAATGGATGAATCCAAAAGGGAATAATTTACCATTTGCTTTTTGTAACGCCTTAGAAAAAGAAGGCATAACAATACTAAAAGCAACTATATTATGGTCTTTATCCTCCACAAATTTAATATATTCCGGATTGATTAAACTGATGTATTTTTTCTTAAAATATTCTTTTTGAGTATCTGAAATAGCAACAAATGAAGATAAAGAAGCGTAAGAAGCATTGAATAAATCAAACATTTTATCTACATGCGGCATAACCTCTTTAGTAGTCTTGAAATTAAGCGGACTTAATTGATACCTTCTTTTTACTAAATCATTAGCTTTTTCAAAAAATTCCGGTTTTACATTTTCAAAAGGGAATTTACTTTCTATGTATTCTTTTTCAGTTACATAACCCAATTGCTCAAAGTGTTTTGCATAATACGGGTGATTGTACCAAGTAATCATAGTTCCCAATTGGTCAAATCCCTCAGTAAGCACTCCTACTTTATCTAAATTAGAAAAACCCATTGGGCCTTCAACATGTTCTAGATTGTTTTTTCGGCCTAATTCGTATACTTTTTCAAGCAAGGCTTTAGTCACTTCGATATCATTTATAACATCAAACCAACCAAAACGGACTTTCTTTTTTTGTTGATCGTTTACTTCGCTCCAATTCACAATTGCGGCAATCCTACCTGCAATTTCATTGTTTTTATAGGCGATGTAAAAATACGCTTCGGCATTTTCGAATGCAGGATTTTTAGCTTTATCAAATGATTCTAGTTCGTCAGCAATAATGGGTGGAACCCAGAATTCGTTGTTTTTATAGAGGGAAAAAGGAAATTTGATGTAATCCGTCATTTCCTTTTTTGTAATGGCTTCTTTTATTGTAATCATTAAGAAAAATGTTTTGTTTTTAAGACGATACCACGAATATAGCTATCTTTCTAAGAATTAAAAAATACGACATAAAAAAAAGCCCAAATTAATGGGCTTTTGAGTTTGAAAATAGCTATTTATTTTATTTGACTATCGTGATATTATTATTTGTTTGACCTTGTTTTTCAACTTCCCAAACTAAAACATCATTTAACCAAACTTTTTCTAATATAACGTAAGTACCATCATTTCTATTTCCTCTTTTATATTTTGTTTTGATAATATCAGTTTCTATAGAATTCCAATGAATATAAGTAATAGGATACTCTTCGGAAGCATCGCTATTTAAAAAGACACGCATTCCTTTTCCGGTTTCGTTTTCAGACAGTATGCCAAGAAAAAAACCTTTAGGATTGTCTAGTATAGCACTGGGTGTATCATAACCATAACCAAGTTCTTTTCCAGCTATTAGGTATTTTATACTAATGTTATTTTCGGGATATTTATCTGTGTTTAAAATGTTTTCACCAGCACTATTTTTAAGGTACACATTGATATTCGCAGAAATTAAGGTAGCCTGTTTGCTTTCAACATCGTTATTGCAGGAAATATATAGTATTACGGCAGCAAGAATAAAAATTTTTTTCATAATAAATTAGATTTTAAGGTGTTATATTGTATATAATAGTACGATTGTTATTATAAGAAGAAGTTCCTGGGTTAAAATTGTTATATGCATAATATCCATTGTTCTGACCTCCCCATCCCCAATTCATATTTAAATATAATGTAGTTGTAGCAAATCCAGTACAATTTCCAAGATTGTCTCGTTCATAATATGTGTTTCTTTGATATCCGTCGCAAACCCAAGCATGTCCACTTCCAGAGGATGGAAATCTTCCTAGTAAGACAGGTTTATTAGTGTCGATATTATCAGTAATCAGAGTTGAGCTATAAGTTGTAGTATATGATGCATTCGAATATCCAAAAGTATTTTTTAAAGCAGGAACAATATTTATCGCGTATGCTCCAGAACCTTCACAGTTGTATTGCATATTTACCGATAAACCAGCATCTTTCATTAAAAGTTGAGTATCATAAGTTCCATATGTTGTGGGCATATTTGACCAATTGTAAGTATTTGGTTTTTTGAAATAGAATAGTATTTGTGCCATTGCAGTTGCTACACATCCAGTTGGTGCTTTTCCTCCAGGGTTAGAAGGGCAATCATATGGAATTAAATTATTAAAACCATTACCCCATTGGTCCCAGGATGTTTTTAGTAAAGGGCCTTTAGTAATATATAAATCTGCACAAGGAGTTGGGTCTGGATCTATTCTTCCCGTAATACTTTTTAATGGTTGGCTTGGACCAGTTTCATTGATGTCAGTTGTTATTTTTCTCCATTCTAAAGCAATGTTTTTACTCTGTTTAAGATTATGGTCTATAGTATATTGAACCTGCTCTTTTTCGCTTTCCATCCATTCGATAACTGGCTCTGGCGTTTCGGTAAGGTTTGTGTTAAATTTGCCAATATCATAAAATGCTAAAATGGGACTAATTCTATTATCTGCAGCTATTACTATAAAACCACCTTGGTTGTAATTAATCACATAAAAAGCAGTTTCGTTTTTAAGCGTTTTGTAGGTGGTAATGTCTTTAATTGTCTTTGTATTATCTACTCCTTTGCCAGCCTTAGAATTACTGTTTTTGAAAAAATATTGAGCGATATCAATAGTCGTACTTTTATTAACTTCATTAGAAGTGTATAATCTACGATCTCGATTATCGTCTTTACTACAAGAAATTAAAAAAGTAATTCCTAAAAACAATAGTAATGTTGATTTTTTCAACATTTTGACAAGTTTATAACTTGTTCTGTTCTGTTCTGTTCTGTTCTGTTTTGTTTTGTTTCATTTTATATAGTTTAATTGTTATCATTAAAAAATTAAAATGTGGTATTTAAGTGTTTCAAATGTAGTTAATTATCTTAATGATAAATATATTCTAGTAAAATATTTCTTATATTTTTATTGAATTACGAAATATTATTGTGTGTTTTCTATTTCGTCTTTGCGTTTTTTATTCTTTTTCTCTACTTTCTTTTGAGACTTCGTTTTTTTATTTCCGCCTTTGTCAAGACTCATTCTAACTTCTTGATAATTGGCATCATAGCGCCAAGAAAAACCAATTCCGCCATAGAGAACGGTTGGCGTATCTTTAAAATTAGTGCTTATCGATGCGTCAATTTGCATGTCTTTATTTAATAAATAGGCTGCTCCCCCACGAACAATAGCATCGCTGTAAAAATCACTTTTAAAGCCTTGATTTTCGACAAATCCAGACCATTGATCATTGAATCCTTTGGTTAAAGTTAAAACGTAACCATAACTAGGATAATCAGTTGAAATGTAATCAGCTATAATATTAGTAACAAAAACCCAAGTACCGTCACCTAAATGATTTTGAGTGATCAGCATTATTTTTGGAGAAATACTGGCTTGATTAGTGAAAGAATACGGATTATCAGAAAAGCTGAGGTTAGCTCCAGCAAAAATAGATACGGCAGGAATCATTTGATGCCAGTCAAATTTGTGGTTGGCTTTCCAACTGTAAATGTTTACTTTTTTCTCATAATTTTTGAATGGATCGTAAATTAGATATTTTGCACCTAAAACGGTTTGCTTTAATGCTTTTTTATCGACAACACTATAAGGTGTTGTAAATTTTTCATTTTGATATTGTAAATCTGCTATTAATTCTAATTTTTCCATGAACAATCCCCATCTAAGGGTGAAATCTAAACCAAAACCTTTGGCATCATATCCAAGCAATCTGTGGTTTTCCTTAATTCCGTATAGTCCCGATTCAATTTGGAAAACTGATTTTCCTACTGCAAATGCGGACATGCTTTTGCCGGGTCTATTAGAATTTATTTGATCGGTATGCTGTCCATAATTAAAACAGGGAAGTGTAATTAGGACAAAAAGAAGGGCTGTTTTGAGTTTTGACATATTATTTTTTGGGTTTAAAAGTAATAACGCATTTCAAATGTACTATATTTTATCATTTATTTAAGAATGATATTTTAATTTTGTCCCGAAGTTTCGGGATGGATTTATTAATTTTGTAAAAAATATTATATTATGCAAACTGCCTCTTTTACAGGTTTTATAAGAACATTGTTTTACATACTTGCTTTCTATTACATATTTAAGTTTTTAGCAAAGTTATTTTTGCCTCTATTAGTTAAAAAAGTAGTGGAAAAAGCAGGGCAAAATTTTCAACAGGAACAGCAACGTTCTCAGGGTACTTCATGGAATCAATCACCAACGAATGATGAAGTGATTTATGATACTAAAAACGAAAAAAATCCTCGGGAAACTAAAAAAGTAGGAGAATATGTTGATTACGAAGAAATAGATTAAATTTGTCCTCGTTTACATACACATATTTAAAAAAATAAACTCTCGAAAATTGAAAATAGTAAATAAGTTCTATCCTCACGCGCTAGCCATTGTTGGTTTTTTAATTGTCTCACTTCTTTATTTTTATCCTGTATTACAGGGAAAACAAATTTACCAATCAGATATTGCTCAATATACTGGAATGGCTAAGGAGCAAAATGACTTTAGAGCCTCCGATCATATAGAGCCATATTGGACGAACTCTTCATTTGGAGGGATGCCTACGTACCAATTAGGAGCTAAATATCCATATGATTTTATTGGGGCAATAGATGATGTTTTACGATTTTTACCGCGTCCTGCCGATTATTTATTTTTGTACTTTCTGGGGTTCTACGGACTGTTATTAGTTCTTAAAACGGATCCGTTAAAAGCTTTCTTTGGTGCTTTAGCTTTTGGTTTTTCTACTTATTTAATTATAATATTGGGTGTTGGTCACAATGCCAAGGCTCATGCGATTGCGTATATGCCACTTGTGATTGCTGGATTTATTTTGGTTTATAGAAAAAAATATGTTGTTGGAGGATTGCTTACTATGTTTGCAACTGCATTGGAAATAAATGCAAACCACTTTCAAATGACCTATTACTTATTAATATTCTTGTTGATACTTTCTGGTTATTTTATTTATTTGGATGTAAAAATCAAGGAGTATAATGCAATTTTAAAATCTTTAGGAGTTTTAGCCGTTGCTGGTATTTTTGCTATTGGAGCTAATGCTACCAATCTTTTAGCAACCTCTGAATATGCAAATTTTAGTATTCGTGGGAAAAGTGAACTAACATACAATCCTGATGGTTCTAAAAACACTACCAATAGTGCTATGACACGTGATTATATTACTGAATACAGTTATGGAGTTACTGAAAGTTTCAATTTGATAGCTCCAAGATTATTTGGAGGTTCTAATCATGAAGCAGTTGGGACTGATAGTAAAATGTATGAATTCATGATTAGTCAGGGCGTTCCAGAAGGGCAAGCCGCCGATTTCACAATGGGACTACCTACCTATTGGGGTGACCAGCCTATTGTTGCAGCACCTGCTTATATAGGAGTTGTTGTTTTCTTTTTAGGAATTTTAGCTTTGTTTATTGATGAACGTAAAATTAAATATGTTTTTCTTTCAGGAGCAGTTGTATCATTGTTACTTTCTTGGGGTAAAAACTTCCCGTTACTGACCAACTTTTTTATTGATTATGTACCTATGTATGATAAGTTTAGGGCTGTTTCATCAATACAAGTTATACTAGAGTTGTGTTTTCCTGTTTTAGCTATAATGGGGTTGCAATCATTCTTTAAATTAGAAAAAGAGAAACAAACTAAAGGGTTATTAGAATCAGGAACTTTAGGTTTAGGAATAATTTTGATTTTGTTTTTATGTAAAAGCATGTTTAGCTTTTCTAGCGCAAATGATGGGTATTATTTAGAAAGTTACGGACCACAATTTGTAGAGGCACTAAAAGGCGACCGAATGAGTTTGTATAGTGCGGACTTGTTGCGATCTGGATTTTTTATTCTATTAGTAGCTGGCGTTTTATGGTTATTCATTAAAAATAAAATAGCTCAAAATACCGCTATCATTTTGGTAGGATTATTTATGGTCTCGGATTTGTTTTTTGTAGATAAAAAATATGTTTCAGCTAAAGATTTTGTTAGTGGAAGAGATGTTGAAGTTCCTTTCCATGAAAAACCTTCTGATACTCAAATTTTAAAGGACACTACTCATTACCGTGTTTTTGAGGCTGGAGATTTAATGGGAGCAAGGACTTCTTATTTTCATAAGTCAATTGGAGGGTATAGTGCTGTAAGGCCTAGAAGAGTGCAACAATTATTTGATTATCAGCTGGCTAAAAACAATTTGGATATACTGAATATGCTAAATGTAAAGTATGTCATTCAAACGGATAAGGAAGGAAAAGAATTTCCAATTGTTAATCCAGATGCCAATGGTAATGCTTGGTTTGTAAATGATGTTAAGTTGGTGAATAAAGCCAATGATGAAATGAAAATGTTGGATAAAATCGATACAAAAAGAGCCGCTATTTTCAATATTCATCTGTATGGAGATAAATTTAAAAATGCCAGATTAAAAAGAAACTTAGATACTTCAGGGACTATTAAATTAAAGGTTTACAAACCTAATTATATAAAGTATACATCTACAAATGGAAAAGAAGGTCTAGCCGTTTTCTCTGAAATTTATTATGAAAATGGTTGGAATGCCTATATTGATGGTGTTAAAACAGATCATTTTCCTGTTGATTATGTATTGAGAGCCATGATTGTACCGGGAGGAGAACATACAATTGAGTTCAAATTTGAGCCACAAGTAATTAAAACCGGAAGTATTATAACATTAATTAGTTTAGCTGGAATGTTATTATTGGTAATAGGCGGAGTTTATTTTGAAAGAAAAAATGGATCTAAGATTGTTGATTAACGATTTCAGATTTTGCAGATAGAATAATCTATTTAACTTTAAACTATAAACTTGGAAGCTGAAACTAAAAAAGTTCTAATTATAACGTACTATTGGCCACCAGCTGGAGGTCCAGGTGTGCAACGCTGGTTGAAATTTGTAAAATATTTACCAGAATTTGGAGTTCAACCCATCATTTACATTCCTGAAAACCCAACGTATCCTATTGTGGATACCGATTTAGAAAAAGAAGTTTCGGCTGCTACAGTTATTTTAAAACATAAAATTTTTGAGCCATATCAATTGGCATCTTTTTTTTCTAGATCTAAAACCAAAAAGATAAGTTCAGGGATAATTCCAAATCAAAAAAAACAGTCTTTTTTAGACAAAACGTTCCTATGGATTCGAGGTAATTTATTTATTCCTGATGCTCGTGTATTTTGGGTTAAACCGTCTGTTTCTTTTTTAGAAAAATACATTGCCGAGAATACTATTGATACTATTATTACTTCTGGACCACCACATAGTTTACATCTTATAGGATTAGAATTAAAACAAAAACTAAATTTAAAATGGATTGCTGATTTCCGTGATCCGTGGACCACTATAGGATATCATAAATCACTTCGTTTATCGAATTATGCTGCAAAAAAACATAAAGATTTGGAGTACCAGGTTTTGAATACTGCAGATACTATTATTGTTACCAGTAAAACTACAAAAGCTGAATTTCAAGCAATAACGACAAAGCCGATTGAAGTAATTACCAATGGGTATGACGTGGAAACCATAGCAAATCAGGAATTAGATACTAAGTTTAGCTTGGCTCATATTGGTTCATTCTTGTCCGAAAGAAATCCAATTATTTTATGGGAAAGTATAAAAGAATTACTGAACGAAATACCTGATTTTAAAAGACATTTAGAAATAAAATTAATTGGGGCTGTTAGTCAAGAAGTATTGGATGAAATTAAAAATTTTGATTTAGTTCCTTATTTGAAAAACTTAGGATATGTTTCACATGGGGAAGCAATTGTTCATCAAAAAAAGTCACAAGTTTTATTGCTGATTGAAATTGATTCTGAAGATACTAAGAGTATTATTCCTGGAAAATTATTCGAATATATGGTTTCTAATAGACCCATTATTGCGATTGGTCCAAAAGATTCTGATTTTGCCGAAATTATTACCAATACGAATACAGGAGTGTTCTTTAACTATTCTGAAAAAGAGAAGTTAAAAAGTGTACTTTTGGACTTTTATAATCAGTTTTTAGAAGGTAAATTAAAATCCAATGGTGTGGGTTTGCAAAAATATTCCAGAAAAAACTTGACTAAAGAATTAGTACAGCTACTTAATAAATAACATAAAGAGATTATTGGTGTCTCGCAATAGTAAAGAATGGGAATAGTATTAAATCAGTCTTTAAAGAATACAGTAATAACCTATGTTGGTTTTGGAATTGGGGCTGTAAATACAATTTACTTGTATCCTTTCTTTCTTGGGGCAACCTATTATGCACTAACTAATTATGTTCTTTCGGCTTCCAGTATTATTATGCCGCTCTTGGCTTTTGGAATGCAAAATACATTGGTGAAATTTTATTCTCAATGTAAAACAGAACAAGAAGAATCTAAATTTTTGTCTTTTACAGTATTGTTTCCACTGTTATTATCGATTCCCTTATTATTGATTGGATTGTTTTTTTATAGTGATATTTCAGAATTTTTATCAAAAGAAAATCCAATAGTAAAAGAGTATTTGTGGTTGATACCATTTACGGGTTTATGCATGGCTTATTTCGAAATATTTTATGCATGGGCTAGGGTTCATATGCATTCAGTTTTTGGTAATTTTATTAAAGAAGTTGGTTTGCGTTCGTTTTCATTATTGACATTGGTTGGAGTTTATTATAATTGGATTTCGGTTATTCAATTTGTGTATGTTACCGCAGGGATTTATTTTGTTGCATTTATTGTAACAATGCTGTATGCCTTTTACTTAAAAAAACCTAATTTTCAATTTTCCATTCCACATAATGCGAAGGAAATTATGGTCTATACTTTTTTTATTATTTTATCTGGAAGTGTAGCTACTTTACTTTTAGATATTGATAAACTAATGCTCAATCAATACATTAAAATTGAAAATATAGCTTATTATTCTGTGGCAACCTATATTGCACTAGTTATTTCTGTTCCTAGTCGTGCAATGCATCAAATTGTGTATCCAATAACTGCAAAATTAATGCACGAAGACAAGCATGAAGAAATGAATAGTTTGTACAAGAAAACGTCTATTAATTTACAAGTAGTGGGTGGGTTTGTAATGTTGTGCATTTTTGTGAACATAAGTCAACTGTATGAAATGGTTCCAAAGGAATACAGCGGTGGTATATTAGTTGTCTTTATGATTGGGTTATCCAAGTATTTTGATTTAATATTGGGGAACAATAATGCTATAATTTTCAATACAAAATACTATCGTGCCGTTTTGTTTTTAGGAGTAGTACTGGTTTTTTTAACTATTGGATTAAATATGATTTTTATTCCTATTTATGGAATTTTGGGTTCTGCTTTTGCGACTTTATTATCCATCACGTTATATAGTTTGGCAAAATTAATGTTTGTAGTAAAACGATTGCACTTGTATCCTTTTACAAACCAAACTTTATATTCAATGGCACTAACACTTGTATTATTTGTATTATTTTATTTTTGGCAATTTCCCTTTAATCCCATTATTGCAATAGGGTTAAAATCGATTCTGGTAACTATTTCATATGTTTACCTTAATTATAAATTTGTCATTTCTAACGAAATAAATCAAGTGATAAATAATCTTTTAAAAAGGTTAAAAATAAATATATAATTAGGCCCGAAATCTTGAGGATCTAAAAAATATTTTTCAGATTGATTAATTTTTTAAAAAAAGCAACTACAACTCAAATTGTAGTTGCTTTTTTTAATCCTATTTGTATCTCTTGTATCTCTCGTTAAATTAATGCTATACAGTGTTTTAGATTACTGTGAATTTTATAAACTTATAGTTTTAATTTGTAATATTTTATCTTTTTATAAGAAATACATTTGTAAATAATTAGTAAGAACAGATTCTAATGCTTTGCAAAGTTTTTTGAAATATCACTAAAAGTGGGTATTGTGGCAACTAGAAAAACTGTTTAATTTTATATCCTATTTATAAAAGGATCCGTTGACGATTTTACTAGGTAAATAAAAACAATTATAGCGATGAAAATTAATACAATTACTCCAGAAGAAAACTTTTCTAAATTCACAAAAATTTTGAAAGAAAAAATGAATAATGGTTTTACTGTAGTGGAAAGAAATGATAAATTACCTTTTGCTGTTTTATCAAAGAAGGGGAAAAAAGTGAACCATAATTTCAATTTTTTAATTTCATGTATCACTTTTGGACTGTGGTCATTGCCATGGTTTTATTTGTATTGTGTGTCTAATAAAGAAAAAGTAATATTAATTGCTATTGACGAAGATGGTAATCCATTTGAAGATAAATGCTTTAGTTAATAATTAGTCTATAAAATAGAAAAACTCCTATTCTTGTTTAATTTTAAACAGAATAGGAGTTTTTTTTGCTCAAATCTTAAAGCTTATATTTTATCTTTTAAATATTTACCTGTAACTGATTCTTTTATTTTTACAATTTGTTCAGGTGTTCCAACTGCTAAAAGTTTCCCTCCATTTTCCCCACCTTCAGGACCTAAATCAATAATCCAATCGGCGCATTTAATTAGGTCTAGATTGTGTTCAATAACAAGTATGGAATGTCCTTTTTCAATTAAAGCATCAAAGGACGCTAATAGTTTCTTGATATCATGAAAATGCAATCCTGTCGTAGGTTCATCAAATACGAATAGTGCTCTGTCTTTTGTAGCGCCTTTTACCAGGAAAGAAGCTAGTTTTATTCGTTGTGCTTCTCCACCAGACAAAGTGGATGAGGACTGTCCTAATTGAACATATCCCAATCCTACGTCTTGTAACGGTTTTAGTTTTTGAGTAATCTTATGTTGCTGATTAGTTTCAAAGAAAGCGACAGCATCATCAATAGTCAGTGTTAGAATATCATGTATATTTTTGCCTACAAATGTTACTTCAAGGACTTCTTTTTTAAATCGTTTTCCATTACAAGTTTCACATGGTAATTGTACATCGGCCATAAATACCATTTCAACGTTAATAGAACCTTCTCCTTTACAGGTTTCACAACGGCCGCCATCTACATTAAAAGAAAAATGTTTGGGTAGATACCCTCTTATTTTAGATAACTTTTCTTTGGCAAATAATTCTCTAATGTCATCGTATGCTTTGATATAGGTTACTGGATTAGAACGGGAACTTCGCCCAATTGGGTTTTGATCCACATATTCGATATGTTTTATATGTGAAAACGAACCTTTTATTTCACTAAACTGACCTGCTTTTTCACCTGCATTGTCGAGTTTTTTCTGCATCGCCGGAAACAAAATTTTCTTAATAAGCGTACTTTTTCCACTTCCAGAAACTCCCGTTATAACCGTTAATACATCCAATGGAAAAGTAACATCAATATTTTGCAAATTGTTTTCTCTCGCTCCTTTTATTTCTATAAAATTCTTAAATGGTCTTCGTTTTTTGGGAACCGCGATTTCGAGTTCGCCATTTAAATATTTAGCCGTTAAAGAAGTTGACTTCAGGATTTCGTTATAGGTTCCTTGCGCGACTAATTTACCGCCAAAGGTTCCTGCTTCTGGTCCAATATCGATAATCATATCGGCTGCTTTCATAATATCTTCATCGTGTTCCACCACAATTACAGTATTTCCCAAATCACGTAATGAAATCAATACTTTTATCAAGCGTTCTGTATCTTTTGGGTGTAACCCAATACTAGGTTCGTCCAAAATGTACATGGAACCAACCAAGCTACTTCCTAAAGAGGTGGCTAAATTAATTCGTTGCGACTCACCACCTGATAGCGTAGATGAATTTCGATTCAATGTCAAATAATCCAACCCTACTTCGGTTAAAAATGATAATCTGTTATTGATTTCCAATAACAAGCGTTTAGCAATTTGTTGTTCATAAACATCTAATTTTAAATCTTTAAAAAAAGCAACTAAATGTTTAATAGGTAAATCCACTAAATCCGAAACCGTTTTATCATTTATTTTTACATTAGAGGCCTCAATTCGAAGTCGTTTTCCTTTACAAGAATGGCATTTGGTTTTACCACGGTAACGAGAAAGCATGACGCGGTTTTGAATTTTATAATTTTTTTCTTCTAGTTCTTTAAAGAAATCATTGAGTCCTTGAAAATAGGAGTTACCCGTCCAGATTAATTCTTTTTGTTCATCCGTTAATTGAAAAAATGGTTTGTGGATAGGAAAGTCAAATTTATATGCATTATTAACTAATTCGTCTCTAAACCAACTCATACTTTCCCCACGCCAAGGAAAAATAGCATTTTCAAATATTGATAAAGTGGTATTGGGTACAACCAATTCAGCATCAATTCCTATAATGTTTCCATATCCTTCACATACAGGACAAGCTCCGTAAGGATTGTTGAAACTGAATAAATGAACATTAGGCTCCAAAAAAGTTATTCCATCTAATTCAAAATTATTAGAATAAGAATATCTTTTTTCAGAGTTTAACTCCTGTAAATAGCAAATTCCTTTTCCTTCATAAAAAGCGGTTTGCACGGCATCAGCAAGACGATTAAAAAACTCTTCTTCCTCTTTAACTACAATTCTGTCAATAATAAGGGTTATATCTTTATTATCTAATGAATGCTGATCAATTTCGTCCAAACGAACCATTGTATTGTCAACTAAGATTCTTGAAAAACCTTGTTGTAACAATACCTTTAGTTTGTCTTCTAGTTTCCTACCTTCTTCTAGGTGAATGGGAGCGAGAAGCAACCATTTACTATCTAGGGTAAAATTTTGTACATCAGTAATAACATCTGTAACGGTATTTTTTTTTACTTCTTGACCAGAAATAGGGGAGAATGTTCTCCCAATTCTAGCAAAAAGCAATTTCATGTAATCATAAATTTCCGTAGAAGTTCCAACGGTAGATCGTGCATTTGTCGTATTTACTTTTTGTTCAATGGCAATAGCGGGAGCAATGCCCTTGATGTATTCTACTTTTGGCTTGTCTAATCGTCCAAGAAATTGTCTTGCATAGGAAGATAAACTTTCTACATAGCGGCGTTGTCCTTCGGCATACAAAGTATCAAAAGCCAAACTCGATTTTCCAGAACCAGAAAGTCCAGTAATAACTACCAATTTGTTTCTAGGAATTACCACATCTACACTTTTTAAATTGTGTACCTCGGCTCCTTTAATTATAATGTTTTTTTTGGGGTCTATTTTGGAAAAATCAACTTGCATAAGAAATGGTATATTTTTACAAAAGTAATCATTTTTCATTGGGGAAAAGCGGGTGAACAATTCACAAATTTTAGGAATTACAAACTTTTTGATGAAAATAATGGAATGATATTGTTATTTTAGACGGGGTTAAAAAAGCGATAGCTCTTTTGATAAATGAAAAGGAGTTAGTACACTTATAAATTGTAACAAAAAATTATTGTTATTAATACATTGGACAATAACAAAACAAGTCCATTAGATAGTGTGGCTCGACCTCTTAAAGAACTAAAGGGCTTTGAGATGATAGAATTACAACCAAATGAAACCAAAACGGTGACTTTTGTAATTAATCAAAATACAATTCAATATTATACTGCTAATTCTAAATGGGAAGCAAAGGTGGGTGATTTTAAGATTTTTATAGGAGGAAACTCCGCTACAACTTTAGAATCTAATTTTCAATATACTAATTAATACGAAATGAATAAATTTTTAATCTTATTGATAATTGGGCAATTGGGTTTTGCTCAGCAAGGCAAACGAAAATTAGTTTGGGAAGAAAATTTTTCAGGAAAATCATTAAATGAAAAAGTTTGGAACATAGAGTTAGGTAATGGTTGTCCTAATTGCGGATGGGGTAATAATGAAAGGCAATTATATACCAATGAGAACCATGAATTAATAAATGGGAATCTAGTAATTACCGCTAAAAAAGAAGGTAATAAATACACTTCTACCCGAATAACAACGAAAGACAAGAAAGAATTTTTGTATGGTTATTTTGAAGCTAGAGCTAAGTTGCCTGTTGGGCAAGGAATCTGGCCTGCATTTTGGATGCTAGGTTCTAATATAGATGAAGTAGGTTGGCCAAAATCAGGTGAGATTGATATACTTGAATACGTTGGGAAAGAACCGCAGATGGTTTATACCACTTTACATACCCAAGATAGTCATGGGAATTCTATAAATTCTAAGAAAACTAAAATTGAATGCATTGAAGATGGCTTTCATCGATTTGGTATCGATTGGACAAAAGATAAAATGGATTTTTATGTTGATGGTATCTTGATTTATACCTTTTATCCAGAAGTCAAAAATGAAGATACTTGGCCTTTTGATAAACCGTTTTATTTTCTTGTTAATCTAGCTATTGGAGGTAATTTTGGTGGACCTGAAGTTGATGACGCTATTTTTCCTAAAAAATTCATTTTAGATTATATAAAAGTGTATCAATAAATTTAAATTCATATTTAATAAAAAAGACCTGATATTAGTTAAGTAAAATCATCTCTTTTTTTATAATTAACTGTGGGACTATTGTTTAAGAAAACTGCTAATTATTATTTGAATTTTGGATGGTTAAAAAAAAAACAACAATTAGTAAGAATTTTTTATATAATGCGTTATTTTTTTCTTAACTTTAGTTGTAATTTCAAGTAAATATTTGTTAAATTTGACCAATCTATTAACACAAAACTACAATTAGCCTATACATAAAACTACTTTTTTAGAAAAATTTCGAAAAATTTTTAATTAAACTAAAAGGTAAAACTATGGCTAATTTAGAACTTCCAGACGCTTTATTGGTACAAAATTATGTATCAGGAAATGAAAATGCCTTGGCTACATTAATAAAAAGGCATGAATCAAGAATTTTTGGATTTATTTATTCCAAGATTTCTGATAGAGATATTTCTAATGATATTTTTCAGGACACTTTTATTAAAGTAATCAAAACATTAAAATCAAACTCTTACAACGAAGAAGGTAAATTCTTGCCGTGGGTAATGAGAATTTCTCATAATCTTATCATTGATCATTACAGAAAAAATAAAAAAATGCCCCTATTCAGAGAAACAGAGGAGTTTTCTATTTTTTCAATCATGTCTGATGATTCTCCCACAATTGAAAATCAATTAATTTCAGCGCAAGTTGAGCAGGACATCAGAAAATTAATAGAGGAATTACCGCTCGATCAAAAAGAAGTTTTGGTTATGAGAATGTATCAGGATATGAGCTTTAAAGAAATTTCAGAAATTACAGGCGTAAGCATAAATACCTCTTTAGGGAGAATGCGTTATGCTTTAATGAATTTGAGAAAAGTGATTGATAAACATCAAATAGTTTTAACTAATTGACAATAAATTAATAAAAGCAACGTTGTATTAGAAAACAAATAGTATAACATGGCAAAAATTTACTCTAAGAATTCATTTGTTACCACGACAATGAAGCCAAAAAAAGAAATCGTTTCTTTTTTATTGAATTATTCAAAAGCTTTGAGCATCATAAATGTAAAGAATCAAAGCTTCGAAATAATAGCTAATTAGCTTTTTAAAAGCAATATACAAGGTTAAGTTAAGATGACTTGTATGAAGTAAATTTCCCTATTTTGATTTTCAAATTGGGGAAATTTATTTTTTATAGTACGCTGCTAAAACAGATTTGCGTCCTACAGTTTTAGTAATAATGTCTTTTTCTAAATCCCATCCTCTAGCTGGCGAATATTGCCTTCCGTACCAAATAATTTGCAGGTGTAAATCATTCCAAATTTCTTCTGGAAAAATGCGTTTTGCATCTTTTTCAGTCTGAACTACATTTTTACCATTAGTCAAATTCCATCGGTACATCAAGCGATGAATATGTGTGTCTACAGGAAATGCGGGAACGCCAAAAGCTTGTGACATCACTACGCTTGCTGTTTTATGCCCTACGGCAGGTAATTCCTCCAAAAACTCAAAACTTTGTGGTACTTGGCCTCCGTGTTTGTCTATTAAAATATGAGATAAACCATGAATGCCTTTCGATTTCATTGGCGAAAGCCCACAAGGCCGAATAATTTCCTTAATTTCCTCGACTGACATTTTAATCATATCATACGGATTGTCCGCTTTAGCAAAAAGTAAAGGCGTGATTTGATTCACACGAACATCTGTACATTGTGCCGAAAGTAAAACAGCAATCAATAAAGTATAAGGATCCTTATGATCTAACGGAATTGGAATCGTAGGGTATAATTCTTTTAACGTATTTATAACAAATGTTACACGTTCTTGCTTGGTCATTTTTGTAAATTTATATCTTGTAAAAATAGAATAATTTTTAGGATGTGCCTAATCCAGCTGTTCGTTATAAGTCCTCCTTTAAAAAACATTTTTTCTAATGTCAAATAAGGAGCTTCCTCTGGTCGCTCTTCTTGACAAGAAAAAAATAGTTTTTTTCAGTCCGGGCTTTTCACTTCCATCTGGGGCTTCAAATAGAAACGCAATAAAACTCTTAGTGAACTTTGCGGTTAAAAAAAAACAAACAAAAAGAATTCATAAATAATAAAATTTTCATTCAAAGCTTAGTGAACTTAGCGAAAAATCCAAGTGATCTTAGTGGTAAAAAAAATAAAACGATGACAACATTAAAAAAAGGAGATAAAGCGCCTGCATTTTCAGGAGTAGATCAAGATGGAAAACCACATAAATTAGCCGATTATAAAGGAAAAAAGCTAGTGGTTTTCTTTTATCCAAAAGCAAGTACGCCAGGTTGTACCGCAGAAGCATGTGATTTACGCGATAATTTTTCGCGTTTTGAAGCTAATAATTATGCTTTGCTAGGTGTAAGTGCTGATGCTCAAGCCAAGCAAGCCAAGTTCAAGGAAAAATATGAACTTCCATTTCCGTTATTGGCCGATGAAGACAAATCAGTTATTGAAGCTTTTGGTGTTTGGGGACCTAAAAAATTTATGGGCAAAGAATACGATGGAATTCATAGAACCACTTTTGTAATTGATGAAAATGGAATTATTGATGAAGTAATTGAAAAAGTGAAAACGAAAGAACATGCTGATCAAATACTGAAATAAGCAGATAAAAAAAGAGCCAAGAAATAGACAGTATCGTAGTCTTTTTCTTGGCTCTTTTTTCTGGTTTTAAATTAATTACTTTCCTTTAAAACTTTATTTGGGCTGTACCCAAACAGATGATGTTCTTTAATAATTTCCGCAATACCAGAAGGGAGCATTGGTTCCCAACCTGGTTTTCCATCACTAATCATTTTAAGTACTTCACGAGAGAATACTTCCAGATTCTCAGGGTCATAATCGTCAATGTCAATCACTTTTCCGTTGAATTTAAAAAATTTATACAATTCTTTCATTCTTGGGTGTACTTTTAGTGTTTCTGATGTAACAATATCTCCATTTTCATCTAGCATAGGATATAGGAATACTTTCATATCGCGATAGAATAATTTTCCAAATGCTTCAAGTATTCCACCACTTAGATGACGGTAGTATTTTTCATCAAATATATCGACTAGATTATTTACTCCCATAGCAAGCCCCATTCGAGCTTTAGTATAGTTAGCAAAATATTCTACTACTTTATAATATTCTTGGAAATTAGAAATCATTACTGTTTGTCCTAATGAACAAAGTAATTCAGCACGATCCATAAAATCTCTTTCGTCAATTTCTCCGTCAGAACGAAGATTAGAAAGTGTAATCTCAAATACAACTAATGTATTTTCTTTTTCCACTTTATTTTCTTCAATGAACATTTTTAATGATTTCTCATACATGTCCATATTTACCTTAGTTACAGGACGGAAACTTCCTCTCAATGCTAGGATGTTCTTTTTGTATAATATGGCGGCAGGAAGAATGTTTTTACCGTTAGGGTCAAACATTACAGCATCAGTCATTCCGTTTTTCACTAATTGTAAACTCATCAAACGATTGTCAACATCAGCAAAACGAGGTCCAGAAAAATTAATGGTGTCAATTTCTAATTGGTCTTTGTCAAGGTGATCGTATAAATAACGCAACAATCGCTTAGGGTCGTTGTATTTATAAAAAGCACCATATATTAAATTTACTCCAAGAATACCCAATGTTTCTTGTTGTAACCGTGCATCCGTTTCTTTAAAACGAATATGAAGCGTAATTTCATTATAATCTTCATCAGGCTCAATTTGGTAGCGAATACCAACCCATCCATGTCCTTTGAATTGCTTTGCAAAGTCAATAGTAGCTACAGTATTAGCATAACTAAAAAACATTTTATTAGGGTGCTTTTCTCTACTTAATCGTTCTTCAATTAACTCTCCTTCAAAAGTTAACATCTTTTTTAATCGATTTTCAGTTACATAACGCCCATCATTTTCAGTGCCATATATCGCATCACTAAAGTCTTTATCGTAAGCAGACATAGCCTTAGCTATAGTTCCTGAAGAACCACCAGATCTAAAAAAGTGTCTTACCGTTTCTTGTCCAGCTCCAATTTCGGCAAAAGTTCCATATATATTTTCGTTCAAATTAATACGGAGTGCCTTATCTTTTATTGAAGGTATTTGTTCGATGACTTTGTCACCTTTTAGTTTTATTGCAGTATCCATTTTTATTTTAAATATGGCTAATAATGTACAAAGTTAATGAAATAGGTTTCTTATGAAAGATAATTAATCCTATTTTTGTAAAAAAATAAAATAGATTTGAAGGTATATTTTTTAGGCACTGGTACTTCTCAAGGAATTCCTATAATTGGGAGTAGCCATCCAGTATGTAAAAGTACTGATTATAAGGATAAAAGGTTACGTGTTTCTGTTTGGGTTTCGTGGGATTCTTATTCTTACGTTATCGATTGCGGACCCGATTTTAGACAGCAAATGCTTACTTCAAATTGTCAAAAAGTAGATGGAATCCTATTTACTCATGAACATTCGGATCATACTGCTGGTATAGACGATATTCGACCTTTTAATTTTAAACAAGGAGAAATTCCTATTTATGCACATCAAAGGGTAATTGAGAATCTAAAAAGACGATTTGATTATGTTTTTGAAACCATAAATCGGTATCCTGGCGCACCCTCTGTAAAGACAATTGAAATAATCAACGACCAACCATTTCCTATTGGTGATAAAATAGCAATTCCTATAAATGTCATGCACGGGAATCTTCAAGTTTTTGGTTTTAGAATAGACGATTTTGCTTATTTGACAGATGTTAAAACTATTGAAGATGTCGAGACTGAAAAATTAAAAGGCATAAAAGTATTAGTTATAAATGCCTTGCGAGAAGAACATCATTTTTCTCATTTCAACTTACAAGAAGCTTTAGATTTTATTGCTTTGGTTAATCCAGAAAAAGCCTATTTAACGCACATTAGTCATTTACTAGGGTTTCATGAGGATGTGCAAAAAAAATTACCTAAAAACGTCTATCTTGCTTTTGACAATTTAGAAATTACAATTTAATTAAATATAAAATGAAAAAATCATTATTGCTGTATGCCTTTATTCTTATTGCATTATTAAACGTCTATACCTACATGTTTTTAAGTAAAGAAGTAGAATATGAGCAACATAGATACGAAAAAACGACCAAAAAACTAAAAGACAGTTTGAATTCGGTAACGGCAAAATTGACTGATGCGAACTATTTTTCATTGGAAAAAAATGAAAATGCACAAAACTATTTTGATACTTCAGGTTCCGAAAAAACAATCCAGTATGAAAAGTTAATTCCTTATGTGAAAGAGAAATTGATGGATTTAAATTCAAATCCAAAAGGGAATCCTTACGTAGGACAAGATCAAATAGGGGCTAATAAATTTATAATCAACAAAGTGAAAGTCTTAAATCACAGATGGATTATCGCTGATTATAGCGATGGTGAAATTTGGGGAGAAGTTTTACTGAAGTATTTTGTAAATCAAGATGAAACGATTTCATTTGAGGTGATTCAGTCTTTATTATATCAAAAACGCTAAAAAAAAAGGTTCCAATTTTGGAACCTTTTTTTTATTCTAACAACCAATTTTTAAAATCATAGAAATTCTGAGGTGAAACCCCATGTCCTATTGGATATTCTTTATAAGTTGATTTTATATTTAAATTATCTAGAAATGGTTTAGTTTTTCTAGCCCAATCTACTGGTATTACTTGGTCTACAGTCCCATGAGAAGCAAATATTTTTAAATTGGAGAAATCGTTATTTTTATAATTTTCTTCAAAAATAGGTTCGCTTATATAACCGCTCAATGCAACCACTTTATGAATCTTTTCTGGATGTGAAAGTGCCACGGCATAACTCAATATCGCCCCTTGACTAAATCCTGTCAAGATAATATTATCCGTATCAATAGGATAGGTCGCTATTAATTCATCAATAAAAGTAGTAATTAAATCTCGGGATACTTTTGCTTGTTCGTTATCTGAAAATTTATTTTGATTTTCATCAAAATTTATTGCGTACCATGCATAGCTGCCATACTGCAAAGTATGAGGTGCTCGTGCTGAAATCACGTAATAGTCATCAGGAAGTTCAGTTGCAAAGGAGAATAAATCTTCCTCATTGCTTCCGTAACCGTGGAGTAAAAGTAATAAAGGATTTTTGTCTAATTTTATTTTGGGTTCTCTTACGAGGTATTCTAAAGATAATTTCATTTGATTAAGATATGTTTGTAAACCATTTTTGAAAAAGTTTTCCAATTAAAGGAACTGGTTTTGTTTCTCCTTTTATCGCACTGAAAATACCATAAGTCCATAAAATAGAAACAAAAATCCACATTGGAGCTGATATCATTAAACTATCAAAGTTACTTACAATAAGCCCTAATGAAATAAATGTAATTGTTAATCCTAATCCTTGACGAATATGAAAGGAGGCAAAAGTGTTTTTATCTTCAGCATTCATAGACATGGCAATAAAGACTCCAATTCCTAGAATATAACTGGTTATGGCTGTAGTTTTACCTTTTTCAACGGTGTTGTTATTCATGTTTTTATGCTAAAATTAATTGATCTTGATTTACGATACCGTACACGGTTCCTTGCATTTCTACTCCTAGAAAAGCAGAATTTTTGGATTTTGACAAAATAGATGCTTTTGTAAATGTGCTATTTTCTTCAGGTGAAAACAAGCTTAGGTTGGCTTTGGCTCCTTCGGTAACGATAGAATTTTCGATGCCAAAAGTAGTTTTTCCGGCAGTTAATTTATCTATTATTATTTCTAAAGGCAATACGGTCATTAAAGAACCAAAGGCACTTTCTAGTCCAATAGTTCCGTTTTTGGCGGCATCAAACTCCATTTTTTTATGCTCAATATCGATGGGGTTGTGGTCGGATGTAATCATGTCAATTGTACCATCTAGTATCCCTTCGATTAGTGCTTTTCGATCCTGCTCTGTTCTTAATGGTGGTGTAACTTTATGTCGTGTGTCAAAATCTTCTAGTTTTTCATCTGTTAAAACCAAATGATGCACTGCTGCACTACAGCTAACGCTTAGTCCTTTTGCTTTTGCATCTTTAATTAGTTCCACAGATTTTGCAGTTGAAATTGTGGGGATATGTAATTTTCCTCCAGTATATTCTAACAAAAATAGATTGCGGGCAATTTGTAATTCTTCCGCTAGATTTGGGATGCCTTTTAAGCCTAATCTTGTGGATACGATACCTTCATTAGCCACTCCATTTCCTTTTATTTTTTCATCTTGTGGAAAAGCAATCACTAATCCATCAAAATCTTGAACGTATTGTAAGGCTATTTTTAGTAGATTGGCATTGTCTTGGCTTTTATTGTAATCCCCAAAAGCGACTGCCCCCACTTTTTTCATATCATACAATTCAGCCATATCTTTTCCTTCGCTTCCTTTTGTTAAAGCACCAATGGGAAACAGTTGAGTTGCACTTCCAAAAGCTTTACTTTGTACAAAGTTTATTTGGGATTGATTGTCTATAATAGGGAAGGAGTTGGGTTGTAACGCAATTGCAGTAAAACCACTTTTTGCCGCTACATGTAATCCATTTGCTATTGTTTCTCTATCTTCAAAACCAGGTTCTCCTAGCGATACGCTACTGTCAAACCAGCCTTGGGAAACATGTAAATTAGCACGTTTTATTTCCTCGATATTTTCTTCATTTGGGATTGAAGTTGCTATTTTTTTTATAAAACCATCTACAATTAAAATATCTGCTTTTTTGTTATGAAAAGGACTTTGTGGGTCGATAATTTTTGCTTCTCGGATGATAAGTTTCATATGTGGATTTTATTTTTTTAATTCTTAATACATGAAATATGCTTTTTATTTCATGAATCGTATGATTGCCATTTCGCCAGCCATAAATAACAGTGCAAAGATAGCAAACCATTTCCAAATTTGATTGTCTGTTCGCTCTGTTTGTAAAGTGTCAAAAACAGTTGCAATTGAATCGAGTGTTTTATAGTCTGTTACTGCATTTTCATTGCTATTTTCTAAGTTGCTTTCGCTTCTATTGTAGTTAAAACTAATGTTTTCTAGCGCTTCTTTTTGGTTGTAAATTTCAAAATTCCCTGCTTGTGTGGGATAATCATTAAAAATTAATTTCACTTTATTATTTAGTATTTGTTGAATGGGAATGAATTGTTCCGTTTTATTTTTCACAGTTAAAACAGCGTCTTTAGATAATAATACATCTACTAAAAAAGGATTTTCATTCCCAATAGTTAATGCAATAATTCCGTTGTTATGATTACTTACTGCCATTTTATAAAAGGTAGGGACAATTAACGGCGATTGTTGGAAATTTGAATTTTCGGTATTTATTGGGGCCGAAAAAATATAAACAGTCGAATTAGTATTGGGTAATGAAGTCAAAAATGAAGTCTGGTCTTCATAATATAGCGCTCCAGAGTTTACTCCTGAAATTTCAAATGAACTATTCGTTTTTGGATATTGAAAATTGGTAATTTTATTTTCAAAAACACCATTGAATAAAGGGTGTTCAAAATTAATTTTGGTGATTCGTTTTTCAAAATTTTCTAAAGAGTTGAATTGTAGTTTTCCAAAAATATTCAGGAAAGGATTGATGTTACTCAAAGATGATTTTCCTGACGGAATCACGATTAAATTAGCTCCTTTTTCTACCACTGATTTTAATGTGGTTTGTAATGCTTGAGGAATTTCATCTAGTTCATTTAAAATGATAACATCTTGTTTCTCTATTTCATTGTAATCCAATGAAGAAATTGTAGTTGCATTGAAATCAAACTCCTCATTTGTGAAAATCCGACTTAGAAAAGTGTTTTTTTGAAGGTCTCCAATACTAAGTGCTTTTACTTTTTTAGTTTTTGAAATACTAAAATATAAAACATTGTCATACCCCAAACCATTATCAGTAATACTTACATAACCGTGAAAAATTTGTTTTGGAATAGTAAAATGAACTATTTTCTGTTTCGTTTCAAAATTGACTAGCGTTTTTGCAACCAATTTGTTTTGGTTGTAAATAGCTATTGGAACTTCTTTTTCGCTTTGTCCGTAGCTCGATAGTTTTACTTCAATTTCATAGAAATTTTCTAATGTTTCACTGATATAAACACTGTCGATTGCTACGTTATTTTTTTGTTCTGCTTTTGGAATTATAAAATACGGATTTTCATTTTCATTAATGCCTTTTAATTGTTTTTTATCAATACCTACGGCATCAGTAATGATGATAATGTCTTTTTTGAAAATGGACTTATGTGATTTTACTTTTGCAATTAAATTGTCTAATTGAAACGGAATAGCGCTATATTCAAGATTTTGTAATGTATTTTGAATTTCTTTAATATCAGTATTCCAATAACTTTCGGAATTGGTGAGCAAAGAAAAACGGGTATTTTCGGGTGTGTTTTCAAGTAATTCCTGTACAGAGCGTTTCAAGAGTTCTCCTTTTTTTCCTTTGGCTTGCATGCTAAAGGAATTATCCAGAATGATATACAATTCATTTGAAGCATTCTTATTGTCTTTGGCTAAAAAAAAGGGCTGAGCAAATGCAATAATAATAGAAGCTAATAGAAGTAAACGACAGCAAAGGAGCAACCATTTTTTTATTTTAGAACTTTTCCTAGTTTGTATAGATAAAGCTTTTAAGAACTGAACATTAGTAAAGTATTCTTTTTTGAACCGTCTTAATTGAAATAAATGAACCAAAATTGGTACAATCAGTAAGAAAAGAAAGTATAAAATTTCGGGATGTTTGTACTGCATTCGGTTTTTAGTTTACTTCATTGGATTCTATTTCTTTTGAAGTGAAATGGATATTAGTAGTCAAAAATACAAATTTGTAGACAGTTTTTATAGATGTTGTTATAATTTTTAAAAGCATTAAACAATTAAGGTTAATTATGTATTTTAGCTTTCTTAAAAAACACACAATTATGAAAAATAAGGTTTTAATTCTTTTTTTATTTTCAATATTAACGGCATTTCAAGCTCAAAGTCAAAAGCTTAATTTACTTATAGGTACGTATACTACCAGTTGTGAAAGCAAGGGGATATATGTTTATAATTTTGATACCACTACAGCTGATTTTAGTTTTAAAAACGTTGCTGAAAACAGTATAAACCCAAGTTATTTGACCGTTTCAAAGGATAATAATTATGTTTATTCAGTAAATGAAAATGGGCCAGAAAGTACGGTTAGTTCTTATAGTTACATTCCATCTAGTGGTAAATTAGATTTAATTAATAGACTAAGTTCAAAAGGAGCTGATCCTTGTTATATTATCAATGACGATAAAAATGTTATTGTTGCTAATTATTCTGGTGGGAACATTTCGGTTTTTCAAAAAAATAGTGATGGAAGTCTTGCCGAAGCTAAACAAGTAATTCAACATTATGGTCAAGGACCAAATGCAAAAAGACAAGAAGGGCCTCATGTTCATATGGTACATTTTTCACCTGATCACAAGTTTGTTTTGTCAAATGATTTAGGTCTTGATAAAGTTTATTCTTATGCATATGATTCCAATTCAAATGGGGGAGCCTTGAAAGTATGCGATAGTGTAGCTGTTAAAGCGGGAAGCGGGCCAAGACATCTAACCTTTAGTAATGACGGTAAATTTGTATATTTAGTACAAGAGTTGGACGGAAGCCTAACAACTTTTAAATATTCAAACGGAAAATTAAAAAAAGTGGCAGAAACTACTATTTTACCTAAAGGTTTTAAAGGAACTTTTGGTTCTGCAGATATTCATATTTCACCTGACGGGAAATTTTTATATGCTTCAAATAGAGGGGAAGCGAATGATATTTCGATATTTGAAATTGGTAAAAACGGAAAGTTAAAGTCAAAAGGACAAACAAGTACTTTGGGTAAAGGACCAAGAAATTTTGTTATTGATCCTACAGGAAATTATCTTTTGGTAGGCCACCAATACACGAACAATGTTGTTATTTTTAAAAGAGATCAACTAACAGGTGCATTAACAGATACAGGAAAAAGAATTGAATTATGTTCTCCAGTTTGTTTAGTGTTTACTGAAAATTAGAGAGGGTTTTAAATTAAAAAGGCTTAAAAATGAAATTCATTTTTAAGCCTTTTTTTATGCTATTTGTTTTTGTCTTTTCGTTTTTTATCTCTTGTTTTAAGCATATTACGATTGACAGATCCATGTGTTTTTTTCTTGGTTACACCAGGTCCACCTAAATTGACTTTCTTGTTTTTTTTACTTTTCTCTTGAAATGCACCATCACCTTCTAGTTTTTTCTTTTTCATCAAAAACTTAATCGGCTGTCTGTCTTTTTCAGGTTCAATTAATTTAGATGAAACTTCAACTGTTTCAGGAAATTCCTCAGCATTTAATTCCATATTCATTAACACCTCAACCTCCACTTTAAATTCTTCTTCACGAGGTGCAACAAAACTAATTGCAATACCTGTTTTATCAGCACGACCTGTTCTACCAATTCTATGCATGTATAATTCTGGCATCTCAGGCATCTCGAAGTTAATTACGTGTGTAATATTCGAAATATCCAATCCTCTAGCCATAATATCCGTTGTAATAAGACCGCGAAGATTTCCTTCTTGGAACGAAGCCATAGTGCTCAAACGATAGTTTTGAGATTTATTAGAGTGGATTACTCCAAATTGTCCTTCAAAATCTTCTTCGATACGTTCATGAACCATATCGGATATTTTCTTGTTATTTACGAAAACCAGCACACGACTCATGTCTTCATTTTCTTGTAACAAGTGTTTTAATAGATTTATTTTGGTGTTAAAGTTAGGTGCATTATACGTTATTTGTGTAATGTTTTCTAATGGAGTTCCTGATGCAGAAAGCGTAACTTCTTCAGGATAATCAAAATAATCATTCAAAATAGCATCTACTTCATCCGTCATAGTCGCTGAAAAGAGAATGTTTTGGCGTTTTTTTGGCATCATAGCCAAAATAGCGGTCAACTGCGTACGGAAACCTAAATTCAACATCTCATCAAACTCATCAATAACTAGTTTCTGCATTTCTTCAAAACGAATCACATTATCTAGTGTTAAATCCATGATTCGTCCTGGAGTTCCTACTAGGATGTCACAGCCTTGATAAATTGTTGTTTTTTGGGTATTGATATTTACACCACCAAAAATACCAACAGTACGAACTGACATGTATTTGGTCAATTTTTCTACTTCTTCTGCCACTTGAACTACAAGTTCACGAGTAGGGACAAGGATTACTATTTTTGGAGTATGTCCTGGAATAAATTTATATAATTTTAATAAGGGTAATAAATAGGCAAAAGTCTTACCAGTTCCTGTTTGGGCAATTCCCATCATATCACGACCTGACATTATCACGGAAAAAGTTTTTTCCTGAATAGGAGTTGGGGATGTAAAACCTAAATCATCTATTGCTTTTTGGACAGATTTGGGTAGATTTAATTGCTCGAAAGTGGTCATAAAACGTATATTTTGTGCAAAGATACGTTTTTTGAATGTAAAGATGCTAATTGTGTTAAATCGGCTGTTTTATCTAAACCTTAAATCCCATGAAACTGCTAGTGAATAGATCCAGAAATAATTTCCTTGATCAAAACTAATTTCTTGATGTGCGACACCAAACTGAGTTCCCCAAGCATTTTGTTTGTTTTTAGAAGTAAAATTATAGCTTAAATTTAATTTTTGAGATTTAAGATCTACAATAGCTGTTTCATTTCCACTAAAATTAAATTGATTTATTTCTGGGGAAAATCCCATTCCAAAAGAGAAGCCGAGGTAATTGTCAGCATCAGAACGGTATTTTCGATACGTAAAAGTCCCTGATGTACTGGTTCCATTATCACCCGGAGTAAAATACGGGCGAAAAGACAAATAACTATTCCCAGTATACCAACCTACGGAGCCCGTATAAATGTTAGTGGTAGTTGTATATTTTAAAGAGCGGAATCCAAGAGAAACTTCAAGACTTTTTGGCAATGATTTATACAATTCGGCTCCATATCGTAAATCAGGAAAAAGAAACGTATTTGCAAAACCTATATTTAAATAAGCATATAATCCTTTGGTAATTTTTGGATATAGATCAAATTCAATTTGAGTTCCGTTTTCATTGAATCTTCTATTGAAATTTAGTTTTCCTATAATACTACCGTACTTAGTTTGGCGACTGTAATTTAAAGTATAATACTGCATCGGATCAAAAACTTCCGAATAGATATCGACTTCAGCTTTGATTCCAATTGTATTTTTTCTTAGGGTTGTGCTTAAACTGGCTTTGTACTCTTTTGCTTTTGGATCTTCAGGATTCTTGTTTAATAGTGATTCTAAAGTATTTAATGCTTCTAATGGTTTATTTGTTTTTTCTTCGGCACTCGCTTTTAGGTATAATATTTCGGCATCATCAGGGAAGTTTTTCAATGCTTCGGTTGTCATTTCTAAAGCAGTATAGGGTTTGTCTCCCCATATTTCATTTTTAATTGCAGCAATCCATGTACTTTTATTTTGTGGATCTTTCTCTAAAACATAGGCAAATTCCTTTCTCGCTTTTTTATAATCACCATCCCAAGAATAGGTTGTGGCTAAGAAAGAACGAATATCATGATAATCTGGATATTTAGTTAAAATATGGGACAAAGTATCTTGTGCCTGCTTGCGTTGCTTATTGAAAGCCATATTACGAGCAGTTTCAAAAGAAGTATCTGGATTGCCATTGTATTTCTCTTCTTGCCCATACATTTGAAAAATCATTGTAAAACAAAGTACAAATGTTAGTTTGGCTATTTTTTTTGTAATCATTTTACAAAGGATTTTTTAATTTTAAATAATTCTGTTTCTTTTGGGTGCTTTTTTATAACACTGTCAATAATTTTATTTGCTATTAGCGAGTTATTTGTTCGGAAATAGGCTTGCGCTAATTTCACACCTAGTTCTGGTGTTTCCACTTTGTTTTTTAGTCCTTTTTTTCCAGTAACGATTCCTTTTTCGTTTTGATTTGACCACCAATACATATCCATTAAAGCAAGGTAGCTGTCATTGTAATAGGGAGTTCTTTTTATTACTTCAAGAAATTCGGTTTCTGCTTTTGCATAATTTTTATCCCATGCTAAAGTTCTACCTTTTAATGTTCGTACGTCTGCATAATTTGGAAACTCATTTAATATGTAATTACAAAGTAATCTGGCTTTATCGCGCTCTTTGTTAAATGCAAAGTCGCGTGCAAGGAAGAATATTTCGTCATAGGTCAATCCTTTAGTTAATTTTTTGATTGTAGCAAGATCTGTTTTCGAAAATTCAAAAGCAGGTTTTGTATATATATTAATTGAGTTAGGTATTATTTTGTTTTTTTGAGTTAGATATGCATTAAGTTTTTTTGCGGCATTCAAAGTGTCAGTTATTGCTTTCAGCATTGCGGCGTCGTTTACTTTTGCAATGTCAAAATTTTCATTGATTTTGAATAAGTCACCATTTGAAAGTAAATAGTCTTTATAAATCATTTCATTTATACTTCCTTTATTTTGCATTATAGGAATAGTGTGAATGTTTCTGAATTTTCTTACCGTATCTAAGCCTGTACTCATCCAAGCTGTTTTCTCCATTTTATTCATTTTGTAATTATTCATTAAAAAGGAAACTAAACTGGGTGTTATATCCCAGTGCGATGAAACAGACTTAAATGTTTGTGGTTTTTTTAATAACGGACTATAGATATACAATGGCACATGAAAGCGACATAGTTTGTCTTTTTGAGCTATTGGGATTAATCGGTGATCACCTGTAATTACAAAAATGGTATTCTTGAACTCAGGTCTTTTGGAATAAGATTCAATGAAATTTTTAATAGAATTATCAGTATATAATAAACATGCAAATATATCTTTATAGGTGTTTACCTCCGATTTGGTTAATTCAAGTGTTTTATTTGTATTGATTATATCATCTACTTTTTTTAAATATTCTTTTTTAGCTGGAAAATCAAACGGTTCATGATTGGTTAGTGTCATGATCACATCCAGCCTTGGGAGTTTTTTAGAATCTAATTCAGATAATGTTTTTTTGAATATTTCGCCATCAGGATACCCCCATGAAAAACCACCAGAATTTTCTTTGGTTTTAACATAACCTGGACCAAATTTATTTATATCAATGACATTCTCGATTCCGTTGTATTCTAAAAAATTTATTTTTCTGTCAAAACTGGATTCATCACCACAATAAAATGAGGTAGTATATTCATTTGCTTTTAAAATACTGACGAGAGAAATATTAGAAGGCAACGGGTTCATTTCTAAAAATCCTTTTTCGCCATACGGCAGAGACCCTAATATTGAAGGTAAGGCGCCAAAAGTTCTTCCTGCATTACTGACGAAATTTTCCCAATAAAGCGATTTTGGAATTAAGGAATCTAAATAAGGAGTAAAACCTCGATAAGCATTTTTACCAATAAATTCATCACCTAGTCCTTCAACTATAATCATTACAATATTTGGTTTTTCCTCATGAATTTCAAAAAAAGGGGCTAATACATCCGGAGATGATTCAAATGGTTGCACTAACGGATACTCTTTTTTGTAAAATAGATTATCAGCATTAAACGCATTTTTATCTGATTGAAAACGAAAGATATCAGTTGCAAAGAAGGACAACTTATTTTGATAAGTAGAATCAGAAGCTTCAGAAATTCCCAATTTTAAACCTCCTAAGATAAGTATTGAAATTCCTGAAATGATATAAATAATTTTTGGATTACCATAGCTTACCAATAGGTTATTAATACCTAAATAAAGAAGTGGAAAAATAATAAAAGGAATAAAGTATAAATAAGATAATGATTCGGATGCAGTTACAGTAGTGTACATGTCACTATAGGAATATCCTAAAATATCTGCACCTAAATTTACTAGCGTGGTAAGGTTGTATTTAACCAATGCAAATTGACCAATAATCAGTAAAGAAAAAATGATTTTGATTACAATAACACTCCATGGTTTTCTAACATAATAAAAGAGCATATATACTGGAAAAAAGAATACTCCAATCAACAATGCTATTCCAAAATCATTGAGTAATTTATAGAACAACGTTGTTGTTGTGTTTGTAATGTTTATTCCGTTAGTTGCCTTAGTATATATTTCAAATGCAGTAATAAACCAAAAAGCGATTACCAATGAAATTGTTAAATAAATATAAGGGAAACAATTATTTAAAAACGACTTAATCTTCATATTTTACTATCTCTATTTATTTAGGTAATTTAATCATTTGTCATTCCTTTTCTAGTCATTTCTCCCCATTTTATTTTTTTGTTAAAATAGTAATCAAAATTACCTTTAATTGCTGCATATAGAATAAAGGGATGATTTGTGAAAGGCTCTAAAAAGGCTGTGCTGATTAATTGTAAACCAATTCCTTTTTTCTTATACTGGTGGTAAGTAAGCTCTTCAGAAATGATAGTAATAATCGAAAAGAATACAGTAAATAAATAAGATAGTACAATGAATGCTATTGCATAATCCCATTTTACATTATGATTTAGTAAAAGAAATAAAAAATAGAATAAACCCATAATTTCAATTACTGGAGCCAGTCTTTCATAAATTAACCAATAAGGATAGCTAATGGTTCCTAATGCATTGTATTTACGGTTAAAACCAATTTTACGATGTTTTTTTAATGTTTCAATGGTTCCTCGGGTCCATCTATTTCTTTGTGAAATAAAGATTTTATAATTATCCGGCGCTTCAGTCCAACAAAGTGGATCTGGAATATAGGCTACTTTATATTTTATTTTTTGCTCTTCCATATGTCTTCTCATTCTCACAATGATTTCCATATCTTCTCCAACAGTTTTGGTGTCGTAACCTCCCACCTCAATAGCTATTTTTTTATCAAATAAACCAAAGGCGCCCGAAATAACTAATAAACCATTCAATTTACTCCATGCCATTCTACCTAATAAAAAAGCTCTTAGATATTCTAAAATTTGCCCTCTTACTATTAAATTTTTAGGCAAGTTCACATCTAGTAATTTACCGTCTTTTATGATGCATGAATTTGCAATTCGGATAACTCCTCCCGCAGCAATTACCTTTTCATCCGTAGATTCTAGAAAGGGTTTAATCATTTTTTGTAAGGATTCCTCTAGTAATAAACAATCGACATCAATACATGCTACATATTTATTAGGGCTAATGTTTAGTCCAGTATTCAATGCATCTGCTTTTCCACCATTTTCTTTATCAACTACAATCAATTTTTCAAAAGCAGGGTTAGTGGATTTAAAGACTCCTTTTCTAAGCGGTTTTGTTGGGATTTGGTTATTGATAAGGTAGTCTACTTTAACTAAGTCATACGCTTTAATAAGTTTTTCAAGACTATCATCTTTACTTCCGTCATTTACTATGATTACATCGTAATTTACATAATGGTTTGATAATAAAGAGCGTACGTTTTCTACAATATTTAAAGTTTCATTATAGGCAGGTGCAATAATTGAAATGGAAGGAGAAATTGAAGATGATAATATTTCTTTATAATTAACAAAGCTATTTTTTTTCATATATTCTATTGTCTCAATTGCTGAAATTGTGGCTAATATGATATAGGATAGAATTGCAGTAAGTGCAAAACCAAAAAATAGGTATTGAATTAAATCTATTATCATTTGGGTAGTTTTTTAGTATAATTAACTGGCTTTAATTAAATTGATACTTTCTGAAAATTCTTTATCTGTAGTAATTATTTTAAATGTATTGGATTCATTATCAACATTAATTACTTTCAATATTTTCATTACAGATACTTTTATATAAAAGTTTTCATGATTAATAAATTGTGAAATGAAAGAAATATCGCTAGTGTCATACATGCTTTCCAACATTTTAAAGAAGGCAATCTGTTCCTCTATATCACGTTGATCAAAATCATTTTTTAATATTGCGACCGCTTCAATAACTCCCATGTTGGAAAGCACATCAATTGCTTCTATTCTAACCTGCATTTCTGAATGATTCAGAAGTTTTATAATTACATCTTTGGCTTCAAACTGATTGTAAATTTTGGCTAGTTTTAAAGCAAAAAGAACAACGGTACTATTTCTTGATTCTAACCATTCATTTATATCTGGTATTTTTTGGTCTTCAAAATTTTGAAGAATTTCTAATAATTGAATTTGGTCCCACTCTGATAATGGAGTTTTTAATACATTTAGAAAATCAAGTCCTTCAAAATGGAATAATTTTACTAAATACATTTGGATTTCTTTACGCACTTCTTTTTTTGGATGATTTATTAAAAGAATTACGTCGTCATGCACATCTTTAATTCCAAATTGGGTAAGCTCTTTAATTGCTTTTGCAATTATATTCCATTTTTTATGTTTCAGTTTTGATGAGGCATAATTAATAAGTCCTGTTTGGTAATATAGTTTCTGGATGTCATTAGCTGTTTCACCAGAAATTTCGCTTCTCAATTTCAACAAGGTCGAGATGATTAGTTTTCTTTTTAAACTATCTTCTGAACTTTTTTTCAAATAATTAATAATTTTTTGTTGTTCAGGACTCACTTCCTCTTCTTCATTACCCGAATATAAATATTCTATTAAATCAGCTTCATATTTTTTTTCATATACTTTTTGGATTCTTTCTTTAGTCCTTAGACGACTTCTTAAGTGTTTTAAATAGAATGTTAAACTAATTATTGTAAATGTAAATACAGCACTCAAAGCCCAAGACAATTGAATAATTGTAGGGGCATATTTTAGATAGTCGACAATATATTGAAATATATTTACCATATTTTGTTTACCAATTTTTTTCTATCGTAATAATCTTTTTATTCTTATACTTAATTCATTTGGGCTGAATGGCTTACTCATAAAATCAGTTGCACCTAAATTAAATGCTTTGAGAACCATTTCTTCCTGACCTGCTGATGAAAACACAATGATTGGCGTTATGTATTCTAATTTGTTTCTTACGTGACTTATTACTTCTAATCCGCTTACAAATGGCATCATTATATCAGTAAGAATTAGATCAGGGCTGTGTTCTTCTATTATTTCAATTGCTTGTTTTCCATTAATGGCCATGAAAAGTTTATACCCTTCTTTCTCTAATTTGAATTTGAGTAATAATGAGAGGATTGAGTTATCTTCTGCCAAAAGAATTTTTTTTGATTCACTCATTGTTTGACTTTTTTTAATTTTTTTATAATTGAAATTCAGTTGTGTTATTTTGTTTAATCTAGATTTTCTTCTTTTAAAGTCTTTTCTTATTTAATTAAACCAAATTTAATATAAATCTTCGTTCCGCACATCGATTAAATGCTAAAAACATCGATTAAAGGCATTAATTTATGAATATGAAAGTGAAAGACTACTTTTTTTAATGTTAAATCTTATTTAAAAATTTAGAAAATAGCTCTTTGAGGGATATATTTAAATTCTTTTTGTTTAGTTATTTTAAATATACTAGTGTATAAATTAAAAACCTTCAAAAACCCCTAGACCAAACAGGGCAAAATCATATTTTACAGGGTCATTAGAATCTAATCTTCGAAGTTGTAGATCTAGTTCGGCAAGTGCCTTTCCATCATTTTGTTTTCTGGATAATAAACCTAGCTTTCGAGCTACATTTCCAGAATGAACATCAAGTGGACAGGATAGGGAAGCGGTTGAAATATTTTTCCATATTCCTAAGTCAACTCCTTTGTTGTCTTGGCGTACCATCCATCTTAAATACATGTTGATGCGTTTTGCAGCTGAATTGTTCATTGGATCCGAAACATGTTTTTGTGTTCGGTATTGATGTGGAATTTCAAAAAATATTTTTTTGAATTCTGAAATGGATAGTTGCATAGTTTCTAAATCTTGGTTATTAGTAAATACGCATTCTAATCCATTATGGTTTTGATAAATGTTTTTTAAACTTTTAATGAAGAATGTAAAATCTTGTCCGTTGAAGGTTCTGTGTACAAATGATTCCAGTTGTTCTAGATTAGTTTCAGTATGGGACATTATAAAATCGTAGGGGGCATTCCCCATTAAATCCATCATCTTGTGGGAGTTTTTGATGATCATTTTACGATTTCCCCAAGCAATTGTGGCACTTAAAAAGCCTGCAATTTCAATATCTTCTTTTTGGGTAAAAAGATGTGGGATCTGAACGGGATCACTATCGATAAAGTCGAGTGTATTGTATTGTATCACTTTCTCATCAAGAAATGATTTGAGTTCAGATGGATTCATTTTTGTTTAAAGTTTAATGTTTAAAATGTTTCGTCATTTTTAATGAACTTTAAACTGTTTTAGTTACTAATCATACCGTCAATCATAATTAATTTTCTGTCGGCCATATTGGCTAAATCTTCATTATGTGTGACTATTACAAATGTTTGTCCAAATTCATCACGCAATTTAAAAAATAACTGATGTAAGTTCTCTGCTGATGCTGTATCAAGATTCCCCGAAGGTTCATCTGCAAAAATGACCGCTGGTTTATTTATTAACGCTCTTGCTACTGCTACTCGTTGTTGTTCTCCACCCGAAAGCTCATTGGGTTTGTGATTCATTCTATGAGAAAGACCTAGATAAGTTAATAATTTTTCGGCCTCAATCTCAGTTTCTTTTTTCGGTTTATTAGCTATAAAGGCAGGAATACATACATTTTCTAAGGCAGTAAATTCAGGCAATAGCTGATGGAATTGAAAAATAAAGCCCAGATTTAGATTCCTAAATTTGGATAAATTTTTATCTTTCATGGTCAAAATATCTTCATTATTGATACGAAGAACAATTTCATTTTCTGTTGAAGGTCTATCTAATGTTCCTAAAATCTGTAAAAGAGTAGTTTTACCTGCTCCTGATGCCCCTACAATAGATACGATTTCTCCCTTTTTTATATGTAAGTCAACTCCTTTTAAAACATGAAGTTCATCGTAATATTTATGTAAATTTTTTGCTTGTATCATTTTAACCAGTTTGTACAAAGAAACAAAGATTTTAATGATTATTGGTATAAATTTAATCCCACAAACTATAAATTTTAGTTAATGAAAAAGAAAGAAGTCTATTAAATAGGTTAAATTTGGATAGTCATAAATAGAATTTAAATTAAGAATTTATTAAATGGAATTACAAAATACAATGGAGAAAGCCACATTTGCTGGAGGTTGCTTTTGGTGTACTGAAGCAGTGTTTTTAGAGTTAAAGGGAGTGAAAAGTGTTGGTTCGGGGTATATTGGAGGACATACTTTAAATCCTACTTATGCTGAAATTTGTAATGGAGATACAGGACATGCTGAAGCCATAGAAATTGCTTTTGATCCCAATGAGATTTCTTTTGGCGAATTATTAGAGGTGTTTTTTGCAACTCATGATCCTACAACATTAAACCGTCAAGGGAATGATATTGGGACGCAATATAGAAGTGAAATATTTTATCACAGCGAAATGCAAAAAGAGATTTCGAAAGCCTATATTTCGTTAATGACTGAAGAAAATACTTTTGATGCTCCTATTGTTACGCAAATCTCACCAGTATCTACGTTTTATAAGGCAGAAGAATATCATAATGATTACTACAATCAGAATAAATTGCAGGCGTATTGCTCTTATGTAATCACTCCTAAAATCGAAAAGCTAAAAAAAGTCTTTAAAGATAAACTCAAATAAGAAACCTATTATTAATTTTCTTGAAACGAATTATTAAAGTAATGGAATATGGATACACCAGTTTTAGCAGCTAATAATAAAACTAAGAATTTAATACTTGGGATACTCTTTGATGGAATAGGTATGCTGTCGTTTACGGTGCCTATGATTGGGGAGTTTTCAGATGTTATTTGGGCGCCAATTGCAGGTTTTTTAATGACTCAAATGTATAAAGGAACTGTGGGAAAGGTAGCGGGTGTGATCGCCTTTTTGGAAGAGATTATTCCCTTTACCGATATTATTCCAAGTTTTACCTTGACCTGGATTTATAATTATTGGATTAAAAAAAGAGAGTGAATTAATCTTTAAATAGAAAACGTAATCCCATTCGTTTTAGCATTTTTTTTTCAAAAGCCCAGAAGAATTTGAACTGTCCAAATATAAATCCATTCAACACTAAAAGGACTTGATAAATTGGGAAAATCAGTAAAAGGCGAATAGGAGTAAACCACATACCTAAATCTTCTTTTATAATTCCCAACCATAAACAAAAAGGTTTAGATAACCAAGCCGAAGCAGATCCAGTAATTGCAAAAACAATAATTATTATGGTAAGTTGAAAATTAGATTCTATTCCCCAACGTTTCTTCAATCCTTTCATTTTTATTTATAATGATTACAAATATACTAAGATTATCTTGAGGGAACATATCCAAAAAGTTTTTGTTTATAGGTATTTTGAAAATAAACTAAATAATTATAAATTAAATAATTGACTTCATACCCATAGTCAATATTGGGATCGTAAGATATACTCATTTCATATAAATTGGGATTATAGCGAAAAGGTTGTAAAACGCGGTTATTCCATTCACTAATCCAAATTCTGTTTTTACTTTCTAAATACGATTGGGAATAATAATTTCGAGGAAAAGCTCTTGAAACAAGCCAAGTATTAAAACCGGGGTCAATAATTATTACTTCATATTCTAATTCATCGTTAGCAATTCGGATGGTATCATTTTGAGTAGGAATTGTTTTATTAGACTTTACTAAAGCTGTATTAGCTGTTTTACAACTAAAAATGGAAAATAAAATAACGCTTACTATGTAAAAAATTTTTTTCATGATTGAAATATTGAAATTAAATTTACAAAAATAATTAGTTGGTTGTGAGTGTTTTAACAAAAAAAATCATTTACGATAAGCAAATGATTTTTAAAAATAAGTATGTTGTTTATTATTTTCCAAATAAACCACCTAGCATCCCGCCAATTCCACCACCTTTTTTGGTAACAGCATCCATTGCGTCACTAATATCTACTTTGCCATCTCCATTTTGGTCTAAGCTAAATTGTCCTCCATAGGTAGAGATTGCATCCATAATTCCAGAGTTTTTCCCAGCATCTCCTGTGATGGCTCCAATAATATCGGATATTTCAAAGCTGGAATCATTTGGATCTTTTGCTTTACTTACTAAAGCACCCAAAATTTGAGGAATTAATTTAGAAGCTACTCCAGAGGCATCAGAGGCATTTATTCCAAATTTTTCACCTAAGTTACCTGATAATTCTTGTGTTAGTTTTTGTACTACTGGGTTAGTACTATTTGTAGCATTGTTACCTTGAAATAATCCAGCTAATTGGTCAATGCCTCCTTCGGAAACTACTTTTTGTAATCCGCTTAGTACTGAATTACTGGCTTCACCTAGTACTGCTTCGTTTTTTTCATTTGGTACTGCTGCATTATTTATCACAGAATCTACACCAAATTGTTGGGCTAATTGGGTTAATTGTTCAAACATTTTTATACTTTTTAGATTTGCTTTGCAATTTACAAAAAAAGTGGGTTTGTTAAAATAAATTAACAAACCCACTTGTATATATGTAACTAAAATTAAGTTAATTAACCAATCAAACTAATGATTTGTGAAGCTAATTCCGTACCAATTCTATCTTGTGCTTCTCCAGTTGCAGCTCCAATATGTGGAGTCAAAGAAATTTTAGCATTCATTAAAATTGTCATTTCTGGAGTCGGCTCATTTTCAAAAACATCTAATCCAGCAAACAATACTTTTCCGCTGTCTAATGCTTTTACTAATGCAACTTCATCAATAACACCACCACGAGCACAGTTTACAATACCTACACCATCTTTCATGATAGCTAGTTCTTTTTCACCGATGATGTAACCATCTTGAGCTGGAACGTGTAAAGTAATAAAATCAGCTTCTTTGAATAAAGATTCAAGTGATTGAGAAACTATGGTAGTAGTGATTGATTGTCCGTCAAAGAATTCCACTTTTACGTCAACTTGTGGGATAAAACTATCCGCAGCAATCACTTTCATACCTAGTCCAAGAGCCATTTTAGCAGTAGCTTGACCAATACGACCAATACCAACAATTCCTAATGTTTTACCTCTTAATTCAATTCCGTTTGCATATGCTTTTTTCAAACCATCAAAGTTTGAATCTCCTTCAAGAGGCATGTTTCTATTAGAATCATGTAAAAAACGAACACCAGAAAACAAATGAGCAAAAACTAATTCTGCCACAGATTCAGATGAAGATGCCGGAGTATTGATTACATGAATCCCTTTGCTTTTTGCATAGTCAACATCAATATTATCCATACCTACACCACCACGACCAATTATTTTTAGACCTGGACAAGCGTCAATTATATCTTTACGTACTTTAGTAGCGCTACGAACTAAAACTACGCTCACGTTGTTTTCGTTTACAAAATTAGCCACTTGTTCTTGTGCTACTTTTGTAGTTATTACTTCAAATCCACCTTTTTCTAAAGCTAGAATTCCACTTTTAGAAATTCCGTCGTTTGCTAATACTTTCATTATTGTTTTTTTTAAGATTGAAAATTTAAAAATTCAATCTGTTTATTTAATGGTGTGATTGATTATAAAAAGTTTTTGAAATCCTTAAATCAATCCCTAATTATAATTTTTAAATTGCTTTTTCTAAAGCTTGCATGACATCTACCAAAACTTGAACGCTTTCAATAGGCAAAGCATTGTACATAGAAGCTCTATAACCACCTACAGAACGATGTCCAGGTATTCCAGAAATTCCTGCTGCTTTCCACATAGTGTCAAAAGTTGCTGCATGCTCTGGATTGTTTAATAAGAAAGTTGCATTCATATTAGAACGGTCTTCAATTGCAGCAGCACCTTTAAACAATGGATTTCTGTCAATTTCAGTGTAAAGTAAAGCAGCTTTTGCATTGTTTAGTTTTTCAACAGCAGCAATACCACCTAGATTTTTTAACCATTGTAAAGTCAACAGTGATGCATATACAGGAAAAACAGGAGGAGTATTATACATACTTTCTGCTTTAATATGTTTTTCGTAATCCAATATACTTGGGATAGTTCTACCTGATTTACCTAGGATTTCTTCTTTTACAATTACAAGAGTGGTTCCTGCTGGCCCCATATTTTTTTGTGCTCCTGCATAGATGATATCAAATTTAGAAAAATCCAAAACTCTAGAAAAAATATCAGAACTCATATCGCAAACAATTGGCATGTCTAACGATGGAAAATCTTTTATTTGCGTACCAAAAATGGTGTTATTACTTGTACAGTGAAAATAATCTGCATCAGCAGGTACACTGTATCCTTTTGGGATATTATTGTAATTTTCTTCTTTTGAAGAGGCAACAACAACCGTTTCTCCAAAAAATTTCGCTTCTTTTATTGCTCCGCTAGCCCATGTTCCTGAATCAAGATAAGCCGCTTTACCGCCTTCTTTCATTAAGTTATAAGGTACCATTAAAAATTCTAGACTTGCTCCGCCAGCAAGGAAAAGTGCTTGATATCCTTTGCCTTCTAATCCTAATAATTCTAGTGCCAATGCTCTAGCTTCATCCATAATCGCAACAAAATCTTTGCTTCTATGCGAAATTTCTAATATAGATAACCCGGATTCATTAAAATTTAAAATAGCTTGTGCTGATTTATCAAAAACTTCTTGTGGTAAAATACAAGGTCCTGCGCTGTAGTTGTGTTTTTTCATGATGTAGTTTATGTCCGAAAAATTAAAATGCAAATTTCGGCAATAGGACTTTAAAAAGCGTTAAATAATTCGAAAAAATAAAACATTTTTAACCTATATTGTTAACAAAAACGAAATAGTATCTACGTTATCTGCGTAATCCCATAATTGAGGGTTTTGCGTTTCTCCAAAAGCGATACTGTTTTGAACAAGACCATTACTAACAATACATTGTATTTGCTCTTTTTCATTTATTAACCTTTGTTGTAGATCAGCTATGGTTTCATAGCGCTCGTAAAAGACACTTGAAATAGGAGAGGCGTAACTTGAATCCTCTTTTAAGGTCAAAAAACCATTGTCAAGAAGCTTAAAATTACTCATTAAAAATACAGCCTTATTGTAATCATAATTATTGGCATATTTTTCATAGTGAATCACATCCTGATATTCAAAAATAGCTTCAAAAAAAGGATCGAAAATATAGTCTTTTGGGACAAAAAGTTTAGATACATTTCGACATCCTAGTCCAAAATACCTAAATATATCTTCTCCTAAAGCAATTAACTGCTCTTTGGACTCTGAACCATTTAGTACTGCAACAGAATTTCTGTTTTTTCTGATAATGGATGGTTTACCTTTAAAATAATATTCAAAATAACGAGCTGTATTGTTGCTTCCAGTTGCTATTACAGCATCAAAATTTTCTAGTTTTCCTTCAACAAACGTGATTTTTTCAGCTAATTCAGGTTCAATGGCGATAATGTATTTTGCTAAAAAAGGAAGTAAATGTTGGTCGTTTGATGATGTTTTTATTAAAACATTATGGCCAGTCATTAATACAGTCAGAAAATCATGAAACCCTACCAGAGGGATATTTCCCGCTAAAATTAAAGCAACGTTCTTGGCTTTTATATTTTCAATTGCGTAGACAGATGTCCATTTCGTTAAATTATCTTCGGTCAGTGCTTTGGCCCAAGATTGGATAGAAAAGTATACATGTTCAGGTGTATACCATCCATTATGGGACTGGGAAAGTTTTATTAAATTGATGAATTCTTCGAAAAAAAGGTCATTATATAGTACGCTTGTTTTTTTTGAATCATTATCTTGAGAAAATTGGCTTAAAAATTTTCCTAATTCAACAAAAACACTTTTTTTTGTTTCTAATGTCATAATGTTTGCTTATGAATTGTTTTGATTGTAATTTTGCACAAAAATAAGCATAATAAAGTCGAAGTCAAAAGTCATCAAGTCAAAAGATTGAATTGTCTTTTAACTTTGAGACTATAAGGCTTAAGACATATAAACTTTAAGATAAATTACGATGGCTATTATTATAACAGATGAATGTATAAATTGTGGTGCTTGCGAACCAGAGTGCCCTAATACAGCTATATATGAAGGTGCAGATGACTGGAGATATAAAGATGGAACAAAATTGGCAGGAAAGGTGATTTTACCAGATGGAACAGAGGTTGATTCAGATGCTGCTCAAACTCCAATTTCTGATGAAGTTTACTATATTGTACCTGGTAAGTGTACGGAGTGTAAAGGATTTCATGATGAGCCGCAATGTGCTGCTGTTTGTCCTGTAGATTGTTGTATTCCAGATGATAACCATGTGGAAACTGAAGAAACCTTGTTAAATAGACAAGCTTTTCTGCATAATGAATAAGTTTAATTTAATTTAAGCACAAAAAAAACCTGAACTCTCGTTCAGGTTTTTTTTGTGCTATGTCTTATTTTTTATTTTTCAATAACGTATGTTGTAACAGTAATAGTGTCCGTCGGTTCATCATACGATTCTAGAACTAAATTTCCATCACCATCAAAATAACCAAATGAAGTTTTGTTTTTAGATTTATAGATGTAATTGTTATTCGATGTTTTTCTTAAGATAGCTGATTTTTTTCCGTCAGGAGAAAAAACAGTATAACCACTTTTATCATTAGAAACTTGGTATTTTACTCCGTCTAATTCGTAATAAGCAGATCTGTCTACGTCAATTAATTTAGTAACTCCATCAGCCGTGATTTTTGTTGTTGCGGTAACTTCAACAGGAGTTTCTTTTGTGTCTTTGTTTAAAACTTTTGAATCGGCATCCATTAATTCAACTGCTTGAACTTCTTTTATTTCTTCTGTTTTAACCAATTTTTTCTCCCCTTGGGAATCTTTTATTGTTGTAATATTGGTTTTTACTTCTGTTTTTACATTTTTGTTTTGTGCTTGACTATTAAACGAAAGTAAAAAAGCAACCATTCCTAAAGCTATAATTTTCATGATATTTGTTTTTAATGATTTGTATATCACAAAAATACAAATAGATGTTAGCTTAATTATTATATGATTTTAATAAAAGATTATATTATTTACGCTATTGTCAAAACTAAATAAGGTTAAATTTTAAGAATTCTTTTTTTTGCTACAATAACATAGGTATCATAGGCATAGGTTTTTCGATCTATGGTTTTTATGATTTCAAAATTATTTATGTATAATAAAAGCTGAATTTCGTTTAGTGTAAAAACACGTACGGTTGAAAAATCATTCGCTATTAATTCTTTTTCGCCATTGGTAATAGTGAAGTATTTTGCATTCCATTCTAGCATAAAGTTGTCTAAGGAGGTTGTTTCCCAATTGCTTTCCCTTAAATAGTTCACTCCTTCATGTTTAGCTTCATGTTTAATTTTTTGATTTTCATTTACAAAAGGGATAAACCGGTTAGCATCTATAAAATCAAAGATTATAATTCCTTCGTCATTAATATTGTTGATTAAACACGTAAAGGTTTCGTTAATGTCATCATTTGAAGTTAAATAACTTGTAGATCTGCCTGTTATAAGAATAGCATCGACTGGTTTATCCAGGTTGAAATCACGCATGTCTCCGTGAATAAAAAGACAGTTTTTATTCCTTTGCTGCGCAATAGCAATCATATTTTTACTGTAATCTAATCCTTTGTAATCTTGTTTGTTTTCTTGAAAGCGTTTGGCAAGATTGCCAGTACCACTTCCTATCTCTAGTATACTTTTGCAATTATTTTCTTGAATAAGGGAGTTGTAAAACTGATACTCTTCATCATAATCAACAAAAGTTTGATACATAGCGTCGTATATAGTTGCCATTTTTTCATTGTATAGTGATGCCATAAGATGCTCTTTTAATACGGTTTCTGGATAAATGCTTTTTGAGTGTATTGATTAATTTTAAAATGAATACGTACGATATAAATTTATGAAAAAATGAAGTATAAAAAAAGGCTGTCGAAAGACAGCCTTTTAAAATTATAATTATTCGATAACCGAATTAGAATTTATAGTTCATTGATAAATTGAACATAGTTCCTAATTGACTAAAGTGAAAACCATCATAAGTCATTCGAGAATAACGTTGGTTAAAAGTAATCAAGTTTGATTGGTTTTTAACCTGAGCAGCATCAGCTAATAAAGCAGCACCTGCAGCATTTTCAGCTTTAAATTTCCATTCTGGTAATACATTTAACAAGTTATTTGCATTAAAAGAGAATGTTAATTTCTCAGTTGCTGAGAAAGAAACTCCTAAGTCAGTAACAATTTTAGGTGTAAATTCTGTTCTTAAGTTTGAATCTAAACCATCTTGTTTGAAAGTAGTTTTTCCAAAATAAGTATTGTTAAGAGAAAATCCGAATTTTCCAATTTCATAATTTGCTCCCAAAATCCATTTAGTGTCTGGTCTAGAAGTAAACATTAAAGCATCTAATGTAGGGCTGAAATTATTACTTTTTACTGGAGAAATTCTTTCGTTTTGAATGGTAACGTTTCCAGATAAGTTGAAAGCAAGTTTTCCAGTTCCTAATTCAATGTTAGTATAGTTAGCAACAAAATCTAAACCTGAAGTTCTTGAATCAAATGAATTCTCAAACCAAGCCACTGTACCAAATTGAGTTTCTACTTTGTCTCCTAAAACGATTCTGTCAGCAACTTTAATATTGTAATAATCTACAGTAAAGTTGAAGTTTCTAGAAGGTTTTGCACCAATACCAACAGTAATATTAGTTGATTTTTCAGCATCTAATTTAGGAATTCCTAAGATACGAGCTTGTGGAGATGAGTTGTTGATTAATCCACTTACTTGAATTCCTTGACCAGGAACAAAAGAGTATTGCGATTTTTGAGTGTAAATTTGGTGTAATGTAGGTGCTCTGAAACCAGTAGAAACAGATCCTCTTAATGTAATTTTATCATCGGCAAATTTATATCTTGAACTTATTTTCCAAACTGTTGCTCCACCAAAGTCACTATAGTCTTCATAACGAATAGTACCATTTATTAAGAAATCTTTAGTTACATCGTAAGCAACATCTAAATATGCTCCTAAGTTGTAGCGATTCCATTTTCCAGAGTTTTCTGGTCTGTTACCTGCAAATGAATCAGCTCCAATTCCATCCCAAGATGCTTTGTCTCCTTCGATAACTTCAAAAGTTTCTGTTCTCATTTCCGAACCAAAACCAATACTAATTTTATCAGATAATACTTTAGATATGTCTAAATTCCCTACAATATGGTTGAATGCAGTTCCTCCTGGTTTAAAAGAGATTGGGCTGTTTTCAAGGTAAACATTATTTCCATTTTCGTCTTGTATGTCAGATCTGTTATGAGAATTGTTTACACTGTAAGTTTGTGTGTTACCACCAACTGTAATACTCGCATCTGTGTTCCAGTCATTTTTTGTTGACTTGTATCCAAATGTTCCATTATAGTCATTCAAATCTCCTTCAAATGTTGGAACATAACCTTGGTAAGACGCTGGTGTACCATCGCCAAAAAAGTCTTTTAAGTAAGGATAATCAGATAATGTTCTCCAGTATGGAGTTCTATAATTCGCAAATGAGTTTACCTTTTTGTAAACGTATGCGGCATTGTAGTAAAGTTGAGATGTTTCACTTAACTCTTTTCCACCATTCACTAAGAATTTTGCAGCAGCAGTTTCAGGAGAACCGTTGATGTTTCCTGCATCTGGGTGTTTAGCAAGGAAAGCTTGAACATCTGATAAAGAAGCACCAAAATCTCCAGCTTCACCAGCTGCATCTACTGTACCTGGTCTGTTTGATTGGTTTACTTTAGAGAAATCTACAGTATAGTTTACGAAACCTTTATCCCCAACAGTAGAACCATTGTTTAAACTCACGCCTAACATTTCGCCATCACCTTCAGAAGTCATTCCACTTCTTACTGTAACTGAACCTCCGTTAGTACTTTTCTTTAAGATAATATTCATTACCCCAGCAATTGCATCAGAACCGTATTGTGCAGATGCACCATCACGAAGTATTTCTACTCTTTCGATAGCGTCAGTAGGTATAGCAGAAATATCTGCACCTGTTTCACCACGTCCTGGAGAAGTTTGTACGTAAAGCAATGAACTTAAGTTTTTACGTTTTCCATTGATAAGGATTAATGTTCTACTTGGTCCCATATTTCTAATTTCATATGGATCAAGTAATGAAGTCGCATCATTCACTGGTGTTTGTACCGTATTAAAAGATGGAATTTTGTACTGTAATGCTTTGTCAAAAGTTGCTTGACCTGTAGATGTTAAATCTTTAGAAGAAATTACATCGATTGGTAATGCAGATGTAGTGTTACTTCTAGGAGCAGTTCTTGTTCCTGTAACTACAATTTCATCTAAGGCTTGACCACCTTCTTCTGATAAAACTACATTAACAGTTGAGCCAGTTGCTGCTTTTTCTACTTTAGAAAAACCAATGTAACTAAAAACTAAAGTAGCTCCCTCTTTAACTTTTATTTTGTATGCTCCGTCGATATTTGTTGAAACGCCATTGTTTGTTCCTTTTTCGACAATGTTAACTCCCGGCAATCCCGCTCCAGAGTTATCTTTAACTACTCCAGAAATTTCTTTTTGAGCAAAAAGAATACTGACATTTAGTAGTAAAAAAAGTAATGTGATTTTTTTCATAATTTAATTAAGTTTGGTTTTTGGTTTAAAATCTTGTGCAATATAGTATTTTTTTAACATAACATTAATATATCGTCTGTATTTCTAAAAATAAATGGGAGATAATTAAAATTTCACAATCTAATTACGGAATCAATAAATTGTTACAAAAATTATTATTACTTTGATAAAATGTTTAAAAATACCTCTGTTCCTATAAATTTTAGGTTTATTTTCACTAATAGGTTTTTTAAATCTTATATTTGCAAACTTTTAAAGTAAATACTAAAAACGGATAGCGTAAACTCTATTTGTAAACATAAATAAAATGAAAGCAGGAATTGTAGGATTGCCAAATGTTGGAAAATCAACATTATTTAATTGTTTGTCAAATGCAAAAGCGCAAAGTGCTAACTTTCCTTTTTGTACAATTGAACCTAATATAGGTGTCGTAAATGTACCAGATCCTAGAATTGAAAAATTAGAGGAATTAGTAAAACCAGAACGCGTTCAAATGGCTACTGTTGATATTGTTGATATTGCAGGTTTAGTTAAAGGAGCAAGTAAGGGGGAAGGATTGGGAAATCAATTTCTTGGAAATATTAGAGAGTGTAATGCAATCATTCATGTATTACGTTGTTTTGATAATGATAATATAGTACACGTTGACGGAAATGTAAACCCTATACGTGATAAGGAAACGATTGATATCGAGTTGCAATTAAAAGATTTAGAGAATGTTGAAAAACGTTTGGAAAAAGTAAATCGTGCAGCTAAAACTGGAAATAAAGAAGCGCAAACTGAAAAAGCACTTTTAGACAGAATAAGAGAAACGTTATTACAAGCAAAATCAGCTAGAACAATAACTCCTCAAAATAATGATGAAGAAGTTTTGATGGAAGGTTTTCAATTGATTACTGCAAAACCAGTATTATATGTATGTAATGTTGATGAAAATTCAGCAGTGACAGGAAATAAGTATGTAGATTTAGTTCGTGAATTAGTTAAAGATGAAGATGCTGAAGTGATTATCCTTTCTGTAGGTGCTGAGGCAGATATTACAGAATTGGAAAGCTACGAAGAGCGTCAAGTTTTTCTTGAAGATATGGGATTAACTGAGCCAGGAGCATCAGTCCTTATTCGTGCAGCATACAAATTATTAAAACAACAAACTTATTTTACCGCAGGTGTTAAGGAAGTTCGTGCTTGGACAATTGACGTGGGTTCAACTGCACCACAAGCAGCTGGAGTAATTCACACTGATTTTGAAAAAGGATTTATCCGTGCCGAAGTAATTTCATACGAAGACTTTGTTCACTATGGTTCTGAGGCAAAAGCAAAAGAAGCAGGGAAATTTAAAGTTGAAGGAAAAGAATATATTGTGAAAGATGGAGATGTAATGCATTTCCGTTTCAACGTATAATCAGATAGATTAGAAAATAGAAAATAGGTAAAGCCTGCAAAAGTAATTTTGCAGGCTTTTTTGATTGTTAACAAGATTATAAATTAACAATTAAATAATTTATTTTTTACTAAGTTTAAGTCGTAGAATTTTTAGGAAACAATTAAAAGAATATGAGAAAGCAATTTGGAGCAAAACCGTCAAAAAACGAAATAGAAAAATATTCAAAATCAGAGTATTGGAACGGTACCATTTTTGAAAACCTGGAAGAAACCAGTATGGACTTTTCATTGTCTAATATGCCTAAATTTTTGCGTAAGCAGTTTTGTGAAAAAGAGGGTAGAGAAGCAAAGTCCTTGTCCGTTGTGCCGTTTGATAGTGAATTATTTATAAATACACATCAATCTATGCAAAGCATATGGTATGGACATTCAGCAATATATATGCAATTGAAAAACAAGAATATTTTAATCGACCCCATGTTTGGTTCTGATGCGGCTCCGATTGCACCATTCAAAGTAAAGCGTTTTAGTGATTCAACACTCACGATTATTGACAGTTTCCCTGAAATTGATTTGGTGCTAATATCACATGACCATTATGATCATTTAGATTATGAAAGTATTTTAAAACTTAAAGAAAAAACGAAGTTGTTTTATGTTGCTTTAGGGGTGAAAAGGCATTTAGTTTCTTGGGGAATTCCGGCAGATATAATTACTGAATTTAATTGGTGGGAGGAGTCTGTCTTTAATGGTATAAAAATTACGTTCACACCCACACGGCATTTTTCAGGAAGAGGATTGACAGATAGAGCTAAATCGCTTTGGGGCGGTTGGGTTTTTAACACAGAAGAAGAAAATATTTGGTTCAGCGGTGATAGTGGTTATGGTACACATTTTAAAGAAATAGGAGAACGTTTAGGACCTTTCGATTTTGCTTTTATGGAATGTGGTCAATACAATGAAAACTGGCATCAAATTCATATGTATCCTGAGGAGAGTGTTCAGGCTGCAATAGATGCAAAAGTTCGAAATTGTATGCCAGTGCATTGGGCAGGTTTTGCGTTAGCGCAACATGCATGGAAAGAGCCAGTTGAGCGATTTTCAGAAAAAGCAGCTACTGAAAAATTGAATTTCATCACCCCGAAAATGGGAGAGTTATTCAGTGCTAACTTTACCGATAGCTTAAAATGGTGGGAAATGGAATAGTAGTTTTCAAATTCCTAAAGTTTCAGAGGTTAATGGCTCAAAATTTAAATCGAATAAATTCGTCTGCCATTTTTTAAGTATATTTATAAAAAATACGGTTTATGAAAATAATCGCCTTTGGCGCAAGCCCTAGTAAAAACTCAATCAATAAAAAATTAGCTACGTATGCGGCGTCTTTATTTGAAAATGCCGAGGTGGAAATATTGGATTTGAATGATTTTCAGATGCCTTTATTTAGTGTTGATATCGAGGAAGAAATTGGTCAGCATCCTTTGGCACAGGCGTTTTTAGATAAAATAGTGTCGGCCGATATTTTAGTGGTTTCTATGGCAGAAAATAACGGGAACTATTCAGCAGCATTTAAAAATATTTTTGATTGGTGTTCCAGAATTAAGGGTAAAGTTTTTCAAGAAAAGCCTATGCTTCTAATGGCTACTTCTAATGGGAAAAGAGGGGGCGCAACCGTATTAGAAATTGCAAAAAATGCTTTTCCTCGTTACGGAGCTGAAATTAAAGCTACTTTTTCCTTACCTAGTTTCTATGATAATTTTGATATCGCAAACAATAAGATTTCTAATCCCCAATTGGATGAGGAATTGAATGGAATTGTAAATAATTTCTAATTTTTTAGATAAGTTCCATCGATATTTTAAAAGTTCACCCTAATGATTATTGCAAAAAAGTCAACTACCTAGGTCTGATCCTTTTTTAGAAACCCAAAGTAGTCTTATTGGTGCTGTATAATTGTGCTTTACTAAAAGCTGTTGTTTCACATGAAAGGTATATTTTTTTTTCATCTAATGAACCAAAAGCAATTCCTTCGGTTTGCCAGTCATTGGAACTATTTCCTATTATTTTTTCAACAACAGTTCCTGAAAAAAACGAATCGTCATTAAAATTAGTCAAACTGTAAACAAAAGAATTTTTATGACCAGAAGGGGAGTAACCTACTAAAATTACTTCATTAGTTTGAGCATTGTAATCTCCACCAGTGACCAACCCATTTACGTTATAACTGGCTAATGATGATACGGAATACTGACCCGGAGTTTTGGAGAGTTTATAAATGTTGGTTTTATTATCTCCTCTATTTTTAGTAAAAATATATAAATTATCTGCTTTTGAAATAATGGTTTCGCAATCAAAATTATGAGTGCTTGAAGAAATGAAACTCGTTTGTTCATTATAAGAAAAAGCAATAGCTTCGGCTGTTACATTAACCGTTTTGGCTGTTTCGTTTATAAACTGTGCTTTGCTGATTTTTAGAACTTTTAAATCTTTTCGGATTCCATCATTATTTCCAAAATCACCTAAATAGATATAATTATCATCGGCTGTAATATCTTCCCAATCTACGTTTGGAAAATTTGTAACGGTTATAGACTGCAGCAAAGTTCCATCGGCAGGATTTACTTTGTAAAAAACATTAGGGTTTCCGGAATCATTAAAGGTGTAAATAGAACCATTTGTCAAGACAATCCCAGAGGATTCAGGGGCATAGGACCACATCAAGCCTACTTCGGAAACCAAAGGAGTGTTTACTATTGGCTCAACGACAACGGGGTCAATAATAACTTCAGGTTCTGCTGTTTTAGTAGTGTCGCTAGTACAGCTTGTTAGAAATATGCTGTAAAAACAAAATGCAATTAGGGAAGAGTATTTCATTATTTTTAATTTAAAATTTATTAATTTCTGGAATCCAAATTTGGTTGATTTCAAAAAGTGCTGGATTTTTTGGATTTACTGTAACTTCGACAGCATGCATATCAGCTTCGCCAAATACCTGTAATCGGGTGAAGTTTAGCACTGTTTTTTTTAACTCCACATTTTCATACAATGGTTTATCTACTTTGTATTCATGAGAATCACCATTTACTAAAAGCACTGGCTTTTTGTATGTTTCTACTCGTTTTTGAAGTTCTTTAAGGAAAGTTACAAACCCCTCTTTTCCTTTATCGGGTGTAATCATATCTGCATGTTCAAAGATCACAATTCCTAAAGAATTGTCCTTTTTTGCTTGTTCAAAAACGGTATTCAACCAAAAAATATCAGCATTTGAACGCTCATAAAATTCTTCATTTGAATTTAAATTATCAGTATTGAAATTGTTATTTGAGCCTACAAGATGAATGGTGGCAAATGAAATCCCGTTGTACTTCCACATTTTATTTTCAACATATTTCGCATAAGCAACATTTGACGATTCTGAACTTAACTCCATTGTTGATTTGCCTAAACTATGTAAAGTGTCCTTAAAGAATTGTGCTCTAATTGCAGATAAACGTTCATTGGTAGTGTAAGAGCCCGCTTGAGGTTTTCCACAATCTGTCCATTCATTATCGCCAGGAGTATAGATTAATGGTTTTTTGAAGCTATTGAAATAACCTAAAATTTTTTGAAAAGCAGTATCTGAGCATGGTGTTTTGCTCGATTTAAAATCTCCTACAAAAACATTAAAAGCTTGATTACGTTTGTTAAGTGCTGCAATTACATTTTCAAATTTCAGATTGTCTTTGGGTAAATTGTAGGGCATATCACCTAAGACAATGAAAGTAAAAGGCGTTTTCTTGTTTTGAGAAAAACTGAATGAATGTATTAATATAGATACAAATAGAATACAGAAGCGTAATTTCATAATTCAAAAAAAATAAAAAAAGACGGATGGATTTCCCAGCCGCCTTTCTAATTAAAATAAATTTTATTAATTATGTAGATTACCTAAACCATTTTTAGGGAATGCTCCTAAATCAACATTTGGAGGAGTAACGGTGGCTTTTAGATATTGATTTGTTAGAGAAGCTGTTGCATTAACTGCAGTAAATGAAGCGTTCCCTTTACCAATTGCTGGTGAATCAGCAGCTAAGTGAAAATCATAATTTCCTTGAAAGTTATACAAAGTTAAATTTGCTATAACAGGAACAGGTAACGGGAAGTTTACAAATTTAGGATTGTTTTGACCTACTAATTGCGGAGCGTTATATACTGCGCCATTAACATAGCCTACTGGTAAGAAAGAAGAAGGTAAAGGAAGATCAGTAGGTTGGGGAGTTGTTGCATGAGTAGTTGGGTAAAACTCATTTACAATTGCGGCAGTGTCACCATAACTTAAGTTATTACCATAAAAACAATTGGCAAAATCGGCAGCTGGGTTTTCTAAAATACGCAAGCCTGTTCTACAATTCACAAATAGATTGTTGTACACTTTTCCTTTGGCACCTTGCTCAATATTAGCATTAGCACCACGGTCTGGATCTACACTTCTAAAACCACCAGATACATACGTATTGTTATACATATTGATTTCCGTTTGAACGCTTCCGTAAGTACCTTTATTAGATGCTTTTGTACCTCCTTTAGCGGTTCCTATGATTAAGTTATAAGCCATGTCTCCTATGCTTGAATTTTTTACGTTAAAACAGTCCCCATCATTATAAGCAACTTTTTCAACTGTATTTCTCATGATGTGTATTTTTCCTCCATTTGCACGAACAGCATCTGTAGTTGAACCATAAACCCATGAATCTTCTAGAATTAAAATTCCATCAGGATTACCAAATTTGATATTGAATAAATCATCTCCAGATTTGTACCCTTGATCAGCATTTAAGTCATCTGCAGTTCCTCCTGCAAAATCTAAATGAGTCCATTTGATATCCAATAAAGAACAAGTGGCTTCACATTGAATACCTCCCCAAAGCTTTCCATCTGGTTTCAAAGCTGGATCAGTATTAGGATCTTGTAGTGTTGTTAATTTATAATTAGCTGGATTCAAATAAGCATCTTTTCCAGTAATCCAGTTTGGATTTTCTTTTGTTCCCAATGAAATAAAGACACCTTTTACAATTAATTCTGCAGCAGGATTTGTAGCTAATAATTTTACACCACTTTGCATAACCAATGTATCATTAGCATTAATGGTTACTTTTGAATTAAAATAATAGGTTTTGCCTGATTCCATTGTTCCTTTTACACTTCCAGAAAGGGTTTCTCCTGTAATAGTAGTACTAGCTTTAAATTGCGGTGTTGAGACTTGATCATTACTGCAAGAGGATAAAGCTATTAATGCTAAAGCTATAATTCCAAAATTTAATTTATTTTTCATTGTTTAATTTATTTATAGTTGTTTTGTTTATGATTAAAATTTATAACGCATTCCAAAGGTGTAATTGATTCCATACAAGTCTTTTTGTACGGTAACTCTGTCAGGGTCTGTTTGATTAGGTAAGGCAAACTTCCCAGTAGTATAAATGTTGGGTTGCAAAATTTGCACAAGAACGGGCGTGTTTAAAAGATTGGTAATTTTGCTATAGAAAGTAAAATTTTTAAATGCTCTTTTTTCTATAGAAAAATCAAGTTGCGAATTTCCTTTTTGCCAATAATCTAAATCTTTATAAGGGGAAACTAATGTGATTTTTCTTCCTGTATAGATGTAGGCCAATTGTACATCTATTCCTGAATTTTGATTTTTATACAATAACGAAAGATTGGCAATATGAGGGGATTGTCCTTGTAGTGGTCTAGTTTGAGTCGTTTCTTCGCTCACATAAGAACTGTTGTAAAACAATTTAGTAGTAGTGATTTTTGAGTTAGTGTAAGTGTAATTAGCTGTTATTCCAATCTTTCCAAAATATTTAGCCATGTTTACTTCAAGCCCAAAATTGGTAGCTGTTCCAAAATTGGTAGGTTTTAAAGTGGCGCTTGATGTCCCTGTGAATAAAATGGCAGATTCTATTGGGTTTTGAATGTTTTTATAAAAAGCTCCAATTAAGAACTGATCTAATCCTTTTGGAAATAATTCATATCTAATATCAAAGTTGGAAGCAGTTGCATGTTTTAAATTTGGATTACCACTCATGTTAAAATCCTCTCCTTCTATTTTAAAAGGAATATATTCGTAGAATCCGGGTCTGTTTATGGCACTAAAATAAGATAACCGAAGATTCTCTTTTTCACTTAATTTATATTTAAAATGGATACTTGGCAGAAAATCAGTATAGGTTTTTGATCCAACCGCTCCCGCAATTATGGTAGCATCCTGTGCTGTTTTCCAAGTTTGTGTCGTATTTTCTATACGTAGACCTCCAAGAATCGAAAGTTTGTCATTAAATTGAATATTATCTTGAAAATAATAGGCCGCAATTTTCTCCGTAGCGTCATAATTTAAAGCATTGTTAGGACTTCCTTGTGCTGCAGTAATACCATTAAAATGAAATTTGTCTGGAGATAAAATACCATCATAAGGAATGGGTTCGCCTGAACTGGAATTATTAGGTATTAAATTCCATTCATTGTAATTGTTTTTTCGCAATTTATTTCTGTAAAGCCCTCCCATTGATAGGACCATCGGTTTATTTAAGATTTCTTTTTTATACTTGAAATTTATGTAACCAGCATAATCTCTATCGGAGTTGTTCATCCAAATTCGATAAAAAGGAATATTTAAAACAGCTGGAGTAACTGTTTGATTTTGATTAGCATCATAACCAACTTGTTCTACAGTTTGGTATTCAGACCAATCTGGGGTTATGCTTTTAGCAAAAGAATAAACAGCTGACCAATCAGCATTTAAATATTCATTGATTTTATGTTCTCCTTGCAAGGTGTTATTGTAAATACTTTGCTTTATATATCTGGAACGGTATAATTTGTATGTATTTCCTGTTCCAACTCCTGATCGACCTATCGATAAACTAGTATCTATAGATTTACGATTTTGAGTTTCTTCGGATTTTAAATACACATTGTAAAGACTAATTTTATTTTTAGAATTTAAAATATAATCTAGCTTAGTGTGAATTCCATATCGAGTTTGGTTGGTGTTATACCTTCTGGAATATAGATCTGTAAACGCAGGAACATTCCCTGGTGCAGGTTGATTTTCTGGTTTGAACCATGTACTATTTGATCCTTTGTATTCATTTTGATAACTAGTCGCTACAACTACTCCCAGTTTTTTATCTTTCAAAAAACGATTGCTTATTGAAAATCCTAAGTTGGTGTTTAAAGGCAAAGTTTTACGTTTGTAATCAAAGTTTTTATAGGTAAAATCATTAGGTGTTGCGATATAATTAGCACCATTAATATCTGCAGGAGACTTACTGTTAATTACTTTTTTATCGAAATTTTCATATCCATTATCACTAATAAATTGACTAAATCCTGTTGCAATATTAGCGGTTATCGCCAATTTGTCTTGCGCATTTTTCATAATTAAATCCATAGCTCCACCTATTGCATCTCCTTCCATTTCGGGTGTTAGTGCTTTAATAACATCTAATCGTTCTAGGAGATCAGCTGGAAACATATCCATTGGGACATAACGATATTTGTTGTCCGGACTTGGGATCTTTATTCCATTTACAAGAGTGTAATTGTATCGCTGATCCATTCCTCTTATGATGGCATATCTAGCATCGCCTGTGCTGGTGCGCTCTAATGAAACTCCAGACATACGTTGTAATACGCCGGCGGTGGTTAAATCAGGTAGCAACTGTATGCTTTTCGCGCTAATTGCATTTAAAATATTTTGCGATTCTTTTTCTCTATGTAAGGCATATTTTGAAGATTCTTTGTCTTGCTTTACAGAAATTACGACTTCGGAAAGGGTGATGTTTTTTTCTACTAATTCAAAGTTTAATGTAATTGCACCCAATTTTACAGTAATTGTTGTTTCTTGATTTATATATCCTTGATAGCTACATTTCACTATATAACTTCCTTCAGGAACATTTTTTATGATATAAGTACCGTCAAAACCAGAATAACCATAAGTTGTAGCGGTTAGATAAATGGTAGCCCCTATTATAGGTTCATTAGTGTTTTTATCCAATATTCGACCTTTTATTTCAGACCCATAAATTATACTGAAAAAAGGGATAATTAATAGTAATAGAGACAATCGAAAAGTACTTATTTTACACACGGCTTAATTTTTTTTACAAACCTAATTATTTAGCTATTTCAAAAATCACAGGTTACTGTTCCTTAATATTTTAATAATTTCAATATTTTAGATTTAACATTAACTATTTGTTTTTCAGTTATTTAATTTTATTTTCCGATATTAAATCATTGTAAAAATCAAATTGATTCTTACAAAATTTAATTAGAATTAACTTTTTGGTTACTTTTTGGTTTTCTTTAAAAGGATCTAGTACTCCAAAAGTGACACTACATAATAATTGTCAATATCATTCTTAATAACTTTGACTGTTACCTCTTTTAAAATATATCGAGATATCCTATATTAGCACAAAATCGATAAATTTTAAAATGTCAGATCAAAATCAATATACCGAAGACAATATTCGTTCCCTCGATTGGAAAGAACACATCCGTATGCGTCCCGGTATGTACATTGGGAAATTAGGGGATGGATCTTCTGCGGACGATGGTATTTATATTCTTCTGAAAGAAGTTTTGGATAACTGTATCGATGAATTTGTAATGGGTGCTGGTAAAACGATTGAAGTAACCATTAAAGACAAGACCGTTACGGTTCGTGACTATGGACGAGGAATCCCACTTGGGAAAGTCATTGACGTAGTTTCTAAAATGAATACAGGTGGGAAGTACGATTCTTTGGCCTTTAAAAAATCGGTAGGGTTAAACGGAGTGGGTACTAAGGCAGTAAATGCTTTGTCTAATTATTTTCGCGTTGAATCCGTTCGAGATGAAAAACAAAAAGCAGCCGAATTTTCAGCGGGAAATTTGGTGCTGGAAGAAGATATTATTGATACTACAAAACGAAAAGGAACAAAGGTTACTTTTATTCCAGATGAAGCTATTTTTAAAAATTATAAATTCAGAAATGAATATGTAATTAAAATGCTAAAGAATTATTGTTACCTGAATGCGGGTTTAACAATAATCTATAATGGAGAAAAATACTTTTCTGATAATGGATTGAAAGATTTATTAGATGAAAATATTGCCGAAGAAGATATGGTTTACCCAATCATTCATTTGAAAGGGGATGATATCGAATTAGCAATTACACACAGTAAATCCCAGTACAGTGAGGAATACCATTCCTTTGTAAATGGACAAAATACAACACAAGGAGGAACACATTTAGTGGCGTTTAGAGAAGCAATCGTAAAAACCATTCGGGAATTCTACAACAAAGGATTTGATCCTTCGGATGTTAGAAAATCGATTGTGAGTGCGATAAGTATTAAGGTAATGGAACCTGTTTTTGAATCACAAACAAAAACCAAATTAGGTTCGACCGATATGGGTTCTGATCCTGGCATGCCTTCGGTTCGTACTTTTGTAAATGATTTTATCAAAAATAAATTAGATAATTATTTACACAAAAATCCAGAAACGGCCGACTTGCTTTTACGTAAAATTCTACAAGCGGAGAGAGAACGTAAAGAACTTTCAGGAATTAGAAAATTAGCCAAAGACAGAGCAAAGAAGTCCAATTTGCATAATAAAAAACTGCGTGATTGCCGCGTGCATTTACCAGATATAAAAAATCCACGATATTTAGAAAGTACACTGTTTATTACTGAGGGAGATTCCGCTTCTGGATCGATTACCAAGTCGCGTGATGTAAATACGCAAGCGGTATTTAGTTTGCGTGGTAAGCCATTGAACTCGTACGGAATGAGCAAAAAAATTGTTTATGAAAATGAAGAATTCAATTTGCTTCAAGCGGCCTTAGATATTGAAGATGATATGGAAAACTTGCGTTACAACAACATTGTAATTGCAACTGATGCCGATGTCGACGGAATGCACATTCGATTGTTATTGATCACTTTCTTTTTACAGTTTTTTCCTGAATTGATAAAAGAAGGGCATTTGTATATTTTACAAACCCCACTTTTTAGAGTTCGAAACAAGAAAGAAACTATTTACTGTTATTCTGATGACGAGAGAAAAGCAGCCATTGAAAAATTAAAACCAAAACCAGAAATCACCCGATTTAAGGGGTTGGGAGAGATTTCTCCAGATGAGTTTCAGTTTTTTATAGGGGAAGATATTCGATTGGACCCTGTAATGATGGACAAAAATACTTCAGTTGAGCAATTGCTGTCTTTCTATATGGGTAAAAACACTCCAGACCGACAAGAGTTTATCATAAAAAACTTGAAAGTGGAATTGGATGCAATTGAAACAGTTTAAAATACAATTAATTACTATTCAATAGGATATATTTAATGAAAGACGAGGAAGAAGAAAATACAAATCCAGAGAATGAAGATATAAATTCAGAAGACAATTCAATTGATGAAAATCAAGAAGAAGAATCGGATGAAATAATCAAAGTCGATGCCAAGCATTTTGAAGGACAACATTTTTACGATAACGAAGAAGACGGTGGGGATACCATTACCAAAGTTACAGGAATGTACAAAGATTGGTTCTTGGATTATGCTTCTTATGTAATTCTAGAACGTGCCGTTCCTGCTATTGAAGATGGTTTTAAACCAGTGCAACGCCGTATTATGCACTCTCTAAAAGAGTTGGATGACGGTCGTTATAATAAAGTAGCCAATGTTGTAGGTCACACCATGCAATATCACCCTCACGGAGATGCGAGTATTGGTGATGCTATGGTACAAATTGGACAAAAGGAACTGCTGATTGACTGCCAGGGAAACTGGGGGAATATCCTTACTGGTGATAGTGCTGCTGCTTCTCGTTACATTGAAGCCCGATTGTCAAAGTTTGCTTTGGAGGTTTTATACAGCCCAAAAATTACCGATTGGGGAATGTCTTATGATGGAAGAAGAGCAGAACCAAACAATCTTCCAGTAAAATTCCCATTACTATTGGCTTCTGGAGCGGAGGGGATTGCTGTAGGTCTTTCGACCAAAGTTTTGCCACATAATTTTAATGAATTAATTGATGCTTCGGTAAAAATATTAAAAGGTAAACCGTTTACGATTTATCCTGATTTTATGACTCAAGGTATTGCCGATGTTTCCAATTATAATGATGGATTGCGCGGAGGTCGTGTGCGTGTGCGTGCCAAAATTGGGCAACTAGATAAAAACACATTGGTGATTACCCAAATTCCGTTTTCTACAAATACGACTACCTTAATAGATAGTATTTTGAAAGCGAATGATAAAGGGAAAATCAAAATCAAAAAAATTGAGGATAATACCGCTGCCAATGTTGAAATCCTAATTCATTTGTATCCTGGTGTTTCTCCTGATAAAACGATTGATGCGTTATTTGCCTTTACGGCTTGTGAAACTTCGGTAGCACCTTTAGGTTGTGTAATTGAAGATAACAAACCTTTGTTTATTGGTGTTTCCCATATGTTGAAAATTTCAACAAACAGAACGGTTCAATTATTAAAAAGCGAACTGGAAATTCAATTAAGCGAACTAGAAGAACAATGGCATTTCTTGTCTTTGGAACGTATTTTTATCGAAAACAAAATCTATCGTGATATTGAGGAAAAAACAACTAGAGAAGATGTTATTCAGGCCGTTGATGATGGATTGAAACCGCATATAAAACATTTAAAACGAGCAATTACCGAAGAAGATATTCTGCGTTTGTTGGATATTCGAATCATGCGTATTTCTAAATTTGATAGCAATAAAGCACAAGATAAAATTGAAGCCTTAGAAGGAAATATTGAGCAAGTAAAGCATGATTTAGAACATTTAATTGATTTTGCTATTGCTTATTTTGTCAAGCTGAAAGAGAAATACGGAAAAGGGAGAGAACGCCAAACTGAACTTCGAGTTTTTGATGATATTGAAGCGACCAAAGTAGTATTGAGAAACACTAAATTATATGTCAATAAAGAAGAAGGATTTGTAGGAACCAGCTTGAAAAAAGACGAGTATGTTACAGATTGTTCAGATATTGATGATGTCATTGTTTTTTTACGTGACGGAAACATGATGGTGACCAAAGTAGATGCTAAAACTTTTGTGGGTAAAGACATTATTCACATTGCTATTTTTGACAAAAGTGACAAGCGTACTATTTACAATGTGATTTATCGTGATGGAAAATCGGGGCCTTCTTTTATTAAACGATTTAATGTTTCGGGAGTTACTAGAGATAAATTATATGATTTAACCAATGGTACCAAAGGGTCACAGATTCTTTATTTCACCTGTAATCCAAATGGAGAAGCTGAAGTAGTGACTATAATTTTACGTCAGGTGGGAAGTATTAAAAAACTGAAATTTGATATTGATTTTTCTAAAATTGGTATAAAAGGACGTGCTTCTAAAGGAAATGTGGTTTCTAAATATCCGATTAAGAAAATTGAAATTAAAGAAAAAGGAATCTCAACGTTATTACCAAGAAAAATTTGGTTTGATGATACAGTACAACGTTTGAATGTTGATGGTAGAGGAGAATTATTGGGTGAGTTTAGACCAAATGATAAAATCTTGATTATACAGCAATCTGGAAAATTAAAAGTAGTCATTCCGGAATTAACCACTCATTTCGACACGGATATGGTAGTGCTGGAAAAATGGATTCCTAAGAAACCAATATCTGCAATTTATTTTGATGGTGAAAAAGAGCGTTATTACTTAAAACGTTTCTTGGTGGAAACCGAAAATAAAGAGGAAAACTTCATTACAGAACACCCAAATTCCCAATTGGAAATTGTATCAACGGATTATCGTCCCGTTGCCGAATTAATTTTTCCAAAGATTAAAGGAGTTCAAAAAGAAAGTGTAACTATTGATATCGAAGATTTTATTGCTGTCAAAGGATTTAAAGCACTTGGAAATCAATTAACAACAGATAAACTAAAACAGGTAAACTTATTAGAATCATTACCTTACGAACCTCCTGTAGAAATTAAAGAGGAACCGATTAAAAGCGATGATCACAATGATGATACTGATGTACATCTTGATGATGATGGCCAAGTTATTTTATTTTAACTATAAAAAAAGCTTCCACAACTGTGGAAGCTTTTTAATTTTAAACGGTTTTGAATGTGCTTATTTAAATAATTGTTTTAGAGTTGTAATTTTTTTTGCTTCTAATTTTTTTCTAATTTTCAAAAAAGCAATAGCTGTAATATAGGCGTCACCTAATGCAGTGTGTCTGTCTTTTATAGAAATATCAAATTTATCCGCAAGTTCATCCAGACTATAGGTATCCTTAATCTCAAATAAGTGAGAAACAATTAGCGTTTTTTTATAAAGTACCGCTGTGTCTAATGACTTATTAGTTAGTAATGGTAATCCATTTCTTTCTAGTGCTTTATTAATCATCGTAACATCAAAAACGGTATGATGTGCAATGATAATGGAGTCTCCTAAAAATGTCAGAAACTGTTGCAACACTTCTAATTCATTAGGTTTGTCTAATGCAAATTCTTTTAAAATGCCATGAATTTTAGCTGTTGATTTATCGTAATGCTCCTGTTGTATGTAAACCTCAAAACTGTCCTGAATTGCAATTGTATTATTTTGTAAAACAACTGCTCCAATGCAAAGAATGCGATCTTTTACATAATCGAATCCTGTGGTCTCCGTATCCAATATTACAAAACGGGTGGAGTCAATGTCTTTTGATAGCAACTCCTCTTCATATGGGTTTTCTGATTTACCCAAAAAATTCAATAAAACGGTTTGGCCTTTTTTTAAAAATTTCTTCATTACAATATATTTGAAGCATTGAACCGAATTGTAATAAGCTCTTGAAGTTCCTTAATGGTTTTAAAAGTTCGTTTTAATTTTATTTTTTCTAATTTGGTTAGTGCTTCTAAAGCAATAAACTGCCCCGAATCGTGATGTAAAAGTCCTTGTTTGGTTCTGAATTTTAATAATGCTTTATAGGAATAGGAGCAAGCCAAATACAATTCCTTGTTTTGGGGTTCTAAGTCGGCTAATTTTTCAAACCGCTCCGGACTATTACTTATGGATTTCACAGAATGAGATAGAATTAATACTCTAGCGGCATCGGCTAGTGGCATTAAAGCACGTCTTTTTATATCAAAAAAGTCTTTGTGCTCTCCATCTTGTTCTACAAGAAGTTGTCTGAAGAATCCAGTGGGGGAAGGACTTTGCAATGCACCACTTACTAAGTGAATATAAAAAACTGGATTGGCTTTTATATTTTCAAAAATAAAATCGGACAAGTTATTTACAAGTTCCTTATCTCCATAAGACAAGCTATAGTCAAAAAAGATAAAAGACAATAAAACCTCATTTTTTCCAGGATTAGTAATCCAATGGTACACTAAATCTTTGTATTCACTCAAACTCAAACACCATTTAGGATTTGAAGCCATCATTTCAGCAGGACAATAATCATAACCAATGTCAAAAAGGCCTTTGTTGACATGTGTTGCCAATTCTAAAAAGTAGCTTTTGGTTTCTGCACTTAATTCTTCTGGGACTTCTTCATACATTAATGCATTGTCTTGATCGGTATGTAGCAATTGCTCACTTCTTCCTTGACTTCCCATGGCCAACCATGCAAATTTTACAGGAGGAGGGGTTTTCATTTTTTTTAACGCAATGGCAATAACTTGCTTTATACAAACATCATTTAATTCGGTAATTATTTTAGAAGTCAAAGTCATTGGGATATTTTGATCTAAATATCCTTGTAATAGTTGCATTATATTAGCTCGTATTGGCTTGATTTGTTTGAATTTTTTAGCTCTTTTTACTGCTTTTATTAACACTGCAGGATTATTACCTATTTCCACCATAACATCATGTTTGGATAGGATTCCCACTGCTTTAGTATTAGCAGTACCGTCTTTGGTAATACATAAATGGCTAATATTACTTTTCATCATAGCCATTTGCGCTTGTGTAACGGTCATTTTTTTAGGATAGGTAATAACAGGAGTTGTCATTATTACACTGGCAGTTGTGGTGATGGGAAATGCTCCAGTAACAATTTTATTTCTTAAATCTTTATCAGTTATAATGCCTATAGGGAGTGAATTTTCGACAACAAGAATAGCACCTACGTTTTTTTTAGTCATGGTTTCAGCAATATCTTTTGCTGTAGTTGACGCAGAACAACTAACTAGTTTTTTTGAATACTTTACGGGCTGAATGTCTAATATGCTTTTATTGGCATCCAAAGTTTCAGTTGCTGAAGCCTCACCAAATAATTTCCCTCTATGACTTTTGGAATAAGGGTTGCGTGTGTTTGAAGCAAAACTTTCAATTAAAAAGTTCCCTACTGCTTTGTTTTCAAGCGCATAGGGCTTAAAAACGGCAATCGGTATAGCATACAGAATACTTTCTTCATGAGTTCGGGCTTCCATTTTATAGTTCTCATTAGCTATAAGTGGTCTTAACCCAAAAATATCACCTTCATCACACATGTCCAAAACAGCGTTACTGAAACTATTTCGTAAGGTTACAGCTCCTTTGTGAACGATGTAAAAACTGTTGTGCGTTTCTTCATTTTCAGTAAATACAACACTGTCTTTTTCATTATATATAATTGATATTTGCTCAGAAAGGGCTTCGATTTCTCTTTGATGTAAAAAACTAAATGGGGGAAAGTTTTTTAAAAAGTCGGCAACCCTATGGGAAATAGTATTTTTCATTACGATAATTTGCAACTAAGTTAATTTATAAAATTAGAGATAAAAAGAAAAAAACAAAATTTGATATTTATATATCATATTCTTAGAAATGAGCATAAAAAAAAAGCTTCCGCCGAAACGAAAGCTTTTTTAGTTACTAATTTTTATTTCTTTTTAGTTACTTTCATGTTGATGACTTCTACAAAAAGGGAGAAGGAAATGGCAAAATACAAATAGCCTTTTGGGACCGGTGTCACATGGCTACCAAAAATAAGTGCATCCGATAAATGAGCACTTTCAGTGAGTAGCATCATGCCAATTAAGATCAAAAAGGAAAGTCCTAAAATCTGGATGGAAGGATGGTTGTTCACAAATGTCCCAACAGGAACGGCAAACTGCATCATAATTAATACCGAAATTACAACAGCGGTAATCATGATATATATAGCACCATGAACACCATTAGTCATCCCTACAGCAGTTAGAATACTATCAAAAGAGAAAACCAAATCAATCATAATAATTTGTAGTAATACATTCTGAAATGATTTTGTAGCCGCTTTACCCAGTTCTTTTTCCTCATGTCCTTTTTCATCTACTTTTTCACGAATTTCATTAGTGCTTTTATAGATAAGAAATAATCCACCAAAAAGTAATATAAGACTTTGTCCCGTTACTCCAGCAGAGAACCAACTTAGGTCAATCGTAAACCAAGGTTCTTTCATTTGAATCAATAAATTAATACCAAACAACAGACCGATTCTCATGAACATAGCCAAGAACATTCCTATTTTGGTGGCTTTTTTACGGCTTTCAACGGGCAGTTTACCCGTAGCAATTGAAATGAAAATAATATTATCGATTCCAAGTACAATCTCTAAAAAAGTCAATGTTAACAGGGCAATCCAAGCATCAGGATTTAAAAATACTTCCATTTTATTGAGTTAAGAATTATAAAAAAGTCTTTGTATTTAGTCTTTAAGTTTAGTAACAGTCCCTTTTTGTTTTTGTGCAGTCCCTACAATACCAAATTCGAATATATAGGTGTTTCCTGATGTTGACAAAATTTTCATGTCGATTGATTTTTCTTCCGCCATATTTTTTGGATGCAATTTCTTCAAAATATACTCACAATCGTTTACCCATCGAATAGATGCGGTATCAATCTTACCTTCAAAATTTTCAATTTCAATGCTGTCATTTCGCTCAAAAAGGGTTACTTTTTTTACCCCATCGACTTCATATTCAAAACGGAATTTCCCTGTTTTAAAGTCTTTGCAGTTATGTTCAACATTATAACAGGACACAATAGAGAGCAGTACAGGAAGTAATAGTATTTTTTTCATATTTTTTTTGAAGCTTATTCCTGCTATTCGTTTCAATCTTTTTATCCTGAAAAAAATCAGGATAAAAAGGATTTCCACTGCTATCAGGGCTAGTTGATTAGCGGTTCCTTATTTGTTTAGTCTTTTTAATTCGGCATCAGTGAAATGTTTGATGCTCTTTTCCTGAGCAAATTTCTCCGAATTATACTCTTTTGAATTGTTTTTCGGGATGGATAAACTATCCCAATTTGTATTTTTTAATTGCTTAGCATAAAAAACGATTTGACCTACATGATACGGATAATGAGCCAATTGTCTGTTGATGGCATCCATTGCTGTTTGTCCTTCATTTCGAATGTATATAATTTGTAAAAGCTGTTCCGGAAGCAGAGAATCAATTGCTTTAAAAAAACAATCCCAGCCAGTATTCCATATTGCTAATACTTCTTCTTTGGTTTGTGGTTCATTTTCAAATTCCAAATCCCTATTTCTCCATTCTTTTTCCCCATCGGTCGTTAGGAAATTGGTCCAGCGCGAAAGCATATTTCCCGAAAGGTGTTTTACAATTGTCGAAATGCTATTAGAATCATCGTTCGATGTAATAAATAGCTGTTCCGGTTCTAATTGATTGATTGCTTTCTCACCGATTGTTTTGTAATAGTGCATTTGCTTTTTTACACTTTCAAGATACAGTTGATTCGTTTCCATTTTATTGAATTTTAATATCGTATTTATCCAAAAGTCCAATAATTCCTTGTGTAGAAAACTTGGCTTTTTTCATGGGATTGAATTCGGGATCAATTTTAAAATTAGAGGCTTTCGAAAAATCAGCTCCCGCTAGTTGCGTATTATTAAAAATAGCGCCTTCTAGATTACTATCATCAAAAATGGCTTGCGTCAGATTAGTACCAACAAAAGTTACCTCTTGTAACGAACAAGAATTGAATTTTGTTTTTGGCATTTTCTTATTGGCAAAGGAAGAATAATCGAGAACACATTCTTGGAAATTAACATTAAACAAGAAATCGTCGCATTCCTCAAATTGAATTCCGAGTAGTTTGCAGTTTCTAAATTGAATGCTTTTCATGCTTGTTCCTGATAATTTTGTCATCGATAGATTACAATCGATGAATTCACAATCTAGAAAACTATTATAGGAGAAATTACTATTTGAGAAATCACAATTTTTAAAAGTACAATCTTCAAATTCTCGATTACTTACTTTTTTGTCAATAAAGACTACTTTTTCAAAGGTTTTTTGAATGTGTATTAATTCTTCCATTAGTCGTTAAATATGCCTTTCATAATTGTTTTTAAACCTAGAAACATCAAATACATTGCTCCAATGCATGCCATTATTCCAATTGCCAAAACCAAATAGTGCCAAACGTTTTGTTTGTTCATAAAGGCATTATAAATCAAAGACGGACCGATAAACAACAACGGCAAAGCCCATGCTAAATATTTGATTCCTTTGGATAACATCTCTTTATTTGTTGCCATTATTTTTTTGTTTCAGGTTTAAAGTTTCAAGTTCTTTGTCTACTGTGTACTACTTATTATTGTAAAAGTCTACCGCTTTCCGCACGCTGCCATATGTTTTTAATAACTCAGCACCTTGCTCGTAGGTTACTGGGATTTCACCCATAATCATTTTTACACCTCGATCAACCAGTTTACTATTGCTCAATTGCATGTCGACCATTTTGTTTCCTTTTACTTTTCCTAGTTGGATCATCGTAGCTGTAGAAATCATGTTTAATACTAATTTCTGAGCTGTTCCTGCTTTCATTCTTGAGCTTCCAGTAACAAACTCTGGACCTACTACTACATCAATAGGGAACTGTGCCGTAAGAGAAAGTGGACTTCCTGCATTACATGAAATACTACCTGTAATAATTTTGTTTTCGTTGCAGGCTTGCAAACCACCTATAACATAAGGTGTTGTTCCTGATGCTGCAATTCCTATTACAACATCATTGGTATTTATATTTTGTTCTTGTAAATCTTTCCAAGCTTGAGTGTTATTATCTTCGGCATTTTCTACCGCTCTGCGTATCGCCATATCACCACCTGCAATAATTCCTACCACGAGATCAAAGGGTACACCAAAAGTAGGCGGACATTCTGAAGCATCTACCACGCCCAATCGTCCCGAAGTTCCTGCTCCAATGTAGAAAAGTCGGCCTCCCAACTTCATTTTAGCAACAATTTGAGTGACTAAAGTTTCTATTTGTGGCAATGCTTTTTCAACAGCATGAGGAACAGTTTTGTCTTCTTGATTGATATTTGTCAATAATTCGTGAACGGACATTTTTTCAAGATGCTCGTATTTTGAGGATTGCTCGGTAGTTTTTGTGAAAGTCATTTTTTAGTATAGTTGAACTCCCCAAAAATAATCTTTTTTATCGCAATCTCGAAATTTATAGCGTAAAGTCACAAACATTTAATTTCTCATTTTGTTCACATTATCGCTCTGACGAATTCTTGTTAAAAGAACTAAAATATTATATTTGTTACATATTAAAAGATAAATGGATAGAATAAGCTTATTGCAAGGGATTGCTCGCATCGGGGTTTTTGTGTCTTTATTGATGGCATTTTTTTTACTGACCGTTAAAACCGAAAATAAATTAGCTAACCGTTTATTTGCGTGGTTCTTTATTGTCTCTGCTATTGACCTTTGTGGTTTTTTTGTTTTAGATTATATTCAAGATTATGTCAATTTAGTGATTTTTAGATGGACAATCTGTTTGTTGGCAATGCCTTTGTTTTATCTTTATGTGTTAGCAGTTTGTTATTCTGATTTTAAATTAAAATGGAAGCATTTAGTGCATTTATTTCCTATTGTGCTAGTTAATTTAGTTTTTCTTCCAAGACTTTATCTTGCTAGTGATACTGAAAAGGAAATTTTTGAATTTCTAGAGCAAATGCCAGAAATATACTTTATACAGGTTTTAATTGAATTGCAATACGTGTTTTATATCGTGAGCTCATTTTTAATTTTGAAGAAATATAGAGAGATTTATCTGGAAAACTATACCAATCCAAGTACTTCTACGTACAAGTATCTTTTTCAGATGACAACCGTTTTTCTTATCGCACACTGCTTGGTGGCATTAAAAAATGTATTGCGTTACAGCGATTTCAGACAACTGTTTCTTTGGTTAAATGTTGTAGTAGGGAGTGTCGCTTTATTTATTACTTGTTGGTTAGTAATGAAAGCTCTAAATCATCCTGAACTTTTTAGAGGAATCAATTCTAAATTGCAACTGACAAAAGATTTTCTTCCTGAAGAAAATGAGGTTACAAAAGAAATAATAAGCAATAAAGACGAATTTGTATCTTCTCAAATTTTAGCATTAAAAAATTATATGATAGAGAAGGAGCCTTATCTAGATCCGTCGCTTACAATTCAAGAACTCTCTAATCAAATTAATATTCCAGTTCGGGATTTATCAGTGTTGATTAACCATCGTATGAACCAGCACTTTTTTGATTTTGTGAATGAATATCGCATTCAAAAAGCGATGCATATTTTAAAAGATCAATCCAAAAGTCAGCTTACCGTTTTAGAAATTTTGTACGAAGTAGGTTTTAATTCAAAATCATCCTTCAATACGTCTTTTAAAAAATATACTAATCTAACGCCTACCTCTTACCGAAACGCTTCACTATAAAGGTTTTGTAAAAAGTCGAACTTCATACTTGAAAAAGTCTAACCAATTTTTTTAATAGAAATTGGTTCGACTTTTTTTTGTCGGTCGAATTCTGAAAATTTCTAAGGGAACTTTGCTTCAAATTAATCGAACAAGTTTAAAATTAGAAATTATGAAAAAAGTGAACCTCCTTATTTTTTTACTATTGCCTTTGTTTTGTTTAGCGCAAGCACCTTTAAAATTGAAAGGAAAAATAGTTAGTGAAACAACTCCCTTACAATGGGCTGATGTTTCCATATCAAATTCACAGGGGAAAATTATTGACGGTACTACAACTAAACAAGATGGTACTTTTGAAATTAATATTAAAAAAGGTTTTTATAAAATAGGTGTAAGTCTTTTAGGATTTACAGACTACGAAAAAGAAATTGCAATAGAAAATGATTTCGATTTAGGTACAATTCTTTTAAAAGAGAATGCAACAAATTTGAATGAAATTGTCATTCAAGCTAAAAGGAATACCATCGAACAGAAAACAGATCGTGTGGTTTATAATCTAGAAAATAATGTTACAACGGTTGGTGGTGATGCATTAAGTGCCATAAATACAGCGCCAGGAGTTGTGGTGCAAAGTAATGTGATCACTATTCTAGGAAAAGGAGCTTCTCGAGTGATGATTGACGGAAGAATGATTGAGTTGACTGCTGAGGAGTTGAACAACTTTTTAAAATCAATTTCGGCAAGTGATATTAAAAACATTGAAATTATCAGTAATCCGCCAGCAAAATACGAAGCGGAAGGAACTGGTGGATTAATTAATATTATCATGAAAAAGGGAGCACGTGATTCCTGGAAAAACACGACTACAGCTTCTTACGATCAAAATAAATATGGCATTTATTCTTTAAGAAATAATTTCTTTTTCAGTAAAAATAAGTTCCGTTTTTCTGCAAGTATAAATGGAAAAACGGGATATAAAAATGTCGATGAAGTTTCTGAGGTGTATTTCGTAGAAGGGCTTTCGATTTTGAAAGCTAGAACAAAAGTAAAAGACGAAAATGCATCAGGAAAATTAGCTTTAGATTATGATTTTTCAGAAAAAACAACGGTTGGTTTTCAATATTTAAACTCCAAAAACAATCCTGATTTTCAATCAGATATTAGAATTGACAGATACAATAAACAAAAGCAATTACAAAATTACATACTCAATACTAGTTTTGCTGACAAAGAATCTAGCAATCAAACGTATAATGTGCATTTGATTACAAAACTGGATTCCCTTAACCGAAAATTATCATTTGATGTAGATTATTTCGATTATAATTCAAAATTTGATCGAAAGTTTGTTGCTAATAACTACGATGCAGATATGACATTTATAGCTATAAATCAGTCAGGGAGAAATATTTCTAATCAAGATATCAATAACTTTAGTTTCAAGGCAGATATGGAACATCCGCTTCAAGCGTTAAAATTATCGTATGGTGCAAAGATGAGTTTTACAAATAGCAAGAGCGATGTGTTCTATTTTAATACCATTACTGGTAGTCCAGAATTAGATCCTCAGCAATCAAACCGATTTAAGTACACCGAAAATAATCAGGCAGTTTACATTAATGGAGCTAAAAAAATTAATGAAAAATGGAATTTTCAATTGGGATTGCGATTAGAGAATACTAAAACCAATGGTTTTTCTGAAAATTTGAATCAAGAAACAGTGAATAATTATTTAAAATTATTTCCAACATTTTATGCTTCTTATAACGAAAACGAGAACAATAATTTCAGTTTGAATTACGGAAAAAGAATTAATAGACCTCGTTTTGACTTATTGAATCCGTTTCGTATTTACATCAGTAGTAATAGCTATTCAGAAGGAAACCCGTTTTTGAAGCCTTCTTTCAGTGATAATTTTGAATTTTCTCATTCGTACAAAGAAATTTTACGGACTAGTGTTTTCGTAAATGTTATTACAGATGGCTATGGTGTGCTATTTACATCAAATCCTGAAACCAATACGCTAATTGTGACAAGAGAGAATTATTTTGAAGGTTTGAATTACGGTATTGGAGAGACTTATTCTGCTAATTTTATGGATTGGTGGCAAAGTGAAAATTCATTGTATCTTTTAGGATCAAAAACAAATTTTACAAATGCGATAAATGCGACGCCAACAAATAGTTTAGAGGTAGATCTTTCTACAAACAATACTTTTTCATTAAGTAAAACGGCAAAATTGCAAATTGATTTTAGTTATACTCCTCCTTATAAGCAAGGACTATATGCAGTAGGTTATATGTCAAGTCTAAATATTGGTTTTAAGCAAGATTTGTTTAATAAAAGTGTTCAAGTGGCGTTTCTGACTAATGATGTTTTTAATACTTCTTATTTAAAAGATTTTGTTTCGGTTGTAAATGGAGTGAAACAAGTGTATAACAACAATGAAAGCAATCGATTTGTACGTCTGTCTGTGGTTTATAATTTTGGGAACAAAAAAATAAATGTAAAAGATAGAGATTTTGGGAATCAAGAAGAGAAAAATAGAACAGGTAGATAATACCAAATATCTTAGAAGATAGTCTTTAAAACAAAGTAGAAAATCATTCCTATAAATGGTTTTCTACTTTGTTTTAGCTATAGTTAGATTAAATGTTCAAGGCAATTTTAAATTTCAATACAGTTTTTAGATTTTCATTGACGAAATTCTTTCTGGACACGGCTTAAAAATTCGTACTAGAAGGGTTCATGATTGTCTGTTCTTTACCATTAGCTATGTCATTGCGAAGAAAGTACCTATCTCATCTGGTATTTCGGCAATGAAGAACAGTTTCTATTAGATTGGGAAAGTCAATCGTTTAGTTTAGAACGCGGATAAAACAGATTGCAAAAGCAAAACGTTGATGAAAACGGATTTTATGCGTATTTTTTTTCTAGCAATAACTAATTCATTGCGAAGAAAGTACCAATCTCATCTAGTGTTTCCGTTGTCATATTTTTTTAGTTTTATTGTCGATGTGTTTTAGTGAGATAGCTTCGTTCCTCGCTATGACTTTGGATAGTACTATTTGCTTTATTTGTGTAGCGAATTGAAGTACAGAAGGTTTAAGTATTACAGAATTTATAATTTGATGCACTTTGTCATTGCGAGGAAAGTACCAATCTCATCTAGTATTTCGACAATGAAGAACAGTTTCTATTAGATTGGGAAAGTCAATCGTTTAGTTTAGAACGCGGATAAAACGGATTGCTAAAGCAAAACGTTGATGAAAACGGATTTTATGCGTATTTTTTTTCTAGCAATAACTAATTCATTGCGAAGAAAGTATCAATCTCATCTAGTATTTCCGTTGTCATATTTTTTTAGTTTTATTGTCGATGAGTTTTAGTAAGATGGCTTCGTTCCTCGCCATGACTTTGTTTGTAGATAGTACTATTTGCTTTATTTGTGTAGCAAATTGCAGTACAGAAGGTTTAAGTATTACAGAATTTATAATTTGATGCACTTTGTCATTGCACGGAGCGAAGCAATCACACTAAGTGTATCCACAATAAAGGGAAGGATCAAGCCTCGATAGAAAGTATATCGTTTAGGATGGAACGCGGATAAAACGGATTGGTAAATAATTATTATTTACCATAGTCAAATGGTTCTGTTAAAAATCGATTGGCTATTTCATTAAATAGTATAGGATTATTTTGAGGAGCGTTGTGACCCATGCCAGGCATAATGCATAATTGGCCTTTTGGTAGATTATTGTAAATCTCTACAGCATGTTCATTTTTTATAATGTCTCTGTCGCCAACCATAATCAAAACAGAAGTCGTTATTTTTTTTAAATCAAGCGGATTAATATTGGGTTGGTCTAGTAAAAGTCCAAAAAGTTGAAGTTCTAGATTCCAATTTCGTGAAGTATCTCCTTTTGCTTTCATTTCTTTTGCTTCGGTTTGATATTTCCGTACTTCTGCTGGTGCCCAACTATTAACAGCGGTTGTGTCAGGTCTTAAATTGGCACCCATTGCAATAATTTTCTTGATTTTAGTTTTGTTACTAATTCCCATTTCTAGTCCTATGATACCTCCATCACTCCATCCAAGTATGCTAATAGAATCTAATTTAAGATGATTAACTAATCCTTCCCAATCTTTAGTTATCTGAGTATAAGTCAATGAGTCCGTTTTTAATTCTGATTTTCCTTGACCTCTATTGTCTGCAACAATAACTCTATATTTATTTTTAAAGAAATCAATTTGATTTTCCATTGATTTAATGTCGCCTCCGCATCCATGAATTAATAGTAATGGCTCCCCTTTTCCATATTCTTCATAATATATTTTTGCTCCATTTAAGTCTACATATTTCCCGACCGCATTGTTGTTTCCGTAATCTGTGTCAAACTTGTTTTGCGAATTTGTTACGCATATTGAAGATGTCAAAAAAAGAACTAAAATTGGAATGGAAATTTTCATGTTTTTTGGTTTAAGTAGGTCGCTAAATTATAGGTAAGTGTTTCGAGGTCAGATTAATGATTTTGACTTAGAAAAGATAGAACCTAATAAAATTTTGCATGGTTGATTATCAAATATAGGTAATTTTTCTTTCATTTTATAAAATTGTAATTTTTTTGGCGTCCTGATAATATACGATTGATTTTGGCAACGGATTTCATAGAAAATTGTTGAATTCGCGTGAGGGATAATAGCGGAAATCCTTTTTATTTTTTCTTTAAAAATAAAAAGATTGAAGTGAATAGCCCGACCCGAAGTTTTTACGAAGGGGCACGCCCAAATGGTACTATTATAAAAAGTAAGCCAGTAAGATTCCTAGGATAATCATGGAAACTTTGGCAATGTTGAATTTATGTCCTTCGCTACTTTCAAAAATAATGGTAGATGAAATATGGAATAATATCCCAATGACTACGGCTGTGATTTGAGTAGTATATTGGTTTAAAAAAGGTAAATAATCGGATGCGAGTGTTCCTAGTGGCGTCATGACGGCAAAGGTGATCATGAAGGCAAAAATGGCTTTTGGATTCAAATGCGAATTGATGAAAAAGGTAGTCAAGATGATGGCAATAGGCAGGTGATGAATGGCGATACCAATGGCTAGATTATCATGATGATGGCCTACAGGGAATCCTTCTAAGAAGGCATGAATACAAAGACTGATGAACAATAACCACGGAATATGGTTCATGTTTTCGTGTCCATGAACGTGTCCATGTTCTGCCCCTTTAGAGAAAAATTCTAGTATGATTTGGAACAAAATCCCTAACATGATAAAGATACCTATGTTGCTGTCTTTGCTTTCGTAAACATCAGGAAGCAAGTGCATCACGGTTAAAGACAATAAAAAAGACCCACTAAAAGCCAATAATAGCTTGAGGTTGGTTTTGTTTTTTGGTTTTAAAATTGATGCAATGATATAGCCTAACAGTACAGAAAGTAAGGGTAAAAGGTAATTCATGTTTTTTGTTGAATCGTTTATTTGTTGAATGGATTAATCAACTACTTAAATATCATAATTAAGCGTTCGCTATCATTTTTGTAGAATTTTTTCAACTTGTAGTCTCCAAAAATATCCAAAAGATAAATTCCTGCTTCTTCCATTAATGCTTCAAAATCTTGAAGAGTTAAGGCTTTTACTTTTTCGGTATAATGAAATTTTTGTCCTTTGTCTTCAAAGTCGATTTCTTTATAGATATGTCCGTCTTTTAAATAGCGTTTCAGATGAAAATCGATGCCTTCAACCGTTTTTGTTTCTTCAGGAACTAATGTATCGAGCACTTGTTTGACATTCATGAAGTCAATTACGGCAAAACCATAGTCAGACAAGCTTTCTTTGATGGCTTTTAAAGTGGTTAAATTGTCTTCGTCGTTTTCGAAATAACCAAAACTAGTGAACAAATTAAATATTGCATCAAATTTTTCTTCAAAAGGTTCACGCATGTCGTGTACTTTGAAGTGTAAAGAGTCGTTGGCATTTTTGTTGGCTTCAGCGATACTATTCTCCGACAAATCGGCGCCTAAGACATTAAATCCCAGTTGGTTCAAATAAATAGAATGACGGCCTTTACCGCAAGCCAAGTCAAGCACTTTTGCTTTCTCAGGAAGGTTGAGGTAATGGGTGATGTTATCCATAAATAGCTGCGCTTCTCTATAGTTTCTCTCTTTATAAAGAATGTGATAATAGGGAGTATCGAACCAAGAACTGAACCATGTTGGTGCTGGTTCTTCTTGATTTATAGGGTTTGATTTTTGTTCTTCAGACATTTATTCTTTTTCAATTTATTCTATCCGGCAAATTTAGTGTATTTTTGCTGAAAAATAACGATTCTGAGGAGATAGACGGAGATTCACGTAGAGAATTCTCTGATTTTCATCAGAGGTTAAATATAAAGCAGAAATAGGTCTGTTTTAATTGATACAAAAAAATGGAAAATAATTTTAAGATGGTTGCCAAAACCTTTTTTGGTTTTGAAGAAATATTAGCAAAGGAATTACAAATGTTAGGCGCGCAAGACGTGGAGCAGGGTGTAAGAATGGTGAGTTTTAAAGGAGATAAGGGATTTATGTACAAAGCGAATTTATCGTTGCGTACCGCATTAAAAATCCTAAAACCCATTTATTTTTTTAAGGCAAATAACGAACAAGCTTTATACAAAGGAATTACTGGTGTGAACTGGTCAAGATATATTAATGCCAATCAAACTTTTGTGATTGATGCTACGGTGCATTCAGATAACTTTAATCACTCCGAATTTGTTTCTCAAAAGTGTAAAGATGCTATTGTAGATCAATTTAGAGAGCGCACAGGACAACGTCCAAGCATTGATAAAATCCATCCCGATTTAAGAATCAACATTCATATTGATAGAGACCAAGTTTCGGTTGCTCTTGATACCTCAGGGAATTCATTACACCAACGTGGATACAGAACAGCAACTAATATTGCGCCAATCAACGAAGTTTTGGCAGCAGGAGTTTTGTTACTTTCTGGTTGGGACGGACAAACGGATTTTTTAGATCCAATGTGTGGTTCAGGAACTTTCTTAGCGGAAGCGGCTATGATTGCTTGTAATATTCCGGCGAACATTAACCGTAAAGAATTTGCTTTCGAAAAATGGCACGATTGGGATAATGAATTGTTTGATAATATTACGGACAGCTTGTTAAAAAGAGTACGTGAGTTTCATCACACGATAAAAGGATACGATAAAGCACCATCGGCAGTTCAAAAAGCCAAAGATAATATCAAGAATGCCAATTTGGATGAATACATCACGATTGAAGAAAAAAACTTCTTTGATACGGAGAAAACAACCGAAGGAAAATTACACATGGTATTCAACCCGCCTTATGATGAACGATTGGATATTCATATGGAAGAATTCTATAAGAATATTGGAGATACTCTAAAGAAAAATTATCCTGGAACTAATGCTTGGTTCATTACTGGAAACCTGGAAGCTTTGAAATTTGTAGGGTTAAAACCTTCAAGAAAAATCAAACTTTTTAATGCAAGTATCGAAGCACGTTTAGTAAAATACGAAATGTACGAGGGTAGTAAGAGAACAAAATTTCAGGTAACTGAAGGGGAATAGTGAAATAAGAATATAGAAAAAAGAGCAAAGAATAAAGAGGAAAGAAAAAAGAAAATAGAAGGGTACAAATTTATCATTGATAAACATTATCTAACTTTAAACTTTTTTTAAACCTTAAACTTTAAACAAAATAGCATGACAAAATTACAAGTAAGAGCATTTTTATATCAAATGGGTTGTTTCGCCATTTTATTTATATCCGTACGTTATTTGGCAGAACGTTATACAGGTTTAACTGGATTTTGGATTCCTATGACTGCTTTTATGGTAGGGACAATTTTAGCACCTAAATTCAAATCGATAAAAACGAATGACGGGGAGAAGTTGTATATGAGATGGATTTTTATGAAAGAGGTTAAGGAAATAGGATAACACGATTTGACAACATAAAAAAAGGAGCTAATTATACGATTATAATTAGCTCCTTTTTGTTTTCAGTAAAAGAATTTATTTTTTTGGATTCTGTTTCTTAGTAACAACAACTGGTATTACCTTCTTTTTGTAAATAGGAATGAAATACGATACTGTATAATTAAATCCTACACCAAAATTTCCATTATACGTTCTGTTGAATCCGGGAATATATAGGTTGTCAAAATTATCAGGCTTTTTATTAGAAACTAACATTTTCAGTTGAAAGCCGAATCCAACAAAGACATTATTGAATACTTTAGCTTTAACTCCTGCAACCACTTCGATCCAACTGGCAGAAAGACCACTGTATTTTTCTCCAGAGGTAAGAGCTGGAACTTCTCCAAAATAAGGATTGGCATTGTAAATTTTGTAGGTGTTTAATTGCTGACTAAACGTACTAAAACCATAGCGCATCCCTATAGAAATGATATTCTCCATATCGAGCCAATTCTCGTAGGCATTGTAATCAAAACCTGCTTTTAAATAAGATCCTTTGGCGGTTGAGTTTAACCGAGTGTCATCAGTTGTTTTATTTTCATTTCCTAGTTCCGCAGCTAGGTAATATTTTTTTGATATTCGATAATCTCCTACTAATTCAATTCCTTTATAATCTTTATCATATAAAGCACGTGTCAGCTTAAATAAATCAACTCCTACACGCAAACCGTACCGATTTGTTTTTATAACTGGAATACTGTCATTATTTACTTCTTGGGGTAGTTTTTCGGCATTTTTAAACGAATTGTCAGGAATAATACCTTCCTCCGTTTTGTTATTTTCGGGAGTACTTTTAACAGGAGTAGTTTCTTGTGCTTCGGCTAAAAACAAAGAAAAAATGAGGCAAATACTAAAAATATATTTCAAGGTGTGTTTCATTTTCGTTATTGATAGCGCTATTTTTTACTGCAATATATTGAATCCATTTTTCAACAGTAACATCTGCAGCTGTATGAACATATGGAATTAATGGATCTAAAGTAAATTCAGTTTTAAATCCACAGGCTCTAGATACAAAAACAGTAGTTCGGGAATAATTAAACTTTAGATTGTCTTCATACACTACCGCTGGATTTGAATTACCATAATTCAATATAAAACGGAAACTAGTTGCATCTGCATCTGTTTTTAGCGGAATAGAAACCGTACTTCCATTAATCAAAGTACTACTTTTATATGTAATTCCTTCCGTCATTCCTTCTCCAATTATTTTTAGATTCGTCACATTTTTCAAAACAGATGAATTGTTTATGTCATAAAACGAAATCACTAATCGAGGAGTAGTAACGGTATTGGCATCACAAATATCATCTTTCTCACAGCTGGAGAAAGTGAAAGCAATAGTCAATACTAAAAGAATTATTTTTTTCATATACATTATATTGAATGAAGATTGCTAATTCCCGATTTTTTTAAATCAAAAATTAGCAATCATTATTCGTTATTCAACAATCTTATCTTTTCTCGAGTAACACTACATTTTCCACATGATGTGTTTGCGGAAACATATCCACAGGGCGCACGCGAGTCACTTTGTATTTCTCGTCCATCAAGGCTAAATCACGTGCTTGTGTAGCCGAATTACAACTTACATACACCACTTTCTCTGGAGCAATTTTCATGATTTGTTCAATCACGTCTTTATGCATTCCGTCACGAGGCGGATCTGTTATAATAACATCTGGATGTCCGTGTTGTGCAATGAAACTATCATTGAACACCACTTTCATGTCTCCTACAAAGAACTCACAATTTGTAATTTCATTGCGTACCGCATTCGCTTTTGCATCTTTAATGGCATCAGGAACACTTTCTACACCTATTACTTTTTTTGCTTTTTTAGAAACAAATTGAGCAATAGTACCCGTTCCCGTATATAAATCATACACAATTTCATTTCCTGTCAATCCAGCAAAATCACGTGTTATTTTGTATAATTCGTAGGCTTGGTCGGAGTTGGTTTGGTAAAAAGACTTAGCATTAATGCTAAATTTCAATCCTTCCATCTCTTCTAAGATATAGTCGCGACCTTTGTACAATTTAATATCCGTGTCATATAAGGTATCATTTGCTTTATTATTCACTACATATTGCAATGAAGTAATTTGCGGGAATTTCTCGTATAAATGGTCTAAGATCAATTCTCTGTTGGCTTTGTCGTTTTCAAAAAATTGAATCAAAACCATGATTTCACCTGTTGAAGCGGTGCGCAGCATTAAGGTTCTCAATAAACCAGAATGTTCTCTAGGGTTAAAGAATGTCAGTCCGTTTGCATTAGCAAAATCTCGAACTTCATTACGTATTGCATTCGATGGATCTTCTTGCAAATGGCATTTATTGATGCCCAGGATTTTATCCCACATTTTTGGAATATGGAAACCTAGTGCGTTTCTATTTCCTAAATCTTCCGTGCTGTCAATTTCTTTTTCGGTTAACCAACGGCTGTTAGAAAATGAAAATTCCATTTTGTTTCTGTAGAAAAACTTTTTCTCTGATCCTAAAATAGGTTCAAATTCAGGAAGTTCAATTTTCCCGATGCGTTGCAAGTGGTTCAAAACCTCATTTTGCTTATAATACAACTGTTGGTTGTAGTTCATATTTTGCCATTTACAACCTCCGCAAACACCAAAATGCTCGCAAACAGGTTCCACACGGTGCTCCGAAAACTCATGAAAATGCACCGCTTTTCCTTCATAAAACGACTTACGCTTTTTAAAAGTTTGTACATCAACCACATCACCCGGAACCACATTCGGTATGAACACTACTTTACCATCCGGCGCTTTTGCTACCGATACGCCTTTTGCACCTGCATCAAGGACTTTTATTTGATGAAAGACAACCTTGTCTGTATTTTTTCTTCCCATAGCGCAAAAATAAGCGTTTGTAAACTTTTATAAATTCAAATTGGGAAATATTTTCAAAAAAGAGCGATTTTTATTTGAGCCTAATCCTGCTTTTCGCTACAAATCCTCTTTACCACAGCCCATATCCGGCAATAAAAGGAGCTTCCTGCGGTCGCTCTTTTCTCGCACGGCTTTGTAGGCTGTGGTAATTTCGGGTTTTACGCTTCAATCAGGGGCAGGGGAGTTGAGGTGTAATTTGGTTTTTGTCTAGTAATGATTATTCCTTTTCATCCATTCGTAATTGACAATAGTGAGAAAGTAAAAAACCACATCAGCACAAATCTTCCCGGCCATAATTCCCGTTACGGCATTTCCTGTTGCAATAGGCAACCAGTACATACAAAAAGGCCGAACAAATGCAATATCCAGAAGTGCAGGATATCCAAATTCTAATAGTAGGTTCTTGACAATTTGTAACAAATCAGTTAGAGAAGTTTGTTGTGCTATCGCTTCATTCTTTTTTGAAAGTTGCAGATAGACCATAGTGATAATAACTCCATAAAAAGCTAAATACTCCGTAAACGTAATCAAGTAGGCTGTAGTCAAACCATTAAAAAAAAGACTGAATTGTGAACCCAGTAAAGCAGCAGAGGTCGCAGCTAACTCAGCATATTTATAGCGATCAAACCATTCTTTAAACTGTACTTTTGAGAGCATAATTGTGTGTTGTTACTTTTAGGAAAAGCAAAATTAGACTAAATTATGGATTGAAATTTTAAAATCTGATTTTTATAACTTAATGATATTGAATTGGTTATTTCTTTTTCTAATTTAGTAAATTTGAATAACTAATGAAATTGAATATGTATGGCCTTATCTTTTCATATAATCCACTAAGCTATTTTGGTATTTTCATTTGGTTTCTATTTCTGGATCAATTGACTCCCATCCCAGAAGAAGTTACCTTGTTATCTATAGGTTATATTGCTCAACATCATGTAATCAATCCGTATTATGCAGGATTATCCGCTTTTTGTGGATTAACTATTATTGATAATTTATTTTATTGGTTGGCCTTTTCAGGGAATAAATTAATTGATCGCTTTAAAAATAAAATTGGGGAAAAGATGCAAAAAAAATATATTGACGGAATGGAAAAACACAGTGTGAGAACCCTATTGCTATTGAGTTTTATTCCTAAAATTAGGTTTTTTAGTCCCATTTTTGCAGGGCTTTTTCATGTTAAATGGCGTACTTTTTTTATTGTTAATGGATTTGGAACGCTTATTTTTATAACGCTTTATATCGCCGCCGTAATGTTATTTCACAACAGTTTGGAATATTTGTTAAAAGAACTTGAATTTGTAAGACATTTTATATTTGTACTTTTGATGATTGTTATTACTATTGTCTTATTTTTTAAGTTTAGGAAAAAACATCAATAAGCGATATTCACAACTCAAATACATTGTCTATAAATCATTACCCTTTATAAATTAGCATAAATGAATTTAAAAAATACCTTACTTCTTATATTAGCTGTGTTGGCCGTTCCTACTATTAATGCACAAGAAGGAAATAGAAACTGGAATGGTAAAAAATGTGGGGTTGTATTAACCTATGATGATGCTTTAAATATTCATCTTGATAAGGTAATACCTATGCTCAATTCCTATAAATTTAAAGGAACTTTTTATCTAATAGGCGGTTCGCCAGTGGTGGCAAATCGAATAGAAGAATGGCGTAACGCATCAAAGAAAGGCCATGAATTAGGAAACCATTCCTTGAATCATCCTTGTGATGGTCGTTTACCCGGAAGAGGTTTTGTTACTTCAGAAACTGATTTGTCCAAGTATTCTGTGGCAAGAGCCGTAAACGAAGTACGAGTGACAAATGCATTACTCAAAGCGATTGATGGAAAAGTGGAACGTACTTTTGCCTATCCATGTGGGGATCTTACCGTAAATGACACGCTTTACTATAATTTTTTAAAGAATGATTTTGTAGCTGCTCGTGGAGTTGAATCTAATTTCCTTTCAATAAAAGAGGTAGATCTATCCAATGTGAATGCTTTTGGACAAAATGGTAGTACCGCTGCGCAAATGATTGCTCAAGTTGAAGCCGCTGAAAAGGCGCAATCTTTTATTGTTTTTCTATTTCACGGTGTTGGTGGTGAACATGGATTAAATGTAGATTTAGAAGAGCACCGTAAATTACTGGCATATTTAAAAAAGCGAAAAAAAGATATTTGGGTTGCACCTATGGTAGAAGTAGCAAAATACATTAAAGAACATAAATAATTAAATGTCTTATTGGTTTTTGTTATTTATTATTTCCTAATAATTCTTTTATGCGCATTTGATCTATTTTATTTTCTTCATCAAGCTGTAAAAAATAATCAGTTTGCCAACTTTGGGTTTGTATTGCTTGTTTGCTGCTCACTCTGTCCCAAGGTGCATAAACTCTTATGCCACGTTTCCCCTCTTTGCCATTATGAGTTAGAATTCCTTTTGTGATTAATACCGCTTTCGGGAATATAAATTGACCTAATTGTGTATCCGTTTTTACAGTTATAATTATGAAATCTAGGATATCTTTTGTATCAAAAGGAGCTGTAATACCAGCTTTATTTCTTTTCCATACGGTTACAAATTGTCCAACTTTAGTAGGAGTAATTTTCCCTTGACGATAAACAATCATTTTTTTATTCAATAAAAACGTACAGGCTTCATACTCTTTACTCTCGGGATTAATACTAAGTTGGGTAATAGGAAGTCCGTATTTATCGTAATATAATTCTTTTATTATTTTTAATTGGTTTGGAATACTATGGCTTGTGGAGTGTTGAAGAATCATAAATTGAAAAGTGCTGTTGAGTTTCAAAGTTAATTAATTTAGCAGTTTTTGGCTTAATGTTTTAATCATTAGCTATTTTACTAACTTAATTCATAGCTTTGAATTGTTTCATTTCTTGTAAGGGTTCGATGGCATTGTAGTCTTTCCAAATGGTAGGATCATACGATTTGATAGTTTTAAATTTAAAATCGGCTTCCTTTATTTTTTCAATTGCAGCTGCAGTTGTTTCAGATCGAGACATATTGAGGAACTCTATTTTATTGCTCGTATTTGCTTCAATTTTTATATCAAGTGCCAGCACATCTTTTTCACTACTCGTTAATTCAATAAATTTTAAAGGGCGGTTTAAATAAAAGTAATTTCCCTTTTCAACAGCGGCATATTGCATATAATAACTCCCGTCTTCTGCTTTTTTCTTGTAGGTTATTGTTCCTTTACTGACATTCTCTGAAGCTTTAATTCCTAATAGAAACTTCATGTTAAAATTATTCAACTTCTCTCCTTCGTCTAGGATATAATCTGTTCTCAAGATGGCATAATCCGTTTCAGAAATATATAATTTACCTAGATATTTCGCCTTGCTTCTTCGAGGTTTAAAACTCAGTATGTAGGCAAATTCATTCTCATTAGTATACGTTACTCCTTCGTAGGTATAGTCATATAAATCCGTCTTTTTAATAAATTCTAATTTTGTACTACTTAGAAAATTAGCATCTGACAGAAAGGAATTCAAACTGGCTTTGGTGGCCGTTAACTGGCTGTTTATTTCTATGTCAATACCTTTGTTTTTCTTTTTATTGAAGTCTTTACGTAACGAAATCGTGTCTCTTGATCCAAAAAGGCCACTTTTTGCGCGGTAATATTTAGTGGAGTCTAAGTGCTTCAAAATCAAATTCATGACTGTTTTTTCTAAATCGTCCATTGCGCTAGAACGGCCTTCGTTTTTTAATACAGTGGCTTTAAGAACATCCAGTTTTGAGTTGAAGAGGAATTTGTCTCCTTTTTTGGTTTTAACCGAATAATAATTACAAAGGATGTCAGTGAATTCCTGCGGAGGATGCGAAATTAATTGCTTAGAAAAAGCCTTTAAGTCAGTATTGACTTTGTTTAAAGCTTGTTTTGTAAACCCTGTCGACTTATTAATTTCAACATCAATTAAAGAGGGTTTAAAATTGTTTGATTTTCTATAAAAAAGCATGTCTTTTGACCCTGTTTCTCCAGTGGCATAATTACGGCTTAAGTTGGCTTTAACATTAGCCATAATCTCATAAGGATTTGGTTTTATGTTAGACACGGCAACATCATTAAGTTCAAAAACGCCTGGCGTCAGTTTAATACTGAAATCCAATTTTTTCAATTCGCTGACGGTCAATTGCCTATTGACGAAACCCAAATAAGAAACCGTAAGCAAGGTTTCGTCAGTACTGTTTTTCTCTGATAGCGTAAAAAAACCTTCTGCATTAGAAACCAAGTTTTCCGACTCGTTTACCTTAATATTAGCATACGGAATACTTTCCCCAGTTGTAGAATCGATTATTTTTCCTTTTATATTTTGGGCAAATCCTAGTTGAATCATAAGCAACGTGAACAAAGTAGTAAAGAAGTTTGGTTTCATATAGGTTATGTTGCTTTATAAATAAGACGATGTTACCTTAGTTTTGTTACTAACAGATAGCATAAATAGAAAAGAATTTAGGTTTTATTTAATCATTAGTAAATTGACACTAAAAAAACTAGAATCACAAGACCTAATTTTAATGATATATCAAAATTCTATCATTGGATGTTTTATTATACTATTATTCTAAATATCTTTACCGTTCTATAATTAGCTATTGTTTACATGAAAAAACTATTATTTATTGCATTTTTCGCAATTACTACTGGCGTTTTTGCCCAAGACCTAACGCCAAGTACAGTAGGAGAATACTACACTAAAAAGGAAGTAAGTATTAAAATGCGTGATGGTGTAACTTTATTTACTGCCATTTATACGCCAAAAGACCATTCTAAAAAATACCCAATCATTATGCAGCGCACGCCTTACAGTTGTGCGCCTTATGGAGAAACACAGTTTAAAAAGAGCATTGGCCCTAGTGATACCATGATGAAGGAAGGTTATATTGTTGTGTATCAAGATGTGCGTGGGCGCTGGATGAGTGACGGTTTGTATGATAACATGCGCGCTTATATTCCTAACAAAAAAGGGAAAACCCAAGTAGACGAAGCATCAGATACTTATGATACGATTGACTGGCTGGTGAAAAACGTGGGCAATAATAATGGAAATGTAGGAGTTTGGGGAATTTCGTACCCTGGATTTTATTCTACGTATTCGTTGTTGAGTAACCATCCTGCCTTGAAAGCAGTTTCGCCTCAGGCTTGTATTAGTGATTTCTTTTTTGATGATTTTCATCACAATGGAGCTTATTTATTGAGCTATTGGAAAGCAACTCCTTTGTTTGGAATTCAAAAATCAGAGAAAACGAGCAAAGCTTGGTATCAATTTCCAGATATGGGAACCAAAGATGATTATCAGTTTTTTCTAGATCAGGGTCCCTTGACTAACCTAGATAAATTTTATGGGAAAGACAATGAATTTTGGCAACAGCTAAAAGACCACAGTAGCTATGATGATTTTTGGCAAAAACGAGGTATTTTACAACATTTAAAAGACATCAAGCCTGCAGTTATGATTGTTGGAGGTTGGTTTGATGCTGAAGATTTGTACGGTCCTTTGAATACGTATCAGGCTATCGAAAAAAGCAGTAAAAATTACAATACGATTGTTATGGGGCCGTGGAGTCATGGCGATTGGGCTAGAAATACACCTGCTGCAGTGATTGGAAATATAAAATTTGGGGATAGTATTTCTGGTTTTTTTCAAAAAAATATTGAAGCCAACTTTTTTCGTCACTTTTTAAAAGACAATGGGAAGGGCGAAAACAAATTACCAGAAGCCTATGTTTTTGACACAGGGGTGAAAGATTGGAAAACCTATGATGTTTGGCCACCAAAAAATGCAGTAAAAGAAACGTATTATTTGACTCAAAATAAGTTGTCGAACGTACCACAAAATGATGGTGGATTTCAAGAATTTATCAGCGATCCAAAAAAACCAGTTCCTTTTACCGAAGATATCTATCAAAAAGGGATAACGCCAAGAAAATACATGACCGATGATCAGCGTTTTGCAGCGAGACGTCCTGATGTTTTAGTATTTGAAACAGAAAAATTAACGGAGAAAACAACTCTAGCAGGGGCTATATTGGCACAATTACAAGTGTCCACATCTGGAACCGATTCCGATTGGATTGTAAAAGTAATTGATGTGTTCCCTAAGGATGAACCGGAAACACCTGAGGTAGCTCCATATTTAAAAATGAGCAATTACCATATGATGGTGCGAAGTGAAGTAATGCGTGGCCGTTTTAGAAATAGCTTTATCCATCCAGAACCTTTTGTAGCTAATGAAAAAACAGCGGTGAAAATCAAATTACAAGATATAATGCATACGTTCAAGAAAGGACACAAAATTCAAATTCAAATTCAAAGTACTTGGTTTCCTTTTATTGATTTGAATCCGCAAACCTATGTTGACAATATCTTTTATGCCAAACCAGAAGATTTTAAAAAACAAACACAACGCGTGTATGATGATTCTAAGATTATATTTTCGGTTCTAAAATAATAGAAACAAGAATTTAATGAGAAACCCAATCCTTAAAGTTAGGATTGGGTTTTTTTGTTTACACCTAAAAGGGATTTTTAAATTTATTGTAAACTTTAAAACCAAGGAACGGTTTTTTACGTATTTTTTTAAAATAAGTAAATTCATGTATTTTTATAAAAAATTATCTCAAATTAGTTTTCTTAGTAGAAGTTATGCTTTTAAATTTCTTTTTGTTGCTTTTATTGGCATTCATATTCCATTAATAGGATTGTTGTTTTTCGTTTTATATGGAAATTTCTCCATCTCTCCAAATACCATTTTGTTTTTTGCGCTTTTAATGACTTTATTGGCTTCTGGTATTACACTAATTATCTTGAAACAATTAATAAAACCTATAGAAGTGGCTTCAAGAGCTTTGAGAAATTATAAGAAAGAAAGAGAAGTGCCAGAATTGCCCATTATTTATTTTGATGAAGCCGGTTTTCTAATGCGTAATATTCAGGAGACGATTATGGAACACGAAAAATTCATTGTTGAAAAGCAAGACTTAGTTTACTTATTGTCTCATGATTTAAAAAACTTCGCAGGACAACCTCAATTATTGGCAAGGTTGATATTAGATGCAAATCCTACTGAAGAAATAAAAGAATTGGCGGAGTTGATTTATCAATCTTCCAATCAACAATTCATGTATATTGAGAATTTTTTAAAATTACTTAAAGAACAAGATGCCGTTTTAAAAACAAGTCCGGATTCAAAAACGATACTTTTTAAACCTCTGATTGCTGCTGTTGAAACCCAAGTGAAACAGTTGTTAGACATAAAAAAGATAAAATTAATTGTGTCAATTGATATTCAAGAAACCACACTTTTAATTGAAGAGGAGTTATTAATTCGGGTTTTAGTGAATTTAATCGATAATGCTATAAAATTTTCTTATTCTAAAAGCGAGGTTAATTTAAAGGTCTATTCAGAAAATGCAAAATTGATAATTAGTATTGCCGATAGAGGAATTGGTTTCAACCAAAATCAAATTGGTGAATTATTTAAAAAATTCACAAAAATGAGCAAGTTAGGAACTTCAAATGAAGGCTCTACTGGAATTGGGTTGTATTTGTGTCGAAATATAATAGAAAAAAATCATGGACAACTTACAGCTACTAGTGAAGGCCAGAACAAAGGCGCCACTTTTACTATTATTTTTTAATAGTTTAAATCTTTGCACATTTAATAGTTACTTTAAAACTACAATCTAGAAGTTTAACACTATTTAGTCTGTGTATTTAAGAATCCGTAATAAAATTCAATTTTATTGCGGATTTTGTTTTGTGGTAAATTTTTTCATGAAAAATTCATAATAAATTCGTTTTATTTTTGTTTTGTACTATTTTTAATTCATTTGTAATCAGTTTATTGTGTCGTTTATAGTTTTTTTTAACACTTTAATCGGAAACATTAAAAAAAAAGGTAATTCTATTTTTAAAATACTTTAAATTAGTATTTAAGTTAAAGAAATACAGATAATTGAGCCACGCTTTTTTTAACCTTAAAAAAGCCTTTTTTATCTAAGAGCGTTTTAGATATACCAATTAGAAAGCCCCCTTTCTATAGATTCAACACCATCCTACAGTTAAGTTTTTATTGTTCGTTATTTTATTATTTAAATTCAATAAATATGAAAACATTTCTACGCAATTCCAGATTTTTGATTTTTGTTTTTTTAATTACCAATTTATTTTTTGCTAGTGGGGTTTATTCACAGACAGTATCAACTGATCTGCTTGATTATACACCAGGATCAACAGCTATTATTACTGGTTCTGGATTTCAGGCTGGTGAAACTGTTACACTATTAGTGGAGCATGCAGGTGAAGAACCTGCAGGAACAGATCCACAGTATCATCAGCCTTGGACAGTTGTCGCAGATGGTTTAGGTTCGTTTACTTCCTCATGGTATGTACCCACAGTTGCGCAAGGTGATGCTCTTGGAGCCACTTTACTTTTGACTGCGGATGGAGCGACATCTTTACTACATGCAGAGTGGACGTTTACAGATGCTCAACAAACTTTATCATCAATATCAGCTGGAGCTCAAACAGGTTCTCTTACCTCTGGAACTGCTGGTAGCGTTTCATTTTTAATGACTGCAGGATTAGTAAATAATGGAGGAAAACCTAAAGTCACTTATAGTGTAACAAGTGGTCTTCCAACAGGTGCCACTGCACCATCTGTTGTAAGCCCAAATGGGTCTTCAGATGCAACCTTGACAGTTACTACAACGGTAGCTACGCCCACGGGCTCCTACACCTTAAATATATCTGGTTCTGACGATAATAATCCTGTCAACACTAGAACGACAACCGCGACTTTGGTTGTGGGCGGAAAAATAACTCCAACCGTTACTCCAATAGTAGGATCTTATGTGTATAATGGTTCTCCTCAGGGGCCAAATTCGGCAACTAATACAGGAACAGGAACAAGTTATACCTACAGTTATGTTGGGGTAAGTCCAACTACATATCCACAAAGTTCAATACAACCAACAAATGCTGGAAATTACACGGTGATTGCAACAGTTGGAGCAAATGGGAATTACAATTCTGCTAGTTCTCTTGCTACTGCTTTTTCAATAAGCAAAGCTACCCCAACAGCAACTCTAGCAGTAAATAATTCTCCACTTACATATGATGGAACAGGGAAATCGGCTACAGTTTCAGTATCAAGTAGTTCTGTTCCAGGAAATGTCAATAGTATCCTTACTGGAGGAGTGGCTACTCAAACCAATGCAAGTACATATGCAGTTACGGCTAGCTTCATGCCTACCGATTCAGCAAACTATAATAGTTTAACAGGTTTGTCTGCGGGTAATTTTGTTATTGGTAAAGCCGCTTCGGTAACCACAGTTACAATCACAGGCGCACCATTTACTTATACCGGTTCGGCAATTGAGCCGGCTTCGGTTACCGTAACAGGAGCAGGAGGATTGAGTTTAACTCCAACTGCGAATTATGCAACTAACATTGATGCAGGAGTGAATACCGCTTCAGCAAGTTATACTTATGCAGGAGATGCAAATCACGAGTCAAGTTCAGACAGCAAAACCTTTACAATAGGTAAAGCCGCTTCTGTAACCACAGTTACAATCACAGGCGCACCATTTACTTATACCGGTTCGGCAATTGAGCCAGCTTCGGTTACCGTAACCGGAGCAGGAGGATTGAGTTTAACTCCAACTGCGAATTATGCAACTAACATTGATGCAGGAGTGAATACCGCTTCAGCAAGTTATACTTATGCAGGAGATGCAAATCACGAGTCAAGTTCAGACAGCAAAACCTTTACAATTGGTAAAGCCGCTTCTGTAACCACAGTTACAATCACAGGCGCACCATTTACTTATACCAGTTCGGCAATTGAGCCGGCTTCGGTTACCGTAACAGGAGCAGGAGGATTGAGTTTAACTCCAACTGCGAATTATGCAACTAACATTGATGCAGGAGTGAATACCGCTTCAGCAAGTTATACTTATGCAGGAGATGCAAATCACGAGTCAAGTTCAGACAATAAAACCTTTACAATAGGTAAAGCCGCTTCTGTAACCACAGTTACAATCACAGGCGCACCATTTACTTATACCGGTTCGGCAATTGAGCCGGCTTCGGTTACCGTAACAGGAGCAGGAGGATTGAGTTTAACTCCAACTGCGAATTATGCAACTAACATTGATGCAGGAGTGAATACCGCTTCAGCAAGTTATACTTATGCAGGAGATGCAAATCACGAGTCAAGTTCAGACAATAAAACCTTTACAATAGGTAAAGCCGCTTCTGTAACCACAGTTACAATCACAGGCGCACCATTTACTTATACCGGTTCGGCAATTGAGCCGGCTTCGGTTACCGTAACCGGAGCAGGAGGATTGAGTTTAACTCCAACTGCGAATTATGCAACTAACATTGATGCAGGAGTGAATACCGCTTCAGCAAGTTATACTTATGCAGGAGATGCAAATCACGAGTCAAGTTCAGACAATAAAACCTTTACAATAGGTAAAGCCGCTTCTGTAACCACAGTTACAATCACAGGCGCACCATTTACTTATACCGGTTCGGCAATTGAGCCGGCTTCGGTTACCGTAACAGGAGCAGGAGGATTGAGTTTAACTCCAACTGCGAATTATGCAACTAACATTGATGCAGGAGTGAATACCGCTTCAGCAAGTTATACTTATGCAGGAGATGCAAATCACGAGTCAAGTTCAGACAATAAAACCTTTACAATAGGTAAAGCCGCTTCGGTAACCACAGTTACGATCACAGGCGCACCATTTACTTATACCGGTTCGGCAATTGAGCCAGCTTCGGTTACCGTAACAGGAGCAGGAGGATTGAGTTTAACTCCAACTGCGAATTATGCAACTAACATTGATGCAGGAGTGAATACCGCTTCAGCAAGTTATACTTATGCAGGAGATGCAAATCACGAGTCAAGTTCAGACAATAAAACCTTTACAATAGGTAAAGCCGCTTCTGTAACCACAGTTACAATCACAGGCGCACCATTTACTTATACCGGTTCGGCAATTGAGCCGGCTTCGGTTACCGTAACAGGAGCAGGAGGATTGAGTTTAACTCCAACTGCGAATTATGCAACTAACATTGATGCAGGAGTGAATACCGCTTCAGCAAGTTATACTTATGCAGGAGATGCAAATCACGAGTCAAGTTCAGACAATAAAACCTTTACAATTGGTAAAGCCGCTTCTGTAACCACAGTTACAATCACAGGCGCACCATTTACTTATACCGGTTCGGCAATTGAGCCAGCTTCGGTTACCGTAACAGGAGCAGGAGGATTGAGTTTAACTCCAACTGCGAATTATGCAACTAACATTGATGCAGGAGTGAATACCGCTTCAGCAAGTTATACTTATGCAGGAGATGCAAATCACGAGTCAAGTTCAGACAATAAAACCTTTACAATAGGTAAAGCCGCTTCTGTAACCACAGTTACAATCACAGGCGCACCATTTACTTATACCGGTTCGGCAATTGAGCCGGCTTCGGTTACCGTAACAGGAGCAGGAGGATTGAGTTTAACTCCAACTGCGAATTATGCAACTAACATTGATGCAGGAGTGAATACCGCTTCAGCAAGTTATACTTATGCAGGAGATGCAAATCACGAGTCAAGTTCAGACAATAAAACCTTTACAATAGGTAAAGCCGCTTCGGTAACCACAGTTACGATCACAGGCGCACCATTTACTTATACCGGTTCGGCAATTGAGCCAGCTTCGGTTACCGTAACAGGAGCAGGAGGATTGAGTTTAACTCCAACTGCGAATTATGCAACTAACATTGATGCAGGAGTGAATACCGCTTCAGCAAGTTATACTTATGCAGGAGATGCAAATCACGAGTCAAGTTCAGACAATAAAACCTTTACAATAGGTAAAGCCGCTTCTGTAACCACAGTTACAATCACAGGCGCACCATTTACTTATACCGGTTCGGCAATTGAGCCGGCTTCGGTTACCGTAACAGGAGCAGGAGGATTGAGTTTAACTCCAACTGCGAATTATGCAACTAACATTGATGCAGGAGTGAATACCGCTTCAGCAAGTTATACTTATGCAGGAGATGCAAATCACGAGTCAAGTTCAGACAATAAAACCTTTACAATTGGTAAAGCCGCTTCTGTAACCACAGTTACAATCACAGGCGCACCATTTACTTATACCGGTTCGGCAATTGAGCCAGCTTCGGTTACCGTAACAGGAGCAGGAGGATTGAGTTTAACTCCAACTGCGAATTATGCAACTAACATTGATGCAGGAGTGAATACCGCTTCAGCAAGTTATACTTATGCAGGAGATGCAAATCACGAGTCAAGTTCAGACAATAAAACCTTTACAATAGGTAAAGCCGCTTCTGTAACCACAGTTACAATCACAGGCGCACCATTTACTTATACCGGTTCGGCAATTGAGCCGGCTTCGGTTACCGTAACAGGAGCAGGAGGATTGAGTTTAACTCCAACTGCGAATTATGCAACTAACATTGATGCAGGAGTGAATACCGCTTCAGCAAGTTATACTTATGCAGGAGATGCAAATCACGAGTCAAGTTCAGACAATAAAACCTTTACAATTGGTAAAGCCGCTTCTGTAACCACAGTTACAATCACAGGCGCACCATTTACTTATACCGGTTCGGCAATTGAGCCAGCTTCGGTTACCGTAACCGGAGCAGGAGGATTGAGTTTAACTCCAACTGCGAATTATGCAACTAACATTGATGCAGGAGTGAATACCGCTTCAGCAAGTTATACTTATGCAGGAGATGCAAATCACGAGTCAAGTTCAGACAGCAAAACCTTTACAATTGGTAAAGCCGCTTCTGTAACCACAGTTACAATCACAGGCGCACCATTTACTTATACCGGTTCGGCAATTGAGCCAGCTTCGGTTACCGTAACCGGAGCAGGAGGATTGAGTTTAACTCCAACTGCGAATTATGCAACTAACATTGATGCAGGAGTGAATACCGCTTCAGCAAGTTATACTTATGCAGGAGATGCAAATCACGAGTCAAGTTCAGACAGCAAAACCTTTACAATTGGTAAAGCCGCTTCTGTAACCACAGTTACAATCACAGGCGCACCATTTACTTATACCGGTTCGGCAATTGAGCCAGCTTCGGTTACCGTAACCGGAGCAGGAGGATTGAGTTTAACTCCAACTGCGAATTATGCAACTAACATTGATGCAGGAGTGAATACCGCTTCAGCAAGTTATACTTATGCAGGAGATGCAAATCACGAGTCAAGTTCAGACAGCAAAACCTTTACAATTGGTAAAGCCGCTTCTGTAACCACAGTTACAATCACAGGCGCACCATTTACTTATACCAGTTCGGCAATTGAGCCGGCTTCGGTTACCGTAACAGGAGCAGGAGGATTGAGTTTAACTCCAACTGCGAATTATGCAACTAACATTGATGCAGGAGTGAATACCGCTTCAGCAAGTTATACTTATGCAGGAGATGCAAATCACGAGTCAAGTTCAGACAACAAAACCTTTACAATAGGTAAAGCCGCTTCGGTAACCACAGTTACAATCACAGGCGCACCATTTACTTATACCGGTTCGGCAATTGAGCCGGCTTCGGTTACCGTAACCGGAGCAGGAGGATTGAGTTTAACTCCAACTGCGAATTATGCAACTAACATTGATGCAGGTGTTGATACCGCTTCAGCAAGTTATACTTATGCAGGAGATGCAAATCACGAGTCAAGTTCAGACAATAAAACCTTTACAATAGGTAAAGCCGCTTCTGTAACCACAGTTACAATCACAGGCGCACCATTTACTTATACCGGTTCGGCAATTGAGCCGGCTTCGGTTACCGTAACCGGAGCAGGAGGATTGAGTTTAACTCCAACTGCGAATTATACCAATAACATTGATGCAGGAGTGAATACCGCTTCAGCAAGTTATACTTATGCAGGAGATGCAAATCACGGGTCAAGTTCAGACAGTGAAGCATTTACGATTTTGCGAAAAGTTGCGAGTGTTTCACCAATAGTAAATACTAAAGTTTACGGTTCGATAGATCCTATATTGAGCGGTAATTTAGTTGGGTTTCTTTCTTCAGATGTAGTTACGGCTTCATACAGTAGAACTGCGGGTGAAACTGTTTTAGGCAGTCCATATATAATTAGTGCTGTTTTAAATCCAGCTTCAGTATTAAGTAATTATGACATTACTTATAACACAGCATCATTTGTAATTACTACAAAAGCTTTGGAAGGTTCATTCACTGCCAGTAATAAAATTTATGATGGGAATAATACTGCTACTGTTACTAGTCGCTCATTGATTGGAGTACTGACAACAGATCTTACAAATGTGAGTTTAGAGGGAGGTTCAGGTACTTTTGATACAAAACATGTTGGAACAGATAAGACAGTGACTTTAATTGGGGCTACACTTTCAGGTCCTGCTAAGGATAACTACAATTTAATTTCTTTGAATACAACTATAGCAAATATTAGTAAAAAAGAGGTTACAGTCACAGCAATAACTGACACTAAAGAATACGATGGTTATACTAGCTCATTAGCGGTTCCTACGATATCAGGAATTATTTCTCCAGATGTAATTATTACAATACCACTACAAGTTTATGATAACAAAAATGTAGGTACAAATAAAGTAATGACTGCTTCAGGCTTGACAATTAGTGACGGCAACGGCGGTTTAAACTACAGTATTAATTATATTAATAATACAACAGGAATCATAACAGATACTCAAAAACCAATAATTAGTTGCATATCGAATATGGAACTTGAAGTAAATAGTAATTTATGTACTTATACTAAACAAGGAACAGTTTGGAATGCAACTGCAACAGATAATTATGCGTTAAGTAGTGTAACTTATCAACTTACTGGAGTTACTATAGGTAGTGGTAATAGCCTTGATGGAGTAGTTTTTAATAAGGGAGAGACGATAGTTACTTGGACAGCTACAGATACTAGTGGGAACTCTGCTAGTTGTAGTTTTAAGGTAAACATTACTAGTTCTTTAAGTGCTACGACATCTATAAATAATAAACAATTGTATTTTGGTTTATCAACAGATCAAATTGCAACAATCACTACATTGCCAGCAGGGGGAACTGGTCCATACACCATTAAATATGAGTTGAATCGACCTATGGAATGTAATGTGAATGGAGGAAATGAAACTTTTACTGGAGAAGCAACAAAAACTAATTCAAGTTTAAATATGAATAACATTTGTAGTGCTACAGGTATTCCATCTGTAACTTCAACTGTTATTTCAACAGGTACTTATGCATTAACTGTAAAATTAATGAAAGACGCGATTATAACAGCAACAATTACTGATCGATTTGGTTGTAGTTTTATAACAACAACTCAAGTTTGGGCTGAAGATGTTCGTTGTTTTGCTGGAAAAAGTGGTAATGCAAAAGTTAAAATTTGCCACAAAACTAATAATAGTTGTAATGAAATTTGTGTAGATGAATCGGCAGTAGCGGCACATTTAGCACATGGAGATTTCTTAGGACCTTGTAATGCGAAATGTGAAGCACCTATTGCACATAGACCTCTTGTAATAGGGAAACAAGAAATAATTGATTTAGCTGAATTTGATGTAAAAGCCTATCCTAATCCATCAAACCATCAATTTACTATAGCGATTCAAGGTACTGAAGAAAAAGTGGAAATTTATGTTTACGATATGCTTGCAAGAATGATTAAAAGAATAGAAAAACCAAATGCGCAAAATGTTTTATTAGGAGAAGAATTGCCTTCTGGAGAATATCTATTGTTAATTAGACAAGGAAGCAACCAAAAAGCAATTAATGTTATTAAAAAATAAAATAATTGGGTGATACTATGAACTTAGAGAAAACCAGCCCAATTTAATTTGGGCTGGTTTTTTTAGATTTAATTACAAATAGTAAACATATTTTAAATTTTCGTTAAATAATATAATAATCAAAATTCTTACATTTTAAAAAGCTAAATTTGAGAGAACTAAAAAGTTAAAATTATGAAAAGAAATGCAACCGCTATTTGGAAAGGATCTCTTAAAGAGGGAGCTGGTGTATTAACAACGCAAAGTAAAACATTAGAAAATACACAATATTCATTTAAATCTCGTTTTGAAGAAGGCGTAGGGACTAATCCTGAAGAATTAGTAGCAGCAGCACATTCAGGCTGTTTTACTATGCAACTTTCTGCTTATGTTACCGAAGAAGGTTTTGAAATAGAAAGTATTGAGACCAAATGTATTATTAATTTGGTTGAGGGAACAATACTAAGTTCCCATTTAACTGTTGCAGCTAAAATAGCTGGAATTTCGAATGAAAAATTTCAAGAGTTAGTCACTAAGGCAGAGAAAAATTGTCCGATTTCTAAATTGTTGAATTCAGAAATTGTATCGGAAGCCAATTTGGTTTAAGAAATAGAATAAGTACAAAAAAAGGTCTCAATTATAATTGAGACCTTTTTTTTATAAAATTAGAATTGATGTATTTACCAAACCTGATGTACTTCGGGTTTAATATATTGCTCATAAATTTCATTCATAGCCTTGATTTTTTCGGGTGTTAACTCGGGTAAATCATAAACAGATAAGTTGGATTCCACATGACTTACTTTAGAAGCGCCTGGAATAATACAACTAATTTCATTAAAACTCAAAATCCATTGCAAAGCGATAGGCGCTAAGTTTGTTGTGTTTGGGAATAATGCTTTTAATGCTTCAACGGCTTTTAAACCCAATTCGTAATTGATGCCAGCAAACGTTTCTCCTTTATCAAAAGCTTCCCCATTTCGGTTAAAATTTCTATGATCTTGTGATTCAAATTTGGTTTCGGAATTGAAAAGTCCAGTAAGGAGTCCGCTAGCTAAAGGAACTCTTGCAATGATTCCTATATCTTTCTTTTTGGCTTCTTTGAAAAAAAGCTCCGAAGGACGCTGACGGAAAAGATTAAAAATAATCTGAACGGTATTTACGTTGGGATATTCAATTGCTTTTATGGCTTCTTCCACTTTTTCGACACTAACTCCAAGGTTTAAAATTTTACCTTGGTCTTTTAACCGATCAAACATTTCAAAAATCTCAGGACGATAGTAAACTGGATTAGGAGGACAATGCAACTGAATAAGGTCCAATGTTTCCAACCCTGTTCTTTTTAAACTGTCTTCTACAAATTTTTGAAGCACTTTAGGTTGATATCCTTCGCTGGTATGAGGATTAATTTGGCGGCCACATTTTGTAGCGACATAAATTCGTTCTGAACGCGAACGAACCACTCTACCTACTGCAGTTTCACTTAATCCATTTTCATAAACATCTGCGGTATCAATAAAGTTTACACCATTGTCTATTGCTGTATTTATTAATTCGTCAGCTGTTTTATCATTAAAAGGGGAACCCCATTTTCCTCCAACTTGCCATGTTCCAAGTGCTATTTCGGAGATTTCAAAATTAGTTTTTCCTAGTGTTCTATATTTCATTTTGTTGCAATTTTTAGATCAAGTTATTTAGTCGAGTTCAATTGAATGGCTTGTTGTACTAATCGAGCCATTACTTCATATCCAGTTTTGTTTGGATGGACGCCATCTGCTGAATAAATTAAGGGTAGTCCGTTGCGGTCATCAACCATTGCCGAATAGTAATCAACAAAAGTAATGGCATTAACGTCGGCATAATTTATTAATAAGTTGTTTAAAGCCATGATTTTAGTAGCTGGGTTTTGATTGGGGTTCCAAGGAAAATCAAAAGCAGGTAAAACAGAACAAAGAATCACTTTAATATTGTGGGCTTTCGCCAACTCAATCATAGAAAAAATATTATTTGTAATCATTTCTAAGGTTGCAGGTCCAGTATTTTCAGCGATATCATTTACACCCGCAAGAATAACTACAATGCTAGGTTTTAAAGCAATAACATCAGCTCTAAAACGAATCAGCATTTGTGGCGTTGTTTGACCACTAATTCCACGATTGATGTAATTATGAGTTTGAAAATATTGTGGCGCTACATTGCTCCAAAACTCGGTTATAGAATCGCCCATGAAAACGACGCTATTCGAAGTAGTAGGTTCGTTTTGTAAACGAAGGTTATCTTTTTGATATTTATTTAAATTTGGCCAGTCTTGTGCCTGCAGTTTTTGTCCCATAAGAAATGATGAAAGAAATAATCCGAAAAATAAACGATATGCTTTCATTAAAAATTCCGATTCGTTAATTGAAAATAAGCAGTGACTTTTATAAGTAACAATAATGTATTTAAAGTGTTTTTTGAAAACAAATGCTGTCTTCTATATCTTCATATTGACCATAATTAGGGATTACAACAAATCCATTTTTTTTATAAAGTGCAATAGCTTCTGGATATTTTTTACCAGTTTCAAGGATGCAACTGGTGTAGTTTTCTTCTTTTGCCCAAAATTCTAATTCGGTTAAAACTTTAGAAGCAATTCCTTTGCCACGAGCTTCTGGATTTACATACATTCTTTTTATTTCGGCAACACCTTCTTCATAGAATTTAAAAGCACCACAACCTACCGCTTGTAACTCATCATAAACCACAATCGCATTCTTGATACTATCCGTTTTATTAAACTGTGCAAAGAAAGTGTGTTCGTCCCCATCCCTTAGTTTGATGTCTCTATCAAGTTTATTTATCAAGCTGATAAAATCTATGTTTTCTGGAGTGGTTCTAATTATTTTAATCATATGAAATGTTTAATCAAATAAATCAGAAGATAAATAACGATCACCACGGTCGCAAATAATAGCTACGATAACGCCTGATTCTAGTTCTTCGGCTATTTTTATGGCAGTAGCAACTGAACCACCACTACTCATTCCAGCAAAAACACCTTCTTCCAGAGTTAATTTTTTAGTCATATCTCGAGCTTCTTGTTCACTCACTTCTACAATCCTATCCACTTTTGAGGCATCAAAAATCTTTGGTAAATATTCTAGCGGCCATTTTCTAATTCCTGGAATTTGAGAACCATCACTGGGTTGCGCTCCAATAATTTGAATATCTGAGTTTTTTTCTTTTAAATAAGTAGAAGTTCCCATAATAGTTCCGGTAGTTCCCATTGCCGAAACAAAATGGGTTACGGTACCGTTAGTGTCATTCCAAATCTCAGGACCAGTTGTTTTGTAATGGGCTTTCCAGTTGTCTTCATTAGCAAACTGATTGAGCATAATATAACCACCTTCAGCCACTTTTTTATCCGCATAATCTCTAGAGCCTAAAATCCCTTCTTTGGCTGATGTAAGGATTACGGTTGCGCCATAAGCACGCATGGTTTGTGTACGTTCTTTGGTTGAATCTTCGGGAAGCACTAGTTCTATTTCTATATTGAATAACTGTGCAATCATCGCTAATGCAATTCCAGTGTTTCCGCTGGTAGCTTCAATCAGTTTATCTCCTTTTTTTATATCTCCTCTTTCAAGGGCAGATGCAATCATGTTGTATGCGGCTCTATCTTTTACACTGCCTCCAGGGTTATTCCCTTCCAGTTTTAATAAGAGTTTTACATTTTTATTCTTGATCAAATTAACCGTTTCTACTAATGGAGTGTTCCCAATTAGATCTAATAATTTTTTTGGCTCCATACTATCTTAACTCTTTTACTTTTACTTCGGTTGTTGTTGTATTTGTAACTATTGATTGGGCTGGAATTGATTTGGTCACCCAAGTGTTTCCTCCAATAATACTTCCTTTTCCTACGATGGTTTCTCCTCCAAGAATAGTTGCATTAGCATAAATGCATACATTTTTCTCTACAGTAGGATGTCTTTTGGCATTTTTCATGTCTTTGCTTACGCTCAGTGCGCCCAAAGTTACTCCTTGATATATTTTTACATTCTTTTCGATAACTGCTGTTTCTCCAATTACAATTCCGGTAGCGTGGTCAATAAAAAAAGGAGATTCGATACTTGCACCTGCATGTATGTCTGTTCCTGTAATACGATGCGCGTATTCACTCATTAATCGAGAAAACAGCAATAGGTCCAAAGCATATAATTCGTGGCTTAAACGATAGATGGCAATGGCATAAAATCCAGGATAGGCGAGGTACACTTCTTCAATACTATTTGAGGCAGGGTCATTTTCTAAAATGTAAGCTGCATCTTGATTTAGTTTTTCAAGTACTGACGGTAATTTTTCCAGGTATTTATCCCACATGGAGTCGCATAAGGCATGGGGCTTTTTACAAGCAATTGCTGAAATGTCTTTAAATAACTTTTCAAGTTCATCAATGCTTTCGCTCAATGGAGCATTTTTATCAAATAAGGTATAAAACAGCTTTTCAGTAAAAGTTTCTGTTTTTGTTTTGATTCCATAATTAATGGAAAAATGACTCTTTAATGAGGCAATAGTATTAATAATCAGATCTTTTGTCATGATTATGGGGGGTGAATTGTTAATAGAATGGGTTAAAAGTTGTTTATTTAGAAACAGCAACAACAACTCCATTTTGATGAAATTGGAATGTTATAAAGAAAAATGATTTGTTTGTAGTTCATAACGAAACGGTTTCCTTAAATAAAAACGAAACAAATATATTGAACTATTTTGGATTATGTTGTAAGATGTAGCACAGTCTAACAAAAGCAGGTGCTTTTTTTTAATAAAAGTGAATTGATGGGCTGATAATTATTTTAATATCAAAGTGTTTTTTTAATATGTAAATTAGCCTAGTAAAAAACGCTACAATGAAACCAATTAATACTTTTATAAGTGATCTTTCCAAAAAAGAATTTCCATTGACGGATAAAGTTTCTGGAAAATTAATTCGGAATCCAATTTTGGAATTAATGAAAGCAGATTTTCCTAATTTCAAAAGCGATCAGTTTTTATCAATAAAAGAGCTTAATTTATATAGAGAAAAATACATCTCCAATTATTTGTCAAATGAAATAGGGGAGTTGTCAAAAATCGAATCTAAAGTTATTGGAGAACTGGATGGTTACGACTCTGTAGTAAGTAAGGTGGAAGATGAAATTGAAGTTCGAACCGTTGGGCAAATTGTAGCTGATAAAGTAGCCGATTTTGGAGGTAGTTGGCGATTTATTATTTTATTCGGGATATTTATTGTGCTTTGGATTTTGGCTAATATTTATATTCTCTTGAATAAAGGGTTTGATCCTTATCCATTCATTTTATTGAATTTAATTTTATCTTGTCTTGCTGCACTTCAAGCTCCGGTAATTATGATGAGTCAAAATCGTCAGGAAGAAAAAGACCGAGACCGAGCAAGAAAAGATTATATGATTAATTTAAAATCTGAATTAGAAATAAGAATGCTACATGAAAAGTTAGATCATTTAATTCGGCATCAACAAGAAGAATTAATAGAAATTCAGAAAATTCAAATTGAGATGATGAATGATATTTTAAGTAGAATTTCAAAAGAAATTTAAAATAAAAATCTTGTTTTCACAAACTCCAAATTGAAAAAATAGGCACAATTTTATAGAATAAAAAGCGAGAAAAATAGCTTTAAATTTGTTGGAAATAGTGGTCCTTTTCTAACTGTTGTTTTTGGTTTAAAACTGTTGCTTTTTATAGTTGTTATTTTTTAAGCATAAAGAAAGTTTTTTATTAAAAGGAGTGCTCTTTTTTTATTTCTTACTTTTGTTATCTGAAATTTAAAATATGAAAAAATTAATAATTCCAATAATGATTATTGCTATACTGGTAGCTTTTTTTGAGCAGGTAAGTGCTGAGAAAAATGTTTATATCACTGTTGTTGCAATAGTTGTTTTTATGTTTGGGATGATGCAATTGAGTGCTAAAACGCCGAGTAAAAATCAAGAAAAAGAAGATAAAGATGTTTAATAAAGGAGATAAAGTTTCAGTACTTGATGAAGCAATAAACGGAGTTGTTGTTTCAACCAAAGAAAAAGAGATTACTATTGAAACTGAGGATGGATTTATGATGACATTTTTTGTCAACGAGTTGATTAAAGTAAACAATTCCAGTAACTTAATGGATTCTATTAAAAGAATCAATGTAGATGAAATTGCTAAGGAAAAAGCAATCCCAAAAGCAAGGAGTTTTGTAAAAGAACGCAAAGATAAGAACGAAATTTCGGCTCCTGAGTTTGATTTACACATTGAAAAATTAGTTCCTAATAAACGCGGAATGTCAAATTATGATATTCTAACTTTACAATCAGAAACAGCTAAAAGGCATATCGAATTTGCGATTAGAAATCGCATTCCGAAAATAGTTTTTATTCATGGTGTTGGTGAAGGAGTTCTAAAAGCAGAGTTGGATTTTTTATTGGGACGCTATGATAATATTGCTTTTCAAGAAGGTAATTATCAAAAATACGGACAAGGAGCAACGGAGGTTTTTATAAAACAAAACAGTAAATAAAGGATTTGATTTTTATGAAAAAAGGTCCCGTTTGCAATTGCAAACGGGACCTTTTTTTGTTCCTAATTTCGGAAAATAATGGGGGATTAATTAGTGGTTAATAAGTCTCCGTAAATGAAATTATCACCCAATAAAAAATCATTATTTCCTTTCTTTAAAGTGACCTTTTTAAGGACAATTGTATGCTTGAAACTTCCAGGGCCATTCGTCGTTGTAGTCACTTCTACAATACCGCTTGTTCCTGCTACACCCTCTACACCTGTCCATTCTTGGCTTAAAGCTGGAGTAGTTGGTGTGGTTGTATTACAAAAATAAGCTGGGGTAAGTAGTCCTGAAAATAAACGGTACGTAAGAACATTTGTTGTAGTTCCAATAATTCCAGTTCGAGGTGTATTTAATGGTGTTACTTCATTAACAATTAAATTGGGGTCTATTGTTAACATTAAAGCCTCACTACTGGTGTAGTTATATATTTGATTAGAAGCAGAACATTTTTCTACAGTTTGATCAAAAAGAAAAGGGAGTGTTGTCGCAGTAGTTACATAATCACCAAAAGGGAATGTTTCATAAACTTGGGTGCCGCTATTTTTTGCAAAAGTGATGTTCTTGAAAACAATATTATGATTGTATCCAGTAATTCTAGTACTATTAGTAGTAGTGTTTGTTGTTTTAACTGCTGTAGTAAATATTTGTATTTTACCGTCAGTTGCATTCCATTGATCCGTTACGATAGGCGTTGCAGGTGGTATTGTCTCGCAAATATTATCAGCAGATACTGTACCACCATAAAAACGATATACCACTCGATTAGTAGTGCTAATGTCAAGAACTGTTGGGGTATCGGTCAATGACGGCTCCGTTGTGAATGAAGCTGCTGGAATCTCAACTAGCAGTGCTTCTTTGTCTTTTAACTTGTAAATAATATTATTTGTACTACAACTTTGCATTGTAGCAGTTTCAAAATTAATATCTTCTTGCGTTAAATTACCGTCATCACAGCCATTTAATACAAATGCAAAAACCAATAGGCTTAGAACTTTTTTCATTGAAAAATTTATTTCTGCAAAAATAGCGAAAAAAATGATAATTGATATTGGATAATAGACAATTGATATTTCATAACTTTGCAGCAATGAAAAAAGTATATCTCGATAACGCATCAACAACAGCTATTAGAACTGAAGTCATTCAAGAAATGGCTCAAATCATGGCTCAAGATTACGGAAACCCTTCGTCTACGCACAGTTTTGGTCGCAATGCCAAAAGTATTTTGGAACTTTCCAGAAAATCGATTGCTAAGCATATCAATGCAACAGCACAAGAAATTATTTTTACTTCCTGCGGGACAGAAGCTAATAATTGGATCCTGCGTTCAGCCGTTAAAGATTTAAAAGTAAAGCGTATTATCACAAGTAAAATAGAGCATCATGCTGTTTTGCATACTATTATGGCGTTACAACAAGAATATAATATTCAAGTTGATTATGTAAGGGTTAAACCCAATGGTGCAATCGATTTAACAGATTTAACGGATTTGTTAGCGCAAGATAGGAAGACGTTAGTGAGCTTGATGCATGTTAATAATGAAACGGGGACTGTTCTAGACCTTAAAAGAGTTTCGGTTATATGTAAGGAACATAATGTGTTATTTCACTCGGATACAGTACAATCGATTGGCAAAACGAATGTAGATTTACAAGAGTTGTCTATTGACTTTCTAGTTGCAAGTGCTCATAAGTTTCATGGTCCTAAAGGGGTTGGATTTGCTTTTGTTAGAAAAAACTCTGGACTTCAACCTTTGTTTTATGGTGGAGAACAGGAAAAAGGACTACGTCCGGGTACAGAAGCGGTGCATCAAATTGCCGGAATGGCTAAAGCGTTGGACCTTTCTTATTCTAATTTAGAAGAGGAGAAAAAGCATATTTCTGCATTGAAATTCTATCTAATTGAACAATTAGAAAAGGAATTTCCGGGTTTTAAAATTAATGGTAATTTAGATGATTTTTATAATATATTAAATGTTTTATTGCCTTTTTCGGCTGATAAGACGGCAATGATTTTGTTTCATTTAGATATGAAAGGGATTGCTGTTTCTCGAGGCAGTGCTTGTCAGAGTGGTAGTATAAGGCCATCACATGTATTGGCAGAAATACTTTCTGATGAAGATTTGAAAAAACCGAGTTTACGTATTTCTTTCAGTCATTATAATTCTTTGGAAGATGTCGATTTATTAATTGCTGGTTTGAAAAGTATGAAATAAAAAAAAATCCGCTTAGCGGATTTTTTTATAAAATAATTTAAATTTTTTCTGTTTCTTTTAGTGCTTTTGCCTTTGCTTTCCTTCTTTCCTCTAAAATGGTTTCTCTTTGTTTAGCAGTTATCATTAATCCTAACATCATAATAAAAGCAGTCAGTAAGATAACTTGAATAATTAATGACTTATTGACTAAAACGATAGTGTGCTCTGGAGTAATAGAAAGAAATAGTAAAATGGTAATTAAACCTCTTGGTGCTACAAAAAGCAATGGGAATAAAGGCATTTTAGATATTTTAAGCTGAATAAATCGTAGAATAAAAAGAATAACAACAATTCCTATTGCCCATATTAGGGTATCGGTATTTATAATTTCAGCCGTTTTAATTAAATAACCAAATAAGAGAAAGAATAAGGCTCTAACTAAAAATGTAGCTTCAATTATTAATTCTTTAAACTTCGAAACCTCTTTGTTTAGAAGGTCAAGTTTGAATTGACGTGTCCATTTGTAATGCCTTAATTCATCTAAATTTCCAATTGACAAACCAAACACCAAGATAAAAATAAGTGCTGGTAAATGGAATATTTTTGAAATTTCATAGATCAAAATAATCAGTAAAACGATTGGAACAAATTTAATATGATGATCGATTTTATTCAATAAAAAAGAAAGTAGTATGGTTGCTACAAAAGAAATCACGATTATAAACAAAATTTCCAGACAAAAATAACCAAATGTCTCTATGCCAAAACTAGTGTTGAAAGCGATGAAATTAAAAAAAACTACCCCAAATATATCAGATAAACTACTTTCATAGATGATAAATTCTTTTTGGCTGCTAGATAAATTCCGAACACTTGGAATAGCAATAGCGCTGCTTATAACGCAAAAAGGAATTGCATTAGTAAGACTATCTTTAAAAGAATAACCGCCATAATAATACAATAAATAAGCAAGTGAAAAAGCCAGCACAATCAAAGGAAGAAACGCTCCTAAAGAGGATTTTTTAATAAGTCCTATCTTAGATTTATTAAGCTCAAGCTCTAATGAGCCTTCTAATACAATAAGGATAAGTCCAATAGTCCCTAATATAGGTAAAGTTGAAGTTAGGTCTGGAACTTCTATACTGAATAGAAAAGTTGCTTCTCGCACTACCCAACCCAAAAGGAGTAATAAGATTACTGAAGGTATTTTAGTCAATGAGGCAGTTAGGTCAAATAAATAAGCTACTAGCAACAACAGACAAAGTGAAATTATAATGGTCATATAAAATAAATTGTTTTTGAATAGGTACTAATGTAAAATAGGGCTAGTACACGGTGTAATATAGTACTTTTGGTTGTTAAAACATAAATATTTTTGATTTCTAACAATAAAAACACAATTTATTATTGTTTTTATATCATAACCAACTGTAAGTAAAGTGGCTAATTTATCTCATATTAATTCAGTGGCTGTGGTTTTTATATTTTTCCATTATTAATCGGGCTTTAAAAAAACACAATGTAGATTCGGCTCCTTGATTAATATTGATATGTTTGTCTTCTAGTCCGTCATAAGAAGCTCCGTTTTCTGGGTTATACATAATTTGTTTGAGATGATTATTGCCTAAAAACCAGATGAAAGCAAGTTTAAGTTGGTCTTTGTATTTTGAATTCTTAGTTACATCATTAAATAAATCCAACGTAATAATTGTGGTTGCCACTTCAATGGGTTGTTCTCCATAAAAAACTCTTTCATTTTCTTTTTTAAACCATCCTCGGTTCGAAATTACTTTTATTTGTCCTTTCATAAAATAATGAGAAAGTAGGAAATCAAAGGTAACAATAGCAATTTTTTTATATTTCTGCTTCCCTGTAACTAAGTAACTGTACATCATAGCTTCTGGTAATACATTATTGGCGTAAGTCATATAATCTTCATACCAACACCAGTTTGCTTCTGAATTGATATGATAATGGCGTAACAATTCATCAGCTAACTTTTCAATCTGCATTTCGGTCGCTTCTTCTTTATAAATAGAATAATAGTTATAAAGTCCCTTTAAAGCATAGGCAATAGCTCTAGGTGAACTAATGTCTTCAATTCTCACTATAGCTTTGTCCCAACACTTTTTAGCTCTTACTACAAATTCAATGGGTAAAGTTTGTTTATATGCAATGACAGTCCCTAAACTCCATAGTGCTCTTCCATTTGCATCTTCAAGATTGACTTCAGTATTTTGTTTTGTCAATTGATGATTAAAGTCTTTATAATTATCAAACCAGCCATTTTCTCGTTGTATTCCTTCAATATAATTGAGATAAGTATTTGCTAGCTCTAAAACTTCTTCATCGGGAAATTGGCTATGATACATAACCATATTTATTAACGCTCTTGCATTATCATCCAATGTATAACCAGATTCAGGATCAGGTTGGCTAAATTTTGAAAATTGGAGAATTCCAAAATTGGTTGTGAGTTTTTTTATATGGTCTAATTTTATTGGAGGCAAACTGAATTTTAGATCCTCTTCTTTGTTTGTTAATAAATCAAATAACAATCGGTACTGAATGGCAATATTTTCCCAAGACGTAATATGAGCTAGTGAGAATGCTTTTTTACCCATATTAATTCTTTTTTCTTCATCTTCAAGTAGTGACATGATAGCATTTCGGAATTCTTCTGGATTTTCAAATTCCGTTAATAATATTCCAGTTCCATCTACTATTGATTCTACTGCATGTGGAATGGGAGTGGAAATCACAGCGCAACCACAACTCATCGCATACGTAAAAGTGCCACTTACGGCTTGGTTCGGATCTTTGGAGGAAAATAAATAAATATCGGATAAGGTTAAATATTCTAATAGTTGTTTTAGTTCTAAGTATTCATTTATAAAAATCACATGAGAATCTAAATAAAGTTCTTTGACAATGAATTCTAATTTTTTTCGGTATTTTTCCCCTTCGGTTTTAATAATTTCAGGATGTGTTTTTCCAATAATTAAATAAATTAATTCTGGGTGATTCGTAATGATTTCAGGTAAAGCAAAGAGAGTGGTTTCTATATTTTTATTTTCACTGATTAATCCAAAAGTGGAAAGGACTGTTTTATCTGAAAAATGATATTTATTTTTAAGAGATTGTTTTTGTTCCCATAATACATTGTGATTTCCGTGAGGAATGATTTTGATTTTTGAAATTGGAGTTTCATAGTTTGTAATTAAAATTTCTTCTGATTTTTTTGTAAGGACAATAATCTTATCAGACAAATCAATAATGGCTTGCACTATTTTTTTTCTTTTTTCATTAGGGTTAGGCAATACAGTATGGAATATCGTTACAATAGGTTTATTAAGAGCTAAAATAAAAGCAAGTATATAGTCGCCATACTCACCACCATATAGACCAAACTCATGCTGAATGCAAACCAACCCTATGTCCTTGCGTTCATTGATTTTTTCAGCTGTCAACGGGTATTGATCAAGTTTTGATGTCAATAATGTAAAAGTGACCTCGGAATTATAAGTGACCTCGTTTTCCTCATTTTGTAAGGCACAAACTTCAATAGGAAGGGTACTACCAAATACAGTTTTAACAGCATTGATAATGTCATTTGAAAAAGTAGCTAGGCCACATTCACGAGGCGGATATGAGCTAACAATCAACATTTTTATTCCTTTATCCAATTTCATTTTTGGTGTTTTTAAGGTTGTTTTCTTAACTCCAGTACTAGTTCTTTAAGTGAGACTTTGGCTACTGCAATATGCTTGTCTGCAGCACCATAGTAGATGTAAAGATCATTATTAAATAGAGCAACACCGGTAGGAAAAACGGTATGGCTAACAACACCTTCTATTTCCCACTGTTTTGTTGGAGAGAAAAGGGGATAGGGTAGCCTAGAAATCTCCATCTCAGGTTGGTCTAAATGTAATAGTGCTACTTTGGCATGGTATATTTTTCCTGTAGTAGTTTCATGGACACCATGGTAAATTAGTACCCAGCCTTCTGGAGTTTCAATAGGTGGGCAGCCTGCTCCAATATAATTCATTTCATAAGGGTCCTTTGGATCCAGAATAATATAATCAGTAAGATTTGTCAAATAATCTTCCCAAAATTTTAAAGTTAAATCCTCCCATCGGTCGAATTTTACAATTTGAATTCCAGGCCAAATTCGATGGAGGAATACAAATTGACCATTAATTTTTCTAGGAAATAAAACAACATCTTTATCGCGAAGCAGTCTTGTTTCGTCATTAACGAGACCTATTTGTTCAAAAAGATTGTAATATTGATGGTATTTAGGGTTGAGTTTGGATGGGTTGCAAGAATTAACATGACTTTCATATTGTTGATAATTCACTTGAGGGGTTATTATTCCTTTTTTTTCGAAATGAATTAAATCAGTAGAGGTAGTAAGTGCTCCTAGGGTATTAACTCCATCATAGGCGGTATAAGTAATATAGTAAATCCCCTCAATTTTCACAATTCTTGGATCTTCGATTCCTTGCTTTTCATAATCTAACTCCTTAGTTATTAAAGGTTTATCTAGCCTTTCTGTTACTTTCATAGGACCATCCGTCTTCGCATATCCTATGGTCGAATAATTTCCTTCTTGGACTGCTCTATATAAAATATGCAGGGTATTCCCTTCTTGATAAATACCAGGATTTAAAACCCCGTTATTTTCAAATTCGTTGTCTGTAGGACTTAAAATAATGCCTAGTTTTTCGATTGTAAGCATAACATAAAATGGTGTTGATTATGTTGTAATCTTTTTAAGTATTGTATTATTTGTCTCTCTTCAATTTATTTCTTTCCTGTTTTCTAAAGTATCCTCTAAATAAAAAATTGTGTTTTAATGCTTCTAAATTCTCATTTAGGCGGATGCTGGCGTCATTTATATTTGTCATAGTCGAATCAATTTTTTTTACCAATCTTGGGTCATTCGAAAGGTAGTTTATAGCCCCTTTTCCGTCTTTGATATTCAAAATGGTTTTATTGAGATTGTCCACTACTTTATTAATTTCACTGCTGGACTGGTCTAAATTATTGATAATCGTTTTTATATTATTGGCGACAGCTGTATCTTTTAAAACCCCGATAACATTATTCTTATTATTTAATGAAGTAATGATTTTGTTTAAATTTGTTATCGATTCTGAAGTTTGTTTACCTGATATTTTTAAATAATGAATAGTTTCCTTCAAGTCATTTGCTACTTCAATATCATTTATTAATAATCCTACGGTTCCTTTTCCTTTATTAATTTCGGTTGTGATTTCCAGTAAATTTTCGGTGAGTAGTGCTGCATTCTTATTGGTTTTACTAAAAGTATTTAAAAGATCATCGGTTCTAATGCGGTTCAAGGATTCAATCACATCCCCAGGCACTACAGGTGGTAGTTTCCCTTTGCCGGGTAATATATTAATAACCATGCTTCCTACTAATCCATCCGAACCTATAGTAGCAATTGCGTCTTTTTTAATGTGTCTAAAAATAGTTTTGTCAATAATCATATCGACCTTAATGTTAGAATCATTAACCATTTCAATGCCACGTACTGTACCTACATTTACACCTGAAAAACGAACATTATTACCTAATTGCAGTCCGTTTACATTAGTAAAAATAGTTTCTAAATGATTTGTTTTTCCAAACATCTTTTGCTTGTCGCCAATGAAATAGATGGCCAAAACAAAAAGTATAAGCCCTATAATTACAAATAGACCAAGACGTATTTTTTGTGAAGTTGTTTTTTCCATATTATATTTTATTTAAAGAAAGCTTGAATTTTAGGATCAATAGATTTTGATAATTCTTCAAATATTCCTTCGGTATAATTAATTCCATCTACTAATAAAATCATCCTGTTAGATATTACTCTGGCACAATCAACGTCATGCGTTATAATAATAGCTGAGGTATTGTATTTTTCCTGAATGGATTTCATGAGCAATAAAATTTCTTTTGCCGTTATTGGGTCTAGTCCTGTTGTAGGCTCATCATAAAGGATTATTTTTGGTTGAAGAATTAGGGTCCTAGCTAATGCAATTCTACGCTTCATTCCACCTGATAATTCTGCAGGCATTAAATTCAAAGTGTGTGCTAAGCCTACATTTTCTAGGGCTTCCATGACTAATGGGGTGGTGTCTTTTAGTACGCCAAATTTTTTAGTGTGTCGTCTTAATGGGAATTCTAGATTTTCTCGAACGGTCATAGAATCATACAGCGCACTACCCTGGAATAGGAATCCAATTTCGGTACGGAGGTCGTCTAGTGTGGATTGATTTAATTCACTAATATTTTCTCCCATTACCGTAATAGAACCACTATCAGGTTTTTCTAATCCAATTAGGCATTTTATCATTACGGACTTCCCAGATCCGGATTTTCCCATAATAACCAAATTTTCTCCTTCGTTCAAAACCATATTGAAACCATTCAGCACATGGTTGTCACCATAGCTTTTTTTTAAGTCTTTGATTTCTATAATGGGTTTTATATTTTTGGATAGAGCGTTCATATACAATTATAAATCATAAAATATATCAGTGACAAAAACAGCTATAAAATCAATTATAAAAAGTAGCATGGAGGTAAAAACTACAGCTGAGTTTGCTGCAATACCAACTCCTGCGGTTCCTTTTTTACAATTATAGCCTTTAAAACAACCTACTAAGCCAATTGCAAAACCAAAGAAGAAACTTTTGATTGTGGCTGGTACAAGATCGCCAAATTCTAAAGCATTAAAAACTTGATTGTAGTACAACAAAAAGGAAACATGACCCTTTATGTTTTCAACCAAGTAGGAACCAAAAATAGCAATGGCATCGCCAAAGAAAACTAAAACAGGAAGCATGAAGGTCGTGGCTAGTATTCGTGTGACAACTAGGTATTTAAATGGATTTGTACCCGAAACCTCCATTGCATCTATTTGTTCCGTTACTCTCATAGATCCCAATTCAGCTCCAATACCAGAACCGATTCGTCCTGCACATATTAATGCCGTGATGATTGGACCTATCTCTCTAATAATCGAAATGCTTACCATAGAAGGCATCCATGAAACAGCACCAAATTCTTGTAAAGTTGGTCTTGACTGTAAAGTAAAAACCAGCCCAATAATAAAACCTGTTACTGAAACAAGCAACAATGATCTGTTTCCCATATTGTAACATTGCCGAAGGAATTCTTTAAACTCCGATGGGCGTTTGAAGCATTCTTTGAAAAAGCGACCAGCAAAAAAGGAGAGTTCGCCAATTTCAAGTAAAAAAGAATTAATCAATTTTATTATTTTAAAAATAGCATTCATAAGCATCATGAATTAATTTTTAACAAGAAAGGGCTACTCAAATATACGACTATTATGCTGATTATCAGGCTTTTTAATTGTTTGTTAGCCTGATTATTAGTCGTTTAATCGATAATAAATGATTTATAATTCTAAATTATAGTATTTAGTAAATACATTCCTATAAAAGAGAGATAAGGATAATACTAAGAAGAAGAAGCGTTTTTATTTATGACAATAGTAAATCACTGATGTCAATTTTATTGCTTTGATGTGGAATAGTATTGCAAGTAATAACTTCTTTGGCTCCTGATTTTAAAATTTCTTGATAGGCATTTCCTGCAAAGACGGCATGAACACCAATGCAAATAGGAGGTTGCATTCCTGCTTTTTTCAAATGTAGAATGGTCTCAATAAGTGTTCTTCCAGTCGAGATAATATCATCTACCAAGACGGGAGTATGATTATTGTATTGTTCTACTTGAGGAATAGAGACGTTTACATTTCGATCTCCATGGCGAATTTTTGTTAATGTGATATAAGGCGCATTGGCATTTTTTGCCACCTCAGATACCCATTGTTCACTTTCCATGTCTGGCCCAATCAATAGAGGTTTTTTAATATTGTTTTTTATATATAAAGAAATAAGAGCTGCTGCATGTCTCATTTTTGTTGGGATTGAATATATTTCAGCCAAGGTACTACGGCGGTGTAAGTGCGGGTCGATTGTGATTAAGCGGTTTACAAAACTGGAAATAAAACTAGCAAAATAGGTAGAAGTAACTCCTTCTCCAGGGTTAAAAATAGTGTCTTGTCGCATATAAGCTAGATAGGGAGCAATAAGACTAACGCTTTTGGCCCCCATTTCTTTAGCCGTTTTTGCCAAGAAAAATAGAGGTACTATTTTATTGTCAGGTTGGTGAAGAGTACAAACAAGAAATACCTCTTTGTCCCTTACATCCGATAATATTCGAATATAAGTTTCACCGTCTGGAAATTTACGAATTTCGACCTGACCATTTTCTCCCTGTTCTTTTTGAATTAGTTGAAGTGTAAGTTTCTCATTTTCAGGTAAAGCAAAAAATATTTTTTTCATAACATTTTAATGTATCAAAATAATATTTGGTTCCGTTTTTAAATATTCAACTGCATATTTTAATTCTCCCTCAGTTTCAGCGTAGATAGAAAATAGTAAATCTCCCTTATTTAATGGAGTATTTAATGGAGTTTGAAGCATTACTCCTGCTTTAGAATCATGTGGTGCACCTGCAAGTTTTGCTACTTTAGCAAGTTTACGATTGTTAATTTCGGTTACAATTCCTGATTTATCAGCATAAATGTCTTTTTTATAAATTGCATATTCAGGTTCTTTAAATCCACCTTGGGCTTTACAAATGGCAGTGAATTTTTCATAAGCTTTACCGGAAGAAAGAATTTTTTCGGCTGTATTAAATCCATTTTCTTTTGATTGTGTATTTGCCAAATCTATAATGGCACCAGCAATATATAACGCTTTGTTTCTCAAGTCTTGAGGAGCTTCTTTTTCATTTCGTAACACACTTAGCACATCCATAGCCTCCAATGATGGCCCAATTCCTCTACCTATAGGTTGTGATCCATCTGTGAAAAGTACTTTTACTTCTATACCCATTGACTTTCCAACAACATGAAAATAATACCGTAGTTTTTCAGCATCTTCTTCAGTTCTTACCTTGGCCGTTTTTCCAATTGGAATATCAATAACTACATGGGTAGAGCCTGCAGCGATTTTTTTGGACAAAACTGAGGCTATCATTTGACCTTCGCTATCGACATCAAGTGCTCTTTCAATACGAATTAAAATATCATCAGCAGGACTAAGTTTTATAGAGCCACCCCATACAAAACAACCATTTTCTTTTTCGACTACTTTTTTAATTTGATTAATATCCAAATTGACCTCTGTTATTGTTTCCAATGTGTCCGCTGTACCTGCTGGAGAAGTGATGGCCCGGGAAGATGTTTTAGGAATTGTAAGCCCATATTGAGTAATTATAGCTACAACAATAGGCGTTGTACGGTTTCCAGGTAGCCCGCCTACGCAATGTTTGTCGACTACTATTGGTTTATTCCAAGAAAGTTTTTTACCAGAGTTGACCATTGCTTTCGTAAGCCCAATAATTTCATGAATATTAAGATTATCGCCAGCACAGGCAGTAATAAAAGCGGCAATTTCTATGTTAGAATATTGTCCTTTCACAATGTCATCAATAATGTTTTGTAAGTCATTATCATTTAATTCTTTTCCATACATTTTAGATCGTATACTTCGCATGGAGGCAACTGGTTGCACATGAGAAAAACTAAGTTCATCACCTTCTTTAGCGTTTAAATCTTCATAAGCACTATCAGAAAGACCTGCAGTTCCATCTTTTATAATTCCATTGGTGATTATAAATAAAGTAGCAATTATTGAATGGTTATTTGCAGTAACTAAAATTCTGTTATGTGCTTCAAATCCCTCAGATTTACAGATATGACAATCTTTACGCATGAAGACAACATTTTCTTTTTGGGTATCAATGCCAAGATAAACAAGTTTTAAAGTGTTAAATGCAGTTTTCATTTTAGTGATTATTAAATTTTAATTAAAACCAGACAATTCTAAAAATAAAAATGAATCTCTCCATAATTGAAAAGACATAAACAAACAATAAATTTTAAAGAAGTAGCTGTCAATGGGCCTGAATTTTTGCCATTTGTCTAAATAAAAAAATGGAATGCTATTTGTTTTTTAATGCTTCAAATCCGGATACTACATCGAATAATTCTTCATCAATGGAACTTTGTCTTAACCGATGGTATTTATGATGGAGCGTATCCAATAATTCTGAAATATTTTTTTCGGCTCTTTGCATAGCACTCAAGCTTCTAGCATTTTCAGTAGCTAGTGATTCAGTACAAGATTTGAATAAAGATACAAAAAGATATTCACGTATTAGCGCCGATAAAGTAGTTTCCAACCTTCCTAAAACCTGCGGTATTTTGTGGTGGGCCAAGGCATTTCTTTAAAGTTGTCGCGTCATTTTTGATTCAATGGACGGAGCCATTGCACGACTGTCGTATAGTAAGTACTTGTTTTTGATTGATATTGAAAAATATTAAATTCTTTGGTATCTTGCTATGCATAATTTTTTTTAGTTTCCAGTAATTTTTCCTTCTCCAGAAATACCTAGAACTTGATCTGGTAAATCATGCATTATTTTTATCATGTTTTCTAAAATTTTAAATTTGTTATTTATAGGTAATAGAAAATAGAGAAGGGGTGCTATTATTAGTTTTCGTACAATCGCAAGCGGTTTCTAACCGTATGAATTTCTTTTTTTAAGGAATCTATCTTTTGTAATAAGTTGAGAACAACATCGATTCCTTCAAGATTTACTTCTAAATCCTTATGCATCCGAATCATTTTTTCCACTTCATATAATGAATCTTGATGGATGTAGGGTGTTTTATCAATAATTTGGATTTCAATAAGCCCCATTTCACTTAAAGTACCAAAGAAGCTTTGCTCCATTTTATAATGAATACATAGGGTATTTACGGGGATAAAATTTTCTATACTCATGGTTTTTTTAGCTTAGCAAGTTCTGTGAATAATTCTTTTTCTTTATCCGTCAGGTTGGTTGGAACTACAATTTGGTAGTTGATGTATAGGTCTCCAAATTGTCCTTCCTTTTTATAAACAGGAAAACCTTTTCCTTTAAGTTTTACTGTAGTACCATTTTGAGTTCCAGGCGCTACTTTTAGTTTTACTTTTCCGTCAAATGTATTTACAGTAATTTCACCTCCTAAAATGGCACTATAAAGGTCTAAATCCACAGTAGAATATAGATTGTCCTTGTCGCGTTTAAAATCAGTATGGTTTGATATCGAGAAGGTGATATATAAATCACCTTTTGGTCCACCACCTGCGCCATCGCCACCATGTCCAGTGATTTTTATGACTTGGCCATTTTCTACTCCAGCAGGTATTGTGAGTCGGATGTTTTTACCACTAATAGTTAACGTACGTTTGTGTGTGGTGTAAACCTCTTTAAGATCTAAATGTAATTCGGCATTAAAATCTTGTCCTTTAAATTGTGCGCTACCTCGTCCACTACCTCTAGCCCCTCTACCGCCAAACATGGATTCAAAAAAATCAGAATAATCACCTCCTTCAAAACCAGCAAAGCCGCCTTGTTGCCCGCTTCCTTGATAGTGTTGTTGCTGTCTTTTTGATTTCTCAAATTCTTCGGCATGTTGCCAATTTTCACCATATTCATCATACTTTTTACGATTTTCAGGATTGCTTAATACTTCATTGGCTTCATTGACTTCTTTAAATTTTATTTCGGCTTGTTTGTCGTTGGGATTTAGGTCAGGATGGTATTTACGAGCCATTTTCCGGTAGGCTTTCTTTATTTCCGTCTCCGTTGCTTTTTTATCTATTTCTAATACTTTGTAATAGTCTATAAATGCCATTTTACTTTGTTTTTTTAGAATTACTAATTATAAGTCTTTATGGATTTATGGTATAAAGGTTTACCGAGCAAAGAGAAATTGCTTCTTTCAAATTTAATCAATTTTTACATGATAAATAAGTATAAAAGGTTTTATTTCAATAGCTTATTTATTTCATATAAGAATTGAAACTTTAGCTATGGATTAGTTCTATTAAAAGGAATAGCTATTCTTTTTAAGAAATAGTTGTTTTAATTATTTAGAAATCTCTCGGTTCGTTTTTCTAAAGTCAACGGGTCTTATTTTAGCCAAATTATAAAAAGTATTACTAAAAGTGGCTAAACTATTATATCCAGATGCATAGGCAATTTCGCTAATAGACAATTCAGTTTGTAACAGTTTTTCCATACTGAGAATAATTCGGGTGAGTTTTACATATTGTAGAAAGGATATGTCCAAAGTATCTCTAAATAAACGGGAAAGACTACGGCTACTAAAACCAAATAATTTTGCAACATCTTTTAATAGTAATGGTTGGTCAACGTGAAAATGAATGTGTTTTAAAATGGGACTCAATCGTACATTTGTAGTAGTAGGAATAACAACAGGCAGTGGGTTTTTACTGATTTCAGCAATAATAGTACCTAGAGTTTTTATGTATTGGTATTTACTTTTTTCTTTTTCAAAAATATTCTCACTCCAGTTTTCAGTATATAGTATCATCTCCAAAATTAAATTGGAAGCAGGGTAAATTCCCATTTTCGAATAAAATTCATTGTTAGTAAGGATATGAGTTGGAATATAAATATTTCGAATCATACTTACAGATGTTTTTAATTCAATGAAATGTTCCATCCCTGCGGGAATCCATACATAATGTCGGGCGGGTAAAAAATAGGAATTGTTGTTTGTTTTTAAGAAGGCCGCACCCCCTTCTACATAGGTAAGTTGATGCTTGTTATGACTATGCATGTCGAGACGCTCTTCAATCTTAGTGTGGTATATGTAAGTGGTCTTAGGATATTGATTCACTTTCTGTAAAAATCCTAGCTCTTTTGTCGGTATCATTTGATAAATATTAATTTGGCTCAAATTAACAAATAAATGGCTTAATTGACAAAATAAGACTTGAAATTATGTCGCAATTTTGCATTTTAATTTAAGAACTAATTATGCACTTTAATTGTTACAAAATAGTAGTACCTGTATTCTTGTTCACACTGGTATCACTAAAAGCACAGGAAGTTAGTAAAGATAGCATTCCTATATCATTAGAAAAAGTTTGGGAAAAAGTGTCCACAAACAGCAAAGAGATTAAAATGCACCATTTGCATACCGAGTCGGGAGGGGAAGCTGTAAAAAATGCAAAAAGCAAACAATTGCCAGAAATAGGCTTTAATGCCAATTATGGTAAATTAGCTAATATTCCAATTTTTAATAACGGAGTTTTACACCATCCAGATTATATACCATTAGAAGATCATTCCATTTATGGTGCTACTATAGATGCTTATTTTGATATTTATAATGGACATAAGCTTAAAACAAACATCCAAAAAGAAGTGGTGAAGCAAGAGTTATCCCAATATATAGAAGAGGAAACGATTGAGTCTATTCACTATCAAGTGGCTCAAGCGTATTTGAAATTACAACTGTATTTGCAATTAGAAAAATTAGTAAAGAAAAATATTTATCAAAATGAAGAACGCTTAAATTTAATCGAGAAACTGCATACTGGAGGAGTGGTTTTAAAAAGTGATTTACTTCGAGCGCAACTGCAATTGTCCAAACAGAAAACGGCATTAACGGCTATTCGTAATAATGCACAATTAGCCATGCAGGAATTAAATATTTTCATGGGGGAACCAGATGAGCAAAATTTAAAACCCACAGATAATATAGGTCTTCAGGAAAATCAAAAATTATTGAGCTACGATGATTATATTGACAGTGCCATAAACAAATCACCATTACAGAAGATTGCAAAGCAAAAAGTAGCACTAAGCAAATTAAATGTTGAAGGGTTAAAAGCAGATAAATTGCCAAGAATAGGGTTGTTTGGGGATTATAATTATTCGTATCCACAAATTAAGTTATATCCCTATGAAAATGCACCTTACTTATTAGGTGTAGTAGGAGTGAAATTATCTTATACTATTTCATCGATTTATAATGATGTTCATAAGGAAGAAGAAGCTAAAATAGTATATGAAGAGCAAAAAATAGCACAAGAAAATGTGCAAGATAATTTGCGTAAGGATATCAATAAAGCCTACAAACATTATATAGAGGATCAAGAAAAAATTGAAGAACTACAATTGAATATAAAACAAGCGACAGAGAATTACCGAATTCTCAATCAAACTTATTTTAACCAATTGTCTTTAATTACTGATTTATTGGATGCAGATACTCAATTGTTACAAGCCCAATTCGAGCTCATTTCAGCCAAAATATCAGAACAATTACATTATTACGAACTTTTAAAAAATACAGGAGACCTATAATATGGCTACAATAACAGAAAAACACGAACGTATTGACAGGATAACGGTTAAGATTACCTATAGCATTGCCTCTATAGTATTAATTTTATTGTTAGTTTATGGTGGTTATACACTGGTAAAAATGTATCGATATGAAGAAACTAATGATGCACAAGTAGAAGAATATATAAATCCTATATTGAGCCGTACAACAGGTTTTGTGCAGGAAATTAAATTTAGAGATCATCAAAGAGTTCATAAAGGAGATACCTTGTTTGTGATAGATAAAAATGAAACGCTAATGCAATTACAAGAAGCCGAAGCCATATTGAGTTCAGCAAAAGCTTCATTATTAGTATTAGAAAGTAATGCTGTAACAACAACTAGTAGTGCCTCAGTAAGTGAGGCAAGTATTGCTGCATCTAGAGCTAAATTGTGGCAGCAAGAGCAAGAATTTAATAGATATAAAAAACTATTGGATGAGGAAGCGGTTACACAACAGCATTTTGAAGCCATAAAAACGAGTTTTGAAATTGCAAAATCAGAGTACAAAGCAGTTCAAAATACCTATAAAACAGCCAGGGGGAGAATAAATGATGTCGATTCTCAATTGGCCGTTGCTAAAGCAAATGTACAGCAGAGAGAAGCTATAGTCGAGAATATAAAACTCAATTTGACTTATGCTGTTATTACGGCTCCCGCAGATGGAATTATGGGTGACAAAACCTTGCAGGTAGGACAATTAATTCAAAAAGGACAAACTTTAGGATTCATTGTAGATCAAGACCAGGGAAAATGGATTGTAGCTAATTTTAAAGAAACCCAAATTGCCAATATGAAAGAAGGGCAGGAAGTAGTGATTAAAGTTGATGCTTATTCAGATGAAACCTATCATGGTAAAATACAGTCGCTTGCGCCAGCTACAGGATCTCGTTTCTCGCTTTTACCACCAGACAATGCTACGGGAAATTTTGTAAAAATTATTCAACGATTTCCAGTTCGAATTCTTTTGACAGATGCTGTTGCTAAAACAAATAATCTACGTGCAGGGATGAATGCTGAGGTATTGATTCCTAAATTATAATAGTTTACATGGATCAGTCATCAAACATATTTAAAAGTTGGGTTCCCAAATGGTTAATTAAAGCGGTTATTTTTTTAGTAATTCTGCCAGCGGTATCCATGTTAGCAGGTTACATTGGAGGAATTAATAGTGCTGCCAGTTATTACGGTCTGGATCCTACTGATATCCAATTCTCCATCGTTTTATATTATGTTGGAATTGCCAGTTTCTTTCCATTAGAAAGAAGGTTTTTTAGCTATTTTGCTTCCAAAACGTATTTTCTAATGAGTGTTTTATTGTTCACGGCTATCAATTTAGTATTGTATAATACTAATGACGCGCTACTTTTCTTTATTTTACGATTTTTAGGTGGAGCAGTTACTGTTGCAATGATTGGAATTACATTAAGTTTAATTTTTTCTCAATTTCATTCAGAGCGCTCCAGAGTATTAGGGTATGCTGTTTTTTACGGAACGCTACTTATTTCGAATGCTTTTACATACTTGTTTGATGCTTATGTATTTCAAAACTATGATTTTAATGTAATGTATCTTGCCATTATTTATGTTCAAATTCCAGGAGTATTATTACTATTTCTTTGTCTTAAAACTAACATACGTTTGCATAGTAAAAGGTTTCCCTTACATCAATTGGATTGGAAAAGTTTTGTGATTTATAGTTCTCTACTAACATTAATTGCCTATGTTCTTTTGTATGGACAATATTACAATTGGTTTGAAAGTATTCGTATTTGGGTTTGTTTAGGGACAATAATGTTATTACTTGCTACTTTTATTATCATGCAGCAAAAAAATAAGCGTCCGTTTATAGATTTAACTATTTACAAATTTAGAAATTTTAGAATAGGTGGAGCGCTACTCGTACTGTATTATATTTGTAAAGGAGATTTGAGTGCTGCAAACACATTTCTTTTTAATGATATGGGATTAGATTCGTATCATTATGCTTACATTATGTTTTTTAATGCTTTAGGAATTGTTGTAGGAATTGCATTAACGGCTCGTTTCCTGTTAAGTAAAAGAAATATGCGCTTAATTTGGCTTACAGGATTCGCTTTTTTATTACTCTATCATATTCAAATGTTTTTTATTTTTGGCTCGCAGGCCAATGAAGAAAGTGTTTTATTACCGCTGTTTTTTCAAGGTTTAGGAAATGGAATTTTAATGCTTTCTATCGTTATGTTTACAATTGCATCAGTACCAGAATCTAAAAGTTTTTCTGCCTCATTGAGTGGTGTTTCTTTCCGATTTTTTGCTTTTACTGTGAGTTTAGCGCTAATTTCTTTTATGAATCTACGACAAGTAAGTGTGCATTATCATGAGTTAGGCAACTCAGTTACTACTTTAAATTATGAATCGAGTAAGCGTTTGCAATTGTATGAAAATGCAGCACTTGCCAACGGAGCTTCGGCAATGAAAGCTAAAGTTGTGGCTAAAAAATTGTTAGGTAAAGCAGTTGCTATTCATACTAATACCTTGTTCGCAAGGGATTACTATTATTTTATGGGGATTGTAATATTTTTAATTATGCTAGGCATCGCATTAATCCCTCATTTTCATTTTCATTTCAGAAAAATTGGAGCTAAAGTAATTCCTATTTAGCAGAACAATGAATTAGGTACTGGTTCCATATTTATTAATGATGGACATTTGTCCAGCATGATAAGCAGTATGGGATACAATTCTTCCTAGGGCTTCAGCTTTTGTCTTTGTGCCAAATTCTGACGTAGTAATAGAGGTATCCCAGTCGGTATCCGTTTGTTTTTCAAGTATAGCTAATAAATTTTGATAGGCATAATGGGAGTATTCTTTTAATTCGGATAGGTTGGTCCATTCACCGGTATCCTTTTTTGCAATTACTGTTTTTGCAATTACTTTAACTTCGCTTGCACCAAATATATTTTTTGTAAAAAGCAACTCAACATCACTAATATGGCGAATAAGAAAACCAAGGCTATTGGGCGAAGTTGCCAATTTCTTTTTCAAATCATTTTCTATAATTAAATCTAATTGCTTTGTAAATCTAGTTCTACCTTCTTGCCATAGCGCAATAAATAACTGAGTTTTTGATTTCATTAAATAAGGGTTTTTTAGTGATTTCAACTTTGTATTGTTGTGATAGGGCTCTAATTTTCCTGAAACGAAAAAAGGGTGTTGAATTGTGAATTTAGTCTAAAATTTTCATTTTGAGAGAGGAAGCGAAATAAAAATAGCCCAATAAAGGGCTTTTCTACTATTATTAGTTGTTCATATTGCTTTTTACATCAGTAGTAATTCTGTTTTTATCATTCTTGCTTTTTGCTTTTCTTTTAATTCGATAAGATGTGATTTGTAACCGATAAATTCATGATCTTTTGGATTGATTTGCAAAACAAAATTTATTTTTCCCAAGAGATGTTCTAGAAAGTGAACCTGATCTATTTCTTTGTATTCCCGATGTTCATCAATACCAAATTTCATGATATAATACATGGCTTGTCTCAATTTATTGCGTTTATGGAAAACGACTTGTGGTTTTTCATTGACAACAATACCTGTGACAGTTTGTCTCATATTTGGAGTCATAAGATTTGTTTTTGCAGCATTGATTTGCAATCCCATTACTTGAATATTGTCGGTTACTTTTTCGAGTAATTTTTTTTCGTCAAAATTTCCTGAAAAACTCAAATCATCGGCATAACGGGTATATCTTATTTTATGTTGTATACAGTAATCAGCAATAGCCATATCAGCTTTTTTAAAAATGAGGTTTGAAAGATAAGGACTTGTTGGTGCACCTTGTGGTAAAAAACCATCTTTAGTACATAGTTGTGAAAGTAGATTTGAAATGCTTTTTGAATAACCCACTTCTAAAAATATTTGCTCTACACTTTCAATTTTAATTGATGGAAAAAAATTTTCTAAGTCAAGGGTGAATACTTTAGGTTGGTTTTTGTGAAATCTTATATTCTCTAAAATACTTACATTAGGTCTATATGCTTTTGCAAATGGGCTAATAGGAATTTTATATAAGATGTTTTTTAAAATCCAATGTTGTATTTCTTTTAAACTTGGGAGTGGTTCTGAAATGGCTCTTTTTTTTCCGTTCTTTTTTGTAATCTCAAAATCACGATAAAAATATTTGGTGTGTAATGCGGCTTTTTTTATGTATTCTTTTTTATATCCTACAAGTAAGGTTAAGTGGGAAGAGTTATAAATAACAGGAACATTGTTTGAAAACAATGGCTCAGCATAATTCAAACAACGATTTATGTTTTGTTTAGAGTAGCCTATTTTTGTGGCTTCTTTCATGAAAGTTTCTTTGTATTGAGCAAAATCCATAGCTTTAAAATCGTTAATGGAGTGAGGACTTTTATGTCACTCACTCCAATTAGGAATACGGGTTTAAAAGGTTCGGAGCTCTGCGGAGAGCCTTTTAAACCCAGTGCTTGAAAAAACATTCAATTACAGAACAGTGACTCACTGCTCCAAAGTTAGCTTAGCCAACGTAATTTTAAAAATAAATCAAAATGACAACTTATTCTGATTTGGAATATAAATGGTTTTTGAATCTAATTTTGGGATTTTACTTTTTAGATCCTTTGTAATCCATTCCTCTTTTTTTTGTTTTACTTTTATATTTGGTTCCATAATATCAAAGTATTTAAAGCATCAATTAAGATGTTTTTAATTTGTAAGTATTATAATATCAAACGATTAATGGGGTGTATCTCTACATAAATTTACAATTTTTTATTTACATTTTAGTATAATCTGTGCAGATTTTTTTTTGTTACGACTTAAAATGAAAAGCCTCCAAAACAATTATTTTGGAGGCTTTAATTTTAGATAAAAACAAATTATCTCAATCTAACTTGTTGAAATAATTAGTTCTTTACAAGGTATTTAATATGTTTTATGTTTCCATTAACTACTGTTTTTAGGAAATAGAATCCTCTTCTTAAATCAGCTAATTGTAGATTTACAGTTGATTTTCCTGAAGTAATGTTATGAGATGATTGGCTGACTAATTGTCCAAAGAAATTATAAATTTGAAAATCTACTTTTGCAATAGATGAGCTATTAATTTCCACATTGATTTGGCTTACAAATGGATTTGGAAAAACGTTTACAGCTGTGATTTTTACATCCTCAATTGCTGTATCGCAACTTCCTAAAACGTCACCATGTGCTAAATGAGAGGCAACTGCATTTTCATCAATACATATTGTTTTCCCTTTGTGACATAATGCAACTTTAGGGTTTTTTGGGTTAGAACCACAATTTACGTCAATTACATTTACTGCTTTTTCGGATACTGATGAGCAACCATTAGCATCTGTAACAGTTAATGTAAAAGTTGTTGTTGCGCTTGGACATACATTAATACTGCTTGTCGTAGCTCCATTACTCCATGTATATGAATAAGGTAATATACCTCCAGTTACATTGCCTGCAGTTAGCGTTGTACAAGAAGAATTTGTATACCCGTAATATACAGTTGGTGATTCAGTTTCAGGAATTTCAATTATTGAAGGCTCATTTATAGTAAATGTTGCAACTACTTCATTATTTAAAATATCTTTTACAGTTACACTATAAGTTCCCGCATCAAGATTTGATATAGAGTTTGTGTTGGTAATTTCACCAATATTCCAAGTATAAGTGTATGGTGCAATTCCGCCTGAAACAGATACAGAAGCAGTACCATTAGCTTCGCCATTGCAAGTTATATCTATTGTATTACTAGCGTCAAGCGTCAATTCTTTTAATTGTAATCTTACTGAAACAGGGAAGTGGTCAGAGGCTGTTTTAGTATAATCGCTCGTGTAAAATTCATAGTGTACTCTTGCTGATTCATTGATGTATAAATCCGCAAGTTCATTTGAAAGTGTAATATGATCAATCATATTTTCATAGGTCACATACGATCTAAATCCTGCTTCACTTAATGATTTTGTAACAACACTAAAGTTTGCGCTATCATTTACATATGCTTCATAACTAGAAACAGTTGTAGGAACATCTGAAACGGTGTAATCTACATCATCGTTATAATCTCCTAGTAATACTAAGTTAGCATCCGGATATTGTGCATTCAAGGTGTCTTTTAAAACTTCTACATCAAACTTACGCATGTCATATTTGCCTTGGGCATCACCACTTGTATTTGCTCTAGCATGAAGATCAATGATATTGATTTGTTTTTGATTTCCATCAATTGTAACATTTGCAGTCATCATAAAGGGCAATCTACCACTAGCAAAAAAGCGTGATTTATCAGCATCAGGATAATTAGCCAATGCAGAAACATCGCCACCATTATAATAAGGATGAATGGTTTCTAATAGTACTTTGGTACTTACAGGTGTAACGGTTTTGTTTTTATAAATAAAACCAACTTTTTGTTTTGGACTACTAAAATCATTTGGGTAGGAAGTTGCTTCAGATAAAACATAACTGTAATCATTCATTTCGCTAACCATTTGAGCAAATAAAACATCATCAGATATTTCTTCTACCGCATAAATATCAGCATCTAATTGTTGCAAAACATTTTTGACTGCGTCTTTTTGTATCGCATCTGAATTAATTTTTCCTGCAGCAGGTGAATTAGTTTCATCACCAAACCACGCCATATTCCAAGTGGCAATATCTAAAGTTTTGTCTTTTGAAATATTTAAATCACTTCCTGTTTGTTGGTATTTATCGGCACACGGGAAGTCAGTTCTCATTCGAGGTAACAGTTGTTGAGTGGCAAAATAATTTCCAACTACACCTATTATTTCTGAACAATTTTCAGGTTGTGCAAAACCGGTAAGATCACTTACATCTGCATCAATTCTCAATTGAGCTGTTCCACTTGCATCTGTAATATCAGTGTTTGAATTACCAAACATAATAGCACCAGGCTTAGGGAAAGTCGTATTTTCTATTCTTACTAATTCAGCTGGGTGGTTTGCCATTTCACTCAAAGTGATAGTAACTGGCGAAATAGGTTGATTAGGTAATCCGTTATTAGTAACCGCACTTACAGGGCTTATTTGAACTTGCTCGCTGTAGGAACTTCTAGTTCCTGTAACAGTGATAGAATCTCCTATTTTGAAAAGTCCAGTACCATGTACTGATTTGTCAAAAACGGCTATCGCTCCAGTAGCATCTTGGAGGTAAGCTGATCCAGCAAATTGGTCTGAAACAGTTAAAACACCAGTTACAGTTACAATATCGCCATCTGCTTTACTTCTTGCTTCAGCAATTGGAATTACAACTAAAATATCAGAAGCATCACCAAAAAATTGTCCTTTATTTATAGCTCCAAAAGTAGTATTGGCTGCTTGCCAAGTAAAATCAGCATAGTTATATCCTGCTCCTATTAATTGTAATGAAGTTCCTAGTGCAGCTGTACTTGCTTCTGCAATACCAATATCTGTACTTGTCATTCCTGCAGCAGGACCATTAGTAGCGGTAAAACTACCTTCGTAGCTTAAAAACTGAATTACTTTTCCAGTAGCATCTACTAATGCAATTCCGTCAGGAGAACCATTTTGTAATCCAGCAATGTTTACAGATACAGTACCATAACCATTTAATTGATCTGGAATACTACCAGATAAATTTCCTATTGGGGTATAGCTTGCTCCACCTGAACCATTATAAGGGATAATGCTCCATCCAGTTAGGTCAGTTCCGGCATAACCGGCAATTTCAACTGCTTCACCAACATCTGTTCCTGCATTGTCATAATGAATCTCATTGATGAAAACTAAATCACCAAATTTTTGTCCTTTATTTACTTTTCCGAAAGTACTTACAGCTGCTTCCCATGTAAAATCAGCATATTTTGTTCCTTTACCCACTAGCTGAAGTGAATTTCCAACAGTTGCAGTACTTGCTTCAATGATACCAATATCAGTACTTGTCATTCCTGCAGCAGGACCATTGGTAGCAGTAAAACTACCTTCGTAGCTTAAAAACTGAATTACATTATTATTTGCATCTACTAATGCAATTCCGTCAGGAGAACCATTTTGTAATCCTGCTATAGTTACAGATACAGTACCATAACCATTTAATTGATCTGGAATACTACCAGATAAATTACCTATTGGAGTATAAGAAGCACCACCATTACCATTGTAAGGAATAATTTTCCATCCTGTTAAGTCGGTTCCTGCAAGACCAGCAATTTCAACTCCTTCTTCAACATCTGTCCCTGAATTATCATAGTGAATTTCGTTGATAAAAACAGCTCCAGCTGGAGTAGGCGTAGTATTGTTTAAGGTTGTTATAGTAACTATATTACTTGCTTCAGAAGAATTATCATCAGCATCTAAAGCTACTACTGTTAAGTTGTAAACCGTATTAGCCGTTAGCCCAGTCAGGTCAAAAGTAGTTGATGTTGTAGCTCCTAGTTGAGTAGTTCCACTATAAATTTCATACGATACTGCAGAGGTAGCTGCATCCCATGATAAATTAGTCGCGGTTTGTGTGATGTTACTAGCGACAAAATTTGTTGGTGCCGCGAGAGGCTCGATAACCGTAGAGAATGATTGCCCGTTATTGATGCTTCCATACGTGCTTGCTACAGAGGTTTGCCATGTAAAATCACTGTATTGATTTCCAGTCCCTTTCAGTTGTAATGATAAACCAACTGCTTCGGTTCCAGCTTGAGAAACGCCAATATCCGTGCTTGTCATTCCGATTGCGGGACCATTAGTAGCAACAAATGAGCCTTCGTAGCTTAAAAACTGAATTGCATTTCCTAAGTTATTTACTAATGCAAGTCCGTCAGGAGCTCCATTTTGTAATCCACTTATGGCTACGAAAATAGTTCCAAATCCATTAGATTGATTCGGAATTACACCGGATAAACTTCCTATAGGAGTGTACGATGCACCACCATTTCCATTATAAGGAATAATGCTCCAACCTGTTAAGTCGGTTCCTGCAGTTCCAGCAATTTCAACACCTTCACCCACATCAGCACCTGCATTATCATAATGAATTTCGTTAATGAAAACAACAGAAGTTGCTGGAGTTGTAGGTGGCGTACTAACTAGAGTCGTTACCGCTACACTATTACTAGCAGTTGAATTGTTTCCAGCTGCATCAAATGCTTTTACTGACAAGGTATAATTTGTATTCGCTGTTAATCCAGTTAAAACATAACTAGCTGTTGATGATGAAGCAATTTGTACTGTTCCATTATAAATTCGATAGCCCAAAACACCAACATTATCTGTTGATTGAACCCAAGTTAAAGTTGTTCCAGTTTGGGTTGTATTAGTAGCATATAAAGTTGCTGGAACAGATGGTGCCTCAGTATCTAATTGTACACTTCCATCAAATCTATTTTGAGCTTGTGGTCCTCCCCAAATTGCTGTAGCAAAAGCAGGGTTGTCAATAAAAGGATTTCTATTTCCTTGAACTCCTTCTAATATTGTATTTCTATTGATTTCTACTTGAGAAACAGGGTCTTCAACATTCCATTCTAATAGAATATCAGCCATATCAACACTGTAGTTTTGTGAACTGATGGTCACGGCACTAGGAAGACATTGAGCACCATAATGCAAGTGCATGTACATAATCATACGGGCAACATCACCTTTCCATTCATCTCCTGGATACCAGGCACCATTAACTAATTTAGCATTTCCAGATCCATCACCAAAGGGATAGTTATTTCTAGTTGCATTCAAAGTAACATCTGCAGCTCGTAAATGATGTGCATCACTTCCTGGGCCATCAGTACCTAAATTAGGGTTTCCTAATGATTTGGCAAAAATGTGCTCTCTATTCCAATCGCCTTGGTTTCCACCATTTTGATCTTTAGAACGAGTTCGGTCATTTGTAACATCAGAATCACTATCATTATAACCATAAATCAGTAAAACTTTTGTTGGATCGTTTGGATCTAAATCTGTTTGTTTTAATGCATCCCAAACTCCAGGTGTATACGACAACTTTGTCGTATGTGTAGTGGTTATTAGGTTAGAAAGATTTGATTTTAAGGCATCTCCAGTTTGGCTAATGTTTGCTCCATTATAATACGTAGGAACTTGAGCAAAGGAAATCACACTTAAAAAAGTAAATACAGCTACAAGAAAGAACTGCCTTTTTAAGTAAAAATGCTTCATAATTGTTTGTTTAATTTATTGGATAGTAAATATATACATATTTGTGTTTTTATGCGTTTAATACTATTAACAAATCGTTAAAATTTTTAATATAAAAATTAAAAACCCATACGATTATTTAACAAACTAGAGTGAATTGCTATAATAATGGAATTTTAACGGCTATTGGAGTTCCCTATTTTTTTTGGATATTTAGTAGTATTTTTTAAATTTTTTATTTGGGAAATAGGTAACAAAATTAAGAATGAACCTGGCGGTCCAGTAGGATAAATAATTTTTTAAACGGGAAATCATTGTTCCTTTTTTTAATGATTTAGGTGTTATTCTATGGCTTTGTGAAATGATTTCATCTAGATGGTGTTGAAATGTATTTGAAAATGGGATGGATTTGATTTCAACATTCATTTCTAAACTTCCATAACAACTTAAATTATTGAGATTAAATGAGCCAATAGTTGTCCAATAATTATCGACAATGGCCGCTTTTCCATGAAGTATTGTTTTATTCCATTCATACAATTCGATGTTATGGGTAAGTAACGTAGAATAAATATGGTAAGTCGCTCTTCTAGAAAGTGGAACATCTGATTTTCCAGATAAGATTAATCTTATTTTTACTTTGTTTTTTGCTGCTTTTTTAATTGCATTATTAAGTCTTCGACCTGGCAAAAAATAGCTACCCACAATGGTGATTTCTTTTTCAGCATGTGTAAAAGCACCTATATAGGCATTGTATATTTCGTTTTTACTTTTCAGCCAATCATTTTGTAGTATACTGACAGCAGTTTCTTCCCCTGAATTAAAGACAGATTCTATTTTTCTTTTGAAGAAGTACTTTTTCTTAAAGAATAAGTCTCTACAAAGTAATTGCAGTTTTTTTGCAATTTTCACGTCATTTATTTGCACTGAATAATCGAGCCAGGCCCCATTTTCTTTGGACCCCACATATTTGTCAGCTATATTAATTCCTCCAATTAACACTACCTGGTCATCCGCAACAACAACTTTATGATGTAATCTTCGGCCCATATATAAAGAGCTTGAGGATAGGAATGGAGAAAAAAAACGAAAATTAATTCCAGTTTTTGTTAATTCCTCAATTACATCTTTGGGAAACGAAAAGGAACCAAAACCATCTAATAAAATATAGATTCTTACCCTGCGTACTGCTGCTTTTTTTAATTCTTGTAAGATTTTATTTCCAATAGAATCATTCTTAAAGATATAATATTGAAGATGAATTTCATATTTTGCTTCTTGGATTATATATTCTAAACGTGAAAAATAATCGGTTCCACTATGAACTAATTTTACCTTTTCTATGTCGTTTTTAATGTAATTGTTAATTAGCATAAGCACCTTTTTGTTTTACTTCTTTAATTAATATAAACTCTAAAAGATTTTCAGTATCCAAAGTACCCACAAGTTGATTGTTCTCCATGACTAACATCAAATTAGATTTATTATGATAAACCAACTCAAAAATATCCGCAAGTAGAGTTTCTATATTTAAGAAAACTAAGTTTTTGTTCATCGCATTGACTATGGGAGTATTCTCGCCTTTTTCAGAAAGAGCTATTATTATTTGATCTCTATTTAGGGTTCCTACAGGTTGGCTATTCGCGGTTATTAAAAAAATCTTGGATTGACTGTCTAAAAGTAATTCTATAGCTCTTTTTATGGGTTGATTTGCATCAATAGTTTGGTATTGTTTCATGACTACGTCCCGCACTGTGTAGCCTTTAAGAAGGTATTTCGAGGCAGTATATTCGGTTTCCATTTGCGCACCCAAAATGACAAAAATGCCTATGAAAATTAAAAACGGATTGGAGAAAAAACCAATAAATATAAAACCTATTGCTAATAATTGGCCTATTCGAGCTGCAATTTTAGTTGCAGTATGTCGTTGAAATTTAAATGCCAAGAGCGCTCTTAAAATGCGCCCTCCATCCATTGGGAATGCTGGAATTAAATTAAAAATAGCTAACGCTAAATTAACGATTAAGAAATTCAAGAGGAAGTTGTGCGAGTTAATTCCTCCTGATAATTGAGTCATAAGAAGTTCTTCATTTTCGGGTACTGTAACAAAAAAACTGGTCAATAGTGCCAAAAAAAGATTGACCATCGGACCAGCAAATGCAACGATTAATTCTTCTATTGGTTTTTCGGGAAGTTTTTCTAACCTGGCTAATCCGCCAATAGGAAGCAACGTAATATCTTTGGTTTTAATTCCATAGTTTTTTGCTGCTAAAGCATGACCTAATTCATGTAAAACAACAGTAATAAATATAGAAAGAATAAAAGCAATAGACCACGTTATTTGAAGGATATTATATCCTGAACGGTAATTGACAAATATGATAAATAGGAGTAGTAATGAGAAGGTCCAATGAATGAACAAACCAATTCCTGCTACTTTTCCAAGTTTAAATGATCCTTTCATTTCTCTTTTTTTTAAATGCTTTAAAAAGCATAATTAGAAAAAAAATGTGTCAATTATGAAAATCAAAAAATGCAGGTTTAAGCGAAAGATTATGGGAATCAATGCGTTACTAATTTACGACTTTTTTCTGAAGAATAGTCGGTATTGTTTATTAAGAATTTTGGTATTATTCAAAACTGATTTATTTGAATAATACTTGCTATTAAAGTGTCGATTGGATTTATTCTTTTAGTGCGAATAGTTTTGTGCTTCAATAACTGGAAGTAAGCACTAATTTATCAGAAGTTATTTTTAGTAAAAATTTTTGGGATTTGCTTTTATTTTAGGATATCATTTTTCAAGTTCGTTTTCACAAATACTATTGTACGCCCAAGCATTTAAATTGGCCATAGTAGTATTTGCGATTCCCTGTAAGGCTTCGTTAGATAAAAACCCTTGATGCCCCGTAATTAATACGTTGGGAAGAGAACGAAGAATCGTATACACATGATCCGTAAATTTTTCACTAATGTGGTTTTTAAAAAAGATAGGTCTTTCTTTGTCATAAACATCAAGACCTACTGCGCTAATAATACCTTTGTTGATAGCCTCTATTAAATCCTCAGTATTCACAATCATTCCGCGCGCCGTATTTATAAAAACAACCCCTTTTTTCATTTGAGAAAAAATGGATTTATTAAACATATATTTAGAATCTACATTCAATGGGCAATGGATGGAAATCACATCTGCACTTTGACATAATTCTTCTAAATTACAATACCGAATTTTGGTTTGTTGAATCAGTTCTTCATTTATAAAGGGATCATAGGCGAGAAGGGTACATCCAAATCCGTGCATTATTTTAGCAAAAGCGCTACCTATTTTTCCAGTTCCAATAATGCCCACTGTCTTTCCATGTAGATCAAAACCTACCAAATTATCCAAACGATAATCTCCCATTTCCATTAGTTTTTGACCTAGAACTATTTTCCTGTTTAGTGCCATAAGTAAAGCAACTGCATGTTCAGCAATCGAAAAAGGGGAGTATTCAGGCACATTTGCAACTTTTATTCCTAATGACCTAGCTTTTTTTAAATCAATATGATCATGGCCCACAGTACGTAAAGCAATGTATTTTATTCCCAAATGGTACAATTTTTCTAGCATTGTACTATTTGCAATATCTGATGTAAAAAGAGATATCCCTTCAAAACCTTTAGCTAGATCCACTGTATCATGGTTTAGGTTTTTAGAAGTATAAACTAATTCTAGCTTGCCATGTTTAGCTTTTTCTATAAATGGTTTTTCAAAGTCGAAGGTGCTGTACATTAATATTTTCATGATTTTGGTATTTTATTTAACACAACCCATAAGAATTGTAATTATATTGGCTTCAATTTGTTATTCAAATAGTAAGGTAAGCCTTTTACAGTTGGTAATAACCACATAATCAGAGGTTAGTTGTAATACTTTTGGGGCTCTTAGAATTTTTTGTTTTTATCCAAAATCATATTTTTCTTCTTTAGAAATGAGTGTGAGTTCAATACTTACTTCGGGTTCTAATCTAATATTTGTTTTAATGATGTTTGAAATCAAACAGGAATTTTTGCTCATTTCCAAAATGTATTTAACCTGTTCTGGATTTTGGAAATAGGGAATAACTACTTTTGGTCTTAGCGTAATTTCACTTATTATATTTTTTCCTTTTATGACTTCAATAGAACAGCTGGAACTACTTTCAAAACTTACAAATTGAATATTAGCATTTTCGGCTTTGGATAAAAAAGTAGTCATTAGACAGCTGTTTAAAGAGGAAAGCAATAAATGCTCGGGAGACCAGATATCTTTCATCGTTTTTGGTAACTCAAGCGGTGTCTCTTTTTCTGAATTTTGAGGAAATACGGATGAAATTAAAAATCCGCTTCTATTGTCTTTACATTTTAAATTTACTTCGTAAGTCTGCATATTAAATAGGTTTAGTTATTAATAATTAATTTGAAATAAAACAACAGGAATAGCGATTTTTAGTTGTTATAGACTAGTATTTTAGAAAGGTTTTATATAAAAAATAAACTCGATACAGTAGTTTATTTTCAATCTTGATTCTTTAATTTTTTTGACCATAATTTCTTTTTTTTGATTACTTATAGGCGTACTTTATTTTTCTTTTCGGCTTCCAATATATTTTCAATTCCTTTTATTAAGGCATCTGGATTAAAGGAAATACTATCAATTCCTTCTTCGACTAAAAACTGTGCGAATTTTGGAATATCACTTGGGGCTTGACCGCAAAGCCCCACTTTTATCTTATTGCGTTTGGCAGCACTTATTGTTTCTCTGATTAAAGTTTTTACAGCTAAATTTTGTTCGCTAAATAAATAACTTACCAATTCAGAATCTCGGTCTAAACCCAATGTAAGTTGTGTTAAATCATTGGACCCAATCGAAAATCCATCAAAAAGAGTAGCAAATTCATCGGCTAAGATGACATTACTCGGAATTTCAATCATAACATAAATTTCTAGATTGTTTTCGCCTTGGGTTAAGCCATTTTTTGCCATTTCGGCAAGTACTTTTTCCCCTTCCTCAATTGTTCTGCAAAAAGGAATCATCAATTTCACGTTCTTTAAACCCATTTGATTTCTCACTTTTTTCATGGCTTTGCACTCTAAAGCGAATCCTTTTCGATAAAAATCACTGTAATAACGAGAGGCGCCACGAAAACCAATCATGGGATTTTCCTCTTTAGGTTCGTAATATTTTCCACCAATAAGATTTGCATATTCATTGCTTTTAAAATCACTCATGCGAACAATAACTTCTTTGGGGTAGAATGCAGCGGCTACAGTAGCTACAGCTTCGGCCAATTGATCTATAAAATATTTTTTGCCGTCTTGATAGCCTTTTGTAAGTGTTTGAATTTCTGCATTTATAGTTTTATCAGTTATTTTTTCAGGTTCACATAATGCCAATGGATGAATTTTTATAACGTTTGAAATGACAAATTCCATTCGCATTAAACCCACACCTTTATTTGGATAAAAACTGAGCTCGAACGCGCGCTCAGGATCAGCAAGGATAAACATGGGCTCTGTTTCGGGCATTGCTAATTGACTAAAATCATGCTCAGTCACTTCCCATTTTAACTGACCATTATATACATTGCCCTCTTTACCTTCGGCGCAGGAAACGGTAACTAATTGCCCGTTTTTTATACATTGAGTTGCATCTCCAGTTCCCACCACAGCAACGGTTCCTAGTTCTCGAGCTACAATCGCGGCGTGGCTGGTACGCCCCCCTTTATTGGTAATGATAGCCGAAGCTTTTTTCATTATTGGATCCCAGTCGGGATTGGTCATATCAGTCACTAGGATTTCACCTTCAAGTAATAAATTACCTTCTTGAGGATTATTAAGAATTCGAGCTTTACCGCTAGCAATTTTGTCCCCAAGAGCTATTCCTTGCGTTATTAAAGTCCCTTTTTCCTTGAGTTTATAAATTTCTCTTATTTTCCTTTTAATTGTCCCATAAATGGTTTCTGGTCTTGCTTGCACTATGTATAACTGATTATTTATACCGTCTTTTGCCCATTCAATATCCATTGGTTTCTTGTAATGTAGTTCTATTGTTTTACACCATTGCGCTAGTTGTATTACTTCACTATCATTCAATGCATATTGGTTTTGTTTTTCTATTGGAGTAGAGATATTTACAATGGTATTTTCGGCAGAGCTTATTTTTGATTTTTCGGTATAAATCATGGTGAACTCTTTCCTTCCACAACGTTTTTTTAGTATAGGGTTGAAGTTTTTATTTTGTAAAGTGGGTTTAAAAACCATCCATTCATCTGGAGTAATTGTTCCCTTAACAATGTTTTCCCCTAATCCCCAACAACCATTAATGATAATTGTATTTTGAAAACCTGTATCCGGATCGATGGTAAAAGCCACGCCGGATGATGCTTTATCACTTCGAACCATTTGTTGAACACCTACCGAAATAGCAATATCTATTTTAGTAAAATTCATGTCATGGCGGTATTTAATGGCGCGATCTGTAAAAAGGGAGGCATAGCAATGAAGTAAAGCGTCCCATAATTGTTCCTTTCCTGAAATATTTAAAAAAGACTCCATTTGCCCTGCAAAACTAGCTGTAGGTAAATCCTCAGCAGTTGCGCTACTTCGGACCGCTACGCCTACATTGTCAATACCTGTTTGCTTACAAAGCAATTGGTATGCAGTATCAATTTCAGTTTTAATGGTATCTGGAATCTTAGCTGATAAAATAATTTGCCTTGCTTTTTTCCCAATTTCGGAAAGATTCGAATAATTTTTTGTATCAAGTGAAAAGAGTAATTCGTTTAAGGTGTCTTCAAGATGGTTTTTTTTTCTAAAAAAACGATATGCATTGGCAGTAACAGCAAAACCATTAGGAATAGCTACACCCAAAGGATTCAATTGATTATACATTTCACCTAATGAGGCATTTTTACCTCCCACAATTTCAATATCCGTTATGCTAATTTGGTCGAAAAAAAGAATAAGTTTTGAATTTTCCATATCGTTTTAAATATTTAAAATGTAAGGTGGTTGGTATTCTAACTTAAAAAACAAATGAATAACAGATTGACTAAGCCATATATAGAAAAATTCTAAAAGGGATTCAAAGCAAATTAGGGTTCATTAGAAACGGATAAATACAAGAGGATATTCCTGTTTCTTGTATAAAAGGGACATATCGTAAATTTAAGCAAATATTTTTTTTTCAATGTTAAATTATGATTTTTTTTGAATATAATTTAGTCATAATAGCTTGTTTTGTAAGTATTTATGTTGTTTTTGTAGTGAATTATAAACTTTGGGTGTTTTTTAAATATTTTAAATAATAAATAGTAAAACTAGAATTTATTCATTTGATATCGAAACAGTTAAAATCCATTATCGAAATAATACATGCCTTAGAATATGTAACTATGAATTTAAGAAGCTTTAAAAATTTAATTATTAGGATATTATAACTCTAAATACATGTATAATTGGAAATTAATTTTATTTTTGTAAAGACCAATGTATTTTAATGCATACAAATATTAATTAGAATAAATACCCCATATTCTGATTTAATTTCAAATAATCTAATTCATTTTATATGAAAGAATTACCTACTCCATCTAATGAAAAAGATAGGTTACAGGCACTAGAAAGTTATTTAGTAATGGATTCTTTGACTGAAAAAGAGTTTGATTCTATTACAAAATTGGCTTCTTATATTTGTGATACACCAATCTCATTAGTTAGCCTCTTAGATAAAGACAGACAATGGTTTAAATCAAGTGTTGGATTGAAAGCAAAAGAAACTCCAAAAGCTATTTCTTTTTGTCAATACGCTATAATGGGAGATGAGGTTTATGAAGTTCAAAATGCATTAGAGGATACATTATTTTCAGATAATCCATTAGTCACTGGAAATCCTGATATTCGGTTTTATGCGGGAGCACCGCTTAAGGATCATGAAGGATTTAATCTAGGAACACTTTGTGTAATTGATACTATACCAAGGACGCTCACGGATATGCAGAAAAATGCACTTCAATTATTAGCAAATCAAGTTATAAATTTACTACAGCTTCGTAGAAAAAACATGCAACTTATTCTAGCCCAAAAAGAGTTTAAAAACTTTTTAGAGTTATCGAAGGATATGGTTGGTATCGCCAATAGTGATGGGCTGTTCGTTAGTGTAAATCCTGCTTTTACTACTGTTTTGGGATATTCAAAAGAAGAATTGGGGAAAACCCCCTTTATAAATTTTGTTCATCCAGAAGATTTAGATAAAACTTACAAAGAAGTTGAAAAGCTCGCTAGAGGAGAAAAAACAATTAGTTTTGAAAATCGATATCGCACCAAAAAAGGAGAATATGTAGGACTTAGTTGGAATGCTTCTCCTGATCCAGTTACTGGCAATTTATATTGTATTGCTAGGGACATGACTATAGAAAATAGGCACAAAGAGGAGCTACTTTCTACTACAACTGATTTAAAAGCGATCCTAAATGCAACTGAATTTTCAATAATTTCTTCAGATCTCGATGGTGTTATTAAACAATTTAATAGAGGGGCCGAAAAACTCTTGGGTTATAAAGCGGAGGATGTCGAAGGTAAAATTACACCAGAAATCTTTCATATTAAGGAAGAAGTGGTAAAAAGAGCGGAAGAGTTATCTATTGAATTAGGAAGGGTAATCGAGCCTGGATATGACACATTTGTAGTGAAAGCTCGAGAATTTGGTATAGCTGATTCCCAAGAATGGTCGTATGTTAGAAAGGACGGCACCACTTTTCCTATGAGGTTATCAGTAACTGCCATTAAAAGTAATGAGGGTGAGGTAACTGGATATTTAGGAATAGCAAAAGATATTTCTAAAGAGAAAGAAGCTGAATTAAATCTATTAAATAGCAATATGTTATTAGATGAATCAGAAAACATCGCTAAAATTGGAAGTTGGAAATTTAATTTAGTAACAAAAGACCTGATGTTGTCTAAGGGACAATCTATAATATTTGAATTGGATAATGTACCTGATGGAAAACTTTATGAATCATATAGAGGTAGAATACATAAGGATGATTTAGTGTTATTAGATGAATTAGATAAAAAAATCATAAAAACGGGAGAAGATTACAATACAAATTATAGAATTTTATTACCAGAAAATAGAATAAAATATATATCAGAAATAGGAAGACCTTTTAAGAATACAAAGGGTGAAATAGTGGGGCTTCAAGGTTCAGTTCAAGATGTTACTGAAAAAACGATAGCAGAACAAAAGATTCAAGAAAAATCTAAAGAAGTAAATGATATTAGAGCGGCTTTAGATGAGTCAGCAATTGTGTCAGTGACAGATCTTAATGGAGTATTTACGTATGTAAATGATAATTTTTGCGCTATTTCAAAATTCAATAAAGAAGAACTGATAGGTAAAAATCAACGGATGATATCAGATTATCTTTCCTTCGAATTTGCAAAAAGTATTTTAAGAGTTGTTGTAAATGGAGGAATTTGGAAAGGGGAAATAAGAAATAGGGCAAAAGATGGATCACTTTATTGGGAAAAAACTACAATTGTTCCCTTTTTAGACACTAAAGGAAAGATCTATCAATATATAGCAATAAGTACAGATATAACCGAACAAAAATTAGCTCAAGAAAATTTAAATCATGCTTTAAGTGATTTAGAAAAAAACAATAAAGAGTTAGATCAATTTGCTTATGTTGTTTCGCATGATTTGAAAGCTCCTTTAAGAGCAATCAATAACCTTGCTGAATGGATTGTTGAAGATATGCCAGAAATGCCAGAGGATGTAAAAAATAATTTAGGATTATTACGTGGTCGTATATTGCGTATGGAAAACTTAATTAATGGGGTTTTGGATTATTCTAGAATTGGAAGAACCCAGATCGAAATGGAAACAATTGATATTAAGTTAATGTTGGACCAAATTGTAGAAACGATAGTTCCAAACAAGGATTTTGAAGTTTCGATTGCAGATAAAATACCACAAATTTTTGATGCCAAAATTTTATTGTATCAAGTTTTTAGTAATATTATTGGTAATGCGGTAAAATATAATGATAAAGAAATTGGTAAAATAGAATGTGTTTATATTGAATTACCTGATTTTCATCAATTTAAAATTAGCGATAACGGACCTGGAATTCCTAAAGAATATCAGGAAAGAGTATTTGGAGTTTTCCAAACAATTGAAGCAAGAGATAAAAAGGAAAGTACAGGAATTGGTTTGTCAATTGTAAAAAAAATAATCGAAGAAAAAGGAGGCGATATATATATTGAATCATTAGAAAGTAACGGAACAAGTTTTATTTTTACAATCCCTAAATAAAATGAAATGAAGGAATTCGTAAACGAAGAAGAAGAGGAATTAATAGCTCTCAAAAAAGAACACGAAGAATTTGTTTATATCGTTTCCCACGATCTAAAAAGTCCCATGAGAGCTATCACTAATATTACTAATTGGATTGAAGAAGACCTAGAAGGAATTAGTAATAATGAGGTCTTGGCTAATTTTAGTTTGTTGAAAAATAGAGTTGGACGTCTAGAAATGATGATGAATGCTTTACTGGAACTTTCAAGAGTCAATAATTTTGATAATGAAATGTATGAGTTTAATATTCCTCGAATGATAGCGGATTGTGTCGAACTGACAAAAGAAAAAGATAAAGCTGAATTTCATTTTTTGTATACAATTGAAAATGAAAACAGCAATTCTTTAGGTAAGAAACTACAAAAAGTACTAACAAATCTTTTAGATAACGCAATCCGATTTCACGATAAAGAGAAAATGAATATCTTTATTGAAGTAAATGAATCAGCAACGAATTACGAGTTTACTATAAGAGACGATGGACCTGGAATTCCAGAAGAAGTTAAAGAAAAAATTTTCAATATGTTCTATACCGTTAATTCAAAGGACATTCTAGAAACTACAGGGGCAGGATTAACAATTTGCAATAAAATAATAAAAAGGGTAGGTGGTAAAATGGAGTATTCACCTAGTATTGATAGGGGATCCGTTTTTAAATTTAATTGGCCCAAATAAAAAAATATAAATTTATTTTAAAATAAAAAAAATGAGTGAAAAATTAGTAAACATTTTATTAGTTGAAGATGACGAAGTAGATGTAATGAATGTTAAAAGAGCATTTTTAAAAAATAATATTAAAAATCCTCTTTTTATAGCTGGAAATGGTGTTGAAGCACTTGAAATGCTTGAAAATACTATAGTTCCTTTACCAAGAATTATTATTTTGGATATAAATATGCCGAAAATGAATGGGATTGAATTTTTGAAAATTGTTAGAGAAACGGAGAAACTGAAAAATATTTCTGTTTTTGTCATGACGACTTCAAATGAAGACAGTGATAAAATTAAAGCCTATGATCTTAATGTCGCAGGTTACATTCTTAAACCATTATCATTTGAAAAATTTCTTATGTCTGTTTCAACATTAAAAAATTATTGGCAGTTATGTGAGATGTAAAATTTTAAAATAATATTTATGAAGAATTTGAATATTATTGTGGTAGATAATAAAATTGATGCTCAAAGCACAAAAGATATTTTTTTGGGCCTAAACTATCAGTCTATTATTTATTTAGCTGAAAATGAAATTGAGGCATGGTCATTGTTACAAGGTAATACTAAATTAAGTCCAGTACCAAAAGTAATTTTTATAGATATAAATAGAGAAGGAGTAAACGGGATGGAATTATTGAAAAAAATAAGGAAACATCCAATATTAAAATCCCTCTTAGTTTTTGTATTAACCAATTCAGACAGTAACAAGAACGAAGCTTTAGACTTAAACATTGCTGGCTTTATTCATAAGCCTATGGATAAAGATAAAATAACTGAAGTTTACTCTATACTTAATGCATACTTAGACATTATTGAGTTTCCAAGAGATAATAATAAAATATGACAAAACCATTAAAAATATTAATAATTGATGATGATAAAGTTGATTCAATTACTATAATACGTTCTATTTCTCGTTCAGATATTAATGCTGAAATTGAAAGTGCTTATTCAGCAAAAGAAGGTTTTGAAAAATTGGAATCAGTTTGTTTTGATCTCATCTTTTTAGATTATATGATGCCAGATTCAGATGGAATAAGTATCCTTAAAAAAATAAGGAGCTTAGCCATAGAAACACCTGTGATTTTTATTACTTCTCAAGGAGATGAAAAAATTGCAAGTCAAGCGATTCTAGCTGGTGCTTCTGATTATATGCCTAAAACACTATTGACTTCTGATGGTATTTCCCATAGTGTGAGAAATGCTATGAAATTATTTGAAAGTCAGAATCTTCGTAAAAAAACTGAATTTGCTTTAAAAATAAATTCCAAAAGACTTTCTGAGGCTCAAAAGTTAGCCAAGATAGGGAGCTGGGAAATCAATTTGAATGATGGCGAGGTATTCTTTTCTGAAGAAATGTTTAAGATACTTGAATTAGATAATACAGTGATGCCATCAATGAGTACTTTTAAGTCTTGTATTACCTCTTCAAATGATATTTTATTATTTGAAAATAAACTAGAAGAAGTTAAGGCTAATAATGAAGAAGTTAGTTTTAGTCATCGCATTATGACTAAAAAAGGGACTATAAAACACATAAACGAATATATTATTTGTATTAATGATGAAAGTGATAAACCGTTCAAAGTTTTAGGAACCATTCAAGACATAACAGAACAGAAGAAAACAGAAAAAGAGTTAATTCATGCCAAAAATATAGCCGAAAACTCAGTACGAATTAAAGAGCGGTTCCTGACAAACATGAGTCATGAAATTCGTACTCCGATGAATGGAATTATTGGATTTGCTAGTATTCTTGAATTTACAGAATTGGATGGAAATCAAAAACAAAGTGTTGAAGCTATAAAAATAGCAGGAAAAAATTTAATGGTTATCATTAATGATATTTTAGATCTTTCTAAAATTGAAGCCGATAAAATGACATTTGAATCAATTGAATTTTCATTGTCAAAAACAGTGAATTCAGTTATTGAATTATTATCTCCTCTTTCAAATGAAAAAAAAGTTATTCTAAAAAGCACAATTGATCCTAAAATTAATGATGCATTAATTGGTGACCCAACACGATTATCTCAAATATTAATTAATCTTGTAGGGAATGCATTAAAATTTACGGAACAAGGACAAGTTGAATTAGTTGTAAATCAAGAGAAGAAGGCCGACAAGTCAACATTAGTTCTTTTTAATGTAATTGACACCGGAATAGGGATACCCGAAGATAAAATTGATGCTATATTTGAAAGTTTTAATCAAGCATCAAATGAAACTACTAGAAAATTTGGAGGAACGGGTTTAGGACTTACAATTACACGAAAATTAATAGAATTACAAGGTGGCTCTATTAAAGTAAAAAGTGAACTTTTAAAAGGGAGCGAGTTTTCATTTGGAATTCAATATAAAATAGCAGAATTAAATAGTATAGACTTGAATAGAGTATTAGCAAAACAATTGGATTTTAGTTTTTTAGAGAATAAAAATATTTTATTGGTTGAAGACAATAAGATTAATCAACTTCTAACAAAAAAAGTTTTTGAGAAGTGGAATAAACAAATTGAAATTGCCGAAAATGGGTTAATTGCTCTTGAAAAAATAATAGAAAATCAATATGATATTATTTTGATGGATATTCAAATGCCAGAAATGGATGGTAATGAAGTGACTGAAAAGGTGAGAAATCTTCCTGGAATAAAATCAAAAGTACCCATTATTGCTTTAACTGCACACGCTACTGCTGATGAAGAGAGGAGATGTATTAACTCAGGAATGAATGATTATTTATCAAAACCATTTGATTTTAATGTGCTTCTTGAAAAATTATATAGAAACCTTAATTTAGATATATAGGAATAAATTACTAAGTATAGTTTTTCTAAATTCATCCTTTTTATAATTCTATTTGAACATCTGTTAAAAAGATTTACATTTGTAATTCTTGAGAATAGAGAAAACCCTCGTTTTCTTAAGTTACTACGCCTTGACATAGGCATTTTGGCATGTGTGTCATTTCCAATTTTTTATTGGTTTTTCATTTTTTTTGGAAATTTAAATTTTTCCACTGCCATTATTTTTACAAATTTTTAAACAAAAGAATGAAACAGTATTTCAATTTATTCGATTTTACTCAAAAAGTAAATTACAAAACGGAAGTTTTAGCAGGTTTAACAGTCGCCATGACGATGATTCCTGAATCACTTTCTTTTGCAATTTTAGCTGGTTTTCCTCCCTTGGTAGGTTTATATGCTGCTTTTATAATGGGCTTGGTTACCGCTATTTTTGGAGGAAGACCAGGTTTGGTTTCAGGTGGAGCAGGAGCAACAGTTATTGTTTTAATTGCTTTAATGAAGTCAAATGGATTAGAATATGTTTTTGCAGCAGTCGCTTTGGCTGGTATTTTGCAAATATTGGTAGGACTGTTTAAGTTGGGTAAATTTATCCGACTCGTTCCACAGCCCGTTATGTTTGGATTTGTTAACGGTTTAGCCATTATTATTTTCATGTCCCAACTGGAACAATTCAAAACCATTGTTAATGGTCAAAGTGTTTGGTTATCTGGAAATCCATTATATATTATGGCGGGATTAGTACTGTTAACCATTGCCATTGTTTTGTTTTTTCCTAAAATAACAAAAGCAGTGCCAGCCTCCTTAGTTGCTATTATTGTAGTTTTTGGACTCGTTTTGGGTCTAGGAATTCATACAAAAACGGTGGCAGATATTGCTTCTATCAGTGGTGGTTTTCCTCCTTTTCATATTCCAAATATTGAATGGACTGTTGAAACCTTGCAATTGGTTTTTCCTTATGCTTTAATTATGGCTTCAGTTGGATTAACGGAGGGATTATTGACTTTAAATCTAGTAGATGAAATAACAGGAACTAAAGGAAAAGGAAACCGAGAGTGTATTGCACAAGGCAGTGCTAATGTATTGAATGGATTTTTCTTTGGTATGGGTGGTTGTCCTATGATTGCACAAACCTTGGTTAATTTATCAGCAGGTTCTAGAGCTCGTTTATCAGGAATTATTGCTGCTTTGACTATACTTGTCATTATTTTATTTGGAGCTCCTATCATTGAACAATTGCCTATTGCCGCACTAGTTGGGGTAATGATTATGGTTGCCATTGGTACATTTGAATGGATTAGTTTTAGAATAATTAACAAAATGCCAAAACAAGATATATTTGTTGGTGTCCTTGTGGCGGTGATTACCATTTTATTACACAATTTAGCCTTGGCAGTTTTAATCGGAGTTATAATTTCAGCTTTAGTTTTTGCTTGGGAAAGTGCCAAACGCATTCGAGCTAAAAAATATGTAGATGAAAAAGGGGTAAAACATTATGAAATATTTGGACCCTTATTTTTTGGTTCAACCACTGCTTTTGCTGAAAAATTTGATATTTTAAATGATCCAAATGATGTAATTGTAGATTTTAAAGAAAGTAAGATTGCTGATATGAGTGCTATCGATGCTGTAAATAAATTAACGGAACGATATGCCAAAGTAGGGAAGAAGATCCATTTGCGCCATTTAAGTGCCGACTGTCGTCAGTTACTTCACAATGCCGATGATGTTATCGATATCAATATCATCGAAGATCCCACTTACAAAGTGGCAATTGATTAAAATAAGAAAAGGACTTGAAATTATTCAAGTCCTTTTTTTATAAAATTTATTATTGTTTTACAAGTAAATAACTATCGGGTTCCATTTTATTTTCACCCGCTAAGATGGTTTCTTTAGAGTTTAATTTAATTTCAAGGGGTTGTTTTCCAAAATTGAAATAACATTTAATATGCTCTCCTTTAAAAGTTCTTTCAAATCGAATACAATCATTCGAAAACGATAAGTTTGTATAACTTCCATATTGAAGTGCAAGCTGGGAATTACGTAAAGCAATAAGTTTTTTATATTTATTTAAAATGGAATTTTCATTTTTATCTAAATTAACTACATTCAAGTTGGTGTAGTTTGGATTTACTTTAATCCAAGAAGATTTATCCGAAAAACCCGCAAATGATTGATTATTCCATTGCATTGGACTTCTTGACTTGTCTCGGTTGTGTTCGTTTCCAATTTTTAGTGCTTCGACTTTTGATTTTCCTGCTTTCAACGCCAATTCATATTGGGTACGCCCTTGAATGTCCATTATTTCAGTAATCGAATTAGCTACAATATTTTCCATTCCAATTTCTTCTCCATAATAAATAAAAGGCACTCCTTTGGCAGTTAACATCAAAGCGGCTAATGATTCGGCTCTTTTGGGATTGTTTTTTGCCAAACGATCAACCAAACGGGGCATATCATGACTTCCAAAAAAGAGTGTAGGGTAGTTTTGCATATTTTTCTCCATGCTTTGCAACTCATCATAGATTCTTTTGGCAGAGAATTCTTTGATGCTCCCAAAATTGAAATTAAAAACCACATCCAGTAAATCAGGAGATTGATACTGTTTAAGAACTTCTATTTTGTCGCTTCCTATTTCTCCTACGATAAACCGATTCTCATACTCATTTACCACCGATTTTATTGATTTCATGGCAGTTTTAACTCCTTTTTGATTGATGTCATTCAAATGTTCTTGAATACCATTTTTGAAAGGGTTGTCTTTTGTAATTCCATCTGTAGTAAGAAAGTTAATCACATCCATGCGAAAACCATCTACACCTAAATCCAACCAAAATCGTAACATTTTTTGAATCTCGGCAACTACTTTCGGGTTTCCCCAATTGAGATCAGCCATTCTGGTGTCAAATTGATGATAGTAGTATTGATTGGTATTCTTGTCGAACTCCCAAGCGGATCCTCCGAAAAAGGATTCCCAATTGTTGGGTTTGTCTTTCCAAATATAATAATCGCGATACGGATTGTCTTTTGACTTACGAGATTCTTGAAACCATTTTGAATCGGTGGAAGTATGGTTGACAACCATATCCATAATAATTTTAATATCTTTTTTATGGGCTTCCGCCAAAAATAGTTTGAAGTCTTCGATAGTACCATACGTGGGATCCACTTTGTAATAATTAGCAACATCATATCCGTTATCCACTTTGGGAGATTCTAGAAACGGGGTTAACCAAATTCCTTTTACACCAAGACCTTTAATATAATCCAATTTAGAGGTTAATCCCTTAAAATCACTAAATCCATCCCTATCGGAGTCTTTATAACTGGGCATGTAGATTTCGTAAAAAACCGATTCTTTCCACCACACTTTATCTGCAGTTGATTTCTTTTCTTTGTTGCAGGAGAAAAAAAGCAAAAGCATTACAATTGATATACCTATTTTGGAGTAGTTCATTTGATTTAAAATTCATTACAATTTACAAATACGAAATCACTGTATTATTCACATAATACTTTCCGTCTTTTAAGTTGATTCGTGATCCAGCTGGAATTTCAACAATCAACCGTGAAGCCATCATAGGAATTGTAATTTCTCCAGTCATAGATACATTTTTCAATATCACTTGATGAGTAATAGCATCGTATAAATCTACTTTTGCCTTATTTTTTGTTTGATAAGTAACCGTTTTTCCTTCTCCAAATGGATTGTACAATAGGGAAGTAGGGAAGGCGTCCCCGCGATAAAAATCAGTCGCTAAACAATTCAATTTTAGAATTTCTGGAACATTAGTTTTTTCAATAATAGCTCCTGCGATTCCTACATGACCACTTCCATAAACACTAAACTGAGAAACATCTGGATTTCCTTCTATCCAGTTGGGACCATCACCAATAGCAACAGGCGCTTGAATATTTTCATATTTTTTAAGATGTGATTTTTTGATCAAACCTTCATAGGCAATTACACCTTTAGTATACTCTTTTTGTTCTGGTATCGTTTGATGGTCATCTGCAATTTCGTATGGATAAAAGAATTTAATAGCATTACTGGCATTCAGCATCCATTTTCCAACTACATTGGCATATCTAGGGTCGTAACGAACCATTGGCACTAATGGCCACATGGAGTCATAGGTATTCATCAAAAAGGCAAAACCGCCATGATCAACCGTACTTCCCATTAATCCTGAAACATCATAACCATTCCAATTATCCAATAACATGCCCCATCCTTCTCTACATTCAGGAGTGCCGTTAAAGGTCCAATCCATAATTTTAGAGTAATCATAGTTTTTACCTTCTTCTGCATTTAATCGGGCTGCAACATAAGCGCCAAAAGGCATTAGTATTTCATAGTACCGATTGTCTTTTTGATTTAAAAGTGCTTGCAATGATGATTCGGCGCCTTTTAAATATTTAGGGTCTTTAAATTTTTGATAAGCCGAATAAAGCACATAGGCATGACCTGCGGCGACATCTTCTTGTTTGCAAATCCAACTGTCTTTAGGTTCTAAAGTGGAATAATCAAAAAAAGAATGATGGTAATTGCCCGCCATTGTTGAATCGGCTTGATAAAATTTATCAGCAATTGAACGTTGTATTGTTGTATAATCTTTTTCATTTGGATAAAAATCAGCAACCGCATAAAACATTAAATTGGGATACACATCATACCACCAGTCTCTAGCATAACCACCTCCTAGAAGAGCAACCTCAGGAGAAGTATTGTTCATGATTATATTCCATTTGGTATCACTATTGTAATAATTTTTTAGCATTCCTACATAGTCTTTCCCTTTTTGGTTGGACTTGTCAATTCCTACTAAACTGGCTCCCATCACGGATCCAATACTCGCTAACGATTCATGAAAAATGCCTTTATAATGTTCTACACCCTGTCTTACATCGCCCATGGCAGTGTAAATCCCGAAGGTTTCTTGATCGAAATTTTTACGGGAATCATCTTTCCAAATTAATGGCCAGTATTTCCCTGTTTGATTTGCATCGTACACTTTGGCATCGTAGTCTTTAGCTAATTGATTAAAATCTAAAATTTTAAATGGTTTTGGAAGGTTAGGCATTGCAGTTATGCGAGCTAACGATTCTTGCTTTACAGCAGGAACCAACGCCATTTTAGATTGAGTTACACTGCAAGAATTAAATCCAATACAGAGTAATAATAACGGTATATATGATTTTTTAAGCATGTTTATTTTCTAATTTTGATTGTTGATCCAAAAGTTGTTTGGCAATTAGTATAGAGAGTAATTGGATAACGGCAATGATTAATAAAGCATAACGCAAAGCATCATCGGCATTTCCAAAATAGGCGATTCCTAAGAAAGTTCCTGCTCCTAAGAGGCGTCCTGCATACAAACCAAATTCATGATTTAAGATATACGAGAATTCATTTCGGTTTTCTACTTCCGATAATAAATCGATAACTCTAAGTTGGATAGGGAAGTAGGCAATGTCAAGAATGGGCCTTGCTATCAATAATAGAAAGATAAAAATAATTACTCCTGTCGAATTAAACATTAGACTATTAAAAAAGGAAGCTAAAAAGAAAAAGATTAGTCCGATACTAAAAATGACCAACCGATGTTTAGGAGAGGAAAGTTTCCCTAAAATCAACATAATAACTGCCGCGATAATAGCGCCTACTGATTGTGCGGTTCCTAATGCGCCTTCAGAGGCAAAAAATTTCATCATAAGCATCGCTGGAGCTGTTACTATAAATCCTTGAGCTAAGCCTTTCAAAACCGCCATTTGCAGCATTTTTGTCCAAAGTTTGTGGAATTTAAAATATAGAAATTTTTCATTTTTAGGTTTTTCATAATCTCCAAAATGAAATACTATTGATGCTAAAATGGTGAAAATAAATACAATTCCAGTAACTACCTTATATCCAGAATTAACTCCTGCATTAGAAGTTCCATTTCCATTCATTAAATACCATCCAATAATTACTGGAACAATAACGGCTGTTAAAGTGTAGAAAAAAGTATCTAAACCATAATAAAAATTTCGAGTTTTATCGCTTGTGGTAGCCAGTACCAAGTAATCTCTATTGGACCAATACAGGCCAAATGACATTCCCATAATCAAGCCCGCAGGGATTATTCCGTAATACGTTATTTCTGTCAAAGACATCATAAACACCATAGAAACGCCACTCAATAGCATACCAAGTGAAAACAATTTTTTAATTTTTATTTTATTTAGCAAAAAACCATTTATGAAAAAAGTGACTGGAATACCAGTATATATGGCTAATTGATAGAGCATCACTTTTGATGGATCATTTGAATTTCGCATTATGTAAGAGGCTACAAAAATATCAATTACGGGCAATACAAATGAATATATTAAATTGGTAAGTATTAATATTTTGGTGCTTCTAGTGAAATCCTTCAAGCCTATTCTTGCTAATTTTTCCATTATACGTGTAGTGTTTTTAAGATTTCTGTAATAGAAAACGTGGCTAAACCAACAAATTCATCTGCAGCCCCATAATACATTTGAATTTCATCTCCCTTAACAATATGGCCATTGGTAAAAATTACTTCGCCAAAAAAGCCAGTACGTTCATACGTTTCCATTGGTTCCATAATAGGTTCTTCGGAGCGCGCCAAAACGATAGATGGGTCTTCTAAATCTAATAAAAGGGCCCCAAGACAATACCTGTTTTCTTTTGTAGCACCATGATATATCTCTAACCAGCCTTTATCTGTTTTTATGGGTGCCGCTCCTGCACCAAGGCGTTTGCTGTCAAATTTTCCTTCACGCGTTTTAGCGATGCATTTATGGTTCCCCCAATGTACGCCATCAGGTGATTCGGCTAGCCATATATAATTACCTCCCAATTCAGGACTGCTAGGTCTATGTAAAGCATAAAATTTATCGTTGAATTTTTCTTCAAAAATGGCACAATCTTTATTGTGTGGACTAAAAATCATCCCCTTTTTTTCAAAAGTTTTCCAATCCTTTGTTGTTCTAAGCCCAACACCAACACCATTTGCAGAAACCATCGTATAGGTAAGGTGATAGGTATCTTCAATTTTGGTAACACGACAATCTTCAATACCATAGGATTCATATTCTCCTTCTCCAAAAAGAGAAGAATACTCAGGGTCTTCTATGAAATTAACGCTGTCTGTGCTCCAAACTAATCGCAAATGAGAAATAGTGGTTAGGTAATCGGTCCCATCATATTTAATTACTCTTGAATCGGAAGCATTTAATTTAGGGTCATCTAATTTAAAATTTAAAATTTCAATTTTCCCCTCATTATTATAAATTGGAACTGATAAAAGGCCGTCCTTTTGAACTGTTCTTTCGGCAACTCTTAAAAGTAACCCTATTCTTCCATTGAATTCAAATGCTCCTGGGTTAAGCAAACATTCGATAATCATAGCATCATCACTAGCATTTAAGTCTTTTGGAGATAGTATGGGATTGTTTTTATAGCGATTGGCAATATCTGTCATTTGGGATTATTTTGTTTTTGATAAATTAGAAAAGTATTTTTTTTAATAAAAAAACAGAAGCGGAATAAGTTAATTATTTGCTAATCAAGGTTATAATAAATCTAAATAAAAGCCCCTTTTATGATAATATGATTGATTTTGAGAGTGTACGTTTTTGAATTTAACGTTCGTATAGCAACAACAGGATTGTTTTTTATTTCTTTTTATACATATGAATCGATTGTCCCACAAGTTTCCATTCCTTTTTTATTTTTTCTAATAATCGAATTTCATAAGAATAACTTATTGTTCCGTCTTTGGCAGTAGATTCTTCATTGTGACTTACCCATGCAGTATTGCCATTGATACTCATTTTATAATTGGTATTTTTAGAGCTTCCGCCTCTAGGAGTGGTGTCTTCCGTAACTTTCACCATTTCAGCTGGTGGTACGTCGTACGTATTTCCATCCGTTGTAGAAACTAATATTCGACTATAAGGCTGAATATGCCAGCAAGAAGCGTGTGCTTTACTATCTCCTGAACGATAGGTTGCTGATTCTTTTTCAAGTAGCTTTTTGATGTTTTCCTGTTCACTATTTTGTGCTTTACTTTCCATTGCAAATAAACTAATAAGAAGACAAATTGATATTTTCCAGTTCATAATGATACGATTTGATTGATTATAATTAGGGCTACTGATTGTTCTTTAAAAGCAAATTTTTTTAGAGGAAGCATATAGCATTAAATGTAAATATATATAAATTTAAAAAACAAAACTGAATTTTTACAAATGTTTGAAATTACAAACCCTTTTAACATAAAAAAGCAGGATACTAGTCCTGCTTTTAATTGAATAAATTTTTACATTATTCTGTTATCTCCACTTGGGTAACAGGTCCGTACTTTTCAGCTATTTTTTTTATCTCTGAGGCTTTACCAACGAGTACAAACTGTAATTTGTCTTTAGGATAGTATTTCTCAATAATTTGGTTTGCTTTGGCTAAATCTAGTCCGTCTACATTCTTCTCAAAATTATCAATGTAAGAACGATCAAGATCATACCAATGCATTTGCGAAAGCAAGCTCGCCAATTGTCCAGCTGTTTCATAACGTGGAGGAAATTGTCCTTTTACATAGTTTTTGGCTGAAGCCAATGATTGCTCATCAATTCCGTTTGTATGTAATTTCTTTAATACTTCTAGTAATTTATCTATTGTAGCTTCCGTAGTATTTACAGCTGTAAATGTACTCATAATGAATGAACCCCCATTTTTCAAGGCGCTAAAACGACTACTTGCTCCATACGTAAGACCGGAGTTTACCCTTAATTCATCATTTAACATCGATGTAAATCGACCGCCAAATAAGGTGTTGACTACATCAATTGCTACATAATCAGGATTATTTCTATTTATTCCAGAAGCGCCAATATACATAGTTGTCTCTTTGGCATCGTCTTTATTTACTAATAACACTTTATTTTCAGTAGGAATGGCAATTGGTTTTGAAGCCAAGTTTTCTTTCTCATGTGTACCGTTTTTCCAATTAGAAAATAATTTTGTTAGCGTTTTTTTCATCTCTACCGAATTAAAATCTCCCACAATACTGATAACAGATTCATCGGGTCTATAATTGGTTTTGTAAAAATCCTTTACATCATCTACAGATAGTTTACCTACAGTAGTTTTGGTACCATTGATATTATTACCATAGACATGATTGCCGTATAAAAGACCATCAAAGTAAAATCCTATTACAGATCGCGGGCTTTCTTTTTGTTGCTCTAAACGAACTAGTAGCCTAGCTTTCTCCTTTTCAAATTCGGTACTATCAAAAACCGGATTCAGTACCACTTCTTTGATTAATAAAAGAACTTTTTCTTTGTCTTTGGCAGCAAAATTAGAGGATAGTCCAGCGTATTCTTTGTTGGCGTAGGTATCAATATTAGCACCTATAAAATCCAGTTCTTCTTCCAGTTTGGCTTTGGAAAAACTGATGGTTCCGTGTTTAAGAGCGGTTGCAGTCAATGAAGCAAGTCCTGCTTTTTCATGATCGTAAATAGCTCCTGCAGGGAATAAAATAGAAACATCAACAATAGGAACATCATGTTGTTCCATTAAGTTAAATGTAAGTCCGTTACTCAATCTGAAAGTGGTATAGTTAGGTAATTTATAACCTTGTGCTATTATATTGATTGAACTAAAAACCAATAGGCAAATGAGTATGTATTTTTTATTTATTGATTCCATAAAATTAGTTTTCTACATTAGTTTTTAATACACCTACAGTTCGATTGCTTTTTGTGAAGTATTTTTTGGCTACATGCTGTACATCAGCTACGGTAACTTTATTGTAGTTTTTTGGTGCGTCAAACATTTTTTTATAATCACCAAAAAAGACTTCATAGGTTCCAATATTGTTCGACTTCCCGTTGATGGTTTCTACCTGACCGTAAAATTCCATTAACTTTTGATTTTTTATTTTTTGAAGCTCTCTTTCACTGATTCCGTCTTTTTTTATTTTTTCAATTTCAGTATAGATGGCATTTTCTAAATCCACTTCACTAACATTAGTATTAGCAACGGCATAAATATTAAAAAGGCCTGGGTCAAAACTATCCCCATAATCGGTAAAAATTTGATTGGCAATTTGCTGTTTGTCTACTAGTGAAGTATATAATCTTGAGGATTCTCCACTTGAAAGTATAGAACTCAATATGTTCAAGGCATAATAATCTTCGTTTTTTGATTCTGGCGTATGGTATCCAATCATCAAGTACGGATTAGCCACTTCTTTTTGAACCGTAATCCTGCGTTCTCCTTTTTGTGCTGGTTCCACGATATGTACCACTGGTGGAGCTGGTTGTGCGGGAATTGGCTCTAGGTATTTTTCGGCAAATTGTTTTACTTGGTCAAATTTGATTGCTCCTGAAACGACTACTACACAATTATTAGGGGCGTAATAGGTTTTAAAATAGTGTTCTAAATCTGCTTGTGTCCAGTTTTTCATATCATCCTCATAACCTATAACTGGCCAGTGGTACGGATGTTCTTGAAAAGCAGTGGCTTGCATCGATTGTGATAAAAGTCTCCAAGGGGAGTTTTCTAATCCTGTACTGCGCTCACTTAATACCACGCCTCTTTCGCTTTCCACCATTTTGGGATCAATACTCAAACTGGCAATACGATCGCCTTCTAAGTCAAAAATAGTCTCGGTGGCCGATGCTGGAAACCAATCTGTGTATACGGTTACATTTTCGGTGGTATAAGCATTATTCGCACCACCATTAAATTCCATGGTACGGTCAAATTGTTTTGGGCCATATTTTTTTGCTCCATTAAACATCATGTGTTCAAAAAAATGCGAAAGTCCCGTAATTCCTTGGTGTTCATTGCGACTTCCTACTTTGTAAAACAAATACATATTGGCATTGGGAATCGAAAAATCCTCCACAACCAGAAATTTCATTCCGTTTTTAAGAGTGAATGTTTTTACATCATCTGCTTTCATTTGTGCCCTAGAAATAAAAGACAGCAAAAGAAACAGCGGCAGTATTATTTTTTTCATAGTACAATTTTTATTAAATGGTTAAAGGGTGTAAGGAAAATATAAATAGCAATTATGCTACCTTTCAAAGCCTATATTTTTGTTAGACTGTTTTTATGCTAATTGTTACAGTTAAAAATGGGTTTTTGTATGTTTTTTCTAGTTGTTTTTTTTAAAACTTTCTATTTGTCTTCGGTGTCTCAAAATATGTACAATAGCATGTTCCATCAATTGCTCGATGTCATACAATTGCCCCCAAGAAGTCATTATTTTTTTCGAATTGTCATATTCTTCGAGTTCCTCATCGTGAATGGATTCAAAGGTTTTTTGGGTAAAAGCAATTACAGCATCTAAGTCCTCTTTGTAATCAGAAATGCTGGAATGATACTTTTTATCAGGTCGTTTGGCATTTGGGTCTTTTAAATTTTGGATGTAAATACAATAGGAGTAACCTGCACTGACAACATGTGTTAGCATCGCTTGTATGGATTTGCAGTCGGGGTTGGTAGTCGTTTCATCAAGAATTGCAACTAAAGTAGTGGGACTTATATCTTCAATCACTGCTTGTAATTCCCGAATTACTTTTTCATATTCGGCTACTAAGGCAAGTACTGCATTTCTTCTTTTTAGCATCATACTGTTTTTATAATTGTGCCCAACTTATACAATGGGTTTGCTAAAATGAAACGCACTGATGGTAAAATCTTCTTTGAAGTATAGTTTGTGTGCTACCGTTCTTAGGTGTCCACTATCTAGATGAACCGCTTTACAATTTTGATTAGCCGCAATTTCATAAAGATGTTTTAATAACATAGTTGCGTGTCCTTTTCCTCTGGCCGATTCAAGGGTGGACAAATCATCGATATACAACATTTTACCACAATAGAGCATACTATAAATGCGATATCCAGCAATTGAAACTACTTTGTGATCTTCGATTATGTATAAAAGAACATATCCTTCCTTTTGCATTTCTTTTATTTGGTTCACAAAAAGATGGGGTTGCAACATGGGTCTTAATGCATAAAGTGCTTCCCAGCACATCAAAATTTCTTGATCAGTGATTGCGATTGTAATTGCTGCCATTATATGTGGTTTTAGGAATGGATTTAAATTCAAATTAGAATACTAATTTACTATTTATTTTTCAAATGACTTTGTAAAATTATAATTCAAAATCAAACCTGTATTTTCATTCGAATAATGAATGGATACGTACTTTGGAACTTAATTCAATGGATCTAAAATAGAATGATTAGTTTCTTAATTATCTACCACATCACAGGATTGATCCAGTAGGTTGCGCTTGAAATTGAATTGAAAACTAGTGCTTTACCAAACAAGTACCACACGAAAGGATTCGGTAGCGGAGGGGCTGTTGGCGGTTGTGTTTTTTATTTATTTAATTCAGATTCCATTTTATTTAAGTTTTGTGTGTACTGATTTTCGGATTTAGACCATTTTTCAGCCTCACTTTTCCACTTATTAAACTTAATTACATCTTTTGTTTTAAAATATTCATATGCTAAATTATATGCAGTTTCTTGAATGAAATTTTGTTCCTTACATATTTTAGACATTGTTAAATAAGTTTCTGCTACTTTTTCAAAATTCAAAAGTTTTGTATAAGTATAAGCCAATTCTTTATAAGTATAACAGTCTTCTGGATTTTCTATAATTGCTTTTTTTAATGATATTTCTGCCTTATCAAATTTCTGTAAAGCATTATAAGAAAATGCTAATTCAGTTTGTAATCCTTTAAATTTCGGATTAATTTTATCTACTTTTTCTAAAAAAGTTAAAGCCTTCTCGCATTCGTTCCAGCCATTATACATATAACCCCAACGATATAATCTTTCAACAGAATTTTCATCAGTTTTATATGTTTTTAACCAATTAGGTGTTTTTTCAATATTTAGTTCTTTAAATTTTGCTTCAGGAATTTCAGCTATTGCAGTTCTGTTTGGTTGAAGCCTTGCTTTTATAAAACCTACTTCATTTTTAGTTTCATTATCTATTCTAATAAATTTACCATCTTTTTCAATTTTAAATTTTCCCTCATAGTTTAAGGTTAATCCTGCTTGTGAATCGATATAAATAAATCCTAATGTATAAGTACTATCTTTTTCCATTTGGTATGCAATCCACTTATCTTCACATTGAACGTTTGTTTTGTCAAACTTTAAAATATTTTGAGCATTTAAAGTAATTGAAAAAAATGTAAAAAGGATTAAAATATATTTCATAAAATGTTGTTTTTTAAAGTTCTGCTGTAATATAACCGCTAACGTGTTGCCTTTGAGATGGTTGGGAATTCGTAATCTTTCAACTTTCTCCTTTGCAGCAAAGGTGATGCGAAACGAATTCCACTAAATTCGCAAATGGCGCAAGACGTGTGTTGGGCGATCGTTATTATTCCAAATATTTGTCAGATTTATCATTGAGCCAATTCAAAGCACTAATTGTTATGGTTAAATCTTCATTATTTAAATCTTTTGCATGTGCATCAATTCTATTTGTATTTACAATATCTAAATACATTTCAAATTTTGGTTTATCCAAATATATATTCTCAAAATCACTCCAATTTTTTGTTATGTAGACTTTTAAGTCTAATAAATAAATTTCTCCTTTATCTGAAAAAATATCATTTAAATTTAATTGATTTAATTTTTCTCTTCTTCTTTCTTCAATACACTTTAAGAAATGGTCTTTAGCTTTAGCACCAAATTTTGATTTAATATTCAACTTAATTATTTCTCTGATTTTTAATTCAAGTTGATTTCTTCTATTTGTTACAAGTTCCCATTTATCTTCAACGGTAACTATTTTTCTTTTATTTATAGATTTTTCAATCACATAATCTCTTACTGCATTAATTTTGATGTGATATTTATTAGTGTCTGATTTTTCAATTAAGTTATAGCCTAATAAGTGAATGATTGGTTGTTCAGAAAAACTAGTTATTTCTTCAAATTTTTCTCTGTTATCAAGAACTAGCGCCTCTAAAAGTTCATATTCGTTCGGATACCATTTTTTTAGAACATCAACAATTACTTCTACATAGTCAATTAGGCCTTTATTAAAATCTTGAATTTTCTCCTTGTAGTATAATTTTGTTACTTTCAAAGGTCTTTGTTTAGAAAGGGATTGATGAATTTTTGAACAAAGTTGTCTAATTAAAAAAGGATGTCCTCCAAAATCATCAGTTAAGAAAGTAAATATTTCTTTATCAAAATCTAATCCCATATAGTTACCAATATTCTTAACCATTTCTTCAACATCATTATGATTGAATAGTTTTAAATAATTTGGTGTAATCATTCTGTAAATAGGATTGTCATGTCCGTTAACGGTACCTGTTTCAATTGTTTTAGGATTTACTCCTGCAATAACAAAAGAAAATAAAGTTTGATTTTTTTGATAAATTGCTCGAAGTGATTGCCAAAAGTAAAGAAAATCATTTTCCTCTCTCCAATGTTTTGTTGGAGATATTTCAAATGTTATGTTTTCAATTTCATCAAAAATTATTAATATTCTCTGATTATTTTGATGATTAAATATTTTTTTTAAATCTTCTTCAAAATATTTTGAGGCATCCTTTTCATTATAGTTTTTATTAAATTCAATATCTAAAATAATATCATTTCTTTCTTGGATTTGTTGGACTAGTTCATTTATCAAATATTCTAAACACTCGTACCATCTTCTTAAATGAAAAGAAGGTTCTTGACAATCAATAAAAACAGTGTTTTCATTTCGTAAATTTAAATATCTATTTAATGCATATAGTACAGATGTTTTTCCAATTTTTCTTAATCCAAATAAACCGCTATTTTCTCCTGATTTATATTTGTCATAAAAGAATTGGACAGTCGCTGTTCTACCATAAAAATATGCATCATTTTGTAAAGGTGATTCAAATGCAAATAAATCTCTGCCATAGAAATATTCTTTAAGACGTTGATTTATTATTTGTTCTGGCAAGTTTTTGTAGAAATCCAAGTAATTGAAAGGAATTATTATTCTTGAATCTGGATTTTGTTGAATTAAAGAATTTACTTTCTTTTTAATATTATTGTCTTTACTTATTAAAATTAGACATAATTTATCAAGTCTATTTTGATAGTCTGACATTAATTTATCAACATAATCAAAAGTTCGATTATCAAAATCATGATGATTAGTTATTAATAATAATATTTCATTTTGAAATCTAAATTGTTCTCTTAATGAATCAGTTGGTTTAAGGAATACATAATTATATGATATGCCTTTAAAAACATGTGTTTTAGCAAATGTTATTTCAAATAGTAATCCGAAATTTTGAATAATTTCTTTTTCAGCTTGATTAAAAAAAGCTTTATCCAAATTAACTGATCGATGTATTCCTATAGCCATATTTTTGTTCTGTTTTTTATAATGTCGCCCAACGTTTTGCCACTTTGAGATGGCTGGAAGTTCGTAACCGCTCAATTTTCGGCTTAACGAAAACTTGATGCGGAACGATAATTCCACTAAATTCCAGCTATATCAAAATGGCTGTTAGCTGAAGTATTTATTTTTCAGTTTCAAAATATTTTTTCAAAACAAAACCTGATTTTGGTTCTTGAGTCTCTTTATCAAGATATGTGATTAAAAAATATTTATGTCTAATTTCAATTACTGTTACTTTCTGACCGATGTTTATTATTCCAATAATTTTACTATTTTTTTTAGTGGAATATTTTAGATTAAGTTTAGTCTTTGCAATTTTAGATTTATGTTTGTTATTAAATTTCTCATCTATTTTAGCATATAATTCTTTTTTGAAAGTGTCCATATCTTTTTTAACTTCCAAATAAGTTTCTTTATTATTTTTATCAATAGATGATTGATATGTACCATATGTTCCATACAAGCTAAGTATAAAACTAATAACAGCCATCAAATCAAACAAAAATGTTCTGTTCTTTTCAGAATTTGTTTTGCTTAATAATGTTGATAAATTTTCAACAATTGACAATTTTAAATTTTCTAAATCTTGAATTGTTACTTCACTATGACTACTAACAAAATCATTTGTGGTTATAGAAATTGTTTCATTAGTTTCTTTAATAAAGTCAAAATCTTCCCAATCTCTATTTCTTACGATTTCTTGTAGAAAAGATTTTGACAATCCCTGTAACGCAACATTTAGGCTGTTAAATTGATTTAAATGTGATTTTGAAAGTGTTTTTGAAATTTCTAATAAACTATTTGAAAGCAATATTTGGCTTGATGCTAAATTTGAGAAACTTTGTCCTATCAACTGACTATTTTTTGAAATTTCTGCGATATGAGAAGATAATCCATATAGCGCGAAATTATTTTTCGGGATATTTAGATTAACGAATTGAGAACTCAATGTCTTACCAATTGTAGTAATGGAGTTAGTAAATTCGCTACTTGTTTTCATTTGTATAGCTACCGATTTCGCTATATCTGTAATTCCGCCGAGTCCTGAAAGACTTAAGTTTATTTCATTCGATTTTCTAAGTGAATCAGCTAGGTTTTTGAATGAATTACTTCCAAATGAATTTTGAATAGATAAAAGACTTTCTGGCATAATTATATTTAATTTTTATTGAATTCTCCGTTTTTTCTAATATTTCAGCTAACGTTATGCCACTTTGAGATGGCTGGAAGTTCGTAACCGCTCAATTTTCGGCTTAACGAAAACTTGATGTGAAACGACAATTCCACTAAATTCCAGCTAGCTCAAAATGGCTGTTAGTGGTTCGGCTTTTCTTTGTAAAGTTCATAATTTAGAATAATTAATTTTTCGAGCCTTTCGCGGTTATATTTTAAACCTGCCAACCCAATGGTTAATGGTGTTCCATATAATTTAGTATTTAAATTTAGAAGCACTTTTTTAAATCTATTTGAGCGGTCAATATATTTTTCGGGATTATAGATATTTACTATTAGCATTTTTGTCGAATTTATTTTTTCGACCCGAATTGATTCAATGTCTTTCCATAATATCAATCCAACACTTACGGCACTAGAATTATCATAAATTCCGTCTTCATCAAGAATTAATCCTGGCTTTTTGTCAAATAATTTTATTGGAATATAAACCCAAGCAGTGCTACAAAAAACAAGCAGAAGCAATCCTATTGTTTTTATAAATTCAACGCTTCTGAATCTATAAGAAATAAACCGTTCTGGATATTGAAAAAGATAATAACTACCTACAATAAAAACAGATGTTCCAATCAACATTAAAATAAGTTTAATTTTGCTGGATGGAATTTCAATTTTATGCATCATAATTTTTCGCTTTTCGTTTTTTAAGCTGACCACTAACTTGTATATAACATCAACTTCTATTGCCTTTTCAATACAATGGTATTGCTGTTAATTTACTTTGTAGTAAATAACTTAATTATAAATTAATAATCCTATACCCACATTTAGTGATATTTAGGAATTAATTTATTGCCCTACCACAATTGTTCTAAAAGTAAGATTTACTCTGGGTTTATTGATGAGTTTAGTAGGAGGGAGGCGGTGCAACCAGTGGGTTTGGGTTTGGTCTTTCATGACGAGCAGGCTGCCGTTTTGTAGTATTCTAGAAACGGTTTCTTTGGTTTCTTTGTGCTTGAAAGCAAACTTGCGTTCGGCACCAAAACTTAGGGAAGCGATGGCGCCGTTTTTCTTGAGGTCTTTTTCTCCATCACTGTGCCATGCCATGCCTTCGTTGCCGTCATGGTATAAATTGAGTAGGCAGGAATTGTAAGTTTCGCCAGTGGTGGCTTCGGCCAGTGCTTTGAGTTCCAGTAAAGCGGCTGTCCAAGGCAAGGCTTGTTTGGTGGTGTTAGAGTAGGTGTAGTTGTAATTGGCATCGCCATACCAAGCGACTTTGCGTTTGGTAATGATAAGTTTGCCAAAAATGATGGCTTGGTCATTTTGCCAGTCTATGTTTTCCAGTAATTCGGCCAAATATTCATTGGCTTTGGTTGGCGTCATTAAGGTGCCATAATAGTTTACGGTGCCGTCTTTGGGCAATAGGTTTGTGTTTTGGTCTGGTTCTGGGTTGAATAAATCCATTGCTTATATTGGGTTTTCATACAATGACCACAAGGTCGGAAATTGTTTTGGATTGCTTCATCTTCGGAGGAAAAAAACACGCGATTTTCTCTTTTCATTCGTTTACCGGATTTGCAATGTAGGGTTCCATAAATGTGGAGTTTGAGGTTGCCGCCAAAGGCAATTTCTTGGTTCTTGATTTTGACTTTGAGCTCGGTATCGGTGATTTGAGTGTGTGTGATCATAGTTGGATTTGCGTGAGGGATTGCAGTGGAAATCCTCCCGTTTTTACGGGAGATTGTAACGTAAAGCCCGACCCGTAGGGGCACGCCCTAATTCTATTTGCAATTTAATTTTTACCAGATAGCGGCATAGATTTTACTACTATTTAGAGGCTTCCCAACCTATAATCGCTGTTTTTCGAGTATTTCCCCACATATAACCGCCCAGTGTTCCTGTGGACTGAATCACGCGGTGACACGGAATCAAGAACGCTACGGGATTCTTGCCAATAGCTGTGCCCACCGCTCTGGAGGCATTTGGTTTATCTATTTGTTGGGCGATGCCACCGTAAGTGGTGAGTTGGCCTAAAGGGATTTTAAGCAACGTTTCCCATACTTTTAGTTGGAAATTAGTGCCTTTGAGATGCAGTTTTATTTCTTGTAGTTTATCCTTAGGATTCTTAAAAATATGTAAAGCATTTTGTTGCAATTGATCTTCTCTTTCCTGGAATTGGGCATTGGGATACTGACTTTGTAAAGTATTAATTGCCAACAACTTCTCTTCGGAAAAAGCCATATAGCAAATTCCTTTTGTAGTCGAAGCCACAATAATGGTCCCAAAAGGAGTGAAAGCAAAACTATAATTGATGACTAGGTTTTTACCCCCATTTTTATATTCGGCTGGGGTCATGCCTTCGATGTTGACAAACAAATCATGCAGGCGACTACTGCCCGAAAGTCCTGTTTCAAAGGCTGCTTCAAAAAGGGTGGTTTGGTTTTCTTTCAGTAATTTCTTAGCATGGGCTACGCTAATGTATTGTAGAAACTTCTTGGGACTTGTGCCTGCCCATTCCGTAAAAAGACGCTGAAAATGAAATGGGCTTAGGTTTACTTTGGCAGCCACTTCATCCAGATTGGGTTGGTCTTTAAAATGATTTTTAATGTATTCAATTGCGGTAGCTATGCGATGGTAATTAAGCGTTTCTGGAGTGTCCATAGGTTCTTTTTAGAAGACAAATATCGGAAGTTAAATAGGAATATAAAATCCGAAACTTGCTACTTTTAGTTTTGCTTGACTTTTAAATGGAAAAATGGTGTTCTTGAACCACTATTTTATTGGCAGCTACTTGCTTTTTAGAGGTAATAATCGGAAACTCATATACATAACTGTTCCCCGTAAGATAAATTAATCCGTGAATAATGGATTCTGGAAGAAATCCTAAAGTATCCAGAAAAGTATCGTAGGTTTTATTGCTGTAATGGGTAATTAAAAAAGGGTTTGAATTAGGGGTGAAGTAAAGATCTCTAACGCGGTCTTCGTCAAGTTGCTTTTTTTTGTTGAAATTAGTAAAATAAATTTCTTGGTTTTCTGTTTTTAAATCAATCATTTCGATAACCGATAGGGGTTGTTTCGAATTCGTTTGATAAAATAAAATCGACTTTGAAACATCAATTGCAATCCATTTTTCTACTTCGCTAGAATACACTTCATTGAAGGAATGTCCCCCTCTAAGATTACTGTCTTTGGATTCAATTTTTAAGCCCCATTCCTTTACTTTTAGATCATTAATAACACAAAAATTATTAAATACCTGTGCTAAATCACTGCAAACGCCACCTTGTCCAGCAAGCATTTTAATCAATGCGTTTTGAGATGATTTCCCCAAGCCAGGCCCTCCTTTAATATTATTTTTAAGCCATTTCGCAATTTTTTTCGCCTTTTTTAGATCAGTTCGATTTTTATAGTTATCACCAAAAATGGATTGGTTCAACTCAAAATAAAGAGATGGGATATCTTTTTTCTTATTGATTGTATTGTAGCAAAATTTTTCAATAGTAGATACAGGCACTTTTTTAGAAACTAATCTATAGCGTATTTTGTATAATAAAGGATGTCTTCGTAAGTACCAGTGTAAAGATTTACCCATAATGTGTGAAATTTAGGTTCGTGTCTGTCAAACTAATTTAAAGCTAATAATTAAATGCAGTATTAACTAAATTAACCGATTATAATCAGATTATTTGGGTAAAATGCGTGTTTTGAAGAAAATCGAATTTATACTTTGCTAGGATGAACTAGAACAAAAAAAAAATCACAATCGAGATAAGTCAAGATTGTGATTTAATCAGAAGGGACTTCTTTATGAAACTAGTGTGTCAAAAGATTATTTTTTAGTTTTACCAGTGGTTTTTTCCTTAGTGGGATTATTATAAATTTCGATTTCTTTTTTTGTCAAGCGTTGTTCTAACCAAAGAGTTAATTTTGCTTTTGAGGAATCAGATATTTCTTTTTTACTATTATAAATCACAACAGGAACTATTTTTGTACTGTCCGTGTTTTCATTAAAAGTATGATTGGATATCGAAATGTTTTCAATCTCAGGAAATAGAATTTTTATCTCGGATAGAATGGCTTTGTTATCGTATCTATTATTTGTAATTTCTTTTTTTAGATTTAATATCGTCACATCTTTTTGACTTAATACAGATTTGTTGAAATTGATTTCGTTTAGAATATCACTTTTAAGATCTGTGGTGTCTTGTATCACAATCAATTTAGTGTTGTTGATATCATAAAGCTTTAATTTTTCATTAAGTGCTTTAATCTCTTTTTCACTATATCGTTTGGTTAGAAAACCAAGTTCGAGTTTTTTTGGACTGACATTGAATTTGGTTTTTTTGTATAAAATAGCAATCCCTTTATTTGTAAATTCCGTTTCCATAAAAACGTCTATTTGATGTTGGTATTTTTTTTCCTGAAACAGTTGGTAGGCAAAATAAATACTAGGAAGTACTAAAAGTGTGATTAAGATGGTGATACTATTTTTAACTTGTTTTTGATGCTTTTCATCTAGCTGTTTTTTTACAGGGTACTTTAGAAACTTGACAATTAAAAAAGTGGAAATACAAATAAAAACACAATTTATGGAGTATAAATACATAGCTCCAAAAAAGAATTTTAGATTCCCTAATGCCAATCCATAACCAGCAGTACAAAGTGGAGGCATTAGGGCAGTTGCAATTGCTACTCCCGGAATTGGATTTCCTTTTTCAACTCGGGTTATTGCTACGGCACCCACAATTCCACCAAAAAAGGCGATCAAAATATCATAGATATTGGGTGCAGTTCTGGATAATAATTCCGGTTGAGCTTCTTTAAAAGGGCTAACATAGAAATAGATTGTCGATACAAATAAACCAACTAATGTGGCTACCAAAAGATTCTTGAGGGACTTATTAAGTAAATTAAAATCATAAATTCCTAGACTAAATCCAGCACCTACAATAGGTCCCATTAACGGAGATATAAGCATCGCTCCAATAATTACGGCAGTCGAATTTACATTTAACCCTATAGACGCCACTACAATAGCACATGCTAAAATCCATAGATTAGAGCCTCTAAATGAAATGTTGGACTTTACGTCGTCCAAGACTTTATTTTTATCTTCTTCCCCTTTATGGAGGTTGATATAAGCAATTAATTTAATTAGAGTTGCTTGCATCTGCTTCCACTTTTAACGTTTTTTTCAAGAATAACAATCCAATTATACCTGCAATTAATGAAGAAAGTAGAATCGCAAATTTTGCATGGCTAATTATGGTTTGATCAGTAAAAGCAAGTAAAGTAATGAATATTGACATGGTAAAGCCAATTCCTCCTAAAAAGCCTACTGCAAATATTGTTTTCCAATTTAAGTCGTCAGGTAATTTACATAACCCTACTGAAACCGCTAAAAAGCTAAATACAAATATACCTACAGGTTTTCCTATGACTAATCCTAAGGCGATTCCTAAACTATAGTGTTGTGTTACAATATCAACGATATCAGCCCCAATTACTATAGCGGTATTCGCTAATGCAAATAAAGGAAGAATAATGAATCCAACAGGTTTATGTAGAAAATGCTGTAATTTATAAGAAGTTGATTTTTTATCACCATTACCAAAAGGAATTACAAAAGCCAATAATACTCCCGTAACTGTAGCATGTATTCCTGAATGAAGCATGAACCACCACATAATTACACCACCAATAAGGTAAGGTATTAAATTACGGACTTTCATTCTATTTAATATGAAAAGAACTAATAATACTCCAAAAGCACTAAATAGATTGCCCCAAAAAATGGTTTTTGTATAGAAAATGGCGATTACTAATATAGCCCCTAAATCATCGATAACGGCTAAAGCTGTTAAAAAGATCTTTAATGACAGCGGAACTCGGCTTCCTAATAATGATAGGATACCCAAGGCAAAGGCGATATCAGTCGCCATAGGAATTCCTGCTCCTGAATGGGCAACAGTTCCATAATTTAGAAAAAGGTACAAGCCTGCGGGCACTATCATACCACCTAAGGCAGCAAAAATAGGTAACAAAGCATCTTTTATATTGGATAATTCTCCTTCATATATTTCGCGCTCTAATTCCAATCCAATCAATAAAAAGAAAATGGTCATTAAACCATCATTTATCCAATATTCTAAGCTTTCACCTGCAAATTGAGTATGCCAAGTATGTAAATATTGTGATCCGAAAATCGAATTGGCCATAAATAAGGAAAATAAAGTGCATCCTATTAAGATGATTCCGCTGGCTTTCTCATTTTCAAAAAACTCATTAAATAATTCACTATTATAAATCTTCTTTATTGTCTTCTTCATTTTTATTTTCATGTAGTCTTTATTTTTTTTTACCAAAACTCGGAAATGTGCCGATGGCGTATTTGATTTTTATTGGTTAGGGTAGGATTCACAAAAATAACCAATTCAAAGTAAATCCCATTGTAGAAAGGGATAATAATGTTTTAAAAATTAGCAATAGAAATTTTTAAAAATGTATTCTAACGGCCTATTTTTTACAATCTGCCTAAAATAACATCTCTTTTAAGGAGTAGGATTCCAATTCATTGAATCTAATTGTGGTTTGATTAGTTTAAATTAAATAGGATTAATCTTTTTTTGTAACATCTTGTGATTCTTTAATAATTTTATAAGAATTTAATCTTGCTTCATGATCATAGATATGCGAAACAACCATAAGTTCATCGATTTGAGTTTCTTCAACAAATTGTTCAAGTGCTGTTTTTATATCAGATGGGCTTCCTACAAATGAATAGGCTAAAAACTGTCTCAAAACACTTTTTGCTTTGTCATTGATTTTAAAATTTTCATCTGCAGGTTGTAGCGGTCTCCTATCATTAGTAAGTATTCCTAAAAATATTTTTTGCATCGAAGTGGCAAGTACTTGTGCTTCATGGGTAGTTTCGGCAGCGGTAACATTTACACAAGCCATTACGTACGGTTCTTTTAAATGTTCAGATGGTTTAAAATTGGTTCTATAAATGCGTAAAGCTTCTAGCAGTTGTTGTGGTGCGAAATGACTTGCAAAAGCATAAGGCAACCCAAACGAAGCCGCTAATCGAGCGCTATCCGTACTTGAACCCAATATCCAAATGGGGATGTTTAATCCTTCCCCAGGAATGGCTCTTACTGGTGAGTCCCTATTTTCAATCGATAAATACTCTTGTAATTCTCGTACCGTTTTTGGAAATTCAAATGCAGCCTGATCGTTTCTTTGTAACGCTCTTGCCGTCAATTGATCTGTTCCTGGAGCACGTCCTAGACCTAAATCAATGCGGTCAGGATATAGGGAAGCTAGAGTTCCAAATTGTTCTGCAACAATTAGAGGAGCATGATTGGGTAACATGATGCCTCCTGAGCCCACTCTAATTGTTGAAGTCCCATTGGCGATATGACCTATTAAAATTGAAGTTGCTGATGAAGCGATACTTGCCATATTATGATGTTCTGCTAACCAAAACCTATTGTAGCCAAGGTTTTCTGCTTTTTGGGCTAAACTCAAACTATTTTTAAAAGAATTAGCTGCTGTTTTTCCTTCTAAAATTACGGCTAAATCTAAAATGGATATGGGGATGTTATGGAATTTGTTTTTCATTGTTATTGATTTAATTTGGAGACGTTATATAAGTCCCCTTTGTATTCTAAATGTGGAGATGCAGTCTGTTCATTAATGGATTTGACGTTTCATTAATAGATCAGTTTGAACATCATTTCCTAGTGTAAAAATATGTTTGTCAAATGGAGTGAAGCCATTTTTAGTATAGAATGCTATTGCTCTATGATTTTCTTCCCAAACGCCTAACCAAATATATTCAACAGGTTTTTGTTGTACCACTTTCAATACTTCATCAATAAATAGTTGACCTACTTTTTTTCCGTGAAATTGTTGTAATACATAAATTCGGTGGATTTCTAAAGCGCGTTCATTGATTAATTCAGTTTGGGCTTTGCCAAAATTTATTTTAAGATACCCAATTACTTCTTGTTCTAAAACAGCTAGATAAAATTGAGAGTCAGGGTTGTTAAGTTCGGTTGTCAATTGAGTAGTATTGAAACTTTGTTCCAGGTAATTAGCAATGTTTTCGGGGGTATTTACCGGTTCAAATGTTTCTATGAAGGTTTGCTTACCTATTTTTTGCAGCGTATCTAAATCCGATAAAGAAGCTTTTTTTATGGAGATTAGTGTCATGATATTTTAAACTATATTTTTAATTTCTTATCAAACTCAAAAATAATGTAAATAAAACTTGAAACCATTTTTAATTTCTATTTCTCCATAGAACTATTCAATTTACAAATAGGGAATTCTTATTTGCAATTTGTACTTTTGGGACGTTAATAGCATCAACCTGAAAAAGGATTATTTATGAAAATTGTTATCTCGCCTGCCAAATCTTTGAATTTTGAAAAAGAATTGCCTACACTACAACATACTGAACCTTCATTTTTGAAAGAATCAAGACAGATTCATAAAGTATTGAAACAAGAATCTCCAAAAAATTTATCAGAATTGATGGATATTTCAGAAAAGCTGGCTAATTTAAATTGGCAAAGAAACCAAGATTGGAAAACACCTTTTACCATAGAAAACGCACGTCCTGCTCTTTACACATTTGATGGTGACGTCTACACTGGATTAGATGCTTACTCGATTCCATTGGATAAGTTAGCTACTTTACAAGATAGTTTACGAATTCTATCAGGCCTATACGGCTTGTTGAAACCATTGGATTTAATGCAAGCGTACCGACTGGAAATGGGAACCAAATTGCCTATTGGCGAAAGCAAAAATTTATATGAATATTGGAAAACAACTATTACAAAAGCGTTGAATAAAGAACTTAAAAAAGGGGATTTATTTATTAATTTGGCTAGTAATGAATATTTTTCGGCAATTGATGTAAAAGCCTTGAAAGTTCCTGTAATTACTCCAGATTTTAAGGATTATAAAGATGGGAAACTAAAGATAATTAGTTTTTTTGCTAAGAAGGCAAGGGGAATGATGGTGCGTTATATTATTGATACCAATGCCAAAACGATTGATGATTTGAAAGGATTCAATTATGATGGCTACCAATTTGATGCTAATTTATCCAAAGGAAATCATTTGGTTTTTACTAGATAAGCATTTCACATTATAAAAAAAACGCCGATATCAATTGTGATATCGGCGTTTTTTTTGTTTAGTATTAATGCATAGCATCGGCAGGATTGATCTTATTTTTTCCTTTTTTGATTAAAAATATAATTGGAATACAACATAAAAACATGATTCCTAAGTATAAGAAAATATCCATATACGATAAAACTGTACTTTGTTTCATAACTGCATAATCAATGGCTTGATAGGCTTTTTTTAATGCTTCATTAGCAGTAAAACCTTTAGACATAAAAGCACGCTGTAATTGTATCACTCGTTGTTGTACTTCAAATCTACTTCCATCTAAATGAGCTACTAAGTTAACACGGTGTTCTTGACTGAATCTTGTTATAAATGTGGTAATGATTGCAATACCAAACGACCCTCCCAATTGTCTCATCATCCCTGTAAATGCAGCTCCTTCACCAATATGTTTACCGGATAAAGTAGAAAGAGATAAAGTTGTGATAGGTACAAATAATAATCCTAAACCAATTCCTCTTAAAATTAATGGCCAATACAGATGCTCAGTTCCAGTATCAGGAGTCATGTTATTATGCATCATTAAAGTAAAGAAAAAGAAAATTAAAAATCCTACACCTACCATATATCCTTGCGGCACTCCTTTTTGAATCAATTTACCTATAATAGGCATCATGAAAGCGGTTGTTATAGATCCAGGAATTAATAATAGACCCGCATCTGTAGCGGTCCAGCCTAAAATGGATTGCGTATAAATAGGGATAATCAAAGTCGAACCATATAATCCAAAACCTAAGATAAAGCACATAACAGTACCAATTCTTAAATTTCCATCTTTTAAAACACTCAAGTTTACAATGGGGTATTTGTAAGTCAACTCTCTCCAAATAAATAAAATCAAACCAAATATGGTGATAACACTTAAACTTAGTATCAATCCGTCATTAAACCAATCGTCTTGCTGACCGTGTTCTAAAACAAATTGTAAAGAACCGATAAAAGAAGCTAAAAGTATAATTCCTATCCAATCTACTTGGTTTGCTTTTAATTTCTCACCATATTTTGGACTTCTAACAAAAGTTAAAGTCAAAAGTGTAGCAATGATTCCTAGAGGGATATTGATATAAAAAATATAAGGCCAGGAGAAATGATCCACAAGATACCCTCCTAAAGGCGGTCCTAATGTAGGTCCTACAATAACTCCCATTCCATAAATAGCCTGTGCCATTCCTCGTTTAGCGATAGGATAACTCTCCGTAATAATCGTTTGTGCAGTCACCAATAGTGCGCCACCACCAAGCCCTTGAATAAATCGAAAGGCTACTAGTTCCCAAATATTGGTTGCATTACCACATAAAAAGGACGCTGTTGTGAAAATGATGATGGAAACGGCAAAATAATTACGTCTTCCAAATTGTTGTGAAAGCCAACTCGTCATTGGAATCACAATTACATTTGCAATAGCATAAGCAGTAATTACCCAAGCCACATCAGTTAACGTAGCTCCAAGGCTTCCTCGCATATTAGTTAGTGCAACATTGACAATAGTAGTATCTACAATTTCCAGTAAAGCACATAGTACTGCTGTTATTGTAATAATGATTCTTCTAAAGCCGTATTCTACTAAATCGTCTTCTGATTTTACCATTTTATTTTATATGTACGTCAACATCCACATTCATTCCCGGACGCAATAATTTTATTTTCTCAACATCGTTGTCTGTATCGATATTAATTTTTACAGGCAAACGTTGAATTGTTTTAACAAAATTTCCAGTTGCATTATCAGGAGGCAAGATAGAAAAACGTGCCCCTGTGGCTGGTGAAAATGAAGTGATAGTCCCTTTAAATTCGTAATCAGGATACGCATCTACTTTCAATGTTACTTTTTGTCCAGCTACCATTTTGTTCAATTGCGTTTCTTTGAAATTAGCAATAACCCAAGCTTGATTGTTATTGATGATATAAAAAAGGGATTGTCCCGGTTGAACTAATTGTCCTGGTTGAATATCAATTTTAGAAACTTGACCATCAATTGCAGCTGTTACAATTGTGTAACTTAAATTTAAAATGGCCGTATCCAATAATGCTTTTGCTCTTTTAATGTTGGCTGCTGCTACATCCGTTTGTTTGTCGGATGATTTTGACTTAGCTACATTAACCGATTTTTGAAAAGCTGACGCTTTTTCTTGCTGTTGTAAAATGCGAACTTCATTTTCAGCTTCTTGTTTTGCTGCTAATGCTTGTTCGTATTGTTGTTTTGTAATCGTATGTGATTGATATAAATTATTATACCTGTTGTAATCGCTAGTCATACGTCCCAATTTAATTCTCGCAGATTCGATATTTCCACCTGCTGATCTTACGTTGGCATCTGATACTGAAATACTAGCTAAAATACTACCAATATCCGCTTTTGAAACTTCAAAATTTCCTTCGGCTGCAGCTAAATTTGCAGTTGCTTCATCAATTTTTAATTGATAATCTCTTTTGTCAATTGTAAATAGAGTATCTCCTTTTTTTACAAAGTCATTGTCTTTAATGTAAACTTTACTCACATATCCTGATACTCTTGGTATAATAGGATTCATGTTTTTTTCAATCTGGGCATCATCAGTCCCTTCATGAGAAAGCGAGTGGATGTATTTATAAGTTCCATAAGCAAGACCTAATAGCACTAATGAAGCTATTATTATGATAAACTTTGGGTTTGATTTTTTCTTTTCCATTTTGGGTATTGATTATATTTTTGAAAGATTGAAGGTTTGGTTTAATTGTCCGCTTACGGAAAGCAGCTCATAATATTTTTGAATAACATTTGCTCTAGCCAATGTTTTATTAATATTAGAGCCTAGTTGTTCCACATCGGCTTCTAATAAATCATTGGTGTCCGAAAGCCCATTGTCATATTTATCTTTTATGATTCTATAATTTTCGGATGCTTGTTCCACTGCTTGGTTATAAACCACATTTTGTTTTAGAGCCAAATCATAATCTTCGATTGCTTTTTGAACTTGTATTTTGATGTAGTCAGTAAGCATAGCCTCTGAGTTTTGAATTTCAAGTGCTTTGCTTTCCGCAATTTTTACATTGGTTCCGTTTTTCAAAATCCCGCTGATATCGTAAGATACGCCAACACCAATATTCATTGCATTTTGCACCGTAATAACATTTTTTAAACTCAAGGCTGTATAACCTCCAATAAGCGAGATAGAAGGGTAGTAACCACTTTTGGCTACTTTTATATTAGCCAAACTTGCTTTTTCTTGTAATTGTACCGCTTCAAGATCTTTACGATTTTGTAATGCAAGTTGGTCATCGGTAGGAATATTATTCATTTGAAAGTCAGCAAAATCACTTTCTCTAACTTCTAGTTTCGTCTTAGGGTCCATTTTTAAAAGACTAATCAGCTCAAAGTTTACCACGTTTAAATCGCTAATGGCTCTGTCTAATGTCAATTGAATTTTTGAAACTTGAAGTTGTGATTTTAATAAATCATTTCTAGGAATGATTCCATTTTTTTCTAATTGAATAAAATCAACTACACGTTGTTTTGCACTTTTTTGATTTTCTTTTAGCAGTTCCACCGTTTTTTGTGCTTTATACAAACTAGCATAGAAATTAACCACTTTCATTGCTACTTCTTCTTTAGTTTGTAATGCATTTGCAGTCTCGGCCTGGTACATATTATCTGATACCTTGATTTTATTTACCGTTTTAAAACCAGCAAATAAAGGTAGAGTAGCATTGGCTTGCCCAAGTAATAATTGATCAACCACTGGCATAGGTTCTGAGCTACTACTATTGTTATTGATTTTTAAGTCAATAGTTGCTTTAGTTAACCTTTGGTACTGTCCAGAAACTTTAAAGTTAGGATACTTGTCATTTTTGGTTGATTGCAATTCAAGTCTTGAAGTTTCCACTTTTGTGTTTGCTAATGTGACTTCATTACTTTTGCTCCAAGCCATTTGAATAGCTTGATCGAGTGTTAAACTCGTTTTGTCTTGTGCTTCCACGGAGGAAATTCCAATAAAGAAAAATCCAAAAAGCATGAGTTGACTAACTTTCATATATTAATAGCGCTTTTATTGTTTGTTGAATGTGTTTTGTTAAATCAGTTTTTATATAATTGTTATACAATTCGTCGGTATGAAGGTTTAATAATGTTTCAAAGAAAGGTCTATTAGTTTGGAAATGAAAAAAGGTACCTAGTATCGTGGGTGTTATAAGTGGGATGATAATATCTTTTCTAAAAATACCTTTTGCTTGACCTTCAACAATAATTGTTTCTAGCGATTTTAAGTTTCCTTTTTTTAACTCAATAAAAGCCTCCAAGTTTACGTTTCTCTTTTTAGAAGAAAATTCAAAATGTAAAATTTTATAAATTCCTTTGTAGCAAAGAACACGATCTATGTATAATTCGATTAGTTTGTTAATCTTTTCCATTGGGTCTAAATTCTCTAATATTAAATTGTCTAATTGTAATTTAATATCGGTAGCTCTATAGAGGATTAATGATTCTAACAAACGCTCTTTTGATCCAAAATAATAAGAAACCATTGCTATATTTATTTTGGCTTCTTTTGCAATATTTCTAATCGAAGTACCATCAAATCCTTTTTCGGCAAAAAGGGATTCAGCTACTTGTAGTATTTGAATTTGCTTATCGTTAAAATTGGTTTCTACTGACATACTTTTTAATTGGACACAAAATTAAACAACCGTTTAATTTAAACAATCGTTTAATTTAAATTTAACATAATATTAACATTGAAATCGTTGTGTTTTTTGGTGCTTGTATTTTTAGAACGCATTTTGGAATTTAAAAATTAAAAAAATCTATTTTAAAAGGCTCTAGGTCACTTCTTCGCAATTGGGTTTGTATTATTGTATCTTTTTTGTTAATTAAAAAGTTGGAAAGTCAGCAGTTTAAATATCATTTTGAAATTGTGAATATCTATTTCACGAATAGGGTTTATTTTTTGCTTTAAAATCTATCTTTGACATCCTTAAATAAAAAATTATGAGTTCAACTTGGTACGAATGCAAAGTAAAATATAGAAAAACTGATGAAACTGGATTACAAAAGGTTACAACGGAACCTTATTTAGTTGACGCTTTATCATATACAGAGGCGGAGAGCAGAATTAACGAAGAGATGTCGGCTTATATTAGTGAAGAGTTTAAAATCACGAATATCAAAGTGGCGAATTATGCGGAGATCCATCCCTTCGAAAATAGTGATCGGTGGTTTAAATCCAAAGTATCTTTATTGGCTTATGACGAAGAAAGCGGTAAAGAACGCAAGACCAATATGTATATCTTATTGCAAGCCAATGATGTAAAAGAAGCGTTTGATAATACAACAGCTGTGATGAAAGGAACTATGGGCGATTATAGTATTCCTGCTATTACTGAATCGCCTATAATGGATGTATTTCCTTATTTTAGTGGTGAAGAAGGAGAATTAGAACAATTAGAAAGATTCAATGCACTGAAAGCCTCTAAACCTGAAGTAGCTGTTGAAGTCGAAGATCATATGGAATTTGTCACAGAAGACGAAGTGGAAGAAGAGACTACTGTTTAATCCTATTTATAAAAAATAGAGACCGCAAATTTGCAAATTAAACCAATGAAGCGGTTTTAATAATTTGCTAATTTGCGGTCTTTTACTTTTTAGATTGAAGTTCGTACTGAATAGGAACTAGTTGCGTTTATTCAATACTTTTTCATATGCTTTTCTAGGAGCGCCTCTAAAAAAAACGTCGCCACATAAAACATAACCAAGGCTTTCAAATGTTTTCATCATCGGAAAATTATCAAAATTCGTGTCGGCTTTGATGCTGTAAATATTGTTTTGTAGTGCAAAATCTTCAACACAACCCATAATCAATTTAGCGAGTCCTTTGCCCAAATAGTTTTCAGAAAGCGCGACTCTATGAATTACTACAAAATCATCATTTGTCAACCATTTTCCTTCAATACCAGCATAAGCAGGTTCGTCATTTATGATTACTGCGCTGTACCCAATAATTGTTTCTCCATCAACCAGAACAAAACCTTCTCCTTTTTCAATGTCATTTTGTACCACATCCGGGTTAGGGTAACCATCTTGCCATTGCGCACTACCTTCTACTTTTCTTCGAATGATTGCTTGTTGTAATATTTCCCAAATAGGAGTTATTTCGGATAGATTGGCTTTTCTAAATTGGTAGTTCATGAGGAGGAATGATTTTTATTTGTAGTTGATTGATTCTTTTCTAATCATTATGATGAAAAAGGAAACCGCAAAATCGAAAATTAAATAAATAGCTATTATAATTTGCGAATTTGCGGTATATAAATACATTTTTATTTATCGAATTGCTTTTACAAATTCGGCAATTTTTCCTGTTCCATTTTCCGTTAAATGCGTAATAAAAGCACTACCAATAATGGCTCCTTTGGCAAATTGAGTGGCTTGATTAAAGGTTTCGGCATTGTTGATTCCGAAGCCTATCACTTGTGGATTTTTTAAATTCATTCCCGCAATGCGCTTGAAGTAATCTTCTTGCGTGCTTCCAAAACCTGCCGAAGATCCTGTTACACTTGCTGAACTTACCATGTAGATAAATCCATTAGAAACGCTATCAATAAAATGAATGCGGGCATCAGATGTTTGTGGAGTTATTAAGAATACGTTGATTAAGCCATATTTTTCAAAAGTGACTTTGTATTGTTCTGCATACACATCAACTGGAAGATCTGGGATGATTAAGCCATCGATGCCTATTTCTTGGCATTTCTTGCAAAAATTATCTACTCCGTATTGCAACATGGGGTTGAAATAACCCATAATCACTAACGGAATTGAAACCGTTTTACGAATGTCTTTTAGTTGGTCAAACAACAGTTGCGTTGTCATCCCGTTATGCAAGGCTTGAGTCGAACTGGCTTGAATAGTAGGCCCATCGGCCAATGGATCGCTAAATGGCAAACCAATCTCAATCATGTCGATACCGTTTTTTTCTAAATCTTCAATGATTTGTACCGTATCGTTTAAGTTAGGATATCCAGCAGAAAAATAAATAGAGAGTATTTTTTTGCCTTCTTGTAGTTTTTGATTTATTCTGTTCATTTTTGTATTTTTTCAGATGTAAAATCTGTTTTTAGCTTATTTATAGGTGTTTAAATTTTTGCACTGTAGGCCCAAGCGATTTCTTTGGACTGCAACTGTACTTCAACACGTTTGTAATGGCTCCCTTCATAGGTGTCAGCAAGCTGCAATTCCTTTTCGGTTAAATCATAAACCATCCCTTCAATGGTGTCTTCATTGTTTTGAGTAGGAGCAATAATAGGATAAGGCTCCATTCCAAATTCTTCTTCAATTAGGATTTCTTTTACTACGTATCCCATCAATGTTTCAGGAACTCCACGAAGTGTTCGTCCAAAAACATCTTCTTGAATGTCTTTGTCTTTTAGGGTTCCGTAAGCGAATAATTTTTCCATTTTTTCTGTTTTGAAAATTTATTTAAAAATTTAATCTTCTCGTTTTTGTTTGCGTTAGGGATAGCAGCGGTATCTTTTTGTTTTGTCCCGCCTCTAGGAACGAAACAAAAAATTTAGCGAATAGCCCGACCGCTTGCCCTGAACTTTTTCAGGGTAAACGGTAACGCCCTGAAATAAATTCAGGGTATACCCAACTATAATTTGAAATAATCGATATAGGTATTTAAATCTTTATCGCCACGTCCCGAAAGATTGATGACCACAATATCTTCTTTTTTGAACTTCATTTCGTCTAGTACAGCAAAGGCATGAGCACTCTCGATGGCAGGGATAATTCCTTCCATTTTGGACAATTGCAATCCCCAATTCATGGCTTGATCATCGGTAATTGAAATGAATTGTGCTCTACCCGAAGCAAATAGATGGGCGTGCATAGGTCCAACACCAGGGTAATCTAACCCTGCCGAAATAGAATACGGCTCGGTAATTTGGCCATCAGGCGTTTGCATCAACAAAGTTTTACTTCCGTGAATAACCCCCACTTTTCCCAAAGCAGAAGTTGCAGCACTTTCACCAGAATGCACACCTAAACCAGCAGCTTCAACAGCTATAATATTTACATCAGGATTGTCTAGAAAATGGTAATAAGCACCAGCGGCATTGCTACCACCACCTACACAAGCGATTACATAATCTGGGTTTTCACGACCTTCTTTCTCTAATAATTGCTCTTTTATTTCTTTAGAAATCACCGACTGAAAACGCGCCACCATATCAGGATACGGATGCGGTCCAACTACAGACCCAATGATATAATAGGTATCTACAGGGTTGTTGATCCAGTCGCGAATAGCTTCGTTTGTAGCGTCCTTCAAAGTTTTTGAACCCGAAAGTGCAGGACGAACCTCTGCACCTAACATTTTCATACGTGCTACGTTTGGTGCCTGACGTTTGATGTCAATTTCTCCCATGTACACGATACATTCCAATCCCATCAACGCACATACGGTGGCAGTTGCCACACCATGTTGACCTGCACCAGTTTCAGCAATGATGCGTTTTTTACCTAAACACTTGGCTAATAATATTTGTCCAATAGTATTATTCACTTTATGCGCACCAGTATGGCACAAATCTTCTCTTTTTAGGTAGATTTTAGTTCCGTATTTTTCAGATAAACGTTCTGCAAAATATAATGGTGTAGGGCGACCTACGTAATCTTTAAGTAGCGCGTCAAACTGGGCTTGAAATTCAGGTTCAGCCGTGATTTTTAGATAATTTTGACGCAACTCTTCTACATTTGGATATAACATTTCAGGAATGTAGGCTCCTCCAAATTCACCATAATAGCCTTTTTCGTTTACGTTGTATGACATCTTTTTATTTTTTTTATTGTGGATCATTCAACGTGGAGACGCACTGCAGCGCTTCTCTACAGAATGATATATTTTTTAATCCTGGTTCTATTTCAAATTTACTGTTTACATCAATAGCATAAACAGGTAAATTAGTTTTTAAAATTTCATTAACCGCTTCCATTTCGTCGAGTCCTATTCCGCCACTTAGGAAAAAGGGTTTTGACGAAGGGTAGTTCTCTAATACTTTCCAATCAAATGTGGTTCCGTTTCCGCCAGGTAATTTTCCCTTGGTATCAAAAAGGAAATAATCACAAACCGATTCAAATGGTTTAAGCTGTTCAAAGTCAAAGGTATCCAAAATTGAAAATACTTTTATGATTTCGATATCCTTTAACAATGTTTTTTTTAATTCGGCACAAAAAACCACTGATTCTTTGCCATGCAATTGTACGGCTTGTAAATCGTGTTGCTTTACTTTTTCAACAATATTTGCTATCGATTCATTGACAAATACGCCCGTTTTTTTTATTGATTTTGGCAATTCAGGAATAATTCCATCAAAATAGCGCGCTGACTTTTCCCAAAATATAAATCCCATATAATCGGGTAGGAGCGGTCCTAGTTCGAGAATATTGTCGGGATATTTCATACCGCAGATTTTGATTTTCATAATCTTTTATTTAAACGTATTTAACCGCAAAGTGCGCAAGGGTTTCGCGAAGTTCGCTAAGCTTTGCTTTAATTTTATTCTATATTATTCTTTGCTCTTTTTTCTTTTCTCTAACGAGTTAATTGCTTTATAAATTCTGCTGCAGCTTGACCAGCATTATCTGTTTTCATGAAGTTTTCACCAATTAAAAAACCTTTGTATCCATACGGCTTTAATTCGGTTATGGCTTCGATTGACGATATTCCACTTTCGGAAACTTTGACGAACTCATTCGGGATTTTATCAGCCAATTGCTTACTGAAATCCAAACTTACCTCGAAGGTTTTTAGGTTTCTATTGTTCACACCTATCATATCTAAGGTAGGCATGATTGATTTTTCTAATTCTTCTTGGTTATGCACTTCAAGTAAAACCTCGAGACCTAAACTTTTGGCAAACTCAGATAATAATTTGATTTCGTCACGCGTTAAAACCGCTGCGATTAGTAGAATCAAATCGGCTCCATGTGCTTTGGCTTCTAGGATTTGGTATTCATCGACAATAAATTCTTTTCGCAATAGCGGAATATTCACTGAAGCTCTTGCCAAAAGCAAATCATCCAAAGAACCTCCAAAATATTTCCCATCAGTCAATACTGAAATACCACAAGCACCGGCAGTTTCATATCCTTTTACCACTTCTTCTACGGTAAAACTATGATTGATAACTGATTTTGAAGGAGAACGACGTTTGTGCTCCGCAATGATTCCAGTAGTACTGTTTCTTAAGTTTTCACTTAATGAAATAGTCTTTTTATCAAAGAAAATCGAAGCTTCCAATTGCGAAACGGGAATTATGGATTTCTTGAGAATGACTTCTCGTTTTTTATCAACTATTATTTTATCGAGTATGTTCATTGTTATTTGTTTAAAGTTTTCTTTGTTTAAAGTTTAAAGTCCCCGTTTTGATCAACTTTAAACCTTAAAATTTAAACTATTTTTTTATTTACTTAACTCCTGCAACGTCTTCAACGCTTTTAATCCTTTTCCTGAAAGTAAACTTTCTTTGGCTTGACCAAATCCTTCTAGTGGCGTGCATTTTGTCACTGTTGCAATTGCCATGGCCGCATTGGCACATACCACATTATTCTGCGCTTCATTTCCTTTACCGGATAGAATGTCAGTAAACATTTGAGCTGATTCATCAATTGTTTTCCCTCCTTCTATTTCACTTTGTGATAAAAGGCGAACACCAAAACTTTCATGGGATAACATTCCTTCCATACTGCTAGTGATAATCTTTGTTGGGCTAGTCAATGAAACTTCATCATAGCCATCTAATGAATGTAAAATAGTGAAATTCACATCGGTATTTTGGTATAAATACGCATACATTCTAGCTAGTTCTAAGTTAAAAACACCCACCAACTGATTTTTTGGAAAGGAAGGATTTACCATTGGTCCTAACATATTGAAAAAGGTTTTTACGGCCAATTCTTTTCGGATTGGACCTACATTTTTCATAGCGGGATGAAAAAGGGGAGCATGTAAAATACAAATTCCAGCTTTATCAATACTTCTTTCCAAGAAGTCATTTTCATTACTGAATTTGATTCCTAGTTTTTCCATGACATTACTAGATCCAGAGATGGAAGAAACACCGTAATTACCATGTTTGGCGACTTTAATCCCCGCACCAGCCGCTATAAATGAAGCCAATGTAGAGATATTGAAAGTGTCTTTTCCGTCACCACCAGTTCCACATAAATCAATAGCATTATAGGATGCTAAATCAACACGAATGCACAATTCCAATAGTGCTTCTCTAAATCCTGCAAGTTCCTCAATACTAATGCTACGCATCATATACACGGTTAAAAAAGCGGAAATCTGACTTGGATTATAACTTCCGTTTGAGATATTAATCAATACATTTTTTGCCTCTTCTTTGGATAGCATTTCGTGGTTGATTAATCTATTTAGTATGTTTTTCATTTTTTTTTGTTTAAAGTTTTAGGTTTCAAGTTTCAAGTTCTAAAAATTGAACATTATGCTTTAACCCAATTCTCTAGCATTTTTTTCCCGTTTGGTGTCAGAACACTTTCGGGATGAAATTGTACACCGCGTACATCATAGGTTCTGTGACGCAACGACATTACTTGTCCATTTTCGTCGAATGAAGTAGCTTCAAGTACATCGGGTAAACTGGCATCAACCACCCAAGAATGGTAGCGTCCTACTTCAAATTCGTTACCTAATCCTTCAAATAAAAGTTCATCGTCGACAACGGTTTTTACATTGGTAGCTATACCATGATACACTTTGTCTAGATTAGAAAGCGTTCCTCCATATACTTCACCAATGGCTTGTTGACCAAGACATACTCCAAAGATACTTTTGGTAGGACCGTATTTTTGAATTACAGCTTTCAATAATCCTGCTTCATCTGGAATTCCAGGACCTGGAGAAAGTAGTATTTTATCAAAACGCGCTATTTCATCTATATCAAATTCATCGTTTCTATATACTGTCACTTCACAGTTTAAATCCTCTAGGTAATGTACCAGATTGTATGTGAAACTATCGTAATTATCTATAACTAGTATTTTCATTTTTTTATTGAAAATTGAAAGATTTAAAGATTGAAAAAAGCTCATTTCGAGTAATCTTTAAATACTTAAATTATTAAATCTTTTAATTATTTTTTAAATTGTTTCTGCCAAATCAAGTGCGGTATTCAATGCTCTTAATTTGTTATATACTTCTTGCATTTCGCTTTCTTCATCAGAGCTGGCTACAATTCCGGCGCCGGCTTGCGAATGCAATTGGTGATTTTTACTTAAGAATGTTCGTATCATTATCGCGTGATTAAAGTTGCCTTCAAAATCCATAAAACCGATGGCGCCACCGTAGAAATTACGATTTGTTTTTTCGTAATCTTCAATCAATTGCATCGCTCTGTGTTTAGGTGCTCCACTCAATGTTCCAGCTGGGAAAGTATCCGCTACCACTTGCATTGTAGTGGCTTTTTCATGTAAATGCCCCGTTACTTTTGAAACTAAATGAATTACATGAGAGAAAAACTGCACTTCTCTATAGCGTTCTACGTTTACGTTATGACCGTTGCGACTTAAATCATTACGAGCTAAGTCGACTAGCATCACATGTTCGCTATTTTCTTTTTTGTCTTCAGATAATTGTTTGGCAAGAACCGCATCTTTTTCATCATCACCAGTACGTTTGAACGTTCCTGCTATAGGATGAATTTCTGCCTTACGGTCTTTAACTATAATTTGAGCTTCGGGCGAAGAGCCAAATATTTTGAAATCACCATAATCAAAAAAGAAGAGGTAAGGGGATGGGTTGATGCTTCTTAATGCTCTATAGACATTGAATTCATCTCCTTTGAAACCTTGAGTAAAACGGCGTGATAATACTAATTGAAATACATCTCCACGGAAACAATGCTTTTTGGCCAGAGCCACATTGTGTTTAAACTCTTCATCAGTTAAGTTAGAGAAACCTTCTCCTTCTTTGGTAAATTTATAAGAGGCAATATTTCTTGATTGTAACAGTTGCTCCATCTCTGAAATATTATTTCTTCCGTCTAAACTATGACAGAAAATATAAGCTTGATTTTTGAAATGGTTAATCGCAATTATATTTTGGTATACGGCATAATACACATCAGGAATGGTATTGCTATTTTCTTTTTTGGCAATTTTTACTTTTTCAAAATAACGAACTGCATCATAAGAGATATATCCAAACAACCCATTGTTTATGAATTTAAAATCATTTTTTTCTGATTTGAATTGGTGTGAAAATTCTTGAATAACTTCTGGAATTGAAGTATTTTCATCAATCGCTATTTTTTCAGAAGTCCCATCAGGATAGGTTTTGAAAATAGTTTCGTTTTCGATTTTTATCGAAGCGATAGGATTGCAACAGATGTAAGAAAAACTGTTGTCACTTCCATGATAATCACTACTTTCAAGCAATAAACTATTAGGGAATTTATCACGTATTTTTAAATAAACACTCACAGGAGTTATCGTATCTGCAAGTATTTGTTTGTATTTAGTATTTAAAGTAAATAGTTTCAATTGAAATAATTTTTATGATTTATAATTTGATGAAAGGCAACTTTTTAGCACAAAAAAAAGGCCTGTCGTCATGACAAGCCTTTTATATTTATATTTGATAATACTATAGGAGCTTAGTTCACGACTATTGACGTAAATTGTTCCACCACCAAGTATTGTTTATTGTTGTTTTCATGTTACAAATATATAAATGTAAATTGGTTATTCAAATACAATAAACTAAAAAAAATCTAATTTTTTAATCTTTTTTGTTAGATTATTAGATAGATTGAAGTAAAAAACCCAACAATTACTTGTTGGGTGAATTAGTAAACGTGGTATTATATAATATTTAGAATTTTAAAGCTACTGCTAATTCAAATTCATCAGAGATTGCTTTGTCTCCAAGGTTATCAAAAATACTTCCTGAACCGTATTTAATGTCATATTTAGTTCTATCTACGTTGAATGCTGTTGTTGCTGTATTTCCGTTCACAGCGATATCAAAAGTTACTGGTTTAGTGATTCCTTTAATTGTTAAATCAGCAGTAACCGTGTAAACATTTTTAGCTTTTGCTCCAATTTTTTTGAAAACTAATGTAGAAGTTGGGAATTTTTCAGTTCCGAAGAAATCTTCTGATTTCAAGTGACCGTTTAATTTTCCTTGGTATTCACCTGAAAGATCAGTAGAAGTCAATGAAGTCATGTCAACTGTGAAAGTTCCACCTACTAATTTTGCTCCTTTAAAAACAAGTGCACCGTCTTTAAGATTTACTGTTCCATTGTGTTGTCCAGTTACTTTTTTTCCAACCCAGTTGATTGTACTTGCTGCTGCATCTACTTTTTTAGTTTGTGCAGATACTGATACTGTAGATAAAACTACTACTAATGCTAATGCAATTGATTTTAAATTTTTCATTTGTTTAATTTTTTTGTTTGAATTGAATTTTGATTACTAATTATAATGTGATAAATAAATCTTCGTTTGATTTTCTAACTTTTTTGTAATGTTGGGTATCGTCTTCTGTATGACGGTATCCAACTGGTGCTATTACAGCTGCGTTTAGGTTTAGTTTGTCTAATCCTAATATTTCATTAAACTGTGCTGCATTAAAACCTTCCATTGGAGTTGCATCTATGTTTAATTCAGCAGCGGCATTCAATAAATTTCCTAAAGCCAAATATGTTTGTTTTGCTGTCCAAACATTTTTAGCATCTTCAGGAATTGGATTCACAAACCCTTTAATATAATCACCATATCCTGCTAATGCTTCCAATGGCAATTCTCTAATTTCACTTGTGTTTTTTAAGTAAGCATCAATTTCTGTATTTCCTACGTTTGTTTGATTGGCAAAAACAAATAAATGCGAAGCATCAGTAATTTGAGATTGACCATAAGCAACGGGCAATAATTGTGCCTTAATTTCTGGATTTTCAATAATTATCACTTTGTACAGTTGAAGTCCAAATGAAGAAGCGCTTAAACGAACTGCTTCTTTAAGAAAATCTAAATCAGATTCAGTAATTTTTTTTGAGCTATCGAACTTTTTTGTAGCATAACGCCAGTTTTGTTTATCTAAAAAGGTATTCATAATTTTTATATTTATTGATTTCTGTATTTTTCTAATAATTCATTTAATAATTCTAACTCTTCGGTATTTAAATTCTTCGAGAAGTGTTTTTCATGTTCTATTACTTTAGGATCTAATTCAGTTAAAACATCTAATCCTTTTTGAGTAATCATCACTTCAATTTTTCTTCTGTTTTCAGGACAAACATTTCTAGTCACGAAATTCTTTAATAACAATTTATCAACTAAGCGAGTGGTGTTACTGGTTTTTGCTATCATGCGTTCTTGTATCACACACATGTTAGCTGGATTTCCTTTTTGACCTCTTAAAATTCGTAAAACATTATATTGTTCTCCAGAGATGTCATAAGGTTTCATCACCTCATTAAATTTTTCATTTGTGATATTTTGAGTATATAAAATATTCAAAATAATTTTTTTTGAAATATCTAATGGTATGGTGCTTTTTATTTCATCTTCAATTTTCATAATACCTTATCTTATTTGTTGGTACAAATGTAACACTTTTTTTATTTGTATATACAAGTGTTAAGTTAATTATTTGTTATTATTTTATTTAGACGGAATCGATTAGCTTATAAGTATTTGTTTTTTAGTGTATTATGTGTTTTTTTTTGAAGTAGTTATATGTTCAATCTAAAAGCCGTATTTTTTAATTAGTATGAAATTGTGGTTTTTAGATTAGTTTTAAAAGGAGACAGAAGTAGGGTGTAGCTCTTTTTGAATCCCTTTTTTAGATTTGCTTTGAGTTCCCATTGTAAGATAATTTACTTACTATTAAGATAAAAAGCTAACTCTTCTAATTTAGGATCTCGTAAATAACATTGGAATCATTATCATCATCTTTTCGATCTTGTATGAATTGCAAACCACATTTTTCTAGTAGTTTTCTAGAATTTTCGTTTTTAGTATGTGTGAATGCCTCTATTTTGGCGAGTTTTAGTTCGTTAAAACCAAAATCGATAATACGCTGTAGCACTTCTGTCATGATTCCTTTATTTTGAAATTCAGGACTTAAACCATAACCCACTTCAGCAATGGTATGGTTGTCCGAAAAATTCCAAAAACAAATGGTACCAATAAGTTCAGGTTGGTTATTATAAACGATTCCCCAAGTCACCGATTTATTGTTTTCGAAGTCTTGATTGATATCGGTAATAAATTGTAAGGCTTGTTCGAGTGTTTTTGTTTTTCGGTTCTCAGGTCTTTCGATGAACTGATTAATGGTTTCATCCGAGCGTAAGTATAAGATCACTGGAGCATCTGATTCTTCGATTTTTCGCAATAATAGGCGCTCTGTTTTTATTTTTGGAAAAGATGAAAAGTTCATTTGACTTTGTTTTGTTGGTACCGAATATACGCACTATTTGGGTATTGGAAGATGATTTCTAATCAATCAGTTCAAATGCAGCACTATCTTTTTCTTCTCCGTTTATGATAATCGAAAGTTTTTGTTGTCCAACGTAAAATTTTCGAGTGGTAATGAGTTTGAAACTTTGCTTTCGATTAATATCAGAAGATTGTTTGGGCTCAAAAAGACGTTCACTTATTTTAAATACTTTCTTTGAAAGTTGGCCGTTTTGTCGAAGATAATAAACCGCATATTCAAGTCGTACTGTTTGTTGTTTTTCATTATTATTTTGAACAGAAAACGAAAACTCCAAATGGTTTCCAATAGCTACTTTTGGAGTACTTATTTCAAAATTGGCGATGGCTATATTTGAACTATCAAGTCCAAAGTGTTTTAAAATTTCAGTATTTCCTTGCTTTAACAAGGTTCTACAACCGTGTTTTATAATGGCATCGGTCTCCTTGCTGTGTCCTTTCCAGTTGGTGGCAATTTCAATAACTATTTTTGGATTGTCTTTGGCAATGTCGTTAAGATTGTTTGCTACGCTTCGTCTAACATATTCTGAGGTGTCTGATTTGAGATTGGTCAATAACGGTAGAATAGGAGAAGGATTTTTTTTAAGTTCAGGAATAGCCATAGCCCAAGGTAGGCGGGGTCTGCAACCTTCGGAAGCCAGTCTTCGTATGTGATGATTTGGCGAATTTGCCCATACTTTCATCATTTCAATGGTTTTATCAAAATCGTGTTTTAAAAATTCCCGAATGGCAAATTCAGAGGAGCCAAACTGGGTGTAATAAGCCAGTGCTTCCATGGAAGTTTCAAAATCATGAATACCAAATTGCCCCACATAATCAGGAAAAATAAGTGCCGTATAACCTGTTGGACTGTTTGGAATTACCTTGTTTAATACTTGTATCGCTTCTTTAAAATCTATTGGAAGGTGATTTTTAAGTGTAATGGATGTAAAACGCAATCGTTCATTTAACGACCTGTTTTCTAAACCAATAGTTACTTCATCAATGAATTTTGTAGTATTAAAATTCACATCTGCATTATTAAATGCTGTTGCTAAACGCTCATAGAATTTTTTATTGAACATCTCCTTCAATTCTGCTGCCATATTTTATTTTTACTAATTAGAAAATGCCACCAACAAAGGTAGCATTTTCTTTATTTTAAGGTCTATCTCGTTTTGTTAAGAAAATAATTAAACCGTTATTTTCAATGATGAAATACGTTTTTCATTGATTTTGGAAAAACACTGATTCCGGTGATTTCAGTTTTAAGTCATTGGGGAGATGAAAATGAGGAGCGTTTGCGTTCTGTAATTTTGAAAAAAGAGTAAATTGTATTGGAAGATAGGGCGAGTTGTTTATTGGTTATTTTTTGTATTTTTTAATTGTTATAACATTCCCGAGGCTTGCTTTCGGTGTTAATGAGCCAATACCAAGCCTTTAAAAATATAGACAAATCATTAAATTAAACTAATGTTTGTTTTTTTTATATAAACTTTAAAGTTGTTTAATTGTTTATATTTTGTTAATAGTTCAACTTTATAGTGTTTTTTATTTTAATGTTTATATATTTGCATATAATTTAACACGTTAAGATGGCGGATAAAGCAATTGCAAAATCTTTTTTGCAAAAACTGAAGCAGATTATTAAAGTATGGTGCATTATCTTCTCCAATCGCCCCAAAAATAGTATTCAAAATCTTGCAGATTTAAGCATTACTGCCAAAATGCGTGAAGAAATAATTTTCAATCTAGAAATTGATGATTATAGTGAAGGTCCTTTAGAGGAAACTCAACAAGGGGGAGCTGAAATGTGGGTTTTCGGTAAAACAATTAAAGGTCAGCAAATTTATATTAAGTTGACTATTTCAAAAATCACAGACCAAGCAATTTGTATTTCTTTTCATAAGGCCGAATTCCCAATGGAATTCCCTCTTAAGGATTAAACTAAAAAAACAAATTAATTATGAAAAGTCCAATCACAGGTAAGGAAATGACCTTACAAATTGAAAAAAGTATTTTGGAATTTAGAAAAGAAAAATTCGAATATAATCACAAAAGTTATTATTGTGCAGATAGCGGAGAATCATTTACAACCACAGAGTTGGATGAATTTAATTTAAATCAAGTGTATAATCAATATAGGGATAAGCATAATATCCCATTTCCGGACCAAATTATTAAATTGAGGAATACTTATGGTTTATCTGCAAGTATGATGTCCAAAATATTGGGTTTTGGGACGAATAGCTATAGGAATTATGAAAAGGGGGAAGTTCCAAGTTTAGCAAATGCTAATTTAATTAATACGGTTTCAAATAGTATTTTGAACTTTAAGTTATTAGTTGATTTAAACAATGATTTGAATGATGAAGAAAAAATAAAAATCCTTAAAAGGATTGAAGTTGTCATTGAAAATTATCGAGAAAGCAAAGATGATAAAAATTATGTAGGCATTTTATTTGAAAATAGGTTACCTGATAATTATACAGGTTATAGAAAACCTGATATGGAAAAGATGTCAAATATGATTTTGTTTTTTGCTGAAAAGCTGAATCCTACGGAAACAATGATGAATAAATTATTATTTTATTCTGATTTTTATAATTATAAGAATACAGCATATTCAATAAGTGGCGCAAATTATATGGCGCATAATTATGGTCCAGTTCCAGTAAGATTTGGAGGTATATTTGATTACGCTGTAAATAAGGACTATATTTTCATGAAAGTGGAAGATTATGGAAATGGATATTGGGGTAAATGCTTTTATAAATCCAGTCAAAAAGATTTTAATTCAGAATTATTCAATTCCGAAGAAATAGAGTCTTTAAACGTTATTGTAAATACATTCAGAGGTTGCAATGCTACTCAAATAATGGGGAAAAGCCATGAGGAAAAAGCTTGGTTAGAGAATGAAAAAAGCAAAAGTTTAATAGATTATAATTATGCATTTGAATTAATTCACGTCTGATTTTTTCAAATGTTTGCCAAGTAACTTATACCATCAAATATATACAACTTTTTACGTTTTATCGATTACTTCTCTCCAATCCATAAAAAAACTCGAGCTGCTTTAACAACTCGGGTTTTGAATTTTATATAAAAACTAGAATTAGTCTTTCAAACCAATTTTAGTTAAAATAGTCTCTAGTAAACACCATTTGGTAAAACCAGATTGAATTAAATTAACGCCTATAAAAACGGTAAACCACATCCAGTTTTGATTTACATAGATTGTCAATAACAAACTGATTAAGATAAAAGATCCCACGATAATTCTAAATACTTTATTTTTCATAATTTCATTGCGAGGAATGAAGCAATCTTCTCCTCTAATTTAAGAGTTGTTAATTTGATTTTTCGATGTTTAATACGGCAATATGAATATTGGACAAAGTCTTTTGTTCCAAATTAAATTCATTTACCAGTTCAAAAAACAGATCTACATTTTCTTTCTTTACAAAAGCATAATACAAAATAGATTCGTTTTCATTCATTTCGCTTCCAAACCAATTACTTTCAATTGCTTCTTCAGAAATATCTTTAAATCCTGTCACCTCCTTATAGGTAAATGTTTTTACATCTGCTTTTTTAAGCATTTTTTTGATGGCTGCGTCAAATGCCGCGATGGCTGTTATGATAAGTAGTTTCATTTGTTTTTTTGTTTAAGGTTTGAAGTGTAAGGTTTTAGTGCTGTAACTTTAAACCTTAAACTTTGAACAATTTTTATTTTTCCCATTTCTTTCTCTCCGTCACATAATAAATCAACGGCACTACAATCAATGTTAAAATAGTAGAAACAATAGCTCCAAATACTAATGAAATAGCCAATCCTTGAAACAATGGATCAAATAAGATGATAGATGCTCCTATAACTACAGCTCCAGTTGTCAATAGAATAGGGGAGGTTCTTACTGCTCCAGCCTCTATAATCGCTTGTTTTAATTCGATACCATCATTCAGTCGGATTTCGATAAAGTCAATCAGTAAAACCGAGTTTCTCACCATAACTCCTGCCAAGGCAATCATACCAATGAAAGAAGTAGCAGTAAAATAAGCGCCCAATAACCAGTGACCAAATACAATCCCTATTAACGATAACGGAATCGCAAGCATCATCACGATTGGTGTTTTAAAGTTTTGGAACCAACCCACAATCAACATATAGATGATTACGATGGCTACCATAAAGGCAACACCTAAATCACGGAATACTTCTAAAGTTATCTGCCATTCTCCATCCCATTTTACAGTGAAATCACTTTCATCTGTAGGTTGTTCCATGTACAATTCATTGACCTTATAACCTTTTGGAATATTCATTTTGTCCAATTTCTCGGTCATTCCCAGAATGGCATACACAGGACTTTCTAACGCTCCAGCCATATCAGCGGTTACATAAACTACCCGTTTTTGATCTTTTCTATAAATGGTTTTTTGTAGCGTATCTGTTTTTACTTTTACCAAATCACTTACAGGAATCATATTCCCTTGGCTTCCTTTTATTTTTAAGTTCTGAATGTCTTGCAAGCTTGTTTTGTCTTTATCGTCTAGCGAAAGCACAATACCTACATTGTCATTAGAATTCTCAGCATACAAATTAGAAATAGGATATTCCTTCAATAAATACGTCAAATTCCCCACGATTTGTTGTGGTGCAATCCCGTTCAGCATTGCTTTTTCTTTGTCCACTTCCAGTTTGTATTCTGTTTGATTGTCTTCTACAGTCCAATCGATATCTACAATTCCATCTGTTTTATGTAAAATGTCTTTTACTTGTTGCGCTACTTTAATTTGGTCTTTGTAATTTTGTCCGTAAACCTCAGCAACCAATGTTGATAATACAGGAGGTCCTGGTGGAACTTCGATAATTTTTACATTTGCACCATATTTTTTAGCTATCTTCTGAATTTCAGGACGTACCGTTTTTGCAATGTCGTGACTTTGTAATTTTCGATCTTCTTTGTGTAATAAATTTACTTGAATATCAGCCATATTACTTCCACCACGCAAATCATAATGACGAACTAATCCGTTAAAAGTGATTGGAGCCGATGTTCCAATGTAGTTTTGATAATTAACGACTTCTGGAATTGTCGTTAGATACTGTGCAATTTCTTTAGTAACCGCTGATGTTCTTTCCAGAGTTGCTCCTTCAGGCATATCAATTACCACTTGAAATTCATTTTTATTATCAAAAGGCAACATTTTTACCAAAACTGATTTAGTGAAAAACATAGCAACAGAACCAAATAATAACAAAACAGTTACCCCTACAAGCACTCTACGCTTCATGCTGCTTTCCAATAAAGGACGCTCTAGCTTGTTGTATATTTTATAAATAAAGTTAGTTTCTAAACCTTCGGCTTCTTTATGACCTTGCTCGTCTTTTTCTTGCAATAAATGATATCCTAAATAAGGCGTAACCGTCAAGGCAACAAATAAAGATAAAATCATAGCAATCGAAGCTCCTATAGGCATCGGACTCATATAAGGTCCCATCATTCCAGATACAAATGCCATTGGTAAAATAGCTGCGATAACCGTAAATGTTGCTAAAATCGTTGGGTTTCCTACTTCATTTATAGCATAAATAGCAGCTTGTTTAAAGGGCAATCGCTTCATCTTGAAATGCCTGTGCATATTCTCTGCGATAATAATACTGTCATCGACGACAATTCCCACCACGAATACCAAGGCGAAAAGTGTAATTCTATTCAACGTATAATCCAGCATATAATAACTGAACAAAGTCAATGCAAACGTTAATGGAACCGAAAAGAATACTACTAATCCACCTCTCCAGCCCATAGCAAACATCACTAAAATGGTAACCGCCAAAATAGCGATTCCTAAGTGCATTAACAATTCACCCACTTTGTCTGATGCTGTTTCTCCATAATTACGAGTTACCTCAACATGAACATCGTTCGGAATCAAGTTCGATTTTAAATGGTTTACTTTTTCAATGATTTTCTCCGAAATTTTCATGGCATCAGCCCCTTTTACTTTACCTACAGATATCGTAACCGCTGGATATTCAGATTGGGCGCTTTTATAGTTTTCGTTTGTTTTACCATAACCAAAAGACACATAATTTCTAGCAGTCGATGGTCCGTCTTGAATCGTAGCCACTTGTTTTAAGTAAACCGGCATATTTTTATTGACACCTACAACAAGATTTTCTACATCATCGGCTGAGGTTAAGAATTTACCTGTAGTAATCAAATATTCTTGATCTTGATTTACAAAACTTCCCGATTGAGAACTACTGTTATTGGCTTGAATCATTTGCATGATACCCAAAGCATCAATGCCATTCTCGGCCATTTTATCTTTGTCTAAAACTACTTTTAGTGTTCTACTACGTCCACCAATTTCTTTTGTAATAGCAACATCTTTTACTTTTTCAATTTCCGAAGTTACCTCTTCAGCAATTTGACGCAATTGAAAATCGTCCATTTTGTCGCTCCAAAGCGTGATTCCAAGCATAGGAACATCATCAATAGAACGTGTTTTTACCATTGGTTTGTACACTCCTTTTGGGAACATATCTTCGTGTTTTGCTAGTTCGTCGTATAATTTTACATACGAACGCTCCACATCTTGACCTACGTAAAACTGAACAATAAGCATCGCTTGACCATTCATAGCCATCGTATGCACGTGTTCCACCCCTTTAATATTCGAGATGATTTTCTCTAGCGGTTTAGCCACACGACTTTCTACTTCAGTAGGACTCGCTCCTGGATAACCTACCATTACGTCGGCCATAGGAACATTAATTTGTGGTTCTTCTTCTCTTGGAATGAGAAAAGAACTATATACACCAATGATCATCAAACCCACCATCATCAAAATGGTTAGTTTTGAATTGATGAAAAAATTGGCGATTTTACCTGAAATTCCTTCTTGCATAATTTTTTATTTATTTGGGCGTGACCACAAGGGTCGGGCTATTCGTTTCAATCTTTATGTTTTTAAAGAAAAAACATAAAGGATTTTCACTTCTATCCCTCACGCTGGAATTAACAATGACATTTATTTTATTCGTTTTCAGTTTAGGTGTTCTGATTTTTAAACCTTAAACTTTAAACTTTTTTTACTGAATACTAACTTTCGCTCCGTTGTACAATTTACCTTCGGCAGAAACAATGTATTGTTCGTTTGCTGATAATCCAGACAAAACTTCTACTTGGTTGCCAAAAGTTTTCCCTATACGCAACCATCTTAAAATCGCTACATTTTCATTACCAATAGTATATATTCCAGTAAGTTGTCCTTGCTGTACTAAAGCGCTTTCCGGAACTAAAATAACATTACTTTCAGCAGTTTTTTCTTTGTTTTCAACTGGAAACTGAACATTAACAAACATTCCTGACAAGACTGAACTAGGCGTTTTATCTAAATTTATTTTCACTAGGTATTGGCCACCTGTATTTGTAGCTGATAAACTCACTTCGCTCACTTTTCCTGTCAATTTTTCATTAGAAGATTTTACCAAAACCTGTACTGGCATTCCTTTTTTAATAGCATTAATATCAGTTTCAGAAACCATCGCACTAACTTCTAACTTAGAAGCTCCTTCGATACTAACTAAAGGCATTCCTGGGTTTGCCATATCACCTTCTTTTACAAAAGTATTCGTTACCACTCCTGAAAATGGAGCTGTAATATTAGAATAATTGAATTGTGCCAATACTTCATTTCGCATTTGTTTTGCTCCTTCAAGTCCTGCTTTAGCCATTTCGTAACGAGCCGTCATGTCGTCTAGTTCTTTTTGAGAAGCACTTTGTTGTTTGAATAAGTTTGTAAAACGATCATAATCTTTTTTAGCACTATTGTAACCTGCAGTTGCTTGAAGAATACTAGCGTCTACTTGTGCTTTTTTAGCTTGTAAATCTGAATTGTTGATGCTTACTAATGATTGTCCAGCGCTTACTTTTTGACCTATAGTTACATGAACTTTAGTTACATAACCCATCATTCGGGTACTTAAATCGGCACTATTTTCGGCCTCAATTTTCCCACTTGCACTTACAAATGGACTGTTATCATTTTCGGATACTCCGCTTACTTTAACAGCAATTGCAGGAGATTCAGCAACTGCTTCTTTTTTCTCTCCGTTGCAGGATGTTAAAATAAAAAGGGAGATTGAAATTAGTGTTATTATTTTTTTCATGGTTTTTCGTTTGATTTTTTTGTCTTTCTTCTTTGTTCTAACAAATCTTACTTCGTTAAAAATTGTAAATATTGTTGTGTAAAATTATATTCAAAAACAGATTGTAAGTATTCTAATTCTTTTTTGAACATTTGAGTTTCAGTTTGTAATAAGTCAGTCGTTTTTTCTAATCCTTGTGCAAAACGATTGCTTCTTATTCTGTATGCTTCTTGAGATTGTTCTAAATCCAATTTAGAAAGAGCAACCTTGTTTTCGGCATCATTCAGCTGGCGGTTAGTTTTATTTAGTTCCAATTGGCTTTTGGCTTTGTATTGTTGGGTTTCAATTTCCGCTTTTTGAAAGTCAGCTTTCGCTTTTTCCATTTTTCCTATTGATTTAAAACCATCAAATACATTCCATGATAATTGAGCTCCTACAACATATCCCTTAGCCTTAGTTCCAAAAAGTACGTCGTCATACAATTCATAACTACCAAAAGCATTCAATCGTGGTAAGAAATTCATTTTACTGGAAAGAAACATTTTTTGATAGGCCTCAGTCGATTGATCCATGGCTTGAATATCCTTTCTGTTTTCAGAAAGTGTAGTATCTATATTTTTAATAGTAATCGTGTTTTCTAATTCTTCGGTTGGTTTGTAAACTTTATCACCAATATCTTCATTCAATAAAAAAGCTAAATAATCGGAAGCATTATGCACATTGCTTTTAGCATATTGTAATTGATTTTTAACTTCATTTACGCGTACTTGTACTGAAAGTAAATCTGTTTTTTGCAGCATTCCTTGCTTGAAATAATTATCTATTAATTTCAAATTAGCATCTGCGGTAGCATTCGCTTTTTCTAAAACGGCCACTGCTTTATACGCTAATTGCAATTCCATATACGATTTATTCACCTCTAGCTCGAGATATTCTTTGGTGCGCTCGGTTTGTAATCCGTAAGCATTCATTTTAGCTTTTGCAGCTTGTCTTCCATACATTCCATCTACATTAATTAAGGGCTGTAAAACCTCAATTTTAGTAGCAAAATTTTGTGTGCGATTTGGATTATTTAATAAATTTGGATCAAAATCGGAAGCCGTAAGGATTTCTTGATTTAATTTAGATCCAAAAGCCATTAATGGATTTGTTGTCGAAATGGCAGTATGTGAAGCCGTAATATTGGGTAAGAAAAGAGAATTAGATTGTCTATAATCTGCTTTTGCCGATTTAAAATCTTGTTCGGCGATTTTAATCTGTAAGTTTTTATCGGAGACTTTTTGCGAAAGCTCACTCTTAGAAATAGGCAAAGTTTCTTGACTATAACTAATAGTAGAGATGGAAATTGTTCCTAATAGTACTATTAAATTTATTTTCTTCATAATTTTTATTTCTAATTATTAAGGCAAAGATAAATTCAGAGCTAGGTATGCACAGTAACAAATGTCACATTCAGATTAGGTTTGTGGTTTTATTTGTTTTTAAAAAACTATCAAGAATTTATCTTAACATTTTTTCATTATATTTAGCATATATATAATGATTTTTAATAATGAGTATGAAAGAGAAAAGACCTACATATGAGGAGTTACTCAAAATAACAAAAGATCAAGAGTATGAAATTAGTCGTTTAATTAAAAAAGAACGATTAGTAGCAAATTTTGAGTTCTACTTCAAAGAATCTTTAGACTTAGTGTGTTTAGCTGGGTTTGATGGTTTTTTTAAAGAAATCAACCCCGCTTTTATAAAAATATTGGGTTATACTAAGCAAGAATTGTTGAACACCCCCTTCATAGAATTAGTCCATCCTGATGATGTAGCGAAATCAAATGCTGAATTAAAACAATTAGGACAAGGAATTTCATCATTACATTTTGAAAACAGATTTATCCAAAAAAACGGGGAAATTGTTTATATACAATGGACAACCAGCGTGGATTCTTCAAAAGAAAATATTTATGCAATAGGACGAGATATTACCAAAATTAAAAAAGCAGAGGCTGATTTATTAGAAAGTGAAGAGCTACTGGAAAATGCCCAAAAAATATCAAAAATAGGAAGTTGGGAGTATAATTATGTTGATCATAAAATGATTTGGTCAAACGAATTGTATTCGATTTATGAATTAGAGAAAAAAGATAATCAAGATTTATTTCAGGAATATGTAAAACGATTTTCTAAATCAGATGTAGATATATTTTTAGACAAAATAAAGAAATCTAAAATAGATAAAAAACCATTTGAAGCTGAACAAATTGCCATTATTAGTAAGAATAAAACAAAATGGGTTTATGCTATTGTTTACCCAATTGTCGATGAAAAAGGAGATGTAATTGGTTTAAGGGGGAATACTCAAGATATTAACGAAAAAAGGCAAATTAGAGAAGAACTTGATACAAGAAAACAAACAGAAGCTGAATTAAAACTAAAATTAGTAGAAGAACAGAGTAACCATAAGTTTAAAAATTATATTGAAAATGCACCTGATGGAATTTTTATTGTTGATGAAAACGGTAATTTTATTGAGGTAAATCATGCTGTGACTTTAATGTCGGGTTATTCAAAACTAGAGCTCTTAAAATTATCAATGATGGATTTAACATACCAAGAATCTATGGATGATTTGGGAGTGTGTTTTAATAGGCTAAAAACAGTAGGAGTATCAAAAGGAGAATTTAAAACAGTCCACAAATCCGGAGAAATTAAATGGTGTGGCGTCGATTCAGTAAAACTTTCTGAAAATCGATTTATGGGTTTTGTTAAAGATATTACTGAAATTAAACGTGCAAACGAGTTACTTAGAAATACTTTTGAGCGTATTACGGATGCTTTTGTAGCACTTGATAATGACTGGTGTTACACCTACATGAATAAAAAAGCAGGAGAAATTCTTAAACGTGATCCTGATCAAATGATTGGTAAACATATTTGGACTGAATTTCCAGATGCTGTTAAAGGAGACTTTTATAATGTATGTCATAAATCAATAGCAACTCAGGAGTATAATCGTTTTGAAGATTATCATAAGTCTAGTAAGCGATGGATTGAAAATCATATTTATCCATCAGAAAATGGTATATCTAATTTTTTTAGAGATATAACTGAAGAAAAAATTGTTAAAGAAAAAATTGAAAGTAACGAAAAGTATTTTCGTGCTTTAGTTGAAAATAATGAGGGAATTATTACCGTTCTTGACGAAAATTTAAAAACGATATTTCGCAGTCCTTCATCGGAACGATTAACTGGATATAGCAACGAAGAGTTAAAGAAAATTTCTGATTTAGATTATTACCATCCAGATTATGTAGAATACATGCAGGAGATCATCCAAAAAACTGTGGAAAATCCGGGTATACAGAATCAAGTTTTATTTCAGGTAAAACATAAGAATGGACACTATATCTGGTTAGAAGGAATATTGAATAATCTAATTGATAACAGCAATGTAAAAGGTATTGTTGCTAATTTAAAAGATGTCACTCAAAGTAAAATAGCTCAAGACTTAATTGAACAAAATGAAAAACGTTTTAGGGCTTTAGTCGAAAATATTGACGGTATTATAACAGTTGTTGATGAGAAATTAAAGGTTATTTTTAGAAGTCCTTCGTCACGGAAAATTACTGGATATACAGACAAAGAGTATGATGAGCTTCCTGAATCAGATTATTTTCATCCTGATTATTTAGAGTATATTCATGAAAATTTCAAAAAAATATTAGAGCATCCAAAAGAACCAGTATTTATTTTGTTTCAAGCGAAACATAAAAACGGAGATTATATTTGGCTGGAAGGTATATTAAACAATAGACTTCATGATGATAGTGTGAAAGGCATTGTAGCAAATTTTAGAGATGTTACAGCTAGAATAGAATCAAATGAAACACTTGTAAAAGAGCGTGATGTATTTGCTAAAATTGCAGCTACTTCACCTGGTTTAATTTATTCTATGCGCCAAAATCATGATGGTTCAATATGCTATCCTTATGCGAGTGATGCGGTAAAAGATATTTATGGATTTAGTTTTGAAGAAATAGAAAATAACGCAAATAAAATTTTCGATTTAATACATCCTGATGATATTGGTAACGTACTTGCAAAGATTAAAAAAACGAAAACGAAATTAGTACCTCTTAAAGGACAATATCGCTACTATCACCCTGTAAAAGGACTCGTTTGGCATGAAGTAAACTCTTTACCTGTTGTTGAGGAAGAAGGGACCGTGATATGTCATGGAATTGTTACTGATATTACAGATCGAATTAAGGCAGATGAAAAATTACTTAAAGCCAATAGACTTTATTTATTTATAAGTCAGATTAATCAAATGATTGTTAGAACTGTCGATCAAGAAACACTATTTAGGGAAGCTTGTACTATAGCGGTTGATTTTGGAGAATTTAGCATGGCATGGATTGGATTAATTGATTCCAAAAACAGTAGTGTTACACCCACAGTGGTTGCGGGAATTCATCAAGAATATCTGGATATAATAAAAACGATTACTACTGATGTAAATACAGTTGAAGGAAATGGACCTGCAGGGACAGCAATAAGGACTGGAAATTATTGTATAAGTAATGATATTGAAAATGATTTGATAATGGCACCTTGGAAAGAGGAAGCGTTAAAATGTGGCTTTCAATCTATAATGTCACTTCCTATAAAAAAATTCGGAATTGTAATTGGCGTTTTTACTTTTTATGCTGGAGAAAAGAACTTTTTTGATGCCGAAGAAATTGCTTTACTAGAAGAAGCAACTGGCGATGTCGCTTTTGCCTTGGAAATTTTCGAAAAAGAAAAATTAAAAGAGAAAGCGGAACAAAAAGTTTTCGAAAGTGAACAACGCTACCATACACTTACAGAAGTATCTCCAGTTGGGATATTTCGTACTGATGTAGAAGGGTATACGACTTTTGTAAATCCAAGTTGGTGCGAAATTTCTGGTTTGTCATTTGAGGAAGCGATCGGTAATGGTTGGCTTAAAGCACTACATGAAGATGATAAAGTAGGGATTTTAAATGGTTGGGAAAACGCAACTTATATTGGTGAAAAATCATTGTCAGAGTACCGTTTTGTAAGGCCAGACGGTTCGGTATCTTGGGTTATAGGGCAAGCCATTCCTGAGAAAAATGAGAAAAATGAAATAATAGGGTATATAGGTACTATCACAGATATTACAGAACGTAAAAAAATTGAGAGTTTAATTTTAAAAGAAAAACTACTTTCTGAAACAGTAATAAATAATCTGCCGGGAATATTTTATCTATACGATGAATCAGGAAAGTTTTTGAAGTGGAATGCTAATTTTGAAAAGGTAACTGAGTATAGTACGATTGAAATTGATCAGATGGGGCCTTTAGCTTTTTTTGATGAAGTAGAAAAAGAAAAAGTTAAAAAAAGGATAGAAGATGTTTTTGCCAAAGATAATTGTGTAGGAGAAAATAAATTACCAGGTATTGAAATTGAGTTTTATACTAAAAGCAATAAGAGAGTTCCCTATTATATCAACTCTCTTCCTGTAGAGTACGAAGGAAAAAGATGCGTTTTAGGAATGGGATTGAATCTAAGTGAAATTAAAAAAGCTCAAAATGAAATAAAAATAGCCAATGAACGATTTGAGAGAATTTCGGTTGCAACAAATGATGCGATATCCGAAGTTGATCTAGTGACAGGGGAAAATTGGAATAATAAAGCATTTGTTGAACTCTTTAATTTTGGTAATAATGACCAATTAAGTAATACTGATAATAAAGAAATTTGGAGATCTAAACTTCATCCCGATGATAGAGAAAGAGTTATTGATAAACTTGAAAAAGTATACTTAAGTGATGTGAATACTTGGTCAGATGAGTTTCGTTTTCTAAAAAAAGATGGAAATTATGGCTACTTTTTTGACCGTGCTGTTATAATCAGAGATGAATCAGGAAAGGCCGTACGTTATATTGGAAGTATGACTGAAATCACAGAATTACAAAATATAAAACAACAGCTTTTTAATAGTGAAGAAAAATACAGTAGTCTAGTAGAACAAGCATCTGATGCTATTTTTATTAATGATCTTTCAGGTAATTTACTCGAAGTAAATAAAAGTGCTTGCGATATGCTTGGATATACAAAAGAAGAGCTTTGCACAAAAAATCTAACGGATCTATATACAATTGATGAGCTTGCGAGCAGGCCTATTATGTACAATGAACTATTTAGTGGTGACCAAACATCTCTAGAGCGCCATATGATTCATAAAGATAGATCATTAATTCCTGTTGAAATTTCGGCAAAAATGCTAGTTGATAAACGTATTGTGGCAATAGTAAGAGATATAAGCAGGCGTAAGGCATCAGAAGATGAGTTTAAAAAAATGCATAAAAAATTGGAAGCAATTTTAGAAGCTATACCTGATTTATTGTTTGAAGTAGATATTAATGGCCTAATTTATAACTATCATTCTCGCCGCAATGATTTGTTGGCTTTGCCTCCAGACTTGTTTTTGAACAAAAGGTTTTCAGATGTATTACCTTCTGATGTTTCAAATATATGCCAAGAAGCAATTTTAGAAGCTGCAGAAAAAGGCTTTTCTACTGGTCGACAATATTCTTTACAGTTAGAAAACCGCATTCATTGGTTTGAACTGTCAATAGCTCCTATGCAAGAGGGAGAAGATGATGAAATACATTATATATGTTTGTCTAGAGATATTACAAATGCAAAACAATCGGATTACGCACATTTAAAAAGCGAGGAAAGGTACCGTGGTTTAATGAATAATCTTGATGCAGGAATTGTAGTTCATGCTCCTGACACCTCTATAATAGTCAACAATCAAAAAGCAGCAGAGTTATTAGGGTTAAATGATGGGAAAATGATCGGGAAAACAGATGCGGATACCGCTTGGGTGTTTTTTAGAGAAGATAAATCAATAATGGCAATTGAAGAATACCCTATAAACCAAATTATTTCCAATAAAAAATCACTTAAGAATTTCAGAATTGGAATAAATAATCCTAAAACCAAGGATGTTATTTGGCTTTTAGTTAATGGGTTTCCAGAGATTGATGCTAATGGAGAAATATTTGAAGTAGTAATTAGTTTTATCGATGTCACAGAACAAAAGGTGATGGAACTAGAATTAGTAAAAGCCAAAGAACAAGCTGAAACTGCTAATAGAGCAAAGACGGATTTTCTTGCCAACATGAGTCATGAAATTAGAACCCCATTAAATGGAATAATAGGTTTTACTCATTTGTTAATGAAAACAAATCTGGAAAAAAATCAATTAGAATATATGGGTACTGTTAGTGAATCAGCTACAACATTGATGCACATAGTAAATGATGTTTTGGATTTTTCTAAAATTGAATCGGGAAAGTTAGAATTAAGTATTGAAGAAGTAAACCTTTTTGAATTAATTAAACAAGTTGTTGATTTGTTTAAATATCAAGCTGTTCAAAAAGGTCTTAAATTGACTTTTACAATGGATAATAACGTTCCTGAATATGTTTTAGCCGACTCAATAAGATTAAAACAAATATTGGTAAATTTATTGAGTAACGCTTTGAAGTTTACTGATTTTGGAGAAATTAGATTAGATATAAGTGAGACAGGTACATTTAAAGATGATTATTTAGGTTTAAATTTTTCTGTAAAAGATACTGGAATTGGTATAAAGTTAAATAACAATGAAAAAATATTTAACTCCTTTGTACAAGAAGACAATTCAACGAGTAGGAAATTTGGAGGAACAGGTTTGGGGCTAGCTATTTCCAATAATTTATTAGCTCTAATGGACAGTAAATTACATTTGCAAAGTGAATATGGGGAAGGAAGTAATTTTTACTTTGATGTTAAATTTAAAAAAATCACTCCTACAATAGTTAACGTATTAGATTTTGGAAAATCTTCAATTGAGACGGAAAGTATACCTTCAGAAATTTTGAATAATAAGAGAGTGCTAATTGTTGAGGATAATAAAATCAATATGCTTTTGGCGAAAACATTGGTAAAAAGATTAATTACAAATTGTATTATTTTTGAAGCTAAGGATGGGAATGAGGGAGTTGAAATGTATGTGAAGGAGAAACCGGATGTTATATTAATGGATATTCAAATGCCAAATAAGAATGGATATGAAGCCGCTTATGAAATTAGAAAATTGGAAGGGGATACATCAAAAACACCAATAATTGCTGTTACTGCAGGTATTTTGACCGGAGAAAAAGAAAAATGTTTTGAATCAGGAATGGATGATTATCTCCCAAAACCGATCATTATTTCTGATTTAGAAAGCATGCTTTTAAAATGGTTAAATAAATAGGATTAATTCGCAATTACTATTAAGTCAATTGTGATTTCTAGTTTGTTTTTTTATAGCTCCAAACTGCAAATCCGTTAATAACAAAAGCATAAAAAGCAATTATAAAAAAAGGAGTGGAAATTTCGCTAAAAGTAGCTCCTTTGAGCATTACCATTCTAATAATCTCCACAAAGTAGCGTATTGGGTTGAATAGGGTGATTTGCTGTGCCCAGTTGGGCATGCTTTCAATTGGAGTGAATAATCCGCTCATCAAAATAAAAATAACCGTAAAAAACCAAGCGATGAACATGGCTTGTTGTTGGGTTTCGGTATAATTAGAAATAAACAAACCAATACCAAGAATAACTAATAAATAGACCGAAGTAAATAGGTAGATTAAGCCAATATTCCCTATTATAGGAATGTGAAATACTAATCTTGCTATGGTCAAGCCTACCGTTAAAATAAGTAATCCTAAAACCCAAAATGGAAACAGTTTTCCTATAATGAATTGGTGTTTTTTAATAGGCGTCACGTTGATTTGTTCCAAGGTTCCTATTTCTTTTTCACGAACAATATTCATGGCGGATAGGAAAAGTGTAAGCATCGTCACTAATAAAACTAAAATCCCCGGAACCATAAGAGTCTTGTAGTTTAAAGTATTATTAAACCAGAAAGAGGGAATTGTAATAATATTTTGAGGCTGTATGTAGGATCCCTCATTGTATTGATACAATTGGCTTTGTATTTTTTGATTGTAACTGGCTATAATTTGAGAGATATAAACATTTTCTACGCCGGCCGCAGCTCCATCTATGGCATTGATGCTAACTGAAAGTGTCGATATTTTGTCGGTTATTAAATTGCGTTCAAAATGATTTGGAATTTCTAAGATGACATCAACTTTACCCTTTTGCATTTGAAGATTGGCCTCTTTTTTTGAAGGAAAGTCATCAATAATATTGAAATAATCAGAAGATTGAAATTTACTAATCAATTCCCTTGAAGCAGCCGTATGGTCACTGTCAACATAGGAAAATTTAATGTTTTTTACTTCAAAACTTGCTGCATTGGATAAAATTAATAATTGTATAAATGGCAAAATAAATATAATAGGCAACATGGCTTTATTTCTAAAGATTTGTCGGAACTCCTTTTGTATGATGAATAATATTGTTCTCATTTTTTATTTTTTAGCCCTGGTTGAAGTGGAAATCCTTTTCTCTCGTTTTTTTAAGAGAGAAAAGATTGAAGCGTAAAACAGGAAATAGCTCCTAAAACTTATTCTAATCTTATTTTATATTTTTTAATGCTTAATGCAATGAAAAATACGGTCATTACTATTAAAATCAGTGTTTCTTTCCAGACGATAGCAATAGAAGCGCCTTTGAGCATTATTGCTTTTATAATAATGATAAACCACTTTGCAGGTATAATGTTACTGATGATTTGTAAGGGCAGAGGCATACTGGAAATAGGAAATATAAATCCAGATAATATAATTACAGGCAACATTAATCCCATCAATGAAAGCATCATGGCAGTTTGTTGTGAAGCAGAAATGGTTGAAATTAATATTCCTAATGAAAGTGCGGTGATAATGAATAAAATACTCTCTAGTGCCAATAGAAATAAGCTGCCTTGGAGTGGCATTCCAAATACGAAAATACCTAAGGTCAATATTACAATTGCGTTTACAATAGACAGGAAAATATAAGGAAATACTTTGCCAAGTATGACTTGTAAAGGATTTAGTGGCGAGACAAGGAGTACCTCCATTGTGCCTAATTCTTTTTCGCGAGTGATTGAAATGGAGGTCATCATTGCCGAAACCAGCATTAATATCACCGTCATTACCCCAGGAACAAAGGTGAAAACGCTCTTGAGTTCTGGATTGTAGTACAGTTGAGTTTGGGTTTGTATTTGATAAGCAGGTTGGTTTATTTTATTGATTTCTTGCAGGTAATTTTGCAAAATGGCATTGATATAATTGGTAATTGTATTGGCAATATTGGGATCAGTGGCATCCGTTATGACTTGTACTTTTGCTAATTTTTTGGTTTGTAAATCTTTAATAAAATGGTTTTGAAAAACCAAAACGGCTTTTACTTTTCCTTTTTTAAAGATGGATTCAATCTGAGTTTCACTACTAATTTCTTGTTCGATATGAAAGTAGGGAGAAGCACTGATTTTATTGATTATTTTTTGAGTTTCGGTATCTTTTGATTGATCCAGAATAGCAATATTGACATTATTGATTTCGTTAGTAATAGCAAAGCCAAACAGCATAATTTGGGCAATAGGCATCCCAAAAAGGATAAACATGGAGCGTTTATCTCTAAAAATATGGTAGAATTCTTTGGTTACAAAACCGATAAATCGTTTCATTTTTTTTGTTTTACTTTCTACTTCTCTTTACTCTTTACTCTTTGTTCTTATTCAATATTCCGCGCTAATTTTAAAAATACTTCATTCATAGAATCCACATTATACTGTTTTTTCAAATTTTTCGGGGTATCCAGCGCTTCGATTCTACCTTCCACCATGATAGAAACTCGGTCGCAATATTCGGCTTCATCCATATAATGTGTAGTTACAAATAGGGTAGTTCCTTTGTGTGCTTCTGCGTAAATCATTTCCCAGAATTGCCTTCTAGTAATGGGATCCACACCGCCTGTAGGCTCGTCTAGAAATACAATTTTAGGTTCGTGCAATAAAGCGACTGAAAAAGCCAGTTTTTGTTTCCAGCCCAATGGCAGCGAACCAACCAGTTTATCAGCAACGGCTTCAAGTTGTAATTCTTGAATCAATTGATTTGTTTTTTCTTTGATTTGCGTTTTGTTCAATCCATAGATTCCACCAAAAAAAGTGATGTTTTCCTTTATGGTTAAATCATCATACATTGAAAATTTTTGACTCATATAACCAATACTTTTCTTCACCATTTCTGAATTGGTTTTGACATCATAACCAGCTACGATTGCTTCTCCTGAGCTGGGTTTTGAAATTCCTATAAGCATTTTCATGGCAGTGGTTTTACCCGCACCGTTTGCTCCTAGAAAACCAAAAATTTCTCCTTTATTCACTTCAAAAGTAATAGCGTTCACTGCGGTGAAAGCACCAAATTTTTTGCTGAGGTTTTTTACAGATATGATTTTTTCTTGGCTCAAAACTTATTGATTTAGGTTGGTTAAATCCATAAATACATCTTCGATTGTAGTTTTTGAAATTTTTATTACAATGTCTTGATGATGATTATTATGCAAATATTTTTCTAATTCCTGCGTATCGAAAAATTCGTTTTTATCAATGTAATGAATGTATTCCCCAAAGACAAAAACACTGTATTGAGTTGAATAATTTTTTAGATCTTCGATAAGTTGGTAGGTGTTTTTTGCCTGAACAGCATATATTGTTTTTTCATAGTTGTCAATAATGTTTTGTGGACTGTCAATTTTTAAGATACTTCCTTTTTGGATCAATGCAATTCTATCGCACAAAGCCGCTTCGTCCATGTAGGGTGTAGAAACAAGAATGGTGATACCTTTTTGTTGTAATCGTTTCAACATTTCCCAAAACTCTTTTCTAGAAACGGGGTCTACACCAGTGGTAGGTTCGTCGAGAAATAATACTTTGGGTTTATGAATTAATGCGCAACATAAAGCCAATTTTTGTTTCATTCCGCCCGAAAGTTTTCCAGCGCGTCTGTTTTTAAATGGGGCAATCTGTACGTAAATCTCTTTGATGATATCGTAGTTTTCTTCAATTGTAGTACCAAATATGGTGGCAAAAAAGTTAAGATTTTCTTCTACAGTCAAATCTTGGTACAACGAGAATTTTCCAGGCATATATCCTACCACATTCCTTATGGATTTATAGTCATTAACAACGTCAAAACCAGCTACAGTAGCAGTGCCTTCATTGGCAAGTAGGAGTGTAGTGAGAATTCTAAACAAGGTTGTTTTTCCGGCGCCATCAGGTCCAATAAGTCCAAACAATTCCCCTGTCTTCACTTGAAAAGTAATGGAGTCCACCGCAACAGTTTTTTGGTAGGATTTTGAAATATTTTGAACTGAAATACTCACGTTACAAAGGTTTTAATTGGAAAATTGCTTTTACATTTTTACTACAAACTGTTAGGACTTATGGTGTGATCCACATTTCGGCAGGCATTCCTATTTTAAGACTACCATCATTGACTACAGTTACTTTTACAGCATAGACTAAGTTGACGCGTTCTTCTTTGGTTTGGATGATTTTTGGGGTAAATTCTGCCGAAGCTGATATCCAAGAAATGGTTCCGCTGTAATTTTTCATTGCTGATTCCGCATCAATTTTAACGGTCACTTTTTGACCAATTTTTATTTTTGGTAATTGGGTTTCACTTACATAAACGCGCAAAGTCATTTGGGATATATCGGCTATTTTGTATAAAGGTTTGCCAAATGACGTTATTTCATTTGGTTCCGCATATTTGGCCAGTACCGTTCCTTTTATTGGGTTGATAATTTTACTTTTAAGGATTTGGTCGTCGATTTTTTCAATTTGAACATCGATTGATTTGGCTTCATTTGTGATAGGTGCATTTTGTGTTCCTACACTTTTTATCTGCTCTTTTAAGACATTTACTTTCCCGTCAATCTCGTCTACTTGTCGTTTTGTGGCCGCATTTTCGGCATACATGTTTTCAATTCTTTTTTTCTCAATCAATGTCGTTTTTAATTGCTCTAGCAAAACTTGCTCTTGCGATAAAACATTTTTAGATTTTGAAACAATCGTATTTCTAGAGGCAATTAGTTGTTGCTTGTTCAAATACAATTGTATGGTGTCTACAAGGCCTATCTGGATGTTTGGTTCTAGGACAGCTCCTTCTTCTACATTTAGAAAGGTTAATTTTCCATTGGTTTCTGCTGAAATGGTCGTTTCGGTAGCTTCAAAGTTTCCGTATCCATCTGCTTTGTCATCACTGTTATTGCAAGAGAACAAAGAGCCGAAAATCAATAATGTTAGTATTTTTTTCATTTTAGTTTTGGATTGTGAATTGTAATTATGAATTGAATGTGCAAAGCGGATAATTCAAAATTTATAATTCATCATTTATAATTATATTTTAACCCTTTTATAACTTGATAATTTGCATTGAAGTGAAAAGTCATTTTCAAGTTATAATCCTTTTATAACTTGGTAATTTGCCTTGGCTAAAGCCAATTGAATTTGATGGAGTTTTTCATTTGTTTTGGCTTCAAATAAATTGGTTAGTTCGACTACATATTCGGATGCTGTGATGACTCCGTTTTTTAGTTGAGCATCTGATGATTTGACTACATATTCCCTCAGCTCAATTATCTCCCCATCGGTAGTAATGACTTCCTCTATTTTCTTGATTTCGTTTACCATTTCCTGCAATTGCAAATTGGTGTTGAGTTCAAAAGTTTCTTTTTCGGTCGTGACAATGGCTTCGGAGATCGATAATGCTTGCTGCTCTGTTTTGGTTTTATTCCAATCAAAAACATTCCAATTGGCTTTTACTCCCAAAACATAGAAAGGTTGAAATGAATTGTCAAGCATGTTAAGTCCTGGATTTCCATAACCAGCTTGTCCAAAAGCATTTACTTTGGGTAAATTGTTTTTTAAAAGTATATTTTTCGAAAGGTTGATTTGTTCGTTTTGTAAATCAAATAGTTTTAATTCAGGTCGATTATTTTGGGTGTCGAAAGTGCTTACTAAATTTGGTTTTAGCAAAGTCACTTTTTCATCTATAGTTGAATAAGTGAGTGTCGATAGGCTTTCGAGTGCTTTACTTTTGTCAAAGCGAATTTCAACAAGTTGCTGTTTAATCTTTAGTTTCTCTGCTTCTAACACTTTTTCGGATGCAGGAAGGATAGCACCAAACTTTACTCCTACTTTTATCTCCTTAATTTTCGAGTCTAATTGTTCGTTTTTGGATAGCAATAAGGCAGCACGTTCTTGCAATAATAAGGTAGAGAAATACAATTGATTGATTCTAGTTTTCAATTGGTATAAATTTACTTCAACTTGTTGTTGTTGGGTTTTGGTTTGTGCTTTTTTAATTTTGGTGTTGGCATCGATCAAACCTCCATTATACAATAATTGATTGATGTCTAGGGTCGCTTTGTATTGGTCTTTGTTGGGAGGATTTACAGTAACGTTTGGTAATTTAATGGGTAATTGTGTTACTGCAGATTGATAAGTAGCTTGTGCATTCAAATCCATTTTTGGAAGTTTTCCTGTATTGAGCACTTGAGTATCTAAATTGGATTTTTGTTGCAACAACTCATTTTGTTTGGCTAATGGGTAGTTTTTATTGGACAAAGTGTAACAGTCTTCTAGTGACAACGTTTGTTGTGCAACAGAAAATAGAGGTATTGCAAATAGTAGGACTAGCAAGAGTTTTCTCATTTTTTTATCGAATTTATTATTTGTTCTGCTATACTGGTTTTTCTTTTTTCCATCATTTCATTGAACTCCTGATCAGTGATATGTAATATTCCTTTTACCATCATTTGTGCTGCAAATGGGAAAACCGTCATAGCGAATATGTCTAATACTAGTTGTTGGGGATCAACTGGTTTAATGATTCCATCGGCTATTTCTTTTTTGATTTGGGATATCAGGAGCGTAGGGTTTGGTGTATTTTTATTTTTAAGAAATGTTTTTACAAATTCAGGGTTGTTATTCATTTCCTGAATAATAAATGGAGGCAAAAAAGGGTTGAGTAGTACAAATGAAATATAACTGTGTGTAAACTGCGTGATTTTTTCAAAAACGGTTTCCTCGGAATTAAAAATAGCATTGATTTGTGGAGCCAATTGACTAAATGCATTCATGAATACAGCTTCAAAAAGCAGCTGCTTGTTTTTAAAACAATAATGTAGCATGGCTTTATTAATACCGGCTTCGTCTGCAATTTCTTGCATACGAGAACCAGCAAATCCCTTTTTTTGGAATACGATTCGGGCTGCATTAAATATTTTTTCTTCGGTGGTCATTTCGTTTTAACTTTTTGGTTTAACCACTTGGTTAACAAAGGTAGAAAAAAAAAGTAATCGCAATTACTTTTTTTCATTTTTAATAAACATATTAAATATTAATCCTCCCATCAAACTGCCATATAAAGTGGAATTGAGAGGTTTGGAGGTGATAGCGCAAGTCCCTGATGCGCAACCTATAAAAAAATAATATAAATAACCAGCTATGGCACCAATACCTATTCCTATCACAGTGAGAATGATTGCTTTTTTTGTCATTGATTGCTTTTTTCTAAAATGATTTTAATAATATCATTTTTTTGTAAAACACCTGATTGTCTCCATAATTGTTTTCCGTTTTGGAACAATATCATAGTAGGTACGCCACGTACTTGATATTGTGAGGCTACTTGCTGGTTTTTATCGACATCAATTTTAATAATTGAAATACGATCTCCTAAGTCGTCTTTTACCTCTTTTAGAATAGGACCTAGCATTTTGCAAGGCCCACACCAAGTGGCAAAAAAATCAATTAAAATTGGTTTTTCGGAATTTATAATTTTGTCAAAACTACTATTCATTTTTACTTTTTTTTAAGGGTGAAACTTCACATCCATTTAGACTACAACCTGTATTAAATGCAGCTTGAAATAAGAAAAAGAGAGCAATAAATCCAAATAAAATTTCGTGGTATTGAATTGCTTGCTGTACAAAGAAAAGACCAATTACGAGACGAATCCAGCGCATGGCATGCCAATTTGTATAGAGTAATTGTTTCATTTTTAAATTTTTATAATGCTGTATTTTTCATCATAAGAGACAATTTCTTGCAACTGAGAAACAGGTATTTCATTTTTACTTACGATCAAAACTTCAGCAAAATTAGTGCTCATACTTACGTTTTCGACTCCGTTTAAATCTTTGAATTGTGTTGTTACGGTATTCATGCAGCCACTGCACGTTATTCCTTTGAATTCATAGAGATTTACTTTTACTTTATTGTTTTTCTTGAATTCGATAAACAATTCTGAATTGGCTCTGGGAGCAATCGAATTTGGAGCAACGTCCATTTTTAAAAAGTCAAACGCATTTTTAAAAAGTAATTCGTATTCCTCTTTACTTCCACCAAAAGGAGGACTTACCTCAAATGTTCTATTGAATAATAATCCAGCTATGATGCCATTATGGGCCAAAAGCTGGTGCATTTTCCAAACGTATTTTTGGCGCATCGTTGGTGGTAAAGCACAAAAAAAGGTTTGTTCTAAAATTAAATCGTACGTTCCTTTATGTTCAAAAAAGTCACCTTGAATGATTTTTATATTTGAATTGTTTTCAAATTTTTGTTTTAACTCCTGTACTAATGTTGGTGCTATATCAATGACAGTAATATTGGTAAAACCGGCTTGCAATAGGTATTCTGCTTCATATGTGTTCCCGCAACCAGGAATTAATATACTACTATTTTTATTTTCTAAAGTGTCAACATACTCCTTAATTGGAGGAGACACTTGTCCTAAATCCCAACCCGTAGTTTTGGCTTTGTATTGTGCATCCCAATAGTCTTGATCTAGTGGTCTATCACAAGATACTACACAACAAGAATCGGTACTTTTGGATGTGTTTTTTATTGTATTCAAAATTGATTGGTTTTATTTATTGCTTATTTTCTCTTGTATTAATTCCAAACGGGGTATATAAGGGACAAAAGCTAACAAAGCTGGTAATTAAAAAGATAACGGCAAATGCGCCTAAAACTAATGCTAGTGTACCGCTAATTACATTGGTGAAATATAAAATTGCAATTACAGCCGCTATAATTCCTCTAATTATTTTATCGATTTGACCCATATTTTTTTTCATGATATCCTATATTAATTAGTTAAAAAATGCATTCGTTATCTATAAAATTACAATATAAATATTTGATAATCAATATAATTGAAATAAATTATAAGGTTTTACTTTGACAAACAAAATTTGTTTTTGGTGTATCTGTTTTTGCAATCGCATTAAATCCGCCTTCAATTTCACAGAAATTTCTAAACCCTCTTGCTTGTAAAATGGAAGCTGCAATCATAGAACGGTATCCACCAGCACAATGAAGGAAAAAAGGTTCTTTAGGATCAATATCTTTCACCCAATCATTGATGTTTACTAATGGCTTGCTATAGGATTCGTCAACATGTTCCGCAGCATACTCGCTGTCTTTTCGAATATCAATTACCTTGCTTTCGCCAATTTTTACTTTTTTGGCAAATTCATCTGCTGTGATTCTATTGACAGTATCAATTTCTTTTCCTGCTTTTGCCCAAGCTTCAAAACCACCATCTAAATGACCAATTAAATTATCAAAACCAACACGGCTTAAACGAGTCACTGATTCTTCTTCTTGTCCAATTTCGGTAACTAGAATTATAGGTTGTTTTACATCAGCAATTAGCGCGCCTACCCAAGGTGCAAAATCACCTTCGATGCCAATGTTTATAGATTGCGGAATAAATCCTTTTGCAAAAACGCCATTTTTTCTAGTATCTAGAATTAGGGCACCAGTATCTTCGGCAACAGCCTCAAAATCGATAACTTTGATGGCTCTCATACCATTGTTTAAAACGGTTTCAAAGCTTTCATATCCTTGTTTATTCATGGCTACATTCATCCCAAAATAGGCTGGAGGAGGCAGCAAACCGTCAGTCACTTCTTTGATGAATTCTGCTTCGGTCATATTTGCTCGTAAAGCGTAATTGGTTTCTTTTTGGTTACCAATCGTACCTACCGTTTCCTTACTCATGTTTTTCCCGCAAGCACTACCTGCACCATGTGCTGGATAAACAATAACATCATCAGATAAAGTCATCACTTTGTCTCTCAAGGAATGATATAATGTTGCAGCCAATTGTTCTTGCGTCATATGAGCCGCTTTTTGGGCTAAATCTGGTCGTCCCACATCACCAATAAATAAGGTGTCACCAGAGAAAATAGCGTGTTCTTTTCCGTTTTCATCTAGCAATAAATAAGTTGTACTTTCCATGGTATGTCCAGGAGTGTGTAATGCTTTTATTTTAATAGCTCCCAATTCGAAAATTTGCCCATCAGTAGCTATAATTGCTTTAAATTCAGGTTTTGCTGTAGGTCCGTAAACAATAGGTGCTCCTGTTTTTTTACTTAAATCAACATGTCCTGAAACAAAATCAGCGTGAAAATGGGTTTCAAAAATATATTTCAATTTTACATTATCTCGTTCTAGGCGATCCAAATAAGGTTGTACCTCACGAAGAGGGTCAATTATAGCGGCTTCTCCATTTGAAGTTATATAATAAGCACCTTGTGCTAAACATCCTGTATATATTTGTTCTATTTGCATGATATATTTTTTTTAATCTATTACAAAGATAATTCTTGTATTTGTATTTAAACGTGACTAATGTTACATAAAGTAATTTAAAATTAGAAATAAATAATTTTACCATAAAACGTAACAAATAGTGGGTGAGAAAGTAATATTATGTTGGGCTGCTACGGTTTTAATTGGTTAAATTTGCGAGTATTTTACAACATAAACATCAGTATGGAAGAAATGCTTTTTTACGATCGAATGCAATTTGCATTTACGATTACCTTTCACTATCTCTTTCCCCAATTAACGATGGGACTTTCCTTAATCATTGTTTATTTTAAATGGAAATTTCTACGAACGAATGAGGAACATTACAATAAAGCCACTCATTTTTGGATGAAAATATTTGCTCTTAATTTTGCTATGGGGGTCGTTACAGGGATTCCAATGGAATTTCAATTTGGTACAAACTGGGCTAAATTCTCTGAATTGACAGGGGGGATTATTGGACAAACATTGGCAATGGAGGGAATGTTTTCCTTCTTTTTAGAATCATCATTTTTAGGGATGTTTCTTTTTGGCGAAAAAATATTAGGACACAAATGGCATTTTGTCACTGGATTGCTTATTTGTTTAGGATCATGGGCCAGTGGCTTTTTAATAATTGCTACCCATTCTTGGATGCAAAATCCAGTGGGTTACGAGATCTTGGCTAATGGTAAATTTGTACTTAATAATTTTGGTGCTTTATTTACAAACCCTTGGATTTGGCCTTCTTATTTGCACAATCAAGCGGCTTCCATGGTTACAAGTTCTTTTGTAGTTTCTAGTATTGGCGCTTTTTATATTTTAAGTAAAAGGAGTGAATTTTACGGAAAATTATTTTTGAAAACAGGAATTATTTTTGGGTTGATTTCTAGTATAGTAGTTGCTGTTCCTACAGGGGATTTATTAGCAAAAAATGTAGTGAAATACCAGCCTGTAACTTTTGCTGCAATGGAAGGGATTTTTCATACAGAGAAAAAAGGAGCTGAGATTGTTTTAATTGGGCAGCCTGATGTAAAAGATAAAAAATTAGATAACAAGATTGCAGTACCTAATGTTTTAAGCTTTTTGACTTACGGTAGTTGGAATACAGAGGTAAAAGGATTGGATCAGTTTGATGAAAAAACACATCCTACTAATATTTCTGGACTTTATTATGCCTATCATATTATGGTAGGTTTGGGTACCGTTTTTATAGGTTTAATGGCAGCTGCAGTTTTTCAATTATTTAGAAAAAAACTTTTTGTAACCCACTGGATTTTATGGTCGTTGCTTTTTATGTTGCCCTTCCCTTATATTGCTAACACAACGGGATGGTACACAGCTGAATTAGGAAGACAGCCTTGGTTAGTATATAATTTATTACGCACAACAGCAGGAGCATCGCCTACGGTTTCTTCAGGAAATACGTTGTTTACCCTACTTGGCTTCGTAGGTTTATATTTACTTTTGGGTTTACTATTCTTATTATTAGTGGGGAAAATTATTAAAAACGGTCCAGAAACAAAAAAAATATAAGCTATGGAATTCTTTTGGTATGTGGTTTTAATGGGAATATTGGCGGTGTATATTGTCTTGGATGGTTATGATTTTGGGGCTGGAATTATTCATTTGTTTTTTGCAAAAACAGAAAAAGACAAAAAAGCCATTACCAATGCGATTGGTCCGTTTTGGGATGCAAATGAGGTTTGGTTAATTGCAGCTGGAGGCGTTTTGTTTTTTGCTTTTCCTACGCTTTATGCGTCCTCTTTTAGTGGTTTTTATTTGCCATTGATGATGATTTTATGGTTGCTTATTTTTAGAGCAATTGGTTTAGAATTGCGTGGGCAAATTCATCATCCTATGTGGGAGGTAGTTTGGGATAAAGCCTTTGGTATTGCTAGTTTGTTATTGGCATTATTTTTTGGTGTAGCATTGGGTAATATAGTACGTGGGGTGAATTTAGGAATGGTAGAAAATGGTGTGTCTACGCAGGAAGCTCATTTTTTCTTTTTGCCATTATGGAATCCTACTTTTAGTCCAAAAGCAGATCAACTGGGAATTATAGATTGGTTTACTTTGTTTCTAGGCGTGGTAAGTGTAGTTGCTTTGATGATACATGGAGCCAATTGGATTATTTACAAAACCAATTCCGATTTGAATCCAAAGTTAAAACAACTGGTATTCAAGCTTAATTTTGTTCTACTAGTTTTGGTGATTGTTTCACTACTTATTTGGCATAATATAGAGCATAAACCATTTCATAACTTCATATACAATCCAGTACTTTGGGTATTTCCTACTCTTACTTTTATTGGAATTTTTGGTTTGTTTAAGGTAAGATCATTTGAAAAGGAGGGACTTGGATTTCTTTTTTCATCGCTGTTTCTTGTAGGCGGATTTACGTCTACGACTGCTTCCATTTTTCCAAATGTTTTGCCCTCTACAAATAATTTAAATCCATCATTAACCATCTACAATGTGGCTGCAGATGATTACGGATTATCAGTGGGAGTGTATTGGTTTGTTGTAGCCCTGATATTAGTGATTGCTTATTTCGTTATCCAATATAAAGTGTTCAGCGGTAAAATGGATGATATTGGCTATGGAGAGCATTAATAAAATGGAATGTTTTAAATATAAAAACGCCCTTGTAAAATGAATTACAAGGGCATTTTTCTTTATGAATAGAATTAAGCGGTTCCTTTTAGAATTTTATTCCAATAGAGCCAAGGCAATATTTTTGTTTTAAGTTTCCACATCGTCCAGCGTGGTACTGCTTGGTCAAATGGGAAAGTCATTTTAGGTTTATTGTCATAATCAAATTCGGCAAGCATCAATTTTCCATATTGTGTAGGAATTGGGCAAGCACTATATCCATCATATTTGGCAACTAATGTAGTATCGTTTAATAGTGATAATACATTGGCAACAACCACCGGCGCTTGTTTTCGAATAGCAGCACCTGTTTTACTACAAGGCGCATTTGTACAATCACCTAGGGCAAAAACATTGGGAAATCGAGAATGTTGAAGGGTGTATTTATCGACTTCTACAAATCCCAACGGATTTTTCGCATCGGCAAGAGGACTTTTTTTAATAAAATCAGGAGCCGATTGTGGTGGTACAGCATGACAAAAATCAAATTTTAGTGTGATTTTTTTAGTTTCGGCACTTGCATCAAATGGTATAATAGAATAACAAGAAGCGTCCAAAGTAGAGAGATTTTGCTTGATGGTATCATCAGTTGCTTTTGTTTCAAATTCTACCGTTTTAGTTTCTCCATTAACCGCAGTAACATTGGCTCCAAAATGAGTTTGAATTTTATATTTTTTTAGCGTTTTTACTAATGTTTTTGCATACTCAGGTACGCCAAAAATACTTGCGCCACCAGAAATATAATGAACATCACATTTATCTAAAATACCTTTCTTATACCAATAATCGCAGGCTAAATACATGATTTTATGCGGGGCTCCACCACACTTTATTGGAGTTGAAGGATTCGTAAATACCGCAGTTCCTCCTTTGAAATTTTCGATAAATTTCCAAGTTTTAGGAGCAAATTCAAATGAATAATTACTGCTTATGCTGTTCTTGCCCAAAGTTTCTTTTAGGCCTTTTATTTTATTCCAGTCCAATTGAATTCCGGGGCTAACAATTAGAAAATCATAACTTATTTCTTTACCGCTTTTACAAATTACTTTATTTTCAGTTGGTAAAAATTCAGTTACAGCATCTATGATCCAGGTACTGTTTTTTGGAATATAATCTTTTTCTTGACGCACCGTTTTTTCAACATCATATATTCCTGCACCTACAAGTGTCCAAGCAGGTTGATAATAATGTTTTTCAGAAGGTTCTATAATTCCGATATTTGAGTCGCTTTTTTTACGAATTAATTGGGCTGCAACTGAGAGTCCTGCATTACCACCGCCGATTATTAGTATTTGAAAATGTTCTTTCATGATTGAATAGTATTATGGTTAGAACAATATTACAGTGATACATTTTGATACACAGTGACTTATGTTACATAAGTGTTATTTGAATAAAATTTCTTTGGTAATTATATAAATTCCCATTACTAATACAAACCATCCAAAAGCAGGTTTTAATTTAGCCCCATCAATTTTTTTAGATAATTGTGTTCCAATAAAAAGCCCAATAATGGCCATTATGGAAATAATAAAAAGTAATTTATATTCAAGTTCAACTCCTCCTAATAAATCACCACCAAAACCAATTAGAGAATTGATAAATATGATAAAAAGCGAAGTTCCTACGGCCTGTTTCATGGGTAGGTTAGCAAAGAATAATAAAGCTGGAATAATTAAAAAACCTCCTCCAGCACCTAAAAATCCAATAATTAATCCAACAAAGAATCCAATTATTGCTAGCATTTTAAAGTTGATTTCAACTACTTCTTTTAACTTTTTAGCTTTTTTTATCATTGAAATAGATGTTGCAATCATAAGAAAAGCAAACACCACCATGATTAATAAATTCTTTGTAACATCAAAATTATCAATTGAAAATAGGGTGTCAGGAATTAAGGGAAGAATAATTTTCCTAACAATAAGTAATGAAAGAATAGAAGGTATTGCAAATACTAAAGCAGATTTGATTTTTAAATTTCCTAATTTATAATGACTGTAAGAACCAAACATTGATGTAATACCTACAATAAATAAGGAATAACTAGTTGCTTGTTCAGGATGTACCTTAAAAAGATATACTAAAATAGGCACAGCAAGTATAGATCCACCACCACCTATTAATCCTAAAGAAAGGCCAATTATTATTGAAGCTAAATATCCAATTATTTCCATCTATGAATTTTTATTGCAAAGGTGGTTTGTATTTTTATTGTGAACAGTAACATTTATCACATTGAGTGATTTTTTTAGGTTAAAAGTTCAATATGATTACGATGTAATTTTACCAATCCTCTTTGCTCCATTTTTTTGAGCAAACGTGAAATAACTTCTCTTGAAGTATTAAGTTCAGTTCCAATTTCTTGATGTGATAATTTTAAATCTTTACAGCCACATGCATCAGCATGTCTTTTTAAATAAAACTCTAAACGTTCATCCATCGCTCTAAAAGCAATACTGTCAACTACTTCTAATACTTCTTCAAATCTTGTGCGATAGGTAAAAATAACAAACTCATACCAGCTACGGTGTTCCATCATCCATTTCTCCATTAGTGCAAGCGGTATCATAATCAGTTCAACATCTTCAATCGCTTTAGCCATGATCTGGCTGGTTTGACTTTTGGTGGCACATATCATAGATACAGCGCAAGCTTGGCCAGGTTGCAAATAATACATGAAAAATTCCCCGCCATTTTCTCCCTCACGATAAATCTTAATTTGTCCTTTAGTCAGTAAAATGGTATTATTAATATATTGTCCTGTTCGCATGATGACGTCTCCTGCCTTATAGGACTGATGTATGGCATTCTTCTCAATTTCTTGAATTAATTCATTAGAAAAAGAAGGAAAAGTGTTTTTTAAAGAATCGTGCATTTTGTAGTTGTTTTATGAATCGGCTTGAATTGACTATTGTAAAAGTACATTAAAAAATGAACATGAATAGAGAAGGCTTTTAGAGGATTGTTTTTTTTGTTTTTTAAAATTTGCTGTTGTAGTTTTTTCAATTTACCCATAGATTTACTAGGCTTTTTTTGAAAATAAATAGTAATTTACGTAAATGTCTGATTATTAAATAGTCGCGAAAACGTTTTCTATGAATTATTATTTAATTCACATTTTGTTAGTTTTTAGTTAGCAAAAAACATTGTATTTTTACAAAAAAGAGCAACATGAATTTAACACAACAAGATTGGATTTCTCAACTTGAAGGGGATGAAAATGCAGTGATACTAGACGTAAGAACTGAGGATGAATGTAATGATGGTATAATAGAAAATGCCATAAATATTGACATCCATCAAGGTCAAGCTTTTATTAATGACATTGAAGCATTAGATAAAAGTAAAAACTATTATGTTTATTGTCGTTCTGGAGCAAGAAGTGCAAAAGCCTGCGAGATTATGAATGAATTAGGTATTGAAAATGCCTATAATTTAACAGGAGGAATATTGGCATGGAACGGAGATATCGTTTCGCCATAATTTTAGAGAGGCTTTGGCCTCTTTTTTAATTATTACTAATAAAAACTAAAAAAATGAATTTTATACCAGAAGAATTTCAGATTAAAGAGCTTCTTAATCAAGATACATATCTAGTAAATGGAGAATTGAAAAATTGGGAAGGTCAAACTTCTCCAGTATTTTCAACTATTTCATCCACTGAAGAATATGCGCCAACTATATTAGGGTCAATTCCATTTATGGGAGAAAAAGAAGGATTGGAAGCTGTTGATGCTGCCGATGCCGCTTACAATAACGGTCAAGGATTATGGCCTACAATGAAAGTTTCAGATCGAATTAAATGTATGACTCGTTTTGTAACTCAAATGGAAACTACCCGTGAAGCGGTTGTGAAATATTTGATGTGGGAAATAGGAAAAACGCTAGGTGACTCTCAAAAAGAGTTTGATAGAACTGTAGAGTACATTTATGATACTATAGAAGACTATAAACAATTAGATAGGAATAGTGCTCGTTTTACTAAAAGTCAAGGAGTAAATGCCATGGTACGCCGTGGACCACTTGGAGTAGTTTTGTGTCTTGGGCCTTATAATTATCCTTTAAACGAAACTTTTTCATTGCTTATCCCTGCTTTAATTATGGGAAATACAGTAGTATTTAAACCTGCAAAACATGGAGTTCTATTAATTTCTCCTTTGTTGGAAGCATTTAGAAATAGCTTTCCAGCTGGTGTAATTAATATTGTTTATGGTAGAGGTCGTGAAGTGGCTTCTCCAATTATGAAATCGGGAAAAGTGGCTGTGTTGGCTTTGATAGGGAATAGTAAATCGGCCATTGCTTTACAGGATCAACATCCTAATAAGAACAGACTACGTTTAATCTTAGGCTTGGAAGCCAAAAATCCAGCGATCATTTTACCAGATGCCGATTTAGATTTGGCAATCCAAGAATGCATTGCGGGATCATTGTCATTTAATGGACAACGTTGTACAGCTTTGAAAATTTTATATGTTCATGAAGCTATCGCCGATGAATTTAATGCCCGTTTTGCAGCTAGAGTGGATGCAATTCCATTTGGTAACCCATGGGAAAAAGGGGTTTCATTAACTCCATTACCAGAAAAAGAAAAGCCAGCATACATTCAGGAATTAATTGATGATGCAACTAGTAAAGGAGCAAAAGTGATTAACGCAAAAGGGGGAGAACATGCTCCAAATTATATTTTTCCTGCTGTTCTGTTTCCAATAAATAAGGACATGCGTGTGTATCACGAAGAACAATTTGGCCCAGTAGTGCCTATTTTAACCTTCAAAGACATTCAAGAACCATTAAACGATATGGCAGAGTCTAATTATGGACAACAAGTAAGTTTGTTTGGGAAAGACATTAAAACACTAGCTCCACTAATCGATACTTTAGTCAATTTAGTGTGTCGTGTCAATTTAAACAGTTCTTGTCAAAGAGGACCGGATATTTACCCTTTTACAGGACGAAAAGACTCGGCTGTAGGAACATTGAGTATTCATGATGCTTTACGTTCTTTCTCGATTAGAACCTTTGTTGCTTCAAAAGACAATGAGTATAACAACGAAATATTACAAGCGTTATTAAATAGTGATCAATCTAATTTTATCACTACCGATTATATTTTATAAATCATTCAGTGCCCATTATAGCCGCCTAATTTTTATGATTAGGCGGTTTTTTTATGGTATAAATTCTCCTAAATAAATTCTTTTTTATTTTCAATTATTTTGTGTTACAATCTTGAAGGTATTGCTACTAATGGTACATTAGTATTTATTTTTAAAAAATTATTTATGAAAGAAAAATCAATTTTATTACTACTGTTTACAATTGCATTTTTTGCACAAAATAGTTCAGCTCAGGAGCTCTACACTCCGCGAAATATAAAAGAAGCTTATGCTAAGGGAACTCGTTCCAAAATCGGAAAACCAGGAGATAATTACTGGCAAAACCGCGGAAAATATACTATGGAAATTAGTGTAGATCCTACTTCTAAAATGGTTCATGGTACAGAAAGTATAGTTTATGAAAACAACAGTAAGGATACTTTGAAAACCCTAGTGATTCGTTTTGTGAATAACTTGCATAAGCCTACTGCTCCTAGAGGAGGTGAGGTAAGTCCTGACTTTTTATCAGCGGGATTAACTATCACTTCTTTTAAAATAGATGGCGAAGTCTACAATGAAAACGCAAAAAATTGGGGTACAGTTGGGAACGTTAAACTTAAAAAAGGATTAGCACCAAATAGTAAAGCTACGTTAGATATTGATTGGAATTATCCTTTGTCTAAAGAAAGTGGGCGTGAAGGTCAAATTGATGAAACTACATTTTATGTAGCTTATAGTTATCCTAGAGTATCTGTTTATGATGATTACAATGGTTGGGATAGATTACCACATACAGACGGTCAAGAATTTTATAATGACTTTAATGACTACAGTTTTTCGATCAAAGCGCCCAAAAACTACGTTGTTTATGCTACAGGCGATCTATTAAATCCTGAAGAGGTGTTACAACCTAAATTTTCATCCCGTTTAAAAGAATCGTATACTTCGGATGCAGTTATTCATATTGCAAACGAACAGGAAATGAAAGAAGGAAAAGTTACTTTACAAAATGATTGGAATACTTGGAAGTTTGAAGCCAATGCTATTTCGGATGTGTGTTTTGGTTTAAGTAATCACTATCTATGGGATGCAGCAAGTGTAATTGTGGATAATAAGACCAAACGTCGTGTGAGTACACAAGCAGCTTATGATGTGAAAGGAACCGATTTTATAAACTCAGTAAAAAACACCAATTATGCTTTGGGATGGTTTTCTAATAACTGGCCTGGGGTACCTTATCCGTTTTCAAAAATGACTGCTTTTCAAGGATTTGCTGATATGGAATATCCAATGATGGTCAATGATTCTCAAACTGGAGATCCTGTTTTTGCACAATTAGTACAAGATCACGAAATAGCGCATACTTATTTTCCTTTTTATATGGGAATTAATGAAACTCGTTATGCTTTCATGGATGAAGGTTGGGCTACAACATTAGAATATTTGATAGGTATTTCAGAGCACGGGAAAGCAGCAGCAGATAAGTTTTATAAGCAGTTTAGAGTCAATCGCTATATTAACGATAAATCTACTGAAGAGGATCAACCTATTATCTCTATGTCATCTCAACTTTCAGGGTCTGGTTATGGAAATAATTCCTATGGTAAAGCATCACTTTCTTACCTAGCTTTGAAAGATTTATTAGGTGATGAATTATTTAAAAAAGTGCTACATGCTTATATGGAAGATTGGCATGGGAAACATCCTATTCCATGGGATTATTTCAACTCAGTGAATACGAACTCAGGTAAAGATCTAAATTGGTTTTTTAATAACTGGTTTTTTACTAATAATTATATTGATCTTGCTATTGCAAATGTGAATACCACAAAACAGTCAGTTGAAATAAAAAATGAAGGTGGATTTGCAATTCCGTTTGATGTAGTAATTAGTTATACTGATGGAACCAAAGAAACGATACATGAGACGCCAGCTATTTGGGAAGCAAATCAAAAAATGACAACGATTAACCTAAAAGGCTCAAAGAAAATAAAGGCAATAACAATTGATGGGGGACTTTTTATGGATGCTACACCTTCAGATAATAGTTGGGCCTCTAAATAATTTAAATTCATTAGAATATAATTGTTCCTTATATTTTAAAAAAGGGAATAAGAGTAAACAAAGAAACCGATTCGTTTTAAAAAGCGAACCGGTTTCTTTGTTTAAATGTATGGAGAAGTTTTTTTGAAAATAGTAATCTATACGCTTTATATGTGACAATTACCTATCAAAATTTTAGTTGGGTACGTTTTTTACTACACAGTTTTTTGAATTTATTGAAAATATAAATGTCTGATTATCAGTATTTTTCATTATATTTATATAATAAACAACTAAAATATATAGTACTATGGAACACATTAAAAAATTTTTGAAGCCCCTTTTAATATTAGTTTTTATGGTTACAGTTTTATCTTGTAAGAACAATAAAACAGAAAAAGTAGAAGAACCAAAAAAAATGGAGGAACCTGTTATGCCAGAGGCTCCAGTATTTACCCCTTTTGATGTAATTGTAATAAAGCACAAAGTAGTCAATTATGATAAGTGGTTATTAGCCTATAATGCCCATGATTCAATAAGACAAAGTTATGGAATCACCCACTTTGTGATAGGAAGAGGAATGGAAAATGAAAATATGGTTATTGTCATTGATAAAATGAATGACATAAAAAAAGCAAAGGAATTTAGTACACTGCCAAGTCTTAAGGATGCGATGAAAAAAGCGGGTGTAATGGGTGTTCCTACTTTTTCTTTTTACAATGTAATTCGAAATGATGATTCAAAAATAAACATCAAAGATCGACTAATGGTCACTCATAAAGTAAAAGATTTTGATGCATGGCTCAAAGTGTATGATGCAGAAGGGACAGCAAAAAGAATGGAAGAAGGGCTTATAGATAGAGGAATGGCTCGTAGTGTTGATGATCCTAATATGGTAACTTTAGTTTTTGCAATTTCTGATATGAAAAAAGCTAAAGCGGCTATAACTTCTGAGGCTAAGAAAAAAGTAATGATGGACGCTGGAGTAGTGGGAGCACCTGAAATGTTTTATTATAAATTAGTAGAGTAATTAATTATTATATCTATAACAAACCGTCTTTTTTATTGAAATGAGACGGTTTTTTTTATGTTTTTTAAATTAATTAGGAACAATATAAAAACGGTATATGGCTTCAACCTTAAAAAAAAGACTATTTGATAAATTAGAGTTCATTTGAGTTCTGTCGTCTCCAAATCGTAAAGATGAAATTCCTAAATCAATTTTTTGATTTACAGGATAAACTTCATAATTGTTATTTGAAAACCCTAGTTTAAAGCGTAATAATAAATTTTTATTTATGGAGTTGTTTTGAATATATGACGAAAATTCTAAAGAGTTGTTTTGTACATAATTTGGATTTAGTTTCTCTTTCGAAAGTCTAAAACTTTCAGAATTACCAAAATAATCAATTCCTATTTTTGTGTTTTTAGCAATGCTATAATTCACATCAAAATCACCAGGGAAAGATACGTTTAATTCAAAAAGGGAATTAGGACTTTTATAATAGATTCCAATTAAAGGGGAAAAATACAATCCAAATGCTTCGGTACTACTATATAAACCAAAACGATAATTAAGAGTATTACTTTTCTTATATTTAAATACCACTGCACCTCCAAGATAAAAATCATTTTTATCTATGTTAGTATAATCTGAGGCTAATTTTGGAAGAAATACATAAGTAGTACTCCAATGTTCAGAATATTTTACTTTCATTCCTAATTTTAATCGGGTAGTATATAAATGATTATATTCTGTATTGGGAAATAATTGTAAGGATTGTTTATTAAAGTCGGCTCCTGTAATAACTGCATATTTATCGTTTAGAACTAAAGGAAATAATGTACTTGCTCTAAAGGTTGAAATAGTTGTGTTTTCGGAACTATTTTCAAAAGAAGTGTTTCCAGATTCTCCATAATTGACATTTATCAAATCGACATATTCTTGAGAATTACTTAAGAGAGGAAGTATTAAAAATAACAGGGTTAGTAATTTTATTTTCATTCTCTAAATATAGTATTTTTTTTTATTTTTATTTTTTAACTCCTTTATTTTAAATTAATTGAGTAATTTAGAGTAAAATAGGAATAGCTTTGAAACGTTAGAATTTATTATAGTAATAACTCAAAAGGTAACAGTATCAAAAAGAAAATTAAAATAGTAAATAAAAGCATCCACGAAAGATTACATCGTGAGCCATATTACACCCATCCCAAACTGAAGTTTATCCCTAATATTGTTATAAATCTGTTTAGTTTTATCCTGGCATTTGCGGTTGTGGCAAGTTTATTATTTTTACTGTTGCGTTACTTGATCAATAAATTTTATCACTTAACTTGATATAAACTTGAGATCCATATAATGGAACTATTTATAATTTCAATCAATTTTAGGAGTTGTTTTTTTTGAAGTAATTGTTGATCCAACGGAAGCTATTACGACAAAAATTACGGCTAAAACTTCATTAAAAGTGAGGTGCTCTTGTAAAAATACAAGTGCACAAATAGAGGCTGCTGCAGGTTCTAGACTCATTAATATACTAAATGTTCTGGCAGGAAGTTGACCAAGAGCTTTCATCTCCAATGTAAAAGGAATTGCACTTGACAAAAGAGCTAATGCTATCCCTAAATAAAGGAAAGTAGGAGTGAGATTATTTAAGCCGTTTCCTAAAATTCCAAAAGGAACTATTAATATCGAAGCAAATAGCATTCCTGTGGCTACAGCTTCTCCACCTTTCATTATTTTCGAAATTTTTCCACCCAAAACGATGTAAGCTGCCCAAAGCGCACCAGCCAATAGCGCAAAGAGTACACCTAAAAGATCAATTCCATTATCAGACCAAGGTGCTATTAAAACAATTCCTGCGGCAGCAAGTAGAACCCATAAATAATCTAATAATCGCTTTGAACCCATTACTGCTACTACTAAAGGGCCAATAAACTCTAGTGTTACTGCAAGTCCAATTGGGATTCTCTCAATAGCGAGATAAAAGATTAAATTCATGGCACCCAATGACAAACCATATGGAATTACAATTTTCCATTGATTGGGAGTGATTTTGAATAAATTGGGTCTGTAAACAGCAAAAAGAATGATTGCTGATATACCAATTCTTAGCGAAGCAGTGCCTGCGGCACCGATAGAAGGGAAAAGAGTTTTTGCTATAGCAGCACCAGACTGAACACTTATTATAGCGAAAAGAACAGCTGGAATTGGAGGAATATTGAGTAATTTATTTTTCACTTTTTGATTGTAGATTTAGGTTCGTAAAACTACAAAATTTATGCATCAAATGATTTTGTAATTGTATACTAAATGTGGTTAAACTGTTAGACAGTTTTAATTACTTTTGAAATAAAAAAAAGAATGGGATTTAAACATTTATTTAAAGCAAAAGTAACATGGTCTTCGATTTTAAATCGGGAAATTTCGATAGTCAAGACGTACAGTAAAAGTCATACTATCGCAATTGAAGGTAAGCCTATTTTAAGTGTTTCAGCTGCCAAAGCTTTTAAAGGAGATCCAACTTTGTATAATCCCGAAGACTTGTTATTAAGTAGTATAATTTCGTGCCATATGATGTCGTATTTGTACGTTTGTGGGAAAGAAGGAATAGAAGTTATTTCCTATACAGATGCTGCTGAGGCAACACTTGAAGTTACTGAAGATGGTAGTGGTCGTTTTATTGAAGTTCGTCTTTATCCTAAAGTTGCTATTAGGCAACCAGAAAAGATTGCGGAAGCATTAACTTTACATAAAAAAGCCAACGAATTATGTTTCATTGCGAACTCTTGTAACTTTCCTATTGTCCATTTTCCTAGTTGTGAAATAGAATAAATAAAAAAAAACCTTGTAAATAATTGATTTACAAGGTTTTTTGTGGAGTCGCCGAGAATCGAACTCGGGTCCAAACAAGCAACTAAGAAGCTTTCTACACGCTTATTTCCTGATTGAATTTTCGATTATGTGATTGGCCAGAAACAGCCGCACATAACTTATCTTCTTTAGTTCGAAATCCACCCGAAGCTTATGGAAATCTAGGTTTAAATTTACGATTCACCTTGATCGACCGCTATAAACCAAAGCTTTCGAGGTAAATCCTGCTTTCCTATCTTATAGGAACTAGGCTAATCTTACTATGATTCAGATTATGCAGCAAGAGCGTAGTTTCCTTCGCCGTGTAAGTGTTTTGAAACCTTTTATTAACGAGAATTGTCCCAGTTCTCGACGTGCTTACTTGTCAATTCGACTTGCTGTCAAAACCAGTCGACCCCTTTTTATTTTACCATCGCTGATAATTTTGAGTTTGCAAATGTATTCTTTTCTAGTTGAAATTACATTTTAAACACTCTTTTTATTCTACAAATATCATTCCTCTTTTCCATCATCATCCAGTTTGAATGGATAATCTCCAAAAAGTGCAGCTAAATTCCGAACCTTATAGGTACTTCGATTGAATTTATTTGACAAAGCAATAATTGTAACCTTTTCTTCTGGTAAAGTAATATAAGCAGAAGTATTACCATGCCACCAGCCATTATGAAAATAGAAATTTTGTCCTGTAGGCCAATTGATCATTCGCATACCTAAGCCATAATTTTTTGTTCCTTTATGTTCGTTACTATATCCTATAAAGGCTTGTTTTAGTAATTTTGGATCTAAAAAACTGGCAGAATTACGACCATCATCAAATTTTAATAAATCTCTAGGAGTAGAGTAGATGTTTTTATCACCATATATCGCATCTAAATAATCCATATTAATCAATGAAAAATTCCCTCTGTAAGAAGGTGTAGCCGTCAATTTGTCTTTTTCATAATCAAAAACATAAGTGTCTTTCATCCCTAATGGTTTGAAAACAATTTCTTGCATGGCATCTTTGTAAGGCTTACCTGTTATTTTTTCAATTACTAATGCCAACATGGCATAATTAGTATTGCAATAGCTAAAACGAGTATTGGTTTTAAATTCTAAATCAATCCCTTTTGTTGCCATGATAGTCAAGATATCTTGATTGCTTAGAATTTTATGTCGGTCCCAAATTCCTTTTTTTTCTGTAAAATAGGCGTAATTACGCATCCCAGTTCTATGGTTTAATAGCGTTTTTATAGTAACATCTGGATAAGGAAACTCTTTTAGGATTGTAGTTACTTTTTGGTCTAATGTTATTTTTCCAGCACTTACTAATTTTAATACTGCTGTTGCTGTTATTACTTTACTAACAGAAGCGATATGCAAGGGCGTTGTGCTAGTCATTTCTGACTTGGTTTTGTGATTTGAAATACCTTCATATCGTTCAAATATAATTTGACCATTTTTCGCCACAAGAAAACCCCCATTTAAACTATTATGAGGCCAGTTTTTGTTGTAAAAATGAAGGATAGAATTCTTTTTAGACTCGTAATACTTTTCACTAAGTTTTGGCCCAGAATTGATTACAAGACTTGCTTTCTCTTTTGTGTTTGCTGTTGAATTTGATTCCGATTTATTCTTTTCTTTACAGCCACTCAAAACCAATAAGAGCATGAGTATTTGTAGTATATTTGCTTTTTTTATAAAAATCATTACTGTGGTGCTAGAAAGGCAAATATATGGAATCAATCCCTTTAGTCCCTTTTTTTAGCAAACGTTAACAGTATTTTATTAAAGTTTTTAGAACTGTTTTTCTATTGTTTTGGACCTCAGCTTTTAAAATTTTTTAGGATTTAATTTTTTTTATAAAACCCAACTTAATGTTGTTTAAATTGTTATATTTGTAACAATAACATCGATTAAAGTTATAATAATACATGTAAAACTAAGATATGAAATTCGGAATTTTAAAAGAAAGAAAAAGCCCACCTGATCGAAGAGTCGTTTTTTCTCCTAGTGAGTTAGTTCAATTAAAGCAACTTTATCCAGATGCAATTGTAAAAGTAGAAAGTTCAGATATTAGAATTTTTTCTGATGAAGAATATAAAAAATTAGGAATTGAAGTTACTGATGATATAAGCGATTGTGATGTATTATTTGGAGTTAAAGAAGTTCCTGTTGAAAATCTAATCCCTAATAAATCCTATTTCTTTTTTTCACATACGATAAAGAAGCAGCCTTACAATAAAAAATTATTACAAACAGTTCTAGAAAAAAGTATTGATTTATATGATCATGAAACAATAGTAGATGCCGAAAATCGCAGATTGATTGGTTTTGGTAGATATGCTGGAATAGTTGGTGCTTATAATACGATTCGTGCTTTTGGAATCAAATTTGAATTATTTAAATTACCAAAAGCGGAGACACTTTCAGGTAAAGAGGAGTTAATTAGACAATTGAAACGGATTATTTTCCCACCCATTAAATTTGTTGTTACCGGAAGCGGTAAAGTAGGAGGGGGAATAAAAGAAGTGCTGGATGCTATAAAAATCACGGAGGTTTCGGTTGAAAATTTCTTATCTAAAAAGTATGCACAAGCTGTTTATACTCAGATTGATGTATTAGATTATAATAAACGTATTGACGGACAAGTACTAAATTGTAAAGATTTTTACGATAATCCTAAAGAATATATAGGAGATTTTGAGCGATTCACTAAAGTATCTGAAATTTTAATTACTGGTCATTTTCATGGGAATGATGCACCAGATATTCTGACAAAAGAAATGCTTCAAGCAAAGGACTGTAAGATAAAAGTAATTGGTGATGTTTCCTGTGATATCAATGGACCTATAGCATCTACTCTTAGAGCTTCAACTATAGCAGAGCCTTTATATGGTTATTTACCATCGGAGCATAAAGAAGTGGATGTTTTTCACCCTGCTGCTATTGTAGTTATGGCCGTTGATAATTTGCCTTGCGAATTGCCAAAAGATGCCAGTGAAGGTTTTGGAACTATGTTTATGGAACATGTTATTCCTGCCTTTTTTGATAGCGATAAAGAGGGTATTCTTGAAAGAGCCAAAATGACCGAAAAAGGAAAACTGACTCCAAGATTTAGTTATTTACAAGATTATGTTGATGGGAAGTAGTTAGTATTGAATGTTGTCCTTATTGCATATATGTTAATAAACAAAAACCCTGAAATGTTTTATCATTTCAGGGTTTTTGATTTATAAATCAAAATTTATAATTATTTTAAGCTTCCTACCATATCTTCTGGTTTTACCCATGCATCAAAATCTTCGGCAGTAACATACCCTAAACGTACTGACTCTTCTTTTAAAGTAGTTCCGTTTTTATGAGCTGTTTGAGCAATTTCAGCTGCTTTGTAATATCCAATTTTTGTATTCAAAGCCGTAACAAGCATTAATGAATTGTCAACTAATTCTTTAATACGTTTGTAGTTAGGTTCAATACCTTGAGCACAGTGTTCGTCAAATGAGGTACATGCATCTCCTAATAAACGTGCTGATTGCAAGAAGTTTGCCGCCATTACTGGTTTGAATACATTTAATTCATAATGACCTTGCATTCCACCAACAGTGATTGCCACATCATTACCCATTACCTGAGCACATACCATTGTTAACGCTTCACATTGTGTTGGGTTTACTTTTCCTGGCATGATGGAAGAACCAGGTTCGTTTTCTGGGATGATTAACTCACCAATTCCCGAACGAGGTCCAGAAGCTAACATACGAATATCATTAGCAATTTTATTTAATGAAACAGCCAGTTGTTTTAAAGCACCATGTGATTCAACAATAGCGTCATGAGCTGCTAGAGCTTCAAATTTATTTTCGGCAGTTACGAATGGATGACCTGTAAATTCAGCAATATATTCGGCTACTTTTACATCGTATCCTGCAGGTGTGTTTAGTCCAGTTCCTACAGCAGTTCCTCCTAAAGCAACTTCAGATAAATGTGCTAAAGTATTTTTAACTGCTTTTAAACCATAGTTTAATTGTGCTACATATCCTGAAAGTTCTTGACCTACTGTAAGTGGAGTGGCATCCATAAGGTGTGTACGACCTATTTTTACCACATTTTTGAATTCAGTTGCTTTAGCATGTAATGTGTCTCTTAATTTTTCAACTCCAGGAATTGTAACTTCTACAACCGCTTTGTAAGCTGCAATATGCATTCCTGTAGGGAAAGTATCATTAGATGATTGTGATTTGTTTACATCATCATTTGCTTTAATAAACTGCTCTCCTTCACCAATTGCAAATCCCTTTAAAACTTGAGCACGATTAGCTACAACTTCATTAACGTTCATGTTACTTTGTGTACCAGAACCTGTTTGCCAAATTACTAATGGAAATTGATCATCTAATTTCCCAGCAAGAATTTCATCACAAACAGCTGCAATCGCATCTCTTTTTTCAGCAGGAAGGACTCCTAGGTCGCAGTTAGCATAAGCTGCTGCTTTCTTTAGGTAGGCAAAACCTTCTACTATTTCTTTTGGCATGGAAGCAGATGGTCCTATTTTAAAATTGTTTCTAGAACGTTCTGTTTGTGCACCCCAATATTTATCAGCTGGAACTTGCACTTCACCCATGGTGTCTTTTTCTATTCTGAATTTCATTTTATTATTTATTTGTGTTATGTTGAAAATTGATTTAGTTGCACTGCATTCTGTTTTCTAGCCCCGATAGTAGTGAAAATCCTTATATGCCATTGTTTGGCATGTAAGATTGTAACGAATAGCGGGAATAGCTCCTAAAATTGAGCTCAAAAATACGTATAAATACTAATTTATGAAAATTGATTTGTTTTTTTATTGCTAAGAAAAAATAATAAACATACATTTGTACTTACATTCAAAAATTCCGGAAAACATGTTTGAATTTTCACAGTATTTAGGCTTTTTACTTTTTTTATCAATCCTTACATTAGGATTTTGGTTAATGTTTTTTTTAGTTGGTTTCGTATCCTATTGGGTAGGTGGAGCAACTTGGGAAGCATATAAAGAGAAAAGAAAAGCAAAGAAAGAGCAATCAGTTTAGTTTGATTGACACATAAAAAAAGGACCCGTTTTTGCGAGTCCTTTTTTTTATGCCTAAAATTGTGTTTTTAGATTGTAGCTTTATGGATTATTTTATAAATAGGGACAATGTTGTATTGTTATAATAAAAAAAAAAAGGACCCATTTTCATGAGTCCTTAATCTTGCTTTTATCCTGGAAATCCACCGCCTTCTTCTTCACCATTTTTCGGAGCATTTTTATCTCTATCCGATTTCTTTTTATTGATTCGGTAAGTGAATGATAAATTGAATTGTCTTTTTCTCCATTGAAATTCACTGTAATTGCTTACACTAGGTAAGTTAGTCTCGGATCTCATTTTTCGGGTATTGAAAATATCACTAACATTGAAGGCAATCGTTCCTTTGTCTTTTAGTATATCTTTACTAAATGAGGTGTTGATACCGTATTGACCTAGGTTTTTACCTTGAGCTGTTTTACTAGGTCCAAAGTACATTCCGCTTAATTGCCAATCAATTTTGTAGGGTAATGTTAAACGAGAGTTCACTCTGGTAAACCAAGAGGTTGCTTGGTTATCTAGGTTTTGAGTTACTACTACATTTTGTGAATTTGTATATTGAAAATCTCCTGTTGTTTTAGTATTAAATAAGTTGAAGCTACTGTTGATTTTCCAAGCTTTAATTGGGTTGTAGTTTAAAGTAAATTCAAAACCAATTTTTTGCTCTTTTCCAATGTTAATTGGAGTGCTCAGAATCACTGGAGTACCATTTACAAACTCTCCACTTTCATATCGTACAAATGAAAATACATCAGTGGTGTTTTCAAAATACATGGAAGTATTTAAGGTTACTTTATCCCAACGGTTGATGTAGCCTAAATCAAATTTATCCGTTAATGAAGGATTTAAATCTGGGTTTCCTTTAAAAATATTAATATTACTTGAAATGTTAGGAGTAGGGTCTAAGAATCTACCTCTTGGTCTAGATAAACGTTTGCTATAGCTTAAAGATAAGCTACTTTGATCTGAAACTTCATAATTGACAAATGCACTAGGGAAAAATTTATTGTATTTTTTATTGTTGAATTCTTGGGTATCAAGTAAGTTAACATCAATATTGGTGTCTTCCCAACGTAAACCAAATAAGTAAGAGAACTTGTTTACCTTGAAACCGTATTGTGTGTACAGCGCATTAATTTTTTCTTTATACTCTAATGTATTTGACAAAAGATTTCCAAGGTCACTACCATCATCAGAGAAAATATCGAAGGCTTTGTTTAGATTGTTAAAGTTTCCTTTGTATCCAGCTTCAAATTGGCTTCCTTCTCCTATTGGTAAAACGTAGTCCGCTTGAATTTGATATTGTTTTTGTATTGCATCATTATAAGTAGTACTATACGTGTTTTGATCAGGGAATGTTTCGTTAATACCATTGATTGCGGAATCATCGATATCATTTTCTCTAGAATAAGATGCGTCAGCTGTTAGTTTATGCCCTTTATCATTGAAATTTTTAATAAAATTCGAAGAATATTCAAAGTCTTTTCCAGTTGTGTTTCCACTATTTAAACGAGAACTTTTTGAAGTAAAAATTTTATTGGCATCAAAATTATTATAGTTCACTAAGTCTTCTGTACTTCCCGTATTATTTTGATAGCTAATAGAGTTTGTCCAAAACGTATTTGGAGTAATCGACCATTCTACACCAGTTTTGGTTGTAATTCCTTTTCTGATTCTTTGTGTATCGCGAGATTCATCAATGAATTTATTAGTAGAACCATCCGAATTGAAATATTGAGAGTTTGTTTTTCCACCACCTTCATTAGTTCTATAATTATAACCAGTAGTTGTGAAGTAATTCATTTTCTCTGTTTTATAATTTAAGTTTCCGCTTAAACCATAGGTTTCTGGAATTCCTGTAGAGGCAATAAAGGTTCCGTTTAAACCTTGATTTTTTCCCTTTTTAAGGATGATATTCAAGATACCAGCACCACCTTCAGCATCATAACGTGCCGATGGATTTGTAATTACTTCCACTTTATCAATTGCGTCTGCTGGAATTTGGCGCAAAGCCTCAGCCATATTTAGAGCATTTGAAGGACGTCCATCGATGAAAATTCTAACATTATCACTACCTCTTAAACTAACGTTTCCTTCAACATCTACAGAAACGGAAGGTACATTTTCTAATACATCACTTACTGTCCCTCCTTTTACAAGCATATCCTGACCTACATTATATACTTTTTTATCCAGCTTAATTTCGACAGTAGATTTCTCAGCACGAACAACTACTTCGTTTAATTGTGCGGCGTCTTCAACTAAAGAAATAGTTCCTAAACTAGTGTTTTCTTTTAAAGTTTGTTTTAATTCGATGGATTTAAAAGAAATAAACTCAATTTTAATCGTGTACATTCCTGGGAATACATCGATATTAAATTCTCCCTTTGTGTTTGTAATTCCTCCAGCAATCACTTTTGCATTCTTTGAGTTAATAAAAGTAACAGTTGCATACTCTAGCGGTTGCTTACTTATTTTCTCAATAACAGTTCCTGTGATTTTTATTTTAGGCATTTCGGCTCCAGCTGGACCAGCTGGTCTTTGTTGTGCAAAATTCAGTAGAAATGTGAAGAACAAGGTGAGGGTCAAATAATATTTTAATTGATAACGCATTAGTTTTTAGTTTAGATTATCGCAATTTGATTGCAAAAATTGCATTTGGTTTAAAGGGTAAATCATAAAAAACTGTTAAATAAAAAAGCTTCCCGCTACAGGAAATGGTTAACTTTCTCTAAGTCCCTGCCAATGATTGCTTTATCTCCTTTTATAAGGATGGGTCTTTCAATAAGAATTGGGTTTGATACCATGGCATTAATTATTGATTCGTCAGTCATAGATTTATTTTTGTAATTTTCAATCCAAATTTTTTCTTTTTGGCGTACTAATTCTAGTGGTTTTAAATGAAGCTTTTTTAATAGTAAAATTAAGTCTGGATAAGTAGGTGGTTGCTCTAGATATTTTATAACTTCATATTCTTGTTTTGTTTCTTCTACTAGTGCTAAAGCATTTCTTGATTTTCCGCAACGGGGGTTATGGTATATTTGTATCATTTGTTTTATTTTTGTTTTTTAGTCTATATTAAAATAAAAAAGGTATTTTCGACTGACAAAAATAGACTTTGATAGTCTAATTATACTCATATTTAAATTAAATAAATGTTTATAGAGCAAGGTGTTAATTCAGAAAATAACTTTTGGAAATATTTAGTAGGTTCTACTTTAATTATAGTGACCTCTTTTGTGGGGCAAATTCCATTATTAGTTGGACTTTTATATGAAGTAATGATAAATGGTAAGGCTTATCCGTCAAATAACGAAGATATAATGCGTTTTTTTGAGCCTAATCTCACTTTGTTTTTAATCCTAATTTCGTTTGTTTTTACTTTAATTGGGATTTATTTTGTGGTGCGACATCTTCACAATCAAACCATGCTTTCCATAACTACCTCAAGAAAAAAAATGGATTGGAATCGATTTTTTTATTCTTTTTCAATCTGGTCTATTTTTACAATTGCTTCTACTTTAATTTTTTATTATGCCAGTCCTGAGAATTTTGTTTTCAATTTTAAACCTATTCCTTTTGCGATTTTAGTAGTTATAGGAACGCTTTTGATTCCTATTCAAACTAGTACAGAGGAATATGTTTTTAGAGGATATTTAATGCAAGGATTTGCTAATTTATCCAAGAATAAATGGTTCCCATTAGTGATGACTTCTGTTATTTTTGGAGCAATGCATCTATCGAATCCGGAAGTCTCTAAAATGGGAAATATCATCTTTATTTATTACATAGGTACCGGTTTATTTTTGGGAATACTCACTTTGATGGATGAAGGAATGGAATTGGCATTGGGTTTCCATGCAGCAAATAATTTAATTAGTGCATTATTAGTTACCTCAGATTGGTCTGCTTTTCAAACGAATTCTATTTTTAAAGATATTTCGGAACCAAAAGCGGGAATCGATGTTATCTTACCGGTAATAGTTATTTACCCATTACTTTTATATATCTTTAGTAGAAAATACAATTGGTCTGACTGGAAAGAAAAATTAACTGGAAAGATTGAATTAAATAAGGAAACAAACATCTTATAAACAACATACTAGTAATGAAAAAAATAACTTATAAAAACGTGCATAATCAGTTCAAATTGAATGGTTATCATTTGAATAAAGAAGATTTATGCCGTGTATCTTACTGTTTGATAAAAGAAGGAGATGAATTTGAAAAATCGATTGGAGACTTTTTGCTCGATTGGTTTGATGAGAAATCGTACATTGATTTACAAACTTCGGGAACTACAGGTGCACCTAAGATTATTAGAACAAATAAGCAAACAATGGTTAATTCGGCTTTAGCAACAGGTGATTTCTTTGAATTAAGTCCTGGTGATAAAGCATTATACTGTTTGCCAACTAAGTATATTGCGGGTAAAATGATGCTAGTTCGAAGTTTTATTTTAGGACTTGATATTGATTTTGTGGAACCAAACTCACATCCGTTGACTAAGAATGAAACCAAATATGATTTTGTGGCAATGGTACCTTTACAAGCTCAAAATTCTTTGGCTGGCTTAAAAAATGTGAAGAAAATGATAGTGGGTGGCGCTAAAATGAGCAAGTCTCTTGAAAAAAGTCTATTAAAAGGGAAGACTCAAGTTTATGAAACCTACGGAATGACTGAAACTATTACTCATATTGCTGCCAAAAAAGTGGGGGAGAACGCTTTTTCTATTTTGCCGAATATTTCAATTTCTCAAAACGAGAAAAATTGTTTAGTAATTGATGCACCAAAAATATCGGAAGAACTTATTGTTACCAATGACTTAGTCGAGATTTTAAATGAAAAGCAATTTGTGTTTTTAGGACGTATTGATAATGTAGTCAATAGTGGAGGAATAAAATTAATTCCAGAACAAATTGAGGAAAAATTAGCTAACGAAATTCATTCTCGCTTTTTTTTAGGTGGAATTCCTGACACCATTCTAGGTGAAAAATTAGTTTTGGTCATAGAAGGAGAAAAAGACGGTGCAGTCGAATTGAGTTTTGACGGATTGGATAAATATGAAAAACCCAAAAATGTTTTTTATGTTTCTAAATTTATGGAAACCGAAAACGGAAAAATAAAAAGGAAAGAAATGTTAGAAAGTATTTAGGCTTGTTTTTAAAGCCTTTATTCTATTATAAAAGAAAAGCATTATGATAATTCATAATGCTTTTTTTTATAGATTCACTTTTGCATTTTAAAATAATAGTCAGCGGAGTGCTTGCCACTTCCATAAAACAAGAAAAATAAGCATACTACTAATATAAGTAGCGCCAATAATAAATTTTGAGAATGCATTTCTCCCATAAAATTGACAACAATGGCACCTATCAGGATAGGTAATTGTGCAATTATAGCCCACCTCGTTAACAAACCAAATACAATCATAATACCTCCTATCATATGGGCAGGAGCAATATAATGAATTAGAAACATTCCACCACCAATTCGATCAATTGGAGAAATTAAATCTACTAGATACTGGATATTTGTAATAAAGGAAATACCTTTTGTAAACAAAAATACTCCAAGTGCAATTCGTACTAAATCTAAAGTTAAATAAGTGTGCGCATTGGCCCATTTATTTAGTTGTTTTACATTATTCATATTGCGATAGTTTAAAAACACTACACTAAGTTACTGATTTTAAGTGTAAAAATGTGTTTTTAGACCTATAAATTTCCTTCAGTTTGAAATAGAAAATTGGGGTTTTTAGTGCATCGTTTCTATTTGTTCTATAATACTATATAAATTCTAGTTACTTAATGAATGAAGCGGTATTTTACTTTCAAGCCAAGGCTGTTCTCTGCATGCCCATGAGCTAAATATTGTGTGAAATCAATAGATAATCCTAATTTATTTTTTTGGTTACAAAGGAAGAAATACCTCCCAATATAGAAGCTCGAGGAAATTCCAAAGCGTTGTGGACCACCAAATTCAGATACAAAACCAAGTCCAAACCTCCCGTCTGCATCCGAAAGCGCATAGCCTATACCAGATTCTGCTCCCCAATACCACTTGTTGGTGAGACTATATTGTGTATTTGCTTTCAATGAAAAGATGCTAAAGTTACTGTATAATGCTCTATCGCTTAAAGAACTTTCGGGTGTTAGTACTGGTGGATTTTTTTTGACAAGCCAATAGTCATAATCGAATTTAATTCCCAGGTCCCATTTGGGTGAAATTTTTCTCCAAGCCCTTAAATTCAAACCAATTTCAAACCTATGGGAACGATACATTTGTACGTGTACAGGTACTGAAAGGTTTATGCCTGATTCCCAATGTATTTTTTTGTCCTTTTTGGGTGAGGTGCTATCTGGAGTTATGGCCTGCGCAACAACAGACTGTACGGTCATAAGCAATACATTTAAAAATAGAATCGGAATCTTTTTCATCTTACTTATAATTTTAAATCATTATAATTTTTAAGTAATTTCTTTTCATTTTAAAAATGAAAAAGAGTGTAAAAGAAAAACATATTATTATGTTTTAGATTGCTATTTGGGTATATAAAGTTATGAAATAATAATGCAACTAGCTGTAAATCAGTGTTAATTATGTTTTGTTTTCTGTTTTTTAATATCCTCTAAAACCCAGTTGAGTTCAACATCAATTTCCTCTATTTTGTTTTGCAGGGTTGGTATTATTTCTTGATCGGGAAAAATACCGTGCCCGTGTTGATCTGTTTTATAATGGGGCGCAAACAACATTAAACCAATTCGGATTTTTATATCGGATTTAGGGAGTTTTATTTTAGGCATAAATCCAGCTACAGTTCCGTTATATCCACCACCCGTTTCTTGTCCTACAAAAGTGGCTCTTTTTGATCCCTTTAAATTGGATGAAATAATGCTGGAGGCCGAAAAACTACCTCCGTTAATCAGTACATATATTTTTCCTTTAAATGCAGCTTTATTGATTTTATGAAGCCTTGTTTGCGTTGCATAATAATTTTTTCCGTTTTGTCCTTTGTGCACCGTAAGAAATAAATAGCCATAAAGTAGAGGTGAATAAATGGTTTTGATAATTTTTTCAACAAATGTACCTTCGCTGAAATAAGCACCTTTTAATAAGCTCGATTTTGAAACTACTTCTGATTCATCTATAAATACAAATGAGGAATCGGCTAAATAGGTATATAAATTAACTATTTCGTTTAATCTCCCTCCGCCATTATCTCTTAGATCAAGAATCAATGTTTTTGATTTATACCGGTCTATTTTATTGAAGCTTTCTTTGTAAAAAGTTCTAAAATCCCCCAGTTTAAAACTATTTATTTTCAGTATGGCAATACTGCTGTCTTTTTCAATAAAACGTAAATTTCTATTAAATATATTTTCGGTTTTGTTGTAGCCATTAACTCTTTTTTTCTTTCGGATGACTTTTCTTTTAGCATGATTAAATGCTGTTTTTTTTAGTTTATTTTTTTTTAGGGAATTACTAGTTGTATCTTCTTGGTGTCTTAGTATGGTTATTTTTTTTAGGCTATCATTAATTTTGAAAACATAATTTAAACTATCTTTTAATCCATTTTCTATAGTAAAATAAGAAGAAAAACGTTTGCCTGAATAGCGTTTTTTTAATGTGGTATTATAACCATCCGAGCTATAAAAAGTGTTATACTCCTCAATTAAATTTATGGGTTTTACTTCATTTACCGACACAACCTCAGTCCCAGGCTTTATGGTTTTATTGTCTGATTTATTTTTAACGACATATAATTTATCATTTATAAAATCAAAATTAAATTGTGAAAACGGTCCAGTTCCTTTTTTTGTAATAGCCTTAGTCACTTTTTTGCTCATTAGTTTTGTTGGAGCATAAACAAAAGTATGACCTTGTCTAATAGCAGCAACTACAGGACTTAATTTTTTGTAGAATGCTAAACTTGTCATGGGTTTTCGAATCGTTGTTTTAAGACTGTCGAATTTCGAGTCCAATTCTTTTTTAGTGATGTACTCATATAAATCAGGATGTAGTTGCTGCAGTTTTTTATATGTAAAATCTACATCTGATTTTAAATCTTTTGCCGAGATTAAATCATTCAAATGACTATTGTGCTTTTTGATAGAAGCACATTGAATAAACAATATGGAGACAAAGACTAAAGTAAATAATTTTTTCATAGTGTTTGTTTAGGTCTCCGTTTTTAGCTAGAAAGGGAATTATTTTTTTTAAATAAAAACGGAGAGCCAGTACTATATTATACTTGAATGACACCTAGATTAAATTGTTTTTCAATAGGAGAGTGGTTTGCCGCTTCTATACCCATAGAAATCCAAGTTCTAGTGTCTAGTGGATCAATAATAGCGTCAGTCCATAGTCTAGAGGCAGCATAATAAGGGGAAGTTTGCTCGTCATAGCGCGCTTTGATTTTATTGAACAATTCGGCTTCCTTTTCTTCATCTACGGTTTCTCCTTTTGCTTTAAGCGAAGAAGCTTCTATTTGTGCCAATACTTTTGCAGCTTGAATTCCGCCCATAACTGCTAATTCAGCGCTTGGCCATGCAAAAATCAGTCTTGGATCGTATGCTTTTCCACACATAGCATAATTTCCTGCACCGTAAGAGTTTCCAACGATTACAGTAAATTTAGGAACAACAGAGTTACTAACGGCATTAACCATTTTTGCACCATCTTTAATAATACCGCCTTGCTCTGATTTGGACCCTACCATAAAACCGGTAACATCTTGTACAAAAACTAAGGGTATTTTTTTCTGATTGCAGTTGGCTATAAAACGAGTGGCTTTGTCAGCACTATCAGAATAGATGACACCGCCAAATTGCATTTCTCCTTTTTTAGTTTTTACTACTTTTCGTTGATTAGCAACTATTCCAACTGCCCAGCCATCAATTCGTGCATATCCAGTAATAATGGTTTGACCATAACCATCTTTGTATGGTTCGAATTCAGAATTGTCAACCAAACGATTGATGATTTCCATCATATCATATTGTTCATTTCGCGCTTTTGGTAGAATACCATAGATTTCTTTTTCATCTAATGCCGGTTTTACAGCTTTAATACGACTGTATCCCGCTTTGTCAAAATCACCTATTTTGTCAACTATATTTTTTATTTTGTCTAAGGCGTCTTTGTCGTCTTTGGCTTTATAATCGGTAACACCTGAGATTTCGCAATGTGTTGTTGCTCCGCCCAGCGTTTCATTATCGATGCTTTCACCGATAGCTGCTTTTACTAAATAACTTCCTGCAAGAAATATACTTCCAGTTTTATCTACTATTATAGCTTCATCACTCATTATAGGGAGATACGCGCCACCCGCAACACAACTTCCCATTATAGCTGAAATTTGGGTAATTCCCATGCTACTCATTTGGGCATTATTTCTAAATATGCGACCAAAATGTTCTTTATCAGGGAAAATTTCATCTTGTAATGGTAGAAATACACCTGCACTATCTACTAAATAAATAATTGGCAGTCTGTTTTCCATGGCTATTTCTTGTGCACGTAGATTTTTCTTAGCAGTAATAGGAAACCATGCTCCGGCTTTTACTGTTGCATCATTAGCCACTACAATACATTGTTTTCCTTTGATGTATCCAATCTTAACGACTACACCACCAGAAGGGCATCCACCATAAGCAGCATACATTCCTTCACCTACAAAGGCACCAATTTCGATACATTTTGCTTTAGGATCAAGTAAATAATCGATACGCTCTCTAGCGGTCATTTTACCTTCGGCATGTAACTTCTGAATTCGTTTTTCACCACCACCTAATTTTACTTTAGAGAAATTTTGTTTTAATTGACTTAATAAAAGTTTATTGTGGTCTTCGTTTTTGTTGAAGTTCAAATCCATAGGTGAAATAAGGTTAAAAATAGTTTGTGCTAAAGTACAAAATCCCAACTAATAAAATTATTATTTGAATGGGATTATCATGGTTTATGTGAAAATTTCAGGTCTTAAAACCAAAAAAACAGAAGTAAGCTTCTGTTTTTTTATGAATTTAATAAAAAGTGGAATAATTATTTTTTTGAATCATTTACTAATCGTTTCAATATTGCCCATTGTTTTAATGCGTCACGTGCTTCAACAGCGGGATACCCTAACATGGTTTTTCCAGCAGGAATATCTCCAGTAACACCAGATCCAGCACCTACAATTGCGCCATCACCTATGGTTGTATGGTCTTTTATTGATGCGCTTCCACCAATAATGACTCCATTTCCTAAGGTTACGGAACCTGCTAATCCACTGTTACCAGCCATAATACAAAAACGTCCTAACTTACTGTTATGACCTATTTGTACTAGGTTGTCAATTTTACAACCATCACCAAGTACTGTAGAACTAAATTTCCCTCTGTCCACGCAAGAATTTGCACCAATTTCAACACTATTTCCTATAATTACATTTCCTATTTGTGGAATTTTAACTAAACCTCTTTCTGGATCTGGGCGAAAACCAAATCCATCTGCACCAATTGTAGCATTTGGATGTATTATACAATCATTACCTACGTGGCAACGTTCTCTAATCACTGTTCCAGACCAGATTACGGTATTTTTTCCGATTGAACTTTCATCTAGAATAGTCACGTTAGGATATATAGTAGTATTATCTCCAAGAACTACTTTAGGACCTATATAACAGCCTGCACCAATTCTTACCCCATTACATATAATTGCAGTTTGATCCACTACAGCTGTAGGGTGAATGTCTAATTGAAATACTGGAGTTGGAGGAGCAAAAAGAGCTAATATTTGGGACATGGCCAAATCAGCATTTTTTACTTTAATAAAAGCTCTATTTTCTCCAGGTTCTATTGAAATATCCTCGTTAACAACAGCAACTCCAGCTTTGGAATTTGCCCAAAATTTCTCATATTTCTTGTTTCCAATAAATGAAATTTCTGATTCATTTGCTACTTCAAGTTGTTCAGGAGCTGTAATTTTTTGTAGTACACTACCAATGATACAGCCATTTAAAATTTCATTAATTTCTTCGAGTGAATAGGATTTCATTAAGTCTAGATGTGTTTGGTTTGTTTAAGTTGTCAAATAAAACAAATTGGTACTTTAATTCCTAATATTTCGAAATTCTTTAACAAGTTTAAATGTGTGATTTATGTAAGTAAATGGAATAAATATATAACGAAGAGCAATAGTTAATAGCTAGTTTTACAGGCTAATATATGTTTTTAAAATATGAAAGTAATATCAATAAAATTAACGATTATTATAACTTTTTGTTCTTTTATTTCTTTAAATGCACAAGTTCAAGCGCTATTCAATAATAAAACACAGCTTCATAATTTAACGGAGCGCTGGGAATTAGATACAAATTCTGTACGAGGTACTTTTTTAGTAACACCTTATAAACCCATGTATGTTTTACCAGTTCGTTGGTCAAATAATCCAAATGAGCAGCCCCATTCAGGAAATGTTGATCCAGATTATATAGCACCAGCAGGAGTTGATTACAATAATATTGAAGCTAAATTTCAATTGAGTTTTAAAACCAAAGTGTTGCAAGGTATTTTTTGGGGAAGGGGTGATTTATGGGTGGCATATACTCAAATATCGCATTGGCAAATTTATAATAATAACCTATCAAGACCATTTAGAGAAGTGAATTACGAACCAGAACTGATTTTAAATATTCCTGTAAAGTTAAAAGTTTTTGGTTTTAAAACCCGAATGGTTGGTGTCGCTTTTAATCACGAATCCAATGGGAAAAGTGATCCTTTTTCTAGAAGCTGGAACAGAATTATTTTTCATGCTGGTTTTGAGCGCAATAATTGGACGGTTTATATACGACCTTGGTTGCGAATGAAAGCTACAAAAGATGATAATCCGGATATTTCTGAATATGTAGGTAGAGGAGATTTAAATATAATTTATGCTAAAAATGGAAATGTATTTTCCTTTATAGGGAGTCATAATTTGAATTTTGGATCAAAAGCCAGGGGGAATTCTTCTTTTTCATGGTCATATCCTATTAAAAATAACTTGAAAGGATATTTGTTGCTTTCACATGGTTATGGTGAAACGCTAATTGATTATAACAATTTACAAACGACCATTGGTGTTGGGGTTTCTTTGATTGAATGGTTATAAAAACAAAGTTGTTTAGTTGAAAGATTTATTTTATAGTAATTGGAATACTGTATTTCACTCGTGAGTGTTTACCATCTACTTTACCAGGAATCCATAACGGACTATTAAAAAGTACTCTTAGAGCTTCAACATTCATGTCGTAATTTAGTCCTTCTTTTATTTTAAAATCTCTCAAACTACCATCTATTTCGACAACAAAATCAATTTTTATTAGTCCTTTTGCATTGTTTTTTGACTTAAAGTTTTTTCCTATATAACGGTAGAACTCTTGCATTCCACCTGGGAATTCAGGTTTTACATAATACGGAAAAAAAGCAATTTCTAAGCCATTTTGATCAAAGCATTTTCCGTCAATAAATTCGTCATTTTTGTAATTTTCGGTACGTTTAATTTGGCCATTCTCATAATATCGCGTTTGAATTCCTTCTTGCTTCCCTTTTGTATACAATAAAATAGATTCCTTATTTCCATTTTTGTACCAATTTACTGATTCGCCATTTAAAATGTGTTTTCGCAAATTAGAAAATTGATCACTATTTCTAATTGTACCATCTAAATAGTAAGTTGTTCTCTGTGTCCCGTCTTTGCTCTCTTGATAAATGCTATAGTAAGTTGCATCTTTAGCTGAAGCTAGTTCTTTAAAATCTTCGGTATAATAAACTTTTTTCTGCCCATAAGAAGTGAGAGACATAAACAAAACAAAAAGGATTATATTTTTTTTCATAAAAGGATGAATTTTCCAAGCAAAAATAACCAAATATTGCTGCAACAAGTAAAAAAAAAGCTACAGAATTTTAGTTTGTTTGAATGTATGATTCATTTTTATTCTTTAAGTTCCATATATAACTTGTTTAAATCCAACTTAAAGTTTTGATCTAAAATCATTTATGATTCCTCCTTTTGAAAGAACATTAATTTGGCGATCACTTAAGTTGTGTTTGGTTTCAAATTCTATAATACTTCCGTCTTCCTTTTCAACCAATACTTTTATATTCTTTCTATTCATAACGTCATCTCGAAGGTTTTTAAAACGAATTAAATCTCCCTGTTCGATTTTGTCGTAATCAGAAACGTTTATAAATTCTAAAGGTACAATTCCAAAATTAACTAAATTTTGCCAAGCAATACGGGCATAACTATGAGCAATAACAGCCACTTGTCCCAAATATTTAGGAGCAAGAGCAGCATGTTCTCTACTAGAACCTTGAGCATAATTTTCTTTTGCAATCACGATGTGTCCACCAAATTCTTTTTTTGATTTCATGGCCCGCTCATAAAAACTAGGATCGATTACACTAAATGTATATTTACTAATTTCAGGGATATTACTTCTTAGGGGGAGAACATCGGCTCCGGCTTTCAAAATTTCATCAGTTGAAACATTATCACCCATTTTTAATAAGATAGGAATGCGATAATCTTGCTGTAAAGCTTCGATTTCAGGGATAGATTTAATATTTGGTCCTTTGTGTAATTCAACTGCCGAACCATCTTCTAAAGGAGCAATAAGCATATCGGTATTGATAATTTCTATTTCAGGATTTTCAAATTTAGGATATTTCATACCATAGATTTTTTCCAAATCTCTAGGATCAGTTATTTTTCCTGTCAGAGCAGATGCCGCAGCCGTTTCAGGACTGCATAAATGCACCTGATCGTCTTCTGTTCCTGATCTACTTGGGAAATTTCGTGGCATGGTTCTTAAACTGATTGTTCCTGTTGCGGGAGCTTGGCCCATTCCAATGCAACCCATACAACCCGATTGATGAAACCGAGCGCCTGCAGTAATTAAATTTGCAAAAGTAAAATTCTTCAGCATATTTTGAATTGTTTGTCTCGAGGTAGGATTGATATCAAAAGAAACCGCACTGTTGATTGTTTTGTCTTTTACTATGGCTCCGGCAATCCAAAAATCTCTTAATCCAGGATTGGCAGAAGAACCTATTACGACTTGAGAAATTGATTTCCCAGCAACCTGGCTCACGGGAACTACATTTCCAGGACTAGTAGGAAGTGCAATTAAAGGGACTAATTGGTCCAAAATGATTTCGGCATATTCATCATAAGTCGCTTCTGCATCGGCTACTAATTCTGTCCAATCAGATTCCCGGTCTTGGGAAATTAAAAAACGTTTGGTTTCGGCGTCACTGGGAAACACAGTAGTTGTAGCACCTAATTCAGCACCCATATTGGCAATAACATGCCGATCCATCACACTTAGATTTTTTAATCCCTCACCATAATATTCTATTATTTTCCCAACACCACCATTTACATCGTAACGTCTTAGCATTTCTAAAATAACATCTTTGGCACTAACCCAATCTGGTAATTTACCTGTGAGTTTTACACCCATTACTTTTGGCATTTTAACAAAATAGGGTTGACCTGCAATTGCTGCAGCAACATCTAAACCACCAGTTCCAATCGCAAGCATTCCTAATGAACCTGCAGCACAAGAATGACTATCAGATCCAACGAGTGTTTTTCCGGGTTTGCCAAATCGCTCCATATGTACTGGGTGACTTACGCCGTTTCCAGGTCGGCTAAACCAAAGACCAAATCTTTGTGCTGCCGAAAGTAAGAATAAATGGTCATCGGCATTTTTTGAATCGGTTTGCAGTAAATTGTGATCCACATATTGAACTGCAATTTCTGTTTTTGCTTTTTTCAGCCCCATAGCTTCTAACTCTAATTGGACTAATGTTCCAGTAGCATCTTGCAATAAAGCCTGATCTATTTGGATTCCAATTTCCTTGCCCGCAATCATATCCCCGTGTAAGAGATGCGATTGAATTAATTTCTGACTAACGTTTAATTTTGACATATTTTGTTTTTTTATTAAATGTAAAATCTGATTTATTTTTTTATTCTAGAACGGATCGGATAATCCGCTGTCGCTTACTATTACTATATTTATATTTAAAAAATGGTTTATTTTTTTGCTTCTGTAAAAATGTTTTATAATAAGAAACTGATAGTTTCAGCATCTATAATAGTCAACAAGGTATTTAGGGGATTTTTGCGAAGTCTATGTTTTTATTAAAAAAAAATAGTACTAAAGTTTGTAAAATAATTTGTTGAATCTATAAGATAAAACTTTCTGCAGTAAAAGTTTTATATCATTCATATATTAACGTTTTAATAACAAAAAAGGAGTCTTTTTAGGGATCATTCCATTTTTTATTGATTTGCCTTTAGAATGGATTTTACTTATTTATATTTTTTTTGAATTTTTAAGGACAAATACTCATTAAAGGTAAATAGATTAATCTAAAAAAGGTATTTTTAGAATCTTAAAAATTAGATAAATAATCCCTAATAAAATGAAGTTTTTGAATCCTTTTATCTTTTTAACTTTAGTATTGTTTTCGTCTAATCATTCCAAGGCGCAAAAGAACAATGCTACAATTGAAAATGCTTTGTTAATTGCGAAACAGAACAAAAATAACTTAGAAAATGTACAACAATTACTTGTAGTGTATAATTATCAGCCAGAAAATTATACAGCTTCTTTTGTAGCTTTAGAAAAAAAAGGAACTGGTTATAATGTAAAACTAGGTCCGGTAGAAGTAGGGATAGGGAAAAACGGCTTTGCATTGCCATTTCATAAAATGGAAGGAGACGGTAAGTCGCCAACAGGAATTTTTCGTTTAGGAAAATTATTTAGTTATGAAAAACAGTTTGAAACTTTATTAGAAAACCAACAAACTACTGCTGAGGATAAATGGATTGATGACCCCAATTCAAAGGATTACAATACGTACATCAAAGGAGCTACTAATGCAAAATCGTATGAGAATTTAGTATTGAATAATGATGCTTATAAATACTGTTTAGTTATTGAATACAATACAAACCCAATTGTAAAAGGGAAGGGGAGTGCAATCTTTCTTCATTTGGCTATAAAAAAGCCATCTTTTACCGCAGGTTGCGTGGCGATTGATGAAGTAAGGATGAAGTCATTAGTGAATTGGTTAGATCCTAAACAAAACCCCACAATTATTATGGGAAATTTAAATGTTTTGAAAAACGGATTGTAAAGAGAGTAATACACCTAGCGTTTAAAAATAAGTCATAAAATAAAAAAATCCTCTCAAACTTTAAAAAATTAAAGGTAGAAAGGATTTTTTTTATTGGATTATATCAAAGGGATGTAAAACTGAATTTCTATTCTTCTTCCTTTTGCCCCATCATCATCAAATAGGCTTTTAGGAACTCATCTATTTCACCGTTCATGACGCCGTCAACATTACTGGTTTCATAACCCGTTCTAACGTCTTTTACTAATTTATAGGGTTGCATTACGTAATTCCTGATTTGGGAACCCCATTCAATTTTCATTTTTCCCGCTTCAATATCGGCACGCTGTGCTAGTTGTTTTTTTAATTCAATCTCATACAACTGAGAGCGTAACATTTGCATCGCTCGTTGTCTGTTGTCTTGCTGAGAACGTGTCTCTGAACACTGAATTTGGATACCCGTTGGTTTATGAAAAAGCTGTACTTTGGTCTCTACTTTGTTCACATTTTGACCTCCAGCTCCACTGGAACGCGAAGTTGTAATTTCAATATCAGCAGGATTAATGTCGATTTCAATACTATCATCAACAAGTGGATATACATAAACGGAAGCAAATGACGTATGGCGTTTGGCGTTGCTATCAAAAGGGGATATTCGCACTAATCGATGCACACCATTCTCGCCTTTTAAGTATCCAAAAGAATAATCGCCTTCAAATTCAAGTGTCACTGTTTTTATACCTGCAGCATCTCCTTTTTGAAAGTTTAACTCTTTTATTTTGTATCCATATTTTTCGCCCCACATCATATACATACGCATGAGCATTTCAGCCCAATCACAGCTTTCAGTTCCACCAGCACCAGCAGTTATTTGTACTACAGCACTTAAAGTGTCACCTTCATCCGAAAGCATGTTCTTGAATTCGATCGCTTCAATATGATTCTGAGTAAGATTATATTGTTCGTCTAACTCTTCTGCGGTAAGTTCACCTTCTTTATAAAACTCATAAGCTAGTTGCAATTCGTCAGTCATTTCAACTGCTTTATTGTAATCTTCGATCCATTTTTTCTTGTTACGAAGGTTTTTTACAATAACCTCTGCTTCCTTGGCGTTGTTCCAAAAATCAGGGGCAAAAGTCTTTTCTTCTTCGTTAGAAATTTCAATTAGTTTGGCATCAACGTCAAAGATACCTCCTCAACGCACCAAGGCGCTCTACAATACCTTTAATTTGTTCGGTAGTTGTCATAAATTATGTAATTTTGTGGGGCAAAAATAAGAAAATTTTATGCAGTGACAAGTGGTGACTTGTCTTTTAAATATTTATAAAATCAAGATATGGAAATAAATTTGGTCAGCGATACAATTACTAAGCCTAACTATGAAATGTTGCAGTACATGTTTAATGCTGGAGTGGGTGATGATGTATACAAGCAAGATCCTACCGTTATTGAATTAGAAGATTCTATTGCACAAATTTTCGGTATGGAAGCGGGGCTTTTTTTTCCTTCTGGAACCATGGCAAATCAAACAGCTTTAAAACTACATACCCAACCTGGAGAACAAATAATTGCCGATAAATATGCTCATGTTTACCTGTATGAAGGAGGAGGAGCTTCTTTTAATAGTGGAGTTTCTTTTTGTTTGCTAGACGGTAATCGAGGAATGATCACTGCCGAGCAAGTAGCTGGAGCCATAAATGATCCCGAGTCTTATCACAGTCCGTTAACGAGTTTAGTTTGTGTAGAGAATACCACAAATAAAGGGGGAGGAGCTTGTTATGAAATTGAAGATTTAAAAAAAATAAAAGAAGTTTGCGTTGCTAACAATTTAAAATTTCATCTTGACGGTGCCCGAATTTGGAATGCATTGATTGCTAAAAAGCAAGACCCAAAGTCTTTTGGGCAACTTTTTGACACTATTTCAGTTTGCTTGTCAAAAGGGCTTGGAGCTCCAATAGGTTCTGTTTTACTTGGAGACAAAGCAACGATTCATCGTGCATTAAGAATTAGAAAAATATTAGGAGGTGGTATGCGTCAAGTGGGTTATTTGGCGGCAGCCGGACTATATGCTTTAGAACATAACATCAGTCGCCTTGCCGAAGATCATAGAAGAGCTAAAGAATTAGCAGCGGTATTGAATAAGTTGGATTGGGTCGCTTCTGTAGAACCTGTAGAAACGAATATTTTAATTTTTTCTTTGGCACCCAATTACGGGGATAAGCAATTGATTGAAAAGTTAAAACAAAAAAACATATCAATTAGTTCGATGGGACAAGGTAAGCTTAGAATGGTTACGCATCTTGACTATAGAGAAGTCATGCATACCTATGTTTTAGAAACTTTATCTAAGTTATAAATTAAAAGTGGTGAATTAGAAAATTTCAACTATTGAGACTCCTAATTCACCACTTATTTTTTTACTATTTAAACAAATTGTCCATACCTGGAATCATTGGCATATCCATTTTTGCAACAGCATCTAGTTCCGCTTCATTTACTTTGGTTGCTTTCTCGATCGCTTTATTAAGTACTAAAATCATATAATCTTCCAGTTGCTCTTTGTCTTGCAATAAGTCATCAGCAATGGTTATTGATTTTATTTTTCTGTTGGCTGTAATTGTTACTTTCAATAAACCATCAGTACTTTGTTCGTCTACTAGAACTGAATCCAAACGTTTTTTTGTTTCCTCAATTTTATTTTGGGTTTCTTTCAATTTACCCATCATTCCCATTAAATCCATTTTTCCTATTTTATAAGTTATTGAAACACGAAATTACTATATTTGAAGGAATAACCAATGTTAAATAACATGAAAAGCTTTTGTATTCTAATTCTGCTTTATGTTATTTTTGTAAAAATTTGAAAGTTCAATAAATGACAGAAAAGATACAAGCACCAATAGCAAAGAAGATTCCTACTCAATTAGAAAAGTTTGACGACATTAGAATCGATAATTATTTTTGGTTAAAGGATAGGGAAAATCCAGAAGTCATTGATTATCTTAATAAAGAAAATGAATATTATGAAGCAATGACGGCTCATACTAAGGATTTTCAAAAAGATTTATATGAAGAAATGAAAGCTAGAATTAAGGAGGATGATGAGTCGGTTCCTTATTTATACAATGGCTACTACTACATTACCCGATTTGAAAAAGGAAAAGATTATCCTATTTATTCTAGAAAAAAGGGAAGCCTTTCGGCAAATGAAGAAATAATGTTTGACTGTAATGAATTGGCGAAAGGCCACAAATACTTTCAATTAAGCGGGCTTAGCATTAGTATTGATAATAATCTGGCAGCTTATGCAGTAGATACCGTAGGAAGGAGAATTTACACATTGCATGTTAAAAACCTTACTACAGGAGAAATTTTAAAGGATAAAATCGAAAATACTACTGGAAACTCAACGTGGGCCAATGATAACCAAACTATGTTTTATACCAATCAAGATGCTAAAACCTTGCGTTCTGATAAAGTTTTAAAACATAAGTTAGGTAATGAAACTACAGATGATGAGTTAGTTTATTTTGAAGAAGACGATACTTTTGATGTCGCGGTTGGAAAGGAAAAATCAAAAAAATATATTTTAATAAGCTCTTCAAGTACTTTAACAACGGAGTTTAGAACTTTATTAGCCGATAATCCTAACGGAAAATTTAAGGTTTTCCAAAAAAGAGTTCGCGGACTGGAATATAGTATTTCGTATTACGGAGGTAGTTTTTATATTGTTACTAATAAAGATAAAGCAACTAATTTTAAGCTAATGAAAACGCCTGAAAAGGCAACCAATAGAAAAAATTGGGAAGAAGTAATCATGCACCGCGAGGATGTTTTGCTAGAAGATATTGATATTTTTAGAGATTTTCTTGTAGTTTCTGAGCGTAGTAATGGTTTGAACAGAATCCGTATTATGCCATGGAACGGGGATGCGGAGTATTTTTTACCTTTCGAAAGTGAGACATATACTGCATACACCACTGCAAACATCGACTTTGATACTGATATTCTGCGTTATGGATACCAATCGATGGCGACACCTTCGTCTGTGATTGATTTCAATATGAAAACCAAAGAAAAAGAAGTTAAAAAAGAGCAAGAGGTTTTAGGGGGGCAATTTGATAAAAACAATTACCACGAAGAAAGAGTTTGGGCTACCGCCAAAGATGGTACCAAAGTGCCTATTTCGATGGTGTACAAAAAAGACCTGAAGAAAGATGGTACAAACCCCTTGTTATTATATGCTTATGGTTCATATGGACACTCCATGGACGCTTATTTCTCTTCAACAAGACTTTCGCTACTGGACAGAGGATTTGTTTATGCGATTGCACATATTAGAGGGGGAGAGGATTTAGGGAGACCTTGGTATGAAGGAGGAAAATTAGCCAAAAAGAAAAATACATTTACTGATTTTATAGATTGCTCAAAATATGTAATCGAGCATCAATACACATCTGCAAAACATTTATATGCTGAGGGAGGTTCTGCAGGAGGATTGTTAATGGGAGCGATTATTAATATGGCACCACAACTGTATAATGGTGTTATTGCTCAAGTGCCTTTTGTGGATGTAGTGACCACAATGCTAGATGATTCTATTCCATTGACAACAGGAGAATATGACGAATGGGGAAATCCTAATGTTAAAAAGTATTATAAATATATGAAGTCGTACTCGCCATATGATAACTTAAAAGAGAAAAAATATCCTAATATTTATGTTTCTACAGGTCTTCATGACTCTCAAGTGCAGTACTGGGAGCCTGCAAAATGGGTGGCTAAGATGCGAACATTAAAAAAAGATGATACGGTTTTATACTTAGATACTAATATGGATGCTGGTCACGGAGGTGCTTCAGGTAGGTTTGAAGCACTTAAAGAATTAGCTAAAGAATTTAGTTTTTTATTAGATTTAGAGAAAATTAAAAAGTAATTCGAAATTTTTTGTTAAATTTGCAACGTTTCGAGGTTGAATAAAATTGCCCTTGATTAACTATTTTTTTATGAAAGAAGAAATAAACGCTTATAATAATGTTTTAGAATTAATAGGTAACACACCACTTATTAAGCTAAATAAAGTCACCGAAAAGTTAGAAGGAAATTTCTATGCTAAGGTAGAAGCTTTTAATCCGGGACATTCCTCAAAAGATAGAATCGCATTATACATTATTGAAGAGGCTGAGAAAAAAGGAATTTTATCCCCAGGAGATACTATTATCGAAACAACATCAGGTAATACTGGTTTTAGTTTAGCAATGGTAAGTATCATTAAAGGGTACAATTGCATTCTTGCCGTAAGTTCAAAATCATCAAAAGATAAAATCGACATGCTTCGCAGTTTAGGAGCAAAAGTTTATGTATGTCCAGCTCACGTATCAGCAGATGACGAACGCTCTTATTATAATGTTGCCAAAAGATTACATGAAGAAACGAAAGGATCTGTATATATCAATCAATACTTCAATCAATTGAATATTGATGCCCATTATAAATCAACTGGACCAGAAATATGGAAGCAAACAAATGGAAAGATTACCCATCTTGTTGCTTGTAGTGGTACCGGTGGTACTATTTCAGGAACTGCAAAATATTTAAAAGAACAAAACCCTAATATTAAAGTGCTTGGAGTAGATGCTTTTGGTTCTGTATTGAAAAAATACCATGAAACAAGAGAATTTGATAACGACGAGATTTATCCATATAGAATAGAAGGTCTAGGTAAAAACTTAATTCCATCGGCTACCGATTTTGACATGATCGATAAGTTCATGAAAGTAACTGATGAAGAGAGTGCTCATACCGCAAGAGAAATCACTCGTAAAGAAGGATTGTTTGTAGGGTATACTTCAGGAGCTGTGATGCAAGCCATCAAGCAATATGCTGAAGAAGGAGAATTTGATGCAAACAGTAATGTAATAGCAATCTTCCCAGATCACGGTTCTCGTTACATGAGTAAAGTGTTTAGCGACGACTGGATGAATGAACAAGGATTCTTTGACAGTGTCAATGAAGAAGAAGTTCAAAAAATAGAAATGATAAAATAAGTTTATTATTATAAATTTTAAAAGTCCCATCTGCTTTTGCAAATGGGACTTTTTTATGGAATAGAATTGGCAATAATTATTTTATTTAGTCAAGCAATTCAGGATTGCTAAGAATTAATTCTATCTTTTTAATTATGATTGTAATTTGGTTCATTTGTAATTCTATATTTCTAAAAAAGAGACTAATATCTCTATTGACCCAACTTTCAGAAATTACTCTTGAACCCAAACTAATTCTTAAAACGGCACTTGCAATATCATTTGTATATTTTACATTAACCGCTTGGCCGATATGACATTTTTGGGCAGCAAGCCGAATGATTTCTATAGAAGAATCTTCAAATTGATCCGATAAATCAGAGTTTAATAAAGTATACATTTTTTTTACTTTATCAACAGATAAGGCTTCATTATCTTTAAAAATAAAGAAAGGAAAAATGGTACGGATATTTCTTATTCCAAATTCTTTACTATTATAACTATTTGTTTTGGCTTCGTCGGCATAAATAGGTTCTAAAAAACCTGCGTCTTTTATGGAGTCTTCAACAAAATTACAAAACATTTCAACACCCATATTTCGGTATAAAATGGGGGTTTTGTAATATCTATCCATTTCAACTATGGCAGCATTCCAGCGCATATAAGACCCATAATTATAACCATCTGACAATTCATTGGAGCAGAACCATGAAGCAGGCCAATCAGAATGATTGTAATATTGGGTTAAACCTGCGGGTAATGAGGTTTTTACAGAATGAATTAATTTATTGACATTTTTAGGTAGAATTAATGCGCCACAATAGGGAGGACCGGTAAAGAATTTACTCCCTGTAATAGTTACAATATATCCTTTGTTTAGGTAATTTTGTATGTCTTTTGGATCTAGTCTTAACTGTGAACCATCTACAATAATCTGAATTGATAAATCTTCAAGCGTATTTAGTTTTTTAATTAATTGGTCACTAGGAGCTTGATAGCCTAATTTAGATTGATCCATAGTATGCAACACAACATGTCTACCTAAATCTTTGGTTTTAGAAACAGCATTAAATACTTCTTCGTCTAATTGCTTAGCCGATTTTAACGCGCCATTTTCATCTCTAAAAGGGATTTTAATTACATCGACATCTCTAAATCCTTCAATTTTATCCCCTTTTTTAATTGGATAATTAAGCGCTGTTGTGTTTTCAAAATGACATCCTTTCAAGGCCGAAGCCACACCACTACCTGTTTCATCAGAGGCTACCAAAATATGTGTAATTTCTTTATCAGAAATAATTTGTGTTATAGCCGCTATTTGAAGAGAGGAATCTGTACCTGATGGGGAAAAAATTATTTCACATTCTTCATTTAGTTTAAATATTTTTCGAAGATTATTTTTTAACAATTCCGAAAACTCGATAGTTGTTTCTTTAAAACCGTTTTTCAAGCTATTTCTAATTAAAATACTTCGCACTTTATCTGTTTTGTCAAAAGCAAAATTGGAAACGCTTGAAGCTGTTGATGAGGCAAATGTAAATGCATCCGGTCTGGGGAATGGGCGACAACCATATTTGTTTAACAAATGAATTTCGTCAATATTCAATCTAAGATCACCTCCAGCCATCAATAAATATTCGGTAGGTCTTGCTAGATTTTCAACAATAGGTTTCCAAGATGAATTAACTTCTGTATTTGGATTTTTTAAGCCGTGAAAAGACTGTAGCTCTTCGTTTTTTATGGTAGATACCGTACATAAATCGGCATCATTTTTAATTAAGTTAATTAAGAGATAATCAAGGTCTTCTAATTTTTCCTTATCGTCTTTTGGGAGTAAATTATAAAATATTCGAATCACTTCAAGTGCTGCTATATCACATAAAACAGCATCTTTTTTTTCGTTATTCAACGCTTTGTACCAGAGTTGCCATTCGATACCATAGCGTAAATAAACTAAAGCTAAAACGGGCTTGTCTAGGTAGGACGAACCAATTATAATTGATTTATTGGGTACAATTTTAAAAATAGTAGGGGCACTAGTAGAGGTAATAATATTGATGTTATTTACCTTTGGTACGGTATTAAATCTTTTTAAAATACGAACCAAATAGTTTACATTTTCCTTTTCAAATAAACTTGTTCTATTATATTGATTTTCAATTAGAATGTTGTTTGTCATAGATGTTATAATTTAAAACGTTCCTTAGAACGATATTCTTTATTAGGAATAGTTGTACGATTCATTTATTTTAATCAGCAGCTATATCCTTTGGAAAATCATTGTAAATAAATGACTTTTCCTTGTGTATTATTTGTGTTAATTTTTAACGACTTAACTTTCAAACGATTAATTTCTAAATGGTTTAAAAAACCTTTAGTTTTATGGGCTTCGCATAGATCAAAAGTCAGACAAATATAATGAACTTGCATTTATCAAAAAAAATATAAAAAACTACTCGTTTACTAACGTTCCTTACTTTAATTTATGCGTATTTGATCGGTTGTATTTATGAAACAAATAGTTAGGTAATATACCAATTATAAACACTAATTATTCAATATTATTTTTATTAATTCAGGATTTGAGAATAAGCAATAAGTACAATAGAAACTAAGGCAAAAAATAAACCGATATAATTTTTTGTATTCAATTTTTCTTTAAATATTAAAATACCTACGACGCTTCCTATGATAATTACGCCCATATTCATCGCCGCAAAAACAGTCGATGGATTTTTGGCGAAAGCCTGATGTGCTTTAAGATAAAATAAAATATTCCCAAAATTAAACAGTCCTACAAGCGTTCCAAAAAGTATATTGTTACTTTTAAATGGCACTTTTTTTAAAGCTATTTCGTAAAGTGCTACTGCCAAAATTAAAAGGAGCGAAATACCAAATACAATAAATAATGAAGTTGTAAAAGGAAGGCTTGTCGCCAAAGCGATTTGTTTGAATAAGATGTCAATAGCACCAAACCCAACTAATACGACTGCTGGATAAATCCATTTATTGTTAGCGTTATCTGTTTTTTTAGAAAGAATCAATAACAAAGCGGGTAGGGCAATCATGAAAGCAACCAATTTAAGGCTGTTAAACTCTTCGTTAAATAATAACCAAGCTGCCAGTATAGGAATGAAGAGTGAAAGACGTTGTGCAGCATCTGTTTTTACAATTCCCATATGCTTGATGGAAGCTGCTAAAAATAGGAATATAGTGGGCAATAAAATCCCCAACGGAATATAAATCTCCCACGGTATCGACGCATCAATTACGCTTAAATCAGGACTAAAAAAGAAATAACAAAGTATTAGTGCGAAAACATAATTCCAAGCTACGATTTGTGTCGTACTAAAGGTATATTTTCGAACAACTTTAAAGATAACGCCTACTGTAACGCTACATAATATACTTAAAAGAAGAAATAACATTCGAATCGATTTTAAAATTTTCAATAATTTCAAACAAAAAACTCCAGCCGAAGCTAGAGTTTTATCTATTATAAGAAAGAAGTATTATGCTTCTTCCATTGTATGATACACGTTCATTACATCATCATCTTCTTCCATTTTTTCAATCAATTTTTCTACATCAGCCATTTCAGCTTCAGTTAGTTTTTTAGTGATTTGCGGAATTCTTTCAAATCCAGAAGAAAGGATTTCTAAATTACGATTTTCCAATTCTTTTTGAATAGTTCCAAAGCTTGTAAAAGGAGCGTAGATTAAAATTCCATCTTCGTCTTCAAAAACTTCTTCGGCACCAAAATCAATTAATTCTAATTCTAATTCTTCAGCATCCAATCCTTCAGCAGGAATTCGGAAGTTACACGTATGGTCAAACATAAATTCTACTGAACCTTGTGTTCCCATTGTACCGTTGCATTTGTTAAAATAACTTCTAACATTGGCAACTGTTCTATTGTTATTATCTGTAGCAGTTTCTACTAATATTGCAATTCCATGTGGTGCGTACCCTTCAAATAGAACTTCTTTATAGTTGGCAGTATCTTTATCGGTTGCTTTTTTGATAGCACGTTCTACATTTTCTTTAGGCATATTAGCTGCCTTTGAATTTTGAATAACGGCTCTTAATCTTGAGTTAGCTTCAGGATTTGGTCCACCTTCCTTAACGGCCATTACAATATCTTTTCCAATTCTGGTAAATGCTTTAGCCATTGCTGACCAACGTTTCATTTTTCTACCTTTTCTGAATTCAAACGCTCTTCCCATTTCTAATTTATTATTTTGAACTGCAAAAATACAGTTATTCCTTATTTTACCAAAATCATAGTATCTTCTTTTCAATAAATTAAGGTAATTAGTGCTTTTTTAATTTCTTTTCAAAGAATTTGCGTCATCAAGTATCGATATTGCCTCATTTAAATAGTGATTTGTTTTCAAATTTTCCAATTGAAATTTGTTATTCTCGTTCTCGTTTGGATAAAGGGTTAATAGAAAATTATTTATATTGGAATTGTAAATGTTTAATCCGTTATTTCGGGTTTCAAAAGAGTTTATAAGTTCCCATAATTGACTTATAATAGTTTGTTCTTTGAATATGGCATCGATAGTTATTGGTACAGCCGATTTAGGTTTTTCAAGGAGTTCTTCAATTTTTTTATTGATTTGAATTACTTCATTCAAAGTCGGGTTTACTGCAATTCTATTTTTACTGTTTTCCACTATTTTTGACACCGCTTTAGTAGACATATAGGGTAAAAAATAAATAGTACTTGCTATACTGTCATTTTTTAAGGCAGTGGGGCTATTGCTCTCTTTTTGAGTAATAGTTTCATAAATTGCAGGTAGTTTTATGTTTGGAATTACACCAATTCCTTGATGGCTTTTCCCGTTTATTCGGTAAAACTTATTAATGGTTATTTTTACAAAGTTTTCATCATCATTATTTTCTAGAGGAAAAATAGATTGCATAGTTGCTTTTCCTACTGAAGTACTTCCCACTAATATTGCCCTATTGTAATCCTGGAGTATTGAAGAAAAAAATTCACTTGCTGAAGCTGAATTTCCGTTTATAAGCACCACGATCGGTTCTTTATAAATCATTCCTTTGTAGGGGTCGTTAATAACCGTTCGGTCTTGGTTATTGTTAACTACAATAGAAATCGGACCAGAATCAATGAACATTCCTGCCAATTTTATGGCTTCTTCCATCGAACCACCACCATTATCGGTTAAATCGATAATTAACCCTTTGATATTGTCTTTTTGTAATTTAAGTACTTCCATGGCAGTGTCTTCGGCACAACCTTTTCCATTATTTCCTTCCAGATCACCATAAAAACTTGGAATCTTTACATAACCGTATTTCTTATTGTTGTTTTCTATGACAAAGCTGTAAACTGAATTCCCCTCATCTTTAATTAGTTGTTTCTCTACGACCACATCAAATGACTTGCCTGAATTCCGTCTTAAGGTTAACATGATTTGTTTATTAGAATCGGATAAAATCATATTGGATATAGACTCCAGTGTAGCGCAGGAAACCTGCAGGGTATCTTTAAGGTTTGAAATGGAAACAATTTGATCTCCTTTTTTTATTTTACCAGTTTTAAAGGCAGGACCATTGGCATCTAGATCTTGTACAATAATTTCATTTCGTTTATTTAAATTCACATTCATTCCCAGTGAAAGGTGTTCTTTTGATAAAGAAGCTACAAAACTAGATTTTGAATCATTACTGAAATAAGCAGTGTGTGGATCAAAATAGGAACAAAAAATGGTAAAAAGAGCTTCTTGATAATTAATTTCATTTTGAAGGATGGCATTTATTTTACAAAGTTCATTTTCTATGATTCTGTTTTTTGTTTCTTTTTCTAATGAAGTGAAATGTAAATTTAAGGAGTCTCTGTTTTCATTTGCAGCGGCGATATCTTCAATAATTTCGTATCGCACTTTTTTCTTCAAAACTTTTTCTACATCTATTTGCTGCATGTAGATTGGAAATATTTTTTTGTAAAACCGAATAGTATCTTTCTGTTCATAATCAATATTTTCCAATTTCATTTTTTCTAAAATCGACTGATTTCTTAAGAGATCTCCTTTATAAACAGAAATAATGTCTGTCAAAAAGCTACAGTTTTTATTTTTTATAAAATCATCAATATTTAAACGGTACTTTTTAGCAAGTAAATCGTATTCGGATTTTAAGAAAACATTTCTGGAATTGTCGAGATTGTCAATGAAAGTATCAAAAACAAAAACCGATAGACTGTCGTCTACCGGTTTAGGCTGAATATGTTTGTTTTGTATAAGTGTGTTTATTTTAGAAAGTATCTCACATGTTTTAACCTCATTTTGAGCAAGTGCTAAAAATGGAAACAGGAAAAATACGATTAAAATTTTATTCATAAAAAAAGAAAGCGTTTTGGTTATTATAAAATTACATAAAGCAACTTTAAATTCGCTGTTTTTTATGATTTATAACCGCCAATTTTAAAATTAGCGGTTAAATAGCTATTTTATTTCTTGTAGAATGGCAATTTTACCACTTTCGCAGGAACATCATTTTTTCTGATGCGAATATAGATGTCGTTATCCAATGCGCTGTTAGCTACAGTTACATAACCTAGACCAATTCCTTTGTTCATTGATGGAGACATTGTTCCTGAAGTTACAATCCCAATTACAGCTCCAGTTCCGTCTACGATTTCGTAGTCATGTCTTGGTACTGCACGTTCTTGCATTTCAAAAGCAACTAATTTTCTAGTAACACCTTCTTCTTTTTGTTTTTTCAAGTTTTCAGAATTCGTAAACTCTTTTGTGAATTTAGTAATCCATCCTAATCCAGCTTCAAGTGGAGAAGTGGTGTCGCTAATGTCATTCCCGTACAAACAGAAACCCATTTCAAGACGCAACGTATCTCTTGCCGCTAAACCAATTGGTTTGATTCCAAAAGCCGCTCCAGCTTCAAAAACTTTATTCCATATTTGTTCTACTTCGGTGTTTTTACAATAAATCTCAAAACCTCCTGAACCAGTGTAACCCGTGGCCGAGATAATCACATTGTCAATTCCAGCGAAATCAGCTACTTCAAAATGGTAATATTTTATGGCAGCCAAATCTATTGAAGACAAAGATTGCATTGCTTCAACTGCTTTTGGACCTTGAATTGCTAATAAGGAATAGTCTTCAGAAATATTTTTCATCTCCACTCCTAAATCATTATGAGATGAAATCCAGTTCCAGTCTTTCTCAATATTCGAAGCATTCACCACTAATAAATACTGTTCTTCTTTCATTTTATAGATAATCAAATCATCTACAACACCACCTTTATCGTTTGGTAAACAAGAATATTGTGCTCTTCCTATTGTCAATACAGAAGCATCATTTGAAGTCACTTTTTGGATCAAAGCCAAAGCATTTGGACCCGAAAGCAAGAATTCCCCCATGTGCGAAACATCAAAAACACCCACAGCATTTCTAACTGTTTCATGTTCAGCATTCACCCCTTCATATAAAATAGGCATATTGTATCCAGCAAACGGAAGCATTTTTGCTCCCAAACTTTCGTGTATGTGCGTAAGCGCAGTATTTTTCATTGTGTGTGTATATAAAATTTGAAGTCGCTAAATTATTGAAAAATTATCATATTAAAGGCATTAAATATGTAAATTCAATACTATTTAGGAGCTATATCCAGCTTTGCACTGCAATCTTTTTATTTTTAAAGAAAAAATAAAAAGGATTTCCATTTCAATCTGGGCTAGGGGATTTCGTTTCCCTATTAATTTTGTATTTTTAAACAAATAATTCAAAAATGAAACAGCCCATTTCTATTCATAAAGCCGAAATCATACAACGTTACAAACCCATTGATTCTCAAACGCACAAGGGGATTCAGGGGCACGCATTAATTATTGCAGGAAGTTATGGAAAGATAGGAGCAGCCGTACTGGCTTCCAGAGCTTGTCTTAAATCGGGTTGCGGACTCGTAACGTCCTATGTTCCTGAATGTGGTTATGAAATTCTGCAAATTTCAAATCCCGAAGTCATGACGCTTACCGATGAAAGCGAGAAATATATTTCCAACATTACATTCAACATAAAACCACAAGCGATTGCTATAGGTCCAGGTTTAGGACAAGAAACAGAAACTCAAAAAGCATTTCTTAATTTTCTAAAAACCAACAAAATTCCGCTAGTAATCGATGCCGATGCCTTAAATATTTTGTCAAAAAATAAAGATTTGCTGAAATTATTACAACCAAAAACTATCCTAACGCCACATCCCAAAGAACTAGAACGACTAATAGGAAAATGGACTTCAGACGAAGATAAATTCGATAAAACGATTACTTTTTCTAAACAATACAATGTCGTTATTGTAATGAAAGGCGCGCCAACGCATATTATTGATGGGGATACGGTTTACGAAAACACAACTGGAAATGCCGCTTTGGCAACAGCGGGAAGTGGTGATGCACTCACTGGAATAATTACTAGTTTACTGGCTCAATCGTATGAACCTATTGACGCTGCAATTCTCGGCGTTTACCTTCACGGTTTGATCGCGGATATTGCTTTGCCTGAAACGGGCTATCAATCCTTTATCGCTTCGGATATTATTAAGTATTTAGGAAAAGCATTTTTGAGTTTAGAAAAAAACAAATAATTTAATCGCTATTAACATGAAAAAATGGAAACTACTAATTGTTCTATTTATTTTTATTTCCTGTTCTCCAAAAGACAGAATTATGGAGGGGGATTTAGCCTTTAAATCCGTTGAAGTATTTAATTATTATAATCTGGATCAAAAGAATATTAATAAATGGGAAAATATTTTGGATAGTATACGTCAAATAAAAGATCCTAGTAGAAATGATTTAGATCTTTTAGAATATTTTGATAATTTAAAAAAATATAAAGTCATTGATTCTCCTTGGGTCAGGGTAATGTTTAATGATTCTGTTAAGATAGTATATTTTGATGAGGCAGATTATAAATTGCTAAAGCCTTATGTTTCTCATGATTTAGTGAATAATAATAGGAAAGTGACATTAAAAATGAATATAGAAGTAAGAGATGAGTCTATTTATTATTGCAAGCAACTTCTATCGATAAAAAAAGCAAAGGGAAAACCTATACTAGTAAGTAGTAGGATTTTTAATGCTTCCAGTTAAACTCACTTAACTTATTTGTAAGTTTGTAGTTCAGTAAAACCCGAATATGAAAACCAACTTCAATCTTCGAACCGTAAATGTTACGCGGTACATCACTCCTTTGCGGGAAGGCGGTTCCTTGCCTGCTTTGGCGGAAGCCGATGATGATTTCAAATACGTACTTAAATTTAAAGGTGCTGGTCATGGTGTAAAAGCCTTAATCGCCGAATTGATTGGTGGTGAAATCGCACGTGCATTGGGTATTAAAATGCCAGAACTTGTCTTTGCTAATCTCGATGAAGCCTTTGGACGAACAGAGGCCGATGAGGAAATTCAGGATTTATTACAAGGAAGTCAGGGGATGAATCTAGCACTGCATTTTTTATCGGGAGCGATTAATTTCGATCCTGTTGTAACCGTTGTTGATCCCGTTTTGGCTTCGCAAATTGTATGGCTGGATGCTTACATTACTAATGTGGACCGAACGTTTAGAAACACCAATATGTTGATTTGGCATAAAGAATTATGGCTTATTGATCATGGCGCAAGTTTGTATTTTCATCATTCTTGGACAAATTGGGAGAATCATGCTCAAAGTCCGTTTGCCTTGATCAAAGACCACGTATTATTGCCTCAAGCATCCGCATTAACTGAAACGGATACCGCTTTCAAAAAACTATTAACTCCAGAAATTCTTCAGGAGATTGTTAGCCTAATCCCAGAGGATTGGTTGCAATGGGAAGACGTAGAAGCCACACCTGCCGAATTGAGAAATGTATATTTACAGTTCCTATTGACCCGCTTAAATCATTCAGAAATTTTTATAAAGGAAGCACAAAATGCAAGAGAAAAACTTATATGAGTATGCTGTAATTCGGGTTGTACCTAGGGTAGAGCGCGAAGAATTCCTGAATGTAGGGGTTATTCTATTTTGCAAAAAAGCCAAATTTATAAAAGTAATTCATGCTTTAAACGTTGAAAGAGTTCTTTCTTTTTCGACAGAAGCTGATGTAGAACAAATCCAAATGAACTTATCTGCTTTCGAAAAAGTAGCACACGGTACAAAAGATGGTGGGTCAATAGCAGTAATGGATATTCCGTCTCGTTTTCGTTGGTTAACGGCCTTGCGCAGTTCCGTAATTCAAACTTCAAGACCCCATCCAGGATTGTGTGACGATTTAGAAAAAACCATTCAACGCTTGTTTGAAGAGTTAGTGCTGTAAATTTCAAAGAAATAAATCGTCCATCAACTGGCGTTTATTATCCATTTTATACTGTTTATTGCTGTCGCATCTTTGCTAAGTCAATATTGACAACCAATTTAAACAAAAATAAAATGACAACATTTACAGTTCCAACTAGAGAACAAGTAGCCCCAGCAAACCAAGACATTTTTGACAATCTACAAAAAGCATTGGGTTTTGTACCAAATTTATACGCTACTATCGCGCATTCTACTAACGGATTATCTCGTTTTTTGGCTTATCAAAATGCAAAAACTTCTTTGAATAATAAAGAAAAAGAAGCAGTGAATTTAATTGTAAGCCAAGTTAATGGATGTGTTTACTGCCAAAGTGCCCATCTGGTTTTAGGTAAAATGAATGGGTTCTCGGATGACCAATTGTTAGACATTCGTAAAGGTAAAAGTACGGATACCAAATTAAATGCTTTAGTACAACTTTCAGCAGAGATAGCTGCAAACAAAGGAAATGCAAGCACAGAAGTAGTAGATGGATTTTTTGCACAGGGCTATACTAATGAAAATTTAGTAGATTTGATTTTGCTTGTAAGCGATAAAACGGCGATGAATTTTTTGCATAATTTAACTCAAGTTCCTGTAGATTTTCCTCTGGCTCCTGCGTTATAAAAATAGTATATTCTGTAAGATACTACAGAAGGAATATGGTTATAAAATTGAATTTAGAAAAGTAAAAACTAATTAACGAGGTTAGTTTTTACTTTTCTATTTTTGAAATAAATAAGAAAAATGAAACAGATTACGACTATTATTGCTATTTCGGGAAGTTTGAAATCAACTTCAGCAAATAGTAATATTTTAAGGGAAATAGCTAAAATTGCTCCAGAAAATGTTATTCTAAATATAGTTGATGGATTGGATCAATTGCCTCATTTTAACCCTGAAATAACCGAAGGAATACCCACAGTTACCTATTTTAGAAACCAAATTAAAGCGGCTGATGGCATTATATTCTCTACCCCCGAATATGCTTTTGGTATTCCCGGAGTATTAAAGAACGCTTTAGATTGGCTCGTTTCTTCAGGAGAATTGAATGATAAACCAGTTGCTGCAATCAGTGTATCTCCCATGCAAATGGGTGGCGACAAGGCATTAGCATCGTTGTTATTAACGCTTTCGGCCTTGGGGACTAATACACCCCAAAAAGCGACTTTGACTATTGGAACCATCAAAAGTAAAATGAATGAAATAGGGGTAGTTACAAATCCTAGTACGCTTCAAGAATTAAATGGAGTTCTTGTCTCTTTGTTAGAGAGCATACATCCTAAATAAACCAAGTTTTTCATTATGTTCTGAGCTTAAATTAATGCTGATAATCTCAGCTATGATTCACTAATTTGTTGTTTTTGGATTGGGTTTTTAGTTATATTTTATTTTCTTGAAATAACCTTTCTAATTGTTCAAGACAAGTTGTAATGCCTTGCTCAAAACCCATTTCAATCATAGTTTCCACTTCTTTTTCAGTGTTATAGAACATTTTGAATTCTACCAAAGTACCTGAATCACTTGGATTAAAAATAATAGATCCAGTTGAAACGGGTAGGGAATTGTTTAAATTCCCCTCTTCATCACAAAAACCATCTTTAATTTCCAAACTTTCGTATGGTTTTATTGCAGTATAATCCATTCGACTCCAGTGCTTTTCGTTTTTGGGGCCTACCATCGCATACAACCAATAGCCACCAACGGTAAAGCTTATGGATTTGGTCTCGGCTTTCCATGGTTGTGGTCCCCACCATTTTTCCAAGTATTCACTTTCGGTATAAGCACGCCAAACTTTATCACGAGGAGCTTTAAAGACTCTGGATACCAAGATAGATTTCTCTTTTAAATCTTTTATAACGAGTGTTTTGCTATTGTTTGCCATTTGATTTTAATAGTATTAAATGAATAGTTTATAATCTTGAAAATGAAGTGTTAATTTAGCTTAATTTTTTCTCTAAAACCATAAACTCCAAAGGTTTTTCAGAGATTGAAATATGAACATCACTGCTAGGGAAAGGATCTCTTTCTCCAGTATCTGCATAACCATGACGCTGGTACCATGCTATTAATTCAGTTCTAACAGATATGACAGTCATTACAATTTTTGGTAATCCCAAGGCCAAAGCTTGCTTTTCAGCTTCTTTTAAAAGTTGTTTTCCAATACCACTATTTTGCAGGTTAGGCGAAACCGTTAACATTCCTAAATATAGTTTTTGCGCTTTTTCAATCAGTAATACAGAACCTATTATTTGGTCGTTCTCCGTAAATTTTAGAATCGTGTTTTTAGCATCGGCCATGATTTCCGTAAGTTCCGCTTCGGTAGTTCTGAGTCCTTCTAGAATGTTGGCTTCGGTGGTCCATCCTTTTTTAGAAGAAGCACCACGGTAAGCTGAATTGATTAATGTATTTAAGTGAGAAACATCTTTTAAGCTTGCTTTTGTAATCATGATATTCAAGATATTCTAAAATGGGATTGATCATACAAATTTAGATAAAAAGTACAATAAAAAAGAGTTTCAAGGAATTTCTTATTGAAGATCAAAACTTATTTGGGCGTCACCCCAAATCGGACAGATTGTATGTAGTGAGAATGCGTCTTCAGCTTTGGGGTCGGGCTTTTGGCTTTATCTTTATTTTTTTGAAAGAAGAAAATAAAGGATATCGCCGCAATCCCTTACGCACAAGTTTTCTGTAGTGCAAGAAATGGAATATTAGATAAAATTCAAGTAAAAAAAAAGGAATAGAATTACACCATTTCTTTAATGTTTAGTGTTGAACCATTTTTTTGACTATTAACAGAGTAGTATTCCAGAGTAATATTTTTGGCTACTACTGCTAAGACATCTTTAGTAGCCGAAAGTTGACTGTATTTATTGTTTTTAGCTTCAACTAAAATAGCACGGTAAATATTGTTGTATGAATCTCCGTTCATTATTAACAGAACGATTGCTGCTTCTAAAGGAGACATACTTGGATTGTAAGCGGCATTTTCTGCATAGGAACCTACATAAGCACCATAATTTGTAGCTATACAAACACCAGAATAATCACATGTATATGGAGAGTAGGATGTATTGGCAGCATTAAAGGCTGCAATTACAAATGGATCTGCATGAACGGGAATCATTTGTAAATTATTATTTTGTGCCAACATTAATCGGGTAGTAACCCCTAGGTCCTGTGGACCAAATGCTTGTGGAAGTAAATTAGACAAGGAATTACTCTCATTATTAATTAAAATGGTAATATCTTTTGTTGAAGGACAATTTGTAATTTCATACAAAAACTGGCGACAATACCCACATGGAGCAGCAGAAATAGCAAGATAGTCGATACCTGTTTCCCCATAACTTATAGCGTGCGCTATAGATGCTTGTTCAGCATGAACGGTAAAAGACAATGCCTGATCTTGAAATTCAATATTAGCACCAAAATAAATAGCTCCAGAAATTCCATGTGCAACAGCACCCACTTTAAAACCTGATATAGGGGACATGGCGAACTTAGTGGCATAGGGTACTAAATAATTCATTAATTCCTGCAAATTTAGGTGCAAACTTTGCATCAGGGACTGTACTTGCTGTGGAGATAAATACCCTCCATCTGTAGAATTGTTCATGTAACTTAAAACCTTGTGTTGCTTTTCATCAGTTTTTGATAAATGAATATCTGACAAATCGATTTTTTTACCCTGTACTTTCATAACATTTGCTTTAGTTTCTACTCCTTTGGCTTTTCTAATGGAACCTTTTTTTGAGAATGTACTAGACTCGTCTTTATTTTAGAATTGAGATGTAATTTCTGAGTTCTAATAAAAGGACCATTTATTGTTCTTACTTTTTAATCTAGCTGAATAGTAATAGATTAGAATGTTTTATTTATCAAATTTCTATAAAAAATAATATTTTTTATAACGTATAAATACCTGTTTTTTATAAGCCTATTTTTTTTAAATAAAATACAGACAATTGATAAAAACACTCAAAGCAAACTATTAGTAAATATAGTTAGGGTATTAATAATTAAAACACTGATAATCAGTAGGTTTTAAATATTTAAATGATTTTTTCGTTATCTTTAATATAGAAAAATAGCAACAATTAAATTATTTAAGACATGAAAAATTTAAATATTATTTGGGTAATAGTATTGGCATGTGCAATCAATGCTACGCCTGCAATAGGGCAATCAAAAGCCAAAAAGAATAGAATTATTGCCGACAGTAATGCAGCAAAAGTAGAGTTCATTAAAAGTGATCCGCTAATGAAAGGGCTTTTTGACAAAGCAACTGGTTATGTCATTTTCCCTAATGTGGGTAAAGGAGGGTTTGGTATTGGTGGTGCTGCTGGTAATGGAACGGTATATGAACACAATAAGATTGTTGGTCTGGCCAAATTATCACAACTAAGCATCGGTTTTCAAGCAGGGGGACAAGCGTACCGAGAGGTTATATTTTTTGAATCCAAAAATGAACTGGAAAGATTCAAAGACAGCCGATTTGAGTTTGCAGCCCAAGCCTCAGCTGTAGCGGTAACTGCAGGCGCATCAGCAAACGTAAAATATACTGATGGCGTCATGGTATTCACCATGCAAAAAGGGGGACTCATGTATGAAGCTTCTATTGGTGGTCAAAAGTTTAATTTTAATAAACTCTAATGATTTTTAGAAGTAGTTGATTAGGCTTCTACTCACTTTTGAACATAAATAAATCAAGTCATAAATAAGCGACTAACTCATTGTAAGTTAATCGCTTTTTTATGTTGTATTCGTTTAAATATAGAGTAATTCAATACTTGTTCTGAATGTTGAACTCCTATTATCTAGTTTTTATTCAATAAAACATCAGCATGCACTGCCACTTCGCTCCATGTTTTACTTATCCCGTCTTTACCTGTATGCAAGGCTTCACATGCTTTGTTGATAGATGCAACTGCTGCAAGTCCATCCCAGTTTTCTAAATTCATCACTCCATCAAAAGCCAAGCTTGTATCGCTATTTTCAGTGAATTTTAAAGGGATGTTGGCTGTCTTTCCATTCAATGTCACATCGATAGAACAATTGTTTTCACCAGTAACTTTAAACTCACCTGAAATAAGTTCCGTGTTTTTCATTACTCCAAAAAAGAATTTTAAAATCTTAGGATCTCTTGTTCCTGTAGCATCATTGGTAAATAAACTGCTTACTGGAATACTAAATTTAGTCCCGTTTAAAGCTTCAAATGCTGTTTTTCCTTGACCAGAATTGGTTAATGTTATTTCTTTAAATTTCCCTCCCACAGCTACTTTATCGGTTGTTTTGTAAGCGGTAAAACTCACTTTTGTAGAATCATTAATTAGACTGTAGTTAGCTTCAGTGGTCTGAGCTTCTGGAGTTGATTCTTCATTACTTTTTTTAGTATCCTTACAGCTAATAGTTGTAATCAGAATCATTCCTAGAGCAATCAGTTTTAAGTTTTTCATTTTGATTTACTTTTTTAATGTTTACTGTAAAATTAAACATTATAAAATGGAACAGTGGTGTTATTATAAAATGATAGTGTTAAATCTTACAAAAGAGAATGTTAATATCTGTTAATTGAAAATATCTTCTGGGATACGAACTCTTTAAAAGGAGCGATTTTTATCAGTGAGAAGTGGTGAAAGTTTATTTTTTCTATTTTACTCATTGTTAAAAGCTTCAAATCCTACTTTTGAAAACCGCTATTCCATTTTCTTTTTAGTGTCCGCCAAAGAACCCCAACATGCTATCCAATGCATTTTCTGAATGCATTAGTTCGCCATTTTCAAGTGATTCTTTTGCAATAATTACTGCTCTTTTTTGCATCGCATTTTCATAGAAAGCTAGCGCTTCTTGGATGCTATTGTATTTATTAGTAGTTAAAAATTCACTCAATTCCAATGCATCGAGCATCGCCATATTCACTCCCTCGCCTGCAAAAGGAGGCATCACATGCGCAGCATCACCAATTAGTGTTACATTTGGAAGTGTATTCCAATTTTGGTCAAATGGGATACAAAATATTGGTCGCGGGATTAATGGTGTTGCACTTTTTTCAATTAACTCATACCAAATACTACCCCAGTCACCATATTCTCTTTTAAACCAGTCTAACAATTGTGCTTTATTTGTAAAGTCCAAGCCACTTGTAGCTCCCCAATTTTCATTGGTCTTAAAACTGATGTAAAAACCAATTTCACCATTTTCTTTTTGGCCTAATAAAATGTCTTTTTTGTTGCCAAAAGCCATTACTTTTCCGCCACGAAGTAAGTTTGATATTTGTGGAGCAATTTTTTTGGCATTATAAATTGTTCCTTCAAGCATGGTTATTCCTGAATAAAATGGAACAACCTCAGTTAGATACGGACGTATTTTGGAATTGGCTCCATCAGCAGCAATGACCAAATCAGCATATGCTGAGGTTCCATTTTTAAAATGCATCAACCAACCTTCGTTTTGTTGTTCCATTGAAACAAAATGGCAGTTCCAAATCACGGTTTCCGATTCTAAGGAATCCAATAGTATCTTTCTTAATGCACCACGACCTATTTCTGGACGAAAATTTATGTTGTCAAAATTTTCATCTGGTTTTGTCTCATGGTTGCTGTAAAATACTTGGGCTTGTTCATTTACAATCAGCATTTTATCGGCGCCAGCAAGAAAATTTTCTTTAAACTTGGTGAGTAAATTAGCAGAACGTAGCGCTGCCAAACCTGATTCATCATGTAAATCTAGTGGTGATCCTTGCACACGAGCAGTTGCATTTAAATCTCTTTCATACACTTTTACATTGGAGCCTTTCAACTGTAAAAGTCTTGCCAGTGTAAGACCACCTGGCCCACCGCCAACTATGGCAATTTTTTTATTTTGTATTAACATGTTTTTGTCTCTAAAAATTATTTTACAAAATTATTTTGAAGAGAGTGTTGATAATAGTATAAATCGGTCGTTTTTATTTTTAAATAATTCTTTGGGTACCACACCCGCAAATTTTTTGATTTCTTTTATAAAATGAGTTTGGTCTGCAAAGTTCATTTCGGGGAATAGTTTCCCTTTAGCAATATGGTCTAGTGATGCTCTGAATCGTAATATTTTACAAAAGGCATTTAATGAAAGCCCAAATTGATGATTGAAATACCGATTAATTTGACGGCTACTCCAACCAATTTTTTCGCTAAATTCTTTTACAGTAATAGCTCCATTTGTGAGATAAATTAGTTCGAATAATTTTTGTTTGCGTGCATCAATTGTTTCAGGTAAAAGAGAATAAATTTTTTTTGATGCTTTTTTGCAAAAACGATCAAAGTCTTTCAAATCATCTGAATCGAAATCCCAATAATCGTTTGGTAAGTGTTTCCCACTATTAAGAATGTCAGCAACTGGTTCATGAAATAAGTACTCTACAGCAAGTAATTTAAAGCTAACGGCAAATAGCAATCCATGAGCAGGAATTGTGGCATGATCGTGTCGCTGAGTACCTACGCCAAGAAGTGAGATGCGAAAAGAAGTTGTAGCCGATTCGAAAAGCGATAAATCAATGCGTCCATCGGGTAATCCAATAGTTTCTTTATTGCTGTCTGTTCGATTGTGAAGGCACCAAAAACTTTCTACATAATCCGATAGTGCTTTGTCTGGTTGGATTTGTATGTATTCAAAGTCATTGTTCATTTTATCTTTCTATTAGAGTGATGTGACGATTTAAAATGAAATCTAATGTTTTCTTGCTAAAAGTGGTTTGCAAGTTATGAAAACATAGCATCACAAAGTCTCCTGAATCCTATAATTATTTAGTTTGTAATAATACATCAAAACTGTGCAAAGTCAGAGTCATTTGCGCAGTGATAACACTTTGTGGAGATGTGTATTCAATTATTTAGCTTGTTTGCAGCTAACTTTTATAAATGTATAATCAAAAATATTTCTGAAGCTCTTTTTTAAAATAAATAGCACTATCAGAAGCACTTTTCATAGAATTGTCCAAGAAATTGCCACCTTGTTCTAAATAATAATATTCTAGACCTGATTTTTTGGCATCGGGTAATATTTCTTCATAGTTTATAGAACCGTTACCTAGCTCAGTATAATCTTTAGTAACTTTATCCATGTCCTTTATATGCCACATGGTATATCTACCTGGTTGATTTTGTACCAATTCTTTGGGAGTGTATTTGGAGGAATGCATTACCCAATACATATCCATCTGTAGTTTAACTAGAGATGAGTCTGTCTCATTAATAATAATATTAAATCCATTTTCGCCGCCTTGGTCTATAAATTCATAACCATGGTTGTGGTAAGCAAATCCGAGTCCCGCATCAGTTACTTGCTCGCCTATAACATTAAGTTTTTCAGACATCAACTTGAAGTTATCAATGGTCCGTTGTTGTGGAGCTATCCATGGCCAAGTGATATATTTACTGTTTAAAGTTTGCGCTCCAATGATACACTGATCAACAAAACGTTTTAGCTCGTCTTCAGATTTTTCTAAATAGGGAGAAAAGCCATAATGACCACTACTAACAGATAAGTTCAAATCATCTAATATTTGCTTAAATTCCAAAGATTTATATCCATAATACATGTCTTTCTCATTATCAAAACCATAGACTTCAAAATCTTGATAACCTATTTTTTTTAAATACTTTAAGGTGTTCAACGGATCTCTAGCCATTTCATCTCGTATAGAATAGAGTTGATAACCCATTTTGTATTTTGGATTGTTAATTGTAGATAAATAAGATCCAGGTAGAATTACAGCAAACCCTATTATTCCTGATTTCTCAATAAATTTCCTTCTATTCATTTTCTTCGTTTTAATTTGGATTCAAACAAGAGTTTATTTGCTAGTTGATACTAGCTATAAAATGGCTCAATACATCAAAGATGGGTTGACTTTATGCTATAAATAAAATTTTTTTTTTAGATTCAAAATTAAGTTTTTTTCTTATTAAAAACTAATATTGTACTTAAATAGAGGTCGTTATGGTCTTGATAAAAAAAACGAATGAGAATCACTTCGCAGTCGCTTGTATAGAATAGCTGTTTCAAGTGTTTTCCTAAAAATGCTTTAAATTGCTCGTACGACTTAATCTTTGTACTTACTTAATCTTTTCCTAACACACTTTCAATATGTGCAGCAATTGGAAGTTTTACGTTTAAAGTGGGTTCTGCCGTATCCAAAAAATTGATAGGATGGGCAGCTTCCAATAAAATCCCTAAATGAGAAAATTGTCCATGGATATGCGTACATTATCTAAGTTTTGGATTGCCAATATCTGATAACTTTGATATTCTAAAATTTGAACAATAATAATCGTAAAAATAATAACCCATGGAACAGAAATTACCACTTCCGCCTTTTAATATGGAAACTGCCTTACAAAAAGTACAATTGGCCGAAGATGCTTGGAATAGCCAAGACCCAGAACGTATTGCCTTAGCATATACCATTGATACTGAATGGCGCAACCGTACTGAGTTCATTAATGGCAGGGAAGCTGTAAAGGAATTCTTGAAGCAAAAATGGGAGAAAGAGCTAAATTATACTCTTAAAAAAGAATTGTGGGGTTTTCGTGAAAACCGTATGGCAGTTCGTTTTGAGTACGAATACCATAACATTGAAGGGCAATGGTTTCGAGCGTATGGTAACGAAAATTGGGAATTTGACGAAAATGGTTTAATGCGCAAACGTTTTGCGAGCATCAACGATTTACCTATCGAAGAAAAAAACCGAAAGTTTAGATAATCGATATGGCACTGCATTTCCATAAAATTGCTTTTACTGATGCAGTGAAAGCATTACAAGAGGCTCATGGTAGCCGCAATAGCTATGAACGAATGGAAAAATTAAACGAGGTCGATGGATTGACACATAACGAAATGGCATTTATTGCCAATCGGGATAGTTTTTATATGGCTTCGATAGGCACTAATAATTATCCGTACATTCAACACCGTGGTGGTCCAAAAGGGTTTTTAAAAGTGCTGGATAAAGATCGTATTGCATGTATTGATTTCTCAGGTAATAAACAGTATATAACGGTGGGAAATCTGGTAGACAATGCTAATGTATCATTGATCTTGATGGATTATCCAGCAAAAGCACGGCTGAAAATCTATGCTAAAACTGAAATTGTAGCACTCAAAGACAATCCTGAGTTTTACACTACACTCGATTTAGGCGATTATAAATTTCGTGGAGAGCGGATAATGGTCTTTCATATTGAAGCTTATGATTGGAATTGCCCGCAACATATTACAGCTCGCTTTACGGCAGACGAAATTCAAATTGCCTTACAACCACAGCAAGCGTATATAAACAAACTGGAAGAAGAAAATAAATTGCTTGCCGCCAAATTGAAAGAAGCAGGGTTTTAATTAAATTTACAAAAAAAGAATACGATGCTAGACGACGCTACTTTTACATTAATCAATCCTCAAAATGGGAATTTGGCTTTCAAAATTTTCACTTTTGAAGACAACAGCTCTTTTGATCACTTGCAACGACTTAATTATTATTCATTGATTTGGATTAAAAAGGGGAGTGGCAGAGTAAAAGTAGACTTCTCTGAATATGATTTTTCAGCAAATTCATTATTAGCTTTTGCACCCTATCAACCTTTTATGTTGTCTACCCATGAAAAAATGGAAGGTGTAGTGTTGCATTTTCATCCAGACTTTTTTTGCATTCATAAACATCAAGCCGAAGTAGCTTGTAACGGTATTTTGTTCAATAACATATACGAACCACCGTTTGTATTGATTGATGAATCTGCTTCAAATACGCTGAGTATGGTAATAGATCAGATAAAAATAGAAATGCAAAATCCAGCTTTGGCACAGTACGAACTGTTGATTTCGTACCTAAAAATTTTGCTCATCACGGCCTCCCGATTAAAAGACCAGCAGGGAATTCAAGAGCCAAAGGAAGCGCCAGATACTAAAGAACCGTTTATCCTTCAAAATTTAAAAAATTATATCGAATTGCATTTCAGAACTAAACATTCTGCAAGTGATTACGCCGATTTGTTGCACATCACACCAAAAGCATTAGCCAAAATTACCAAGAACCATTTCAATAAAACCCTAACTGTTCTAATATCGGAACGAATTATTATCGAAGCCAAAAGAGAATTGTATTTATCTAATAAAGCAGTAAAAGAAATCGCATATGAGTTAGGCTATGACGACGAACATTATTTTAGTCGTTTCTTTAAAAACAATGCAGCTGTCTCTCCTCAAATGTATCGCGATACTGTTGGTTTCGCTCGTGCAATGAGTACTTCTTGATTATTAAGGGGTAAGTTTTAGGGAGTTTGCGGCCCAAGCCTCGGCCGTTGCGGTAACGGCAGGCACTTCCGCAAATGTAAAATATACTAATGGCGTGATGGTATTCACCATGCAAAAAGGCGGACTCATGTACAAATACTCCATTGGCGGCCAAAAGTTTGATTTTAACAAATTGTAACACTTTTTTCCAAGTACATTTTGGGCGTAACCCCAAAGCAGAAAGTTAATTTTAAAAAGAATGAAACTGCTACTTTGGGGTCGGGCTTTTGGCTTTATCTTTATTTTTTTAAAGAAAAAAAATAAAGGATACCGCCGCAATCCCTTACGCAGTTGCGTTGTTATTTAATTATCATTCTATTTTTGTGCTCACGAGTGGGGTACACTTCAAAGAGCATTATAATTTCTTATATAAATTGTTTTATTCTTCTAATTTCCTCGTTTTTCAAAGGTATTATAATAATTGTAAGATCCGTTGATGATGGGAGTGTAGTATCTTTTAATCTCCAATTGTTAAAATTTTCGTTATAATAAATTTGTAAATTATCTGTAATAAAAGCATCTTTTGTTTCAATCCAATTATATGCAATTTTTGATCTAATTTGGAATCTACCTAATTCTTTAATATTTGTCATATTTTTTTTAATAAATATAATTCTTTAAAAGCAAAGCACAAAGTTAATACCACCAGCTCCAGTAAATAAGTCTTTTGACCTTTATTGTTCTTTTTTTACTATTCGAAAATAAAATAATTCAAAATAATCAAATTATTAGAAATTATTTTGGATTAAAAAAAGAATTTTATCTAAACTACTCCAATTTTAAAATAATAATCAGTCAGGTTAGTCCATAAAAAAACGAATGAGAATCACTTCGCGGTCGTTTGTATATAATAGCTGTTTTAAGTGTTATCCTAAAAATGCTTTGAATTGCTCGTAGGTTTTTATTTTAGTACTTACTTTCTCTTTTCCTAACACACTTTCAATTTGTGCAGGAATAGGTAATTTTACATTTAATGTTGGTTCCACCGTATCTAAAAACTTGATTGGGTGGGCCGTTTCTAAGAAAATCCCAAGTGCATTACTATGGTTTTGTAATTCTTTTTTCAATCCTAAATAACCTACAGCTCCATGCGGTTCTGCAATATAACCATCGGTATTGTAAATGGTTTTCATGGCTTCTATAGTATCTTCATCTGAGAACGTAAACGAAGAGAAATCTTTTTTGAACTGCTCCAAATCGTTTTGATACATTTCCTGAATTCGAACAAAATTACTTGGATTCCCAACATCCATCGCATTCGAAATCGTTGCTTTAGAAGGTTTAGGATCGTAGATTCCGTTTTCTAAGAAACGAGGTACCGTATCATTCACATTAGTTGAGGCAACAAAATGCGCTACAGGTAATCCCATTTTTTTGGCGATAATTCCAGCGCATATATTCCCAAAGTTTCCACTAGGACAAGAAAAAACCAACGGTTTGTTTTGGCTTTTTAAGGCTTTATAAGCAAAGAAGAAATAAAACATTTGTGGCAACCAACGCGCGATATTAATCGAATTCGCTGAGGTCAAGTTGTGGTGTTTTAAACTCTCATCTAAGAACGCTTTTTTTACCATATCCTGGCAATCATCAAATACTCCATCTACTTCAAGTGCTTTTATGTTTTGTCCCAAAGTGGTCAATTGACGCTCTTGAATGTCGCTCACTTTCCCTGATGGATACAAGATAATCACTTCAACGCCATTTACACCTAGGAAACCGCTAGCTACAGCACCACCTGTATCTCCTGAGGTCGCTACTAGAACCGTATTTTTACTGTCTTTTTTATCTTTGTTAAAATACCCCAAACAACGGGACATAAATCGCGCACCAACATCCTTGAAAGCCATTGTAGGTCCATGAAACAATTCTAAGGAATAGATTCCTGTTTCGACTGCTACTACTGGGAAATCAAAGCAAAGGGTTTCGGCAATAATTTCTTTTAGTTTGGTTTCTGGAATTTCATCCCCTACAAATTGACGAATCGCTAGAAAGGCTATTTCTTCATTGCTAAGATTTTCGATAGTATCAAAAAAATCTTGCGGTAAAGGCGTTATCGTTTCTGGAAAATACAATCCTTTGTCGCTTGCTAATCCTTGTATTACGGCTTCTTGAAAAGAAACTTTTGGGGCGTTATGGTTTAAACTGTAGTATTTCATTGGTAAAAATGATTTTTGATTGGAGATTAACGATTTTAGATTTATGATTTTCTCGCAACAGTAGTTACTTCTAAAATCAAAAATAGTTAATCAAAAACCTTAAATTTTTATTTAATATTATATTATTCTCACACCATCAGGATTCACTTTTGAAACATGAATCTCGTACGGTAATTTCATTTCGTCATAAACAGCACTCATGGCTTTTGCAATTTTATTTGCGGTAGCTTCTCCTTTGCTTAAAGCAAAAATAGAAGGACCAGAACCTGATATCCCAGAACCCAAAGCACCATTTTCTAAGGCAGTTTGTTTGATTAAATCAAATCCCGGAATCAATACAGAGCGCAACGGTTCCACAATTTCGTCATGTAATGAGCGACCTATTAAATCGTAATCTTTGGTATACAAACCAGCGATTAATCCACCTACATTTCCCCATTGCATAATGGCGCTTTTTAGGGAAACAGTTTGTTTCAATACCGAGCGTGCATCCGATGTTTTTAACTCAATTTGTGGGTGAACCACTGTAGCGTATAACTCTGACGGACTTTCGATTTTGATTATATCCAGCGGCGCGTAACTGCGCACTAATGTAAAACCACCCAATAGAGCAGGAGCCACATTATCAGCATGAGCGTTTCCGCAAGCTAGTTTTTCGCCTTGCATGGCAAATGGAACCAAATCTTTGATTTCAAAAGGTCTTCCTAGCAATTCATTAATTCCAAAAACCGCTCCTGCCGAACTGGCAGCACTACTTCCAATTCCGCTTCCGGCTTTGATGTTTTTGTAAATTTCGATTTCAAATCCTGCATCCGAATCTAAGGCTTCTAGCATCGCCAAAGCGGCAACTCCAGCAACGTTCTTTTCGGTTTCAAGAGGCAAGTCGGCACCTACTAATTTAGTGATGCGTATTCCTTTTTGATCTGATTTTCGAATAACCATTTCGTCACCCACATTGTCTAAACACAATCCTAGGACATCAAATCCACAAGATAGATTGGCAATTGTAGCGGGGCAAAATATTTTTATTTCATTCATGATTTTTTGTTTCAGGTTTCAAGTTTAAAGTTTCAGGTTAAAAAAGTGCTTTGAAATAAAGATTTAACTTGAAACTTTAAACTTGAAACTAATTTTTAAACATTCCCTATCCTAATTACATCGGCAAAAATTCCCGAAGCAGTAACCGCAGCACCAGCACCAGCACCTTTTATCAATAAAGGTTGGTCTACATAACGATCAGTGTAGAACAATACGATATTATCTTTTCCTTCTAAGTTGTAAAATGGATGGTCTTTTGGGATGAATTGCAAACCTACGCTTGCTTTTCCATCTTCAAACTGAGCAACAAATTTTAAGCGGCTTTCTTTGGCATTGGCTTCCGCCAAAATTCCTTCAAAATGGCTAGCATATTGTGTAAGGGATTTAAAGAATTCTTCATTATTTGCTGTTTCCATGCATTCGATTGGAAGGAAAGATTTGTTTTCAATTTCTTCAATTTCCATTTTATAACCGCTTTCTCGAATTAAAATCAAGATCTTTCTAGCAACATCAATTCCGCTCAAATCAATCTTTGGGTCTGGCTCCGTAAATCCTTGCACACCTGCTTCTTTTACCACATCATGAAAAGAATTATTGGAATCAAAATTATTAAAGATAAAATTCAAACTTCCAGATAAAACTGCTTGTATTTTATTTACTTTATCACCCGATGCAACTAAGTTTTTAACCGTGTCAATGATCGGTAATCCTGCACCAACATTCGTTTCAAACAAGAAAGGAGCATTGTATCTACGAGATAAACTTTTTAGACTTTTATAATTGTCAAACGCTGATGAACATGCTATTTTATTACAAGTTACTACGGCAACACTCTCTCTTAAATAGTGTGCATAAGTTTCAGAAACGCTTGCATTTGCTGTAATATCTACAAAAATACTGTTGCGTAAATTGAGGTTTTTTACTTGCTCAATGAACAATTGTTGGTCTGCTTTTTCTCCATTGTCCAAAAGTGTTTGCCATGATTTTAGATCAATTCCATCTTCATCAAAAAGCATTTTTCTAGAATTGGCCAAAGCAATAACTCTTAGGTTTATTTTTAAGTTATCTTTTAGGAACTTCTTTTGTTGGCTGATTTGATCGATGAATTTTTCGCCTACATTTCCAACACCCATAACAAAAAGGTTTAGTTGTTTAGTGTTGTCTTCAAAAAAGCGTTCATGAAGCGTATTCAAGGCTTTTTTAACATCTCTTTCATTAATTACTGCCGATATGTTTCTTTCAGAAGCACCTTGAGCAATCGCACGAATGTTTACATTGTTTTTTCCTAAAGTACTAAACATTTTACCGCTTAGTCCTTGGTGGTTTTTCATGTTCTCACCCACTAAAGCAATAATGCATAAGTTTTTTTCTACAATACAAGGTTCGATTTTGTTTTGTAAAATTTCGATTTCAAAAGCTTTATTGATGGCTTCTTCTGCAGCATTAGCATCTGAATTTAAAATTCCGATACAAATAGAATGCTCTGATGAGGCTTGAGTTATAAAAATAACATTCACATTGGCCTGTGATAAAACTTCAAACAATCTTTTTGAAGATCCTAATACACCAATCATTCCAGGTCCTTCCAGTGTGATTAAAGTGATGTTATCAATGTGGCTGATTCCTTTTACTGGATTTCCATTTGCAGTAGCATTATTGGATATATATGTTCCTTCCGCATCTGGCTCAAAAGTATTCTTGATATGAATAGGAATATTTTTTCTTAAAACAGGTTGAATTGTTGGGGGATATAATACTTTGGCACCAAAATGTGACAATTCCATTGCTTCTTGGTACGAAATTGTTGCGATAGGTTGCGCTTGCTTTACAATTTTAGGGTTGGCAGTAAACATTCCGTTTACATCTGTCCAAATTTCTAAATCAGTTACGTCTAATGCTCCAGCTAAAATTGCTGCAGTATAATCGGATCCACCACGACCTAAAGTAGTAATGATTCCATCGACAGACGAAGCAATAAATCCAGGCATAACCACTACTTGACTTTCATTAGAAGCAAAATAATCAACAATTAATTGATTTGTTATTTCAAAATTTACTGCTGCTTTTCCAAAATTAGTATTGGTTTTAATCAACTCGCGACTGTCTTTGTAACTGCTGTTTTTTAGATTTTGTTTTAAAGCTTCTGCAATAATATAAGAAGACAATAATTCACCAAAACTTAAAATAGTATCAGCTGTTCTAGCAGAAAGTTCTCCTAAAAGGTAACAGCCATCCAATAATGTTTCAAGATGGTTGATGATTCTTTTAATATGGCTCAACAAACTACTTTGCTCGCTTACTGGAATAAATTCTTTTAATGTATCTAAGTGTTTTTTCTCAATTTCAGCAACTATTTCTTTGTATCCTTCATCATTTGCAGCTGCTTTTTGGGAAGCCAACTGAAGTAAATCAGTTACTTTACTTAGTGCAGATACGACTACGATTAATTGATCTTGTTTTGCTTGTTTTTGGACTATGTCTAGGACTAGTTTTATATTTTGTGCATTGGCAACCGAAGTTCCGCCAAATTTTAATACTTTCATTTTATTTGTTTTAATTTAAAAAAATGCAATGTCTTTTATACATCCAATACCTTTCTTTCTTAAAAAAGAAAAATATAAAATTGGATTATATGTAAAATGTATACCCCTAAGGGGTAGTAGTTGTTGTAGTAAAAGTAGAAGTAACAGAAATGGCAACTCTGTTTTGAGTTGTTATCGAAGAATGATATGTAGTTCTGTTATTGTTCATTATGATGTGACAAAAATACAGTTTTTTATAAAAATGAAAAACCTTTATTCCGTTTTTGCGAATATTTCAAAAATAAGGATATTATTCACCTCTGATTATGTATTCCTTATTATAAAGGCTTTTTATTGTAACTATTGTTGATTTTTTTTTAAGTAGGAAAGAATTTGAGTAGTTTTTTTGTTGTTTTTTTTATTTGAAACCATTCAAACAGGTGTTTTTTGCTTGTATAAGCTAAAGAATAAGCCACTCTATTGATTCATTTTTCATTTTTTGAATGCAAAAAAGGGTGTGCTTTTTAGTTTTAGTGCTTATTTATAATGGTTTTGTGAGTAAATTATGGGGTAAATTTATAATGCAGGTATGTTTTGATAAGTATTTTAAATTATTAGCAATATATGTTGCTTTTTAATATTGATTTATTGAATTTTGGCTACTCAAAATTCAATACGAAATGGATAATACACATTACATAAGTACCGAGATACTTTCCCTAGAAATAGTTCAAGAAATTATAGCACAACATAAATCGATAGAACTTTCAGAAGAAGCAAAAGTTAATATTCAAAAGTGTAGAGATTATCTAGATAAAAAAATGGCTTCCCATTCGGAACCTATTTATGGAATTAATACTGGTTTTGGTTCTCTTTGTAATGTAAAAATTTCAAATGAAAACTTATCAAAATTGCAAGAAAACCTAGTAAAATCGCATTCGTGCGGTACAGGTGAAGAAGTGCCAACAGCGATTGTTAAGCTAATGCTGTTACTTAAAATTCAATCGTTGAGTTATGGACATTCAGGGATACAATTGCAAACAGTAGAGCGATTGGTCGCTTTTTATAATAATGACATATTACCAGTAATTTATACGCAAGGTTCATTAGGAGCTTCTGGAGATTTAGCACCTTTAGCTCATTTATCTTTGCCATTATTGGGAGAAGGAGAAGTTTATTTTGAAGGAAATAAAGTGTCTTCCAAAGTAATCATGGAACGTTTCAATTGGGAGCCCATCGTTTTGAAATCCAAAGAAGGACTGGCTTTATTAAATGGTACACAATTTATGAGTGCTTATGGTGCTCACATTTTAATGAAAGCGAATAAGTTTTCGTATTTGGCCGATTTAATTGGAGCAATGTCTTTGGAAGGGTTTGATGGTAGAATAGAACCCTTTAATGAGTTAATTCATTTTATTCGTCCTCATAAAGGACAAATAGTAACGGCAAATCGCGTGAAAGACTTTTTAGAAGGAAGCGAAATTATTGAGCAAGAAAAAACTCATGTTCAAGATCCGTATTCTTTTAGATGTATTCCTCAGGTTCATGGTGCATCAAAAGATGCGATGGATTATGTGAAAAAAGTGTTTAAAACAGAGATTAATTCCGTTACAGACAACCCAAATATATTTATCGAAAGTGACCAAATTATATCAGGAGGAAACTTTCATGGTCAGCCTTTGGCATTAGCATTAGACTTTATGGCAATTGCTTTGGCTGAATTAGGGAGTATTTCTGAGAGAAGAACGTACCAATTAATATCTGGATTGCGAAATCTACCTGCTTTTTTAGTTGATAATCCAGGATTAAATTCGGGATTAATGATTCCTCAATATACAGCTGCAAGTATTGCAAGTCAAAATAAACAATTAGCAACACCGGCAAGTGTTGATAGTATTGTCTCAAGTAATGGACAAGAAGATCATGTGAGTATGGGTGCCAATGGTGCTACAAAAGCATTGCGTGTAATGGATAATTTGGAGCGGATTTTAGCCATTGAATTGATGAATGCTTCTCAGGCAATTGAATTTAGAAGACCTTTAAAATCGAGTGATTTTATTGAAATGTTCTTGAGTTCTTATAGAGAAGAAGTCTCATTTGTAAAGGAAGATAGAATTTTACATTATGATATTGAGAAAACTGTTGCTTTTTTAAACAGTTTTCAAATAGAAGATGATTTGTTAAATTAAGGTTGGTTTCCAAAAAATAAATCAATTAAATTTGTACCCTAAAAAAATATAAAATGTCATTAAATAGTATATTCCAATTTTTAGTTCCGAAGGATAAAAAATTCTTTCCTCTTTTCGAAGAGGCATCTAGTAATTTAATTGAATTAGCTTCCAATTTACATGAGGCAGTGAATCTTCCTTTGAAGGAAAGAGAAGTTCTTTTTCAAAAGATTGATGCATTAGAACAAAAAGGAGAGGATATTACACGCCAAACTAATCTAGAGTTGAGTAGAAATTTCATTACTCCATTTGACAGAGAAGATATTCACTCATTAGTGACTTCAATTGATAATGTGGCAGACCGTTTGCACGGTGCTTCTAGTATTATGCGCTTGTATCAAGTGGATAAAATTACGAAGTCAATTAGAAAATTAACAGAAATCAATCTTGACGCTTGTCAAAATATTGATGCAGCAGTTAAGGAGTTGAGGAATTTAAAAAATATTCCAAATATTACTGCAGCTTGTGCTAGAATTTCGAAATTAGAAAATAAATCAGATACAGTTTATAATAAAGCTGTTTTTGAGATTTTTGAAAATGAAACAGATGCTAAAAACATAATTAAATATAAAGAAGTATTATCTATTTTAGAAACTGCGACTGATAAATGTAAAAGTGTTGCAAGTGTTTTAGAATCAATTGCCGTTAAGCATTCTTAAAAATTTCGAAAATTTCTCAATCTTTCAATTAAAATTATGTTTACTCTACTAATAGTTATTATAGTATTGGCCTTGATTTTTGATTACATCAATGGTTTTCACGATGCCGCAAATGCCATTGCTACCGTAGTTGCAACCAAAGTTCTTTCCCCATTTCAAGCAGTTGTATGGGCTGCTTTTTTTAATTTCTTAGCGTACTGGGTTTTTGGTTTAGGTGTTGCTAATACTGTTGCAAAAACGGCTGATTCTAGCCAGATTAACTTGACCGTAATTCTTGCGGGAGTTGTTGCGGCCATCATCTGGAATCTAATTACTTGGTGGCAAGGGATACCTTCTAGTTCCTCTCATACTTTGATTGGAGGTTTTGCTGGAGCGGCTATTGCTCATGCCATTGCTGTACACGGATTTTCTGATTATGTTATCGTTGAAGACGGAGTAGAACACATCAAGCATTGGTATAATATTGTAAGTTGGTACAAAGCAGGTAAAGATGGAGGGATGCCTTCAGGTGTCGTTATTATCATTGCATTTATTGTATTGGCACCTCTTTTAGGAGCTGTCATGTCGTATTTTATTTCTATTTGGTTACTCAATGCCTCAAAGAAGAGTTTGTTGCCTAAATTGTTTACATTAGCATTAATGATAGGCTCTGTTTTATTTGTTTATAACCAAATGGTACCCTTCGAAAAAATAGAAAACCCAAGATTTGCAACTTCTGTTTTTTGGAGTATAGTATTTGAATCACACAATATAAAGTGGTTTTTAGTAGCTTTTATAATCATATCGATATCCATTTTCGCTTTAGTATTTAGTAGTTTAAATTTACATAGAGCGGATGCGGTTTTGAAAAAAATGCAGTTGTTGTCTTCGGCAGCTTTTAGTTTAGGACATGGAGGAAATGATTCGCAAAAAGTAATGGGAATTATTGCAGCAGCAGTAGCTGTTTATATTAAGACCAGCGGTGTTGATATTGTAAGTCTTCCTGAATGGTTGCAAGTGGTTTTGCCAAATGATGAAAAAGGAATTAAAGGAGTAATGCCAGAATGGATTCCATTGGCTTGTTATACTGCTATTGCTATAGGAACTTTAAGTGGTGGCTGGAAAATTGTAAAAACAATGGGGTCAAAAATCACTAAAGTAACATCATTTGAAGGAGTTGCTGCAGAAACTGCTGGAGCTTTGACACTTTATTTTACGGAGCATTTTAAAGTTCCAGTAAGTACAACTCATACTATAACGGGTTCGATAATAGGGGTAGGTTTGACTAAACGTATTTCGGCTGTTCGTTGGGGTGTAACGGTAAGTTTGTTATGGGCATGGGTTTTAACTATTCCGGTTTCAGGATTATTGGCAGGGTTAGTATATTATATTCTAAGATTGTTTATATAATCTGAAAATAAATATTTACTAAAAAAAAAGAGATCCAGTTTTAAATTAAACTTGGATCTCTTTTTGTTTTTATAAGTCAGTAAAAGTTATTTTTTTTAAACTAGTGGATTGTTTTTTTTACTTTTTTCTTTCTTTTATAAAGACTCTGTTTCAAATTGATATTGCCAGTAATAATACTAATGTTGCCATCAATCTCTAACATTGATAATTTCACGTCCTTAAAATGCTCCACTCCATGTTCTCTCATTGCTTCTCTCAATTCTTCAGAGGTGATGTTTAACTTACTTAAAGTTTTAAATTCTAATGTTCCATTGTGAATTAAAATCTCAGGCTTTTCTATAAAGAAATTATTGAATTTTTGATATTTGAACATTAACTTTTTTAAAATAAAATTGATGCCAAATAAAATTGTCGCAGCAACTAAGCCTCCGTAAAGACTCGTGTTGTTCCCAACCATTGCATTTTGAACCGAATTACTAATTAGTAATATCAAAATAACATCGGCTGTATTGAGCTGTGACAATTCTTTCTTACCAAAGATGCGCAAAGCAATCACCATAAAAAAATATACAGTTGCACTTCGAATGACTATGTCAAGATAAGGATTCACTTTTTATTTTATCTTAAAATTCTTCTCGATGGCTTTAATCATTTCGCCTGCGATATCTTTGTTTGTGGCGCCTTCGATTCCTTCAAGTCCTGGAGAAGAATTTACTTCTAATAGTAATGGCCCTTTTGCAGAACGAATAATATCTACACCTGCTACTTTTAAGTCCATCGCTTTTGCCGCTTTTATGGCTATGCGTTTTTCTTCAGAAGTTGCTTTTATTACTGTGGCTGTTCCGCCAAGGTGTATGTTCGCTCTAAATTCACCTGGCATAGCTTCACGTTGAATAGAAGCGACTACTTTTCCGTCGATCACAAAACAGCGAATGTCTTTTCCATCGGCTTCTTTGATAAACTCTTGAACTAAAATATTGGCATTTACACTTTTAAATGCATTAATAACACTTTCTGCCGCTTTTTTTGTTTCAGCGAGTACAACTCCTTTTCCTTGAGTTCCTTCTAATAACTTTACAATTAATGGAGAACCACCTACCATTTTTATTAAATCATTTGTATCTAATGGAGAATTCGCAAATCCAGTAGTAGGAATACCAATACCGCTATTTAATAATAATTGGAGGGAATATAACTTGTCGCGAGATTGTGTAATAGCGCTTGCAGAATTTAAGCAAAATACTTTTAATGCTTCAAATTGCCTAGTTAAAGCGCAACCATAAAAAGTGATACTTGGTCTTATTCTTGGAATAATAGCGTCAAATTGATTTAAAATGATACCACCTCTATAATGAATTTCGGGAGTTTGAGCGTCTAGTCTCATATAACATTCTTTAATGTTTAAAAAATGCATTTCGTGACCACGCATTTCACCCGCTTCCATGATACGTTTGTTAGAGTATAATTCAGGATTACTGGCCAAGACACCAATGCGGAGACCTGTTGGTGCTTTTTCAGCATTTACATATAATTCTTTTAGTGCTTCTGAAGTGGGTTGACCTAAAAGGTATTTTTGCTCTGGATCAACAAGGACTCGACCACTCATGGCTTCTCTACCCAAAAGCATTCGAAACCCCATTGAATCTCTGTTGGTCAATGTCATTTCGATAGGCCATGTTGATTCTCCAATTTGTAAATTAGTTTGAATTACATACCGTTGTTCTCTAAATCCACTAGAGCTTTTGACTATTCTTTTGTCGATTAAAGGAGCTTCGCAATGAATAACGGTCTTAAGGTTGTTTTGAATAGGATTTATGTCAAATCGTACCCAATTGGATTCGTTTTTTATGAAAGGAGCAATATTTATTGCATGTAGAGCCGATGTTTTTGCGCCCGAATCTACACGTGCTTTAATCGTGGGGATTCCTAATTCAGGAAAAGAACACCATTCCTCACTCCCTAGTATTACTTTATTTAGAGGCATATTTTTATTTTTGTTTGATTTGTATTATAAAATTCAAATGTAAATATATGTTTTTAATATTGGGTATAATTAACGTAAAGAAAAAGTCCGTTACTTTATATAAAGTAACGGACTTTTTAATAAATTAGAGGCTGTATGCTTATGGGTTTGTTGGTTCACCAGCTTTATGTACATGTACATTTAATTCTTGTGCTCCATCTTCTATATCCATAAAAATCTCATCTCCTGATGTAATTTTTGAAGTTATAATTTCTTCAGCAAGCGCATCTTCAACATATTTTTGAATGGCTCTTTTTAGAGGCCTAGCTCCAAATTGTCTGTCAAATCCTTTTTCAGCAATAAAAGATTTTGCTTTATCAGAAAGGGTTAATTGGTATCCTAATTCAGAAACTCTAGCATATAATTTTTTTAATTCAATTTCGATAATCAAATCAATATCGTGTTTTTCTAAAGCGTTGAAAACGATTACGTCATCAATTCTGTTTAAAAATTCGGGTGCAAATGTTTTCTTAAGCGCATTTTCAATAATACTTTTTGAATTATCATCTGCTTGAGCAACTTTGGCAGCGGTACCAAAACCAACACCTTGACCAAAATCTTTCAATTGTCGTGCTCCTACATTAGAAGTCATGATGATGATTGTATTTTTGAAATCAATTTTTCGGCCTAAGCTATCTGTCAAATACCCATCATCAAGAACTTGTAGCAACATATTGAAAACATCAGGATGTGCTTTTTCTATTTCATCTAATAAAACAACACAATAAGGTTTGCGACGTACTTTCTCAGTTAATTGTCCACCTTCTTCGTATCCAACGTATCCTGGAGGCGCTCCAACTAAACGCGAAATTGCAAATTTCTCCATGTATTCACTCATGTCAATACGAACCAATGCATCTTCGGAATCAAATAATTCTTTAGCTAGAACTTTGGCCAATTGTGTTTTTCCAACTCCTGTTTGACCAAGAAAGATAAATGAACCAATAGGTCTATTTGGGTCTTTCAATCCTGCGCGATTTCTTTGAATTGAACGCGCAATTTTAAGTACAGCTTCATTTTGTCCAACTACTTTGCTTTCTATGAGCTCCGGTAGTTTGGCTAATTTGTTACTTTCGGTTTGAGCGATACGATTAACAGGAATTCCTGTCATCATCGAAACTACATCGGCAACATTGTCCTCTGTAACTTCGATTCGGTTGTTTTTAGCATCCTCTTCCCATTGTTCTTGAGCAATTGCTAATTCTTTTTCGATGCGTTTTTCATCATCACGAAGTTTAGCTGCTTCCTCATATTTTTGTTTTTTGACAACAACATTTTTTAGTTCACGGATATCTTCTAATTGACGTTCTAAATCAAGAATTTTTTTAGGTACCTCAATATTGGTAATGTGAACACGTGAACCTGCTTCGTCTAAAGCATCGATAGCCTTGTCCGGTAAAAATCGTTCAGACATGTATCTATTTGTCAACTTTACACAAGCCTCAATCGCTTCGGGTGTATAAGTAACATTATGATGGTCTTCATATTTATTTTTGATATTATTCAAAATGGTAATCGTTTCCTCAACTGATGTTGGTTCAACAATTATCTTTTGGAAACGTCTTTCTAAAGCACCGTCTTTTTCAATATATTGTCTGTATTCATCAAGAGTAGTTGCTCCAATACATTGGATTTCTCCTCTTGCTAATGCAGGTTTAAACATGTTAGATGCATCTAGTGAACCAGTTGCTCCTCCAGCACCAACAATGGTGTGAATTTCATCAATGAAAAGGATGATATCATCATTTTTTTCCAATTCATTCATTACCGCTTTCATGCGCTCTTCGAACTGACCTCTGTATTTAGTTCCCGCAACAAGACTAGCTAGATCCAATGTTACTACCCTTTTGTTGAATAGGATTCTTGATACTTTCTTTTGTATGATGCGTAAAGCTAAACCTTCTGCAATAGCAGATTTACCAACTCCAGGTTCTCCTATAAGTAGTGGATTGTTTTTTTTACGTCGGCTCAAAATTTGGCAAACACGTTCAATTTCTTTTTCACGTCCTACAACAGGATCTAATTTTCCTTCTTCGGCCATTTCGGTTAAATCTCTTCCGAAATTATCTAAAACAGGTGTTTTGGATTTTTTGTTAGATTTATTGGCGGGATTATTAAAATTACCTTCTTTAAGACTGTCATCTTGTCCTGAATCTTCATTGTAGGAGTCGGTTGCTCTTGGTAAATTTTCTAAGAATTCTTCTTCGTTTGGTGTCATATTTATGTACTGTTCTTTAGCTACGTCATAATCTATTTTAAGTTTATTTAATAGCTTGGTTGTGGGATCGTTTTCATTTCTTAATATGCACAATAATAAATGTGCAGTACTTACAGAGGAACTTTGAAACACTTTTGCTTCTAGAAAAGTAGTCTTCAATGCGCGCTCGGCTTGACGTGTCAAGTGTAGGTTTTTCTTTTCTACATTAGTATCTAAAGTAGGGTTTGCGGGGCTAAGTATTTCGACCTTTCGTCTTAAATGATCTAAATCAACAGAAAGGTTATTTAATATTTGAATTGCTTTACCATTACCATCTCGAAGGATACCTAGCATCAAGTGTTCAGTACCTATAAAGTCATGACCCAATCGCAAAGCTTCTTCTTTGCTATAGGTTATAACGTCTTTTACTCTTGGTGAAAAATTATCATCCATAATATATATTTAGTATATGTAAATTTAGTGAATTACTATTTGAAAAACAAAAATCGTTCCTAAGAAGTCGTGTCAGCTAATTGACAAAAAAAAAGATAAAATAATGTTGAATATTTGTTAATTTATTAAACAAAAGCGAATGTTAATTTGTTAATAAATCATTGAAATAAGTAAGTTAAAATGCTTTGAAAAATTTCAGAAAGCCGTATATTGGCACGTTTTGAAACTAATATAATTATTTAATATAACAACTTATGTCTGAAGGAGAAAAGTTAATTCCTATTAACATAGAAGATGAAATGAAAACGGCTTACATTGATTATTCGATGTCAGTAATTGTATCAAGAGCACTTCCAGATGTTAGAGATGGCTTGAAACCAGTACATCGTCGAGTACTATTTGGTATGCATGATTTAGGAGTTAATTCAAGATCTGCGCACAAAAAGTCCGCAAGAATTGTCGGAGAAGTTTTAGGTAAGTATCACCCTCACGGAGATACCTCAGTTTATGACGCCATGGTTCGTATGGCTCAAGAATGGAGTATGCGTTATTTATTAATTGATGGTCAAGGTAACTTTGGTTCAGTAGATGGAGATAGTCCTGCTGCCATGCGTTATACGGAGGCTAGAATGCGTAAGATTTCGGAAGAAATTTTAGCGGATATTGATAAAGAAACAGTTGATTTTAAATTAAATTTTGATGATACGCTTCAAGAGCCAACAGTAATGCCAACTCGTGTTCCTACTTTATTGATAAACGGTGCCACAGGTATTGCAGTAGGTATGGCTACTAATATGCCTCCTCACAATCTTACGGAAGTAATTAATGGGACATTGGCCTATATGGACAATAATGACATTGAGGTTGATGAATTAATGAACCACATTAAAGCACCAGATTTCCCTACTGGTGGTATAATTTATGGTTATGAAGGAGTTCGAGAAGCTTTTAAAACAGGTAGAGGTAGAGTAGTGATGCGCGCCAAAGTTGGCTTTGAAGAAGTGGATGGTAGAGAATCTATTATTGTAACTGAAATTCCTTATCAAGTCAATAAGGCAGATATGATTAAGCGTACTGCTGACTTAGTAAATGAAAAAAAAATAGAGGGTATTGCAAATATTCGTGATGAATCAGATAGAAACGGTATGCGTATCGTTTATATCTTGAAACGTGACGCTACGCCTAACGTAGTTTTGAATACTTTGTATAAGTATACCCAACTGCAATCTTCTTTTAGTGTTAATAACATTGCAATTGTAAAAGGTCGTCCTCAAATGTTGAATCTGAAAGACTTGATTCATTATTTTGTAGAACACCGTCATGATGTAGTGACTCGAAGAACTCAATTTGAACTAAAAAAAGCCGAGGCAAGAGCACATATTTTAGAAGGATTAATCATTGCTTCTGATAATATTGACGAAGTGATTGCCTTAATTAGAGGTTCTAAAAACACTGAGGAAGCTAGAGAAAAATTAATCGAAAGATTTAAATTGTCAGATATTCAAGCGCGTGCAATTGTAGAAATGCGTTTGCGTCAATTAACTGGTCTGGAACAAGACAAGTTAAGAGCTGAGTATGACGAATTGATGAAATTAATTGAACATTTGAAAGCGTTATTAGCAGATGTGAACTTAAGAACTGCATTGATCAAAGAAGAATTAGAAGAAATTCGGGATAAATATGGTGATGAACGTCGTTCTCAAATAGAGTATTCTGGTGGGGATGTAAGTATCGAAGATTTAATTGCTGATGAAAATGTAGTAATTACAATTTCACATGCAGGATATATTAAGCGTACAAATCTAACGGAATATAAAACTCAAAATAGAGGAGGAGTTGGACAAAAAAGTGCTGGAACGAGAGATCAAGATTTCTTAGAGCATATGTTTGTGGCAACAAATCATCAATATATGATGTTCTTTACTCAAAAAGGGAAATGTTTCTGGATGCGTGTTTATGAAATTCCTGAAGGAAGTAAAACGGCTAAAGGGAGAGCAATCCAGAATTTGGTAAATATAGAGAGTGATGATAAAGTGAAAGCTTTTATTTGTACTCAAGATCTAAAAGACCAAGATTATATTAAGAGTCATAACTTAGTTATGGTGACTAAAAAGGGTCAGGTTAAGAAAACTTCATTAGAGAAATATTCTAAACCTAGAATAAACGGAGTTGCAGCTATTACTATTAAAGAAGGTGATGAATTATTAGAAGCTAAATTGACAAATGGTGAAAGCCAAATTATATTAGCTGTTAAGTCAGGTAAGTTAGTTCGTTTTGAAGAAACAAAGACCCGTCCAATGGGAAGAACAGCTTCTGGAGTACGTGGAATTTCGCTTAAAGACGATAATGATGAAGTGATTGGCATGATTACTGTAGATAAGGATGCTGTAAACGATTCTCAAGTCTTAGTAGTAACTGAAAATGGATACGGAAAACGTACTAAATTAGTTGATGAAGATGGAGAAGATGTTTACCGTATAACTAATCGTGGTGGTAAAGGAGTGAAAACTTTAAATATCACTGAGAAAACAGGAAGTCTTATTTCTATTAATGCAGTAACTGATGCAGATGATTTAATGATCATCAATAAATCAGGATTGACTATTAGAATGGCGGTTGAAGATTTACGAGTGATGGGACGTGCTACTCAAGGTGTGAAACTGATTAATCTAAAAGGGAAAGATTCTATTGCTGCAGTTACAAAAGTAATGAAGGATGATGAAGAAGAGGTTGTTGTTGACGAAGACGGAAATGTTATCGAAGTAGAGACAATTGAAAGGGTGAAACCTGTTCTTGAAGTTCTTGAAGAAGAAGTAGGAGTTGATGATGATTCGGATGACGAAGAAGACGAGGAAGTTGAAGATGAGGCTGAAGAGGATGACTCAGACGACGATGAAGCATAGTTTAAATAAATAAAAAAAGAATAATTATTAAATAACAAAAATGAATATTATGAAAGGTAAATATGTAATACTTGCATCAGCATTATTGATATCAGTAGCTACTTTTGCTCAAAAAGATGAAATTAAAGCGGCAGAAAAAGCATTAAAAAAAGGCGATTCTCAAGAAGCTGCTACAATTTTGAAAGGTGCTGAGTCTTTAATTTCAAATGCATCAGACTCTGAAAAAGCACAATTTTTCTTTGTGAAAGGAAATGCTTTTTTGGACTTGGCAAATAAAAATATAGATACTGATAAAAATTTATCTATAGCATCTGCGGCTTATTTGGATTTGCTGGCAGCTGAGAAAGCTTCAGGAAAATCAAAATATTCAACTGAAGCAGCTACTTCAATTACAGCAATAAAATATAAGTTGATAAATAGTGCGATAGCTGATTCTAAAGTGAACAAAGATCTTGAAAGTGCTCAAAAATTATATGACGCTTATTTATTAGATAAAAAAGACACTTTAAATTTATATTATGCAGCGTCTACTTATGTAAATGCAAAAGAATATGACAAAGCGTTGAAATTGTACGATGATTTGAAGACAATGAACTATTCTGGAAAAGGAACAAGTTATTTGGCTGTAAATAAATTGACTAGTGAAGAAGATCTTTTTGCTACCGTTCAAGAAAGAGATAGAATGGTGAAAATGGGAACACATGAAAAACCACGAACTGAGGTTATTCCATCAAAAAGAGGAGAGATATATAAAAATATGGCTTTAATTTTAGTTGAAAAAGGGAGAACTGATGAAGCTAAAAAAGCAATTGCTGAAGCTAGAGCGAATAATCCTGATGATGATTCATTAATTTTGACAGAAGCTAACTTGTATTTAGAAACTAAAGATTTTGATAAATATAAAAAATTAATCTCTGAAGCTTTAGAAAAAAATCCTAATGATGCAGATTTAGTTTTTAATTTAGGAGTTGTTAGCTATAATGCTAAAAATGTAGTTGATGCTGAGAAGTATTATAAAAGAGCAATTGAAATTAAGCCTGATTATGTAAATGCATATCTTAATTTGGCTATTATGAAACTGGACGGTGACAAAGTTATTTTTGATGAAATGAATAAATTAGGAAACTCAGAGAAAGATAACAAGCGTTACTTAGTTCTTAAAAAACAAAGAGAAGTAGTTTTTAAAGATGCTTTGCCATATTTAGAAAAAGCAAATGAATTGGATCCTAAAAATGAAGAGGTTAAAAACACGTTGATAAGTGTTTATGGTGCTTTAGAAATGACTGAAAAGAAAAAAGCATTAAAAGATAAAATGTAAATCTTACATATGCATAAAAAAACCTATCTGTTTCAGATAGGTTTTTTTTTGTTATATAATTTTTTTGATAACCCTAAGTTTGTGTGTGTGTTTGTTTATTTCTGGATTGTATATGCCTAAGTGATCTAATCTGTCTATTCTTATTTTTCCACTTGCATGAATGATGTAGTTGTTTTCCATGATGATTCCTACATGGATAATATTTCCATCTTCATTGTCAAAAAAAGCCAAGTCTCCAGGTTCACTCTCTTCAATAAAACTTAACGCTTCCCCTTGAGTTGCTTGTTGTGAAGCATCTCTTAATAGTTTATAACCATTTAGTTTGTATACCATTTGAGTAAAACCGGAGCAGTCTATACCAAAAGGAGTTTTTCCTCCCCATAAATAGGGAGCGTTTAAATATAAAAAAGCAGTATTGATCAGTTCTTTTTTGTCTTTAATGCCATTTATTTTTGTGCCTTCGAAATAAAAATTATTGACGTTAATCTCATTGTTATTTATAAATGATAATGACGATCCTAAAGGAATAGGAATTAATAAATTAGAATTTCCAGTTATGTATTCAATCAAGTCACCATTGAGAATAATCGTATCATTTGAAAGTTGGATGTAATTAGCCTCGGAAATCAATTGATATTGTTTAGAATCTACCCAGCCTTCATACCTATCAAATTGCATTTTGATTCGAGACCACTGTTTAAATTGTTCAATAATTTCAAAATGTTCACCAAATAAAACTTGAGAAACAATTTCGCTTTTATCACTGGGTTCAAATCGTAAGGGGATTATTGCTAGATTACAAATTCCGAACATTTAGATCAATTTATAAGTTGAAATTATGGGTTGTAAGATTTTGGTGCTTAAAACCCATAATTTATGATTATTTAAGCTCTTTCAATTACAATGGCAGAAGCGCCACCACCACCATTACATATAGCAGCTGCTCCAATCTTACCGTTATTTTGTTCTAGTACATTGAGTAGCGTAACTATAATTCGTGCCCCAGAACAACCTAATGGATGTCCTAGTGAGACAGCGCCACCGTTTACGTTTACTTTGTCATTATCTAAACCTAAAATTTTGGCATTCGCAAGCCCTACAACCGCGAACGCTTCATTGAATTCAAAGTAATCAACTTGGCTAGTTGTTAGACCTACTTTTTTTAATGCTTTGGGTAATGCTTTTGATGGACTTGTAGTGAACCACTTTGGCTCTTGAGCCGCATCTGCATAGCTTTTTATGTATGCAAGTGGTTTTAGTCCTAATGACAATGCTTTTTCTTCACTCATTAAAACTAATGCAGCAGCTCCGTCATTAATAGTAGAAGCATTTGCAGCTGTAACCGTACCATCTTTAGTAAATACTGCATTTAATGTAGGGATGCGATCTATTTTTACGTTTGTAAATTCTTCATCTTTAGAAACTATAATTGGGTCTCCTTTTCTTTGTGGGACAGCAACTGGAACTATTTCATTATCAAATTTACCAGCCTCCCATGCTTTAGCAGAACGAGTATAAGACTGGATTGCGTAATTATCTTGGTCTTCTCTTGTAAACTTGTATTCAGATGCACACAAGTCAGCGCAAACTCCCATTGCGTTGTTGTCATAAGCATCCGTTAAACCATCTTTTTGCATTCCGTCAACCATGGTTGATGGACCAAACTTGGTTCCTGTTCTCAAATTCATATAATGTGGAATCAAGCTCATGTTTTCCATTCCTCCAGCTATGACGATCTCTGCATCACCACACTGAATTGCTTGGGCTCCTAACATTACTGATTTCATACCAGATGCACATACTTTATTTATTGTAGTACAGGCTACGCTATCAGGTAAGCCAGCATAAATTGCTGCTTGACGCGCAGGAGCTTGTCCTACACCTGCCTGAACGACATTTCCCATAAAAACTTCGTCAACTAAATTTGGATCTAGATTTATTTTGTCTAAAGCTCCTTTAATTGCAATTGCACCTAATTTTGGTGCAGAAACGGTAGATAATCCCCCCATAAAACTTCCGATAGGTGTCCTAACGGCAGAAACGATAACAACTCTTTTGTTCATAACTTATAAAATGTTGGTTTATATAGCAAATTTACTCTTTTTTGAACAAATTTTTGTTTTTGACTAAGTATTATATTTTTTCAAAATTAAAGTGAATTTTTATTTCAAGCTATATGTTTGATTGTGAACTGTTTTTAGAATAATGTCAAAAAAACATAAAAAAAAGCCTTAAAATAGTTGTGGGAAACGTAAAGTTGTCTTAAATTTGCAACCGCAAAACGAGACACGTTTCTTTGAGCTTGGAGGGGTGCCAGAGTGGTAATGGAGCAGTTTGCTAAACTGTCATCGAGTAATCGGTGCCAGGGTTCGAGTCCCTGTCCCTCCGCTTTATATTTTTTGCACTTCGGGGTGTAGCGTAGCTCGGTTATCGCGCCTGCTTTGGGAGCAGGAGGCCGCAGGTTCGAATCCTGCCACCCCGACTAATTTTCTTACACGAGCAATGGAGGCATAGCTCAGCTGGATAGAGCACCTGCCTTCTAAGCAGGCGGTCGAAGGTTCGAATCCTTCTGCCTTCACTTCAAAACCCTTATAATCTTTTGATTATGAGGGTTTTCTGTTTTTATACCTTTTGTATTAATTACATTTTTTTATTCTTTTAGGATGTTATTTACTTCATTTGAAGTAATTGTTTGCACATAGTTTGCACATGAAAACCATAATTCAACTCAATTATGGCAAGTATGAAAACTCTTTTGGACACTAGAAGACAAAAATCAGATGGATGTTTCAATATTATCTTTAGAATAACTCACGAAAGAAAAGTCTATACGCTTAACTCTGGAATTTCTGCTGCTGAATTTCATTGGAATAAGCAAAAGAGTGAAATTGATAAAACACATCCTAATTCAAAATTGCTAAACATTAAACTATCAAATCAGTTTTTCAAAATTCAAAAGGTAATCTTAGAACTCGATATTGATTTTACAATATCGGAATTAAGAAATAGAGTAGAAGGCAAACCTGAATCTTGTAAAGAAGTTACTTTTAAGTCTTTTTCTGATAATTTAATTTATCAAATGCTTGAAATTACTAAAACTGGTAACGCTTTAGTTTATCAAACTGCATTAAATCGATTTGTTGATTTCTATGGTAAAGATGATTTTGTTTTTACGGATATTAATTATTCCGTTTTAAAACAATTTGAACACCATCTTTTGTTGGCAGGATTAAAGTTGAATAGCATTTCGAACTACATTAGGACTATAAGAGCAATTTACAACAAAGCTATTAAGCTAAAAGTGGTTGACAGATCTTTTTATCCCTTTTACGATATCAGTATAAAGAGTGAAAAGACAACAAAAAGAGCTGTTTTAAAGGAAGATCTTTATAAAATACTACTGTGTAAAGAAACTGGTCATACGATAACTTCAAAGTCGTTAAATTTATTCTTTTTAAGCTTTTATTTGAGAGGAATATCATTTACTGATTTAGCCTATCTGACACCATTAAATATTATTGACGGTAGATTAACCTACAAAAGACGTAAAACACATAAAAACTATAGTATAAAACTTTTTCCTGAAGCATTATCAATAATTTTTCAGTTCAATGTAGTGGGTAGCAAGTATTTGTTACCAATATTGCCAAATGATGTTCCTGAAGACACTATAAGAGCTAAGAAGATAATTAGTCAGTGCATTAAAACAACAAATAAATATTTAAAAAGATTATCTATTGCAAATGATTTTTGTACCCCAATTACCACATACACAAGTAGACATTCATTTGCAACAATTGCTAAACGTTTGGGATACTCTAATGAGTTAATTGCAGAAGCTTTGGGACATGAATATGGAAATAAAATAACTAACATTTATTTAGATGCATTTGAAACGAAAGTAATTGATGAAATGCATTTCAAGGTTATGGATATGAAGGAATATATAAAAGTGTAATTATCAAATTTCGTTATAAAAAAAGCATAAAAAACCCCTGCCAAATTTTATCTTTGGTAAGCAGAATAGTTCTATTTTGCTTTTAAAATCATGCTTATACAGTACTGTACGTCATAAGTTATTATCTTACTACACCCACGCTGGAAACTAAAACTCCTGTTAATTCAGGACACTTATTACTCTGTGTTATGTTCCAACCTACTGATTTCACTTTGATTCCATTTTCCAACCTATCGGAGAAACCTCACTACTATATTACCTGTTATTTCAAGGCGTAATTACAATCCAACTTCTGAGCTATTTGTTACTCTTTTCATCAAGTTCTTTCTACAGCTGTCCATTCTATTTCTAGAAAGGGTTGACTACAAAATTAATAAATTACCACTATAAATGCTAAATTATCTTATTTTTTAAGTAAATTAAAATAACTGTTTTAGTTATAAATGAGCTTTATTTCTAACTCTAAATTTGTGTTCTATCTACTTAAAAATTAACTCTTTATTATTATGTTAGAATTTCGCTTAGTTTAAAAGTTGAGCTTTTCGTGGTTCCTTAATATAGAATAAATATTATAATTTTGGTAAATTCATTTGTTATCATTATTGTCCTTTAGAATTTCACATTTAGCAGTAGATATTGAAACGAATTAAATATCTTAATTATATTAGTTAGGTTTTTAATTCTAATGATACTATTCATGAATTCACTAAAACCAACTAAAAAACTTTTCCAACTAAAAACTAATTAAAAAAATGAAAAAACCAGTTTATAAACACCCAGATTTTATTGTAGATAAAAACTATCATCGAACAGATAAAAAGAGATTTTGGTTAGAGTTAACCATAAATAAAGATCGTACTGAAAATATTATTGTAATAATGAAAAACCCAAGTAGAGCCACTTTAGAGGTTTCTGATAAAACAGTTTTTAATGTTTGTAATTACATCTTTAAGAATAAAAATGATAGAGAGGAACTTAAAAACGTAGGGAAAATTATCATTCTGAATTTAATTCCTTTTTATGAAACATATTCAAAAGAATTATTTGCTCTAAAGGAAGAAATTATCGACCCTGCAAATTTAAACGTGATTAAAAATTACTCATCAAAAAACAGCAGAGTAATAATTGCTTGGGGTAATCACCCAAGCAAACTTTTCAAGGAGTATGAAATGTTGAAAAAAGAAGTGTTTCAAATATTAAAAGAGAACAATAATGATGTTTATTATGTTGGTTCATTATCTGGTGTAGGAAATCCAAAACATGCTCAAGTTTGGGGGTATGAGAATAAACTCTTTAAACTAACTATAAAATAAATGTGACAAACTAAAGTGGTTTTAAGTTACTTGATGGAAAGTATGAAGTTGTTTGTTTTTTAATCAAGCAGTTTGATACTTTTTGTTTAACTTATTTTAAGATTTTATAAAAAAACCACTTCCTTTTTAAATGATAAATATAACTAAAAGTGGGTATAGTAAAATCCTACAAAATGTCGTTTATTTACAAAAACAGAATCAAAAGTCATTAGAACCATTAATAGAAATATAAATAAGTCAATGATTTTCCTGAAATGAGGAAAACCGTAAACTGTTCACTGAATTGATTAGTACATTTGATATCAATATTTAAAACTAATTAGATATTGTAGTAAAATTTTAGTTCTCGCTTTTTAATAGTAAGTTTGAGATTAAAGAACCCCGACATTAAATTATGAATACTATACTTCTAGAACCACGTAAAGCACTCAATAAAGCTTTTCTAAAAATAAAACCAAACCGTACCCATATTGAGGAGTTTAAAACGAATTTGATAAAGATTTTAGATAGCATAAATGAAAAGGAAAGCGAAGAGTTTCATAAAAACTTAGTGATTGATTTCTTAAAAAAAACCTATTACGACCTTAACTATTCTGTAAATACAAAAGGCCGTAATGATTTGGTGATTCATAATGGAAAAGATGCTAAAAGCAACGTTGGTGTCATCATGGAAGCCAAAAGCCCTATAAACAAAACTGAAATGATTACCGTTGCTAACTTAAACGGAAAAGCATTGCAAGAATTAGTTTTGTATTATATGCGAGAACGCATCACCCATAAAAACACCGAACTAAAACACCTCGTCGTTACTAATATTCACGAATGGTTTGTTTTTGATGCCCAACTCTTCAATAAATTATTTGCAGATAACAAACCTTTTACAAAGCAATTTGTTGATTTTGAAGAAGGACGATTGTCAGGTAAAACAACCGATTATTTTTACAAAGAGATTGCAAAACCTTTTATCGAAGGATTACAAATTACCATTGAATTTGCTCATTTTGATATTCGTAAATACGACAAGCCATTACGAAATGAAGATAAAGAGGACGATAAAAAATTAGTTGCCCTTTTCAAATTACTTTCTCCTGAGCATTTACTCAAATTGTCTTTTGCAAACGACAGTAACACATTAGACAAAAACTTTTATAGTGAGCTTTTACATATCATTGGACTGACAGAAGTAAAAGAAGGCGGGAAAAAATTAATAGGGCGACACAAACCAGAAAATAGATATTTAGGTTCCCTTTTAGAAAACACCATTATACAACTGGATAGTTTAGATAAAATATCGCGTCTGGATAACGCCAAACAATATGGTGATACCTATGAAGAAAAATTATTTAATGTTGCTTTAGAGTTGATCATTACATGGGTAAATCGAATTCTATTTCTGAAATTACTGGAAGCGCAACTAATAACCTATCATAAAGGCGACAAAAGTTATTCCTTTCTAAATCCCCAATTAATAAATGATTATGATAATTTAAACGGTCTCTTCTTTCAGGTTCTCGCAAAAAAGCCAGAGGAAAGAAACGCTGGAGTGGCAACTAAATTTGCAAAAGTACCATACTTAAACAGTTCCCTTTTTGAACCTACAGAGTTAGAACACAATGCCCTTTTTATCTCGCAATTGCAAGATCATGTTCCACTAGAATTATTATCATCAACTGTAATCAAAAATACCACTGGAAAAAAGAAAACAGGAACAATAGATTCCCTGAACTATTTCTTCTCATTTCTGGATGCTTACGATTTTGCCAGCGAAGGAAGTGAAGACATTCAAGAGGATAATAAAACGCTGATTAATGCTTCTGTTTTAGGTTTAATTTTCGAAAAAATTAACGGCTACAAAGATGGTTCCTTCTTTACTCCCAGTTTCATCACGATGTACATGTGTAAAGAAACGATTCGTAGGGCTGTTGTTCAAAAATTTAATGAAACTAAATACTGGGATTGTACTGAATTTAAACAACTCTATGATAAAATCGAAGATAGAAAAGAAGCTAATGGCATAATAAACACACTAAAAATATGTGATCCTGCCGTTGGTTCGGGACATTTCTTGGTTTCGGCCCTGAATGAAATCATTGCCATTAAAAATGACTTGCGTGTTTTGCAAGATCATAATGGGAATCGCTTGAAAGAATACCAATTTGAAGTAGTCAATGATGAATTGATGGTAACGGATGAAGATGGAGTTCCGTTTCAATACAACCCTAAAAATAAAGAAAGCCAACGCGTACAGGAAACCTTATTTCACGAGAAACAAACCATAATAGAGAATTGCTTGTTTGGTGTGGACATAAATCCCAACTCCGTTAAAATTTGTCGTTTGCGATTGTGGATTGAGTTATTGAAAAATGCCTATTACAAACCCAATACCAATGAACTGGAAACCTTACCTAACATTGATATTAATATAAAATGCGGGAACTCCCTAATATCTCGATTTGGATTAGATGCTGATTTGAAAAAAGCACTCAAACAAAGCAAGTGGAATATTGAAAGTTACAAACTAGCCGTAGATACTTACCGTAATGCCGAAAGCAAAGAGCAAAAGCGCGAAATGGAGCGTTTGATTTTAGATATTAAAGGGAATTTTAGAAGCGAAATAGGGATTAACGATCCTAAGAAAATTAAACTCGAAAAACTAAAAGGCGAACTCTTTAATTTAACCCAACAAACAGGATTATTTGAGCGTAGCAAGAAAGAGCAAACCGCTTGGAACAAAAGAGTAAATGTACTGGCAGTAGATACCAAAAAACTAGATACCGAAATAGAAGAAATAAAAAGCAACAAGATTTATGAAAATGCTTTTGAATGGCGTTTTGAATTTCCTGATGTATTGAATGACAATGGTGATTTTGTGGGGTTTGATGTGGTTATCGGAAATCCGCCTTATTTTGTATTTGAATCTACCAATATTGGTGAAAACGAATTAAATTATTTTAAATTAGATAATAAATATAAAAATTCACAAGGAGGAAAATTGAATGCTTTTAAATTATTCCTATCATTAGCACCTGAAATACTTAAACAAAATGGATTAAATTGTCAAATATTTCAAATTTCATTTTTAGCTGATAATCAAGCAAAAAAAATAAGAGAATATTATTTAAAAGAACAAACAATTCTAAAGATTGATGCTTTTCCTGAAAGAGATAATGAAAATAATAGAGTATTTGAAGAAGCTAAAATGAGTGTTTGTATTTTATTGTCAGAAAATAAAAAAAGTATAAATACTGATTTTGAATTAAACATAAGTCATCTAAGAGAAATAAACTCCTCCCCAATTCTACTAAATTATAAAATTATCGAATCCATTGATTTTGAGACACATTCAATTCCTCTAGCTAATAATAAAGAAATTTCTCTACTTATAAAAATTCAAAAAGATAAACAGAAATTTAAAAACATAATAAAATGCTATCAAGGAGAATTAAATATTTCAACACATAAAAAATATTTTCTAAATGAGAAAAACGAAAATATTTTAATTAAGGGTGCACAAGTTCAAAAATATTTTTTGACTCAAAAACCTAGTCAAGGAAATATAGAATACGTTAACAAAAAAGAATATTTATCCGAAAATAGTTCTCCAAAATCAAATCATTATTCTTTTGAAAGAATTGTTATGCAAGGTATTACTGGGGTAAATGAAAAATACAGAATCAAAGCTTCATTCTTAGATAAAAATTCATTCTGTGGACATTCTTGTAATTATTTTTTAATAGATGCTTTCAGTAAAGAAGAAAAATTAGAGTTATTAGGCTTGTTAAATTCAAGATTATATAATTGGCTTTTTAAAACAACTAGTACAAATAGTAATGTCAATTCTTATGAAATTGAAAACTTGCCTTATATTAAAGCAAAAAACAATATATCTAAAGTTGTAGATAAAATCCTTTTCCATAAATCCCAAGACGCTAAAGCAGATACTAGCGATTTAGAACAACAAATAGATATGATGGTTTATGAGTTATATGGGCTGAGTGCGGAGGAGATAAATACTGTAGAAAATAGTTAAATATGAAAAAAACTATAAGAAAACCTGAACATTGGCAAGATTTTGAAAGCTTATGTAAAAAGTTATGGGGTGAATTATGGGAAATCCCTTTTGAAATAAAAAAAAATGGAAGGCTTGGACAACCACAATCAGGTGTTGATGTTTATGGAGTTCCAAAAGGAAAAAACAACTATTTTGGAATTCAAGCCAAAGGTAAAGATGATTATTCAAATGCAAAATTAGACCTTAAAGAGATTGAAAATGAGCTAAGCAAGGCTAGGACTTTTGAACCTAAATTAGAGGTATTTATTATTGCAACTACAGCAAATAAAGATAGTAAAACTGAAGAATATATAAGAGTAATTGATGCTGAAAGCAGGGAAAAAGGAAGCTTTAAAATTTTACTTTTTTGCTGGGAAGACATTGCGGATTTAATTGAAAATAACAAAGAAAGTTTTAATTGGTATGTTAATGAAAATAATTTCAGAGAGAAGTTTGACGCGGAAGTTTTTGTAAATGAACTTAATAGATTTGAAGAAACTATTAACCCAAAGTTTGAAAAGACAATTACAAAAAATGTAAGAGGAAACCCTCCTTTAAATATGCGACCATTTATGATAATCTCGCCCAAGGCTTTTTCTCTTTATGGTTCAAATGAAACAAATCATACTTGGTGTATGTTAGATATTATTATTAAAAACACTGGCTCAATTGTAATTGAAGATTGGAAGTTACATTTAGAAATTTCTAATAATGTAGAGAAAATAAGTGATGGATTTAATGTTAATTGGATGCTTTCAGAATCATTAAAAAATATGATGTACGCTAATAGGACTACCTATGAAAATACTGAAGAGAAAAAAATTAAATATTTACCCATAAATAATTCACCACTAATACAGAACGACACTAGAACGTTTTCTTTTTTTATAAAAGCTTTTTCTAATAGAGAAGATATATTAATTAAATGGAATCTATTGGCTAGAGATTTTAGTAAGACTGGGAATATTTTGATAAATAATCAGCCGATTTATATTGAGAAAATAGTAAAAGTTTGGACAAGTAGTGATGACAAGTTAAAAGATGATGAAGAAACTATAAAAGATTATATTACAAATTATAATAAAAAAATCACAAATAATTGAGCTAGGAGATTATTTAGATTGTAGAAAATAAATAACTATGAAAGCAAACGAATTACCAATAATTACCTTCTTACAAGCCGTTAATGTACAATTTGTCATTCCAGTATATCAGCGAAATTACGATTGGAAAAATGAAGAGTGCAAAGAATTACTAAACGATATTATCTCTGTTGAAACTGAAAATAGAGGAACTCATTTTATTGGAAGCATAGTCTTTGTTCACGAAGGTACTTATAGCACCAGCGAAGTAAAAGAATTGGTAATTATAGATGGACAACAACGATTGACTACTATCAATATTTTGTATGTGGCATTGTATCGTTTTGCAAAAGAAAACAGTAAACCACAGGATGCTGACAGATTGTACAATATGTTTTTGACCAATCAATATGTTCAAAATGAATCAAGCAAGTTAAAGCTAAAACAAACAGATACGAATTCATTAGCATTTCAAGCCATAATGCGAGGGACACAAAATGAATTTGGTACATTCTCAAATGTGATTGAGAATTACAACTATTTCAGAAGCGCTATCAACGAAGATAATTTTGAAGTGATTCTAAGAGGTTTAAATCGATTAATATTTGTAGAAATTTCATTAGAAAGAGACAAAGACGATCCCCAGCGTATTTTTGAGAGTTTAAATTCAACAGGATTAGATTTATCCCAATCAGATTTGATTCGTAATTTCATTTTAATGGACTTACCTCCAAAAGACCAAAATAGAATTTTTGAAACCATATGGAACCCTATCGAAGAAAATGCTAAAGACCTAATAAAACAAAGCTCTTTGGTTTCAGAATTTATCAGAGATTACCTAACACTACGCAACAAGAAAATACCCAATAAAAATAAGGTGTACGCGGAGTTTAAAAGTCTGTATTCAAACAAAAAAGAAGAGGCTTACCATCAGGAATTAGAAAACATAAAATCATTATCAATTCACTATAAAAAATTAGTAAACCCATCGACAGTTTCAGATGCAAGCATCAGGAAAGAATTAGAATACATCAATCGTTTAGAAATAAATGTAGCCTACCCTTTTTTATTGCAAGTATTTGAGGATGCAGAAAATGGTTTGCTAAGCAAAGAGGATTTAATAAAAGTCCTGAAATTGATTCAAAGCTACGCTTGGAGAAGGTTTGTTGTAGGTTTACCAACTAATGCCTTAAATAAAATATTTATGAGCCTGTATGCTGAGGTAGATACAGAGGAATATTATGACTCTATTGCTAAAGTGTTAGTTAAAAAGAAAGGAAGTGCCAAATTCCCTAGCAATGAAGATATTAAAACAGCTTTAAAGGATAAGGATTTGTACAACACCCAGCCAAAAAACAGAAATTATCTGTTTGAAATGCTCGAGAACTACAACAACCGAGAACATGTAAATACTACAAATGAAAATATTACAATAGAACACATCTTCCCAAGAAACCCAAATGAAGTTTGGAGTACTGATTTATCATCAGAAGAGTATTTTTTATTCAAGGAAAAACATTTAAATACCATTGGTAATCTTACGCTTTCAGGAAATAATGGAACGCTAAGTAATAAATCATTTCTAGCTAAAAAAGAAATGAATAAAGATGAAGGTGCACAAGGTTATAAGTACAGTAGACTGTGGTTGAACTCTTACCTACAAACAATAGACAATTGGGATGTTTCCAAATATGAAGACCGCTTAAAAAGAATTTATAATAGGTTTTTAAAAATATGGGAATACCCTGATGTTGTAATTCTTGAAAATGAAGATTCTTTAGATGAACAAAACATATTTGATACTGAAAGTCCAAAGAATAAAAAACTAGAATATTTTATTTTTGAAAATACTAAAATTGAAGAGGATACAGTTTCCCAAATGTATGTTTATGTAATTAGAAGCCTTTATGAAAAGAATTCACAATTATTGGTGAATAATCAAGAGGTTTTCAAAATAACAAGAAACACATCTGATTTTAGATCTCCGCAAGAAGTAATTAACGGATGGTTTGTTGAAGCTAACATGGATAGTAATAACAAGTTTAGTAGTTTAAAAAGATTGCTTACCTTGTTTGAAATGGAGGAGGACTTATTAATCAAATATTCTTCAGGAAATGGTAACGAATCAGAACCAAATCGTTTCAATGTTAGAAAAAGGTATTGGCAACAACTATTGCCATTAATAAAAAATACTGCCTTATTTGCTAATGTAAATGCATCTAAAGACCACTGGATAGCTTCAGGGGCAGGTACTGCAGGAGTCTCATTTGCATTTGTTGCAACTAAATCTTATGTAAGAATTGAATTATCCATTCTTACATCAAGTAAAGAAATAAACAAAATGTACTTTAAGAAACTACATAAAAACAAAGAAGTAATAGAACAAGAGTTTGGTAGTACATTTTTTTGGGAAGAACTCCCTGAAAATAAAATGAGTCGTATCAAAATAGAAAAACAAGAGGTCAACTTATTTAATGAATCAGATTGGGAAATAATGAATGAATTTTTAGTTTTAAATCTTCCAAAGTTTGAAAAAGCTTTACAACCTTATATTAAAAATTTGAAATGATAGGCTTGTTTTAAATTTAACTTTTATTTCGAATATTAAACTCAAGCAGTATACATACACCCTTTAAAATATTCCTTTCTATAGAATAACTAAGAGTGTGTTGCAATATTTTAATATAGCATTAATTGCTCTTTTAATCAATTTTAATAAAAATAACTAAATAAATTATTGGTTAAAATGTATAATCAGTTCAGTTATAAATTATAATTTTTTTTCTTTATTTTTTCTTTTTCTATATGAAGGAAAAAGTATAGTACTCCCAACAATGCCCCCCTGATGATATTTTTACATTCGACCCATCCCCTAAGTTTATTTTGTGGACGTAATTACAATTTATCATTAAATTAGTTAAGTTTTCTTATCACGTGCAATCAAGCGGTCTCACTTTGGTCGTTCATTTTGTTACATGATGCTTTTCCAGTCAGTCATTCTTCCTTCCATTCCAAAGAACACTTCACAGCACAAAATAAAAGCAGCTTGAAAATAAGCAGCTATTATTTCAGCTGTTTGTTCATCATTCCACACAATCACTTCCTTCGTTCGTAGGGGCTACTAAATCCAAAATACAGCTTTATTCCGTTCTACTACATTAAAGCAGTATTGTTGTATTTCGCCCCATGTTAATTCAGCGGTTGCTCCTATGACCAGCAGTTGGGTTTGCTCCGTTATCACTTTGCATTAAATTAAGGAACGCTACGCTGTTGTTTATTTTTTCCCAACGAAACGCTCTCAGTATTACATATCACTCCGTAAACTTCGTTCTATTCCCATCCTGAGGCTACTGGTCATTTGCCGCAACAACGCCACATCGCTCCTCATAAAAAATTCCATAAAAATTCCATTTTTTACTGCGGTGCTTGGGGTTGTTATTCCAAACAAGCCTATTTTGTTCTAAGATAAAAAATACAAGCAAATTTAGAGTGCATTCTTCACTTTCAGTCGGTTATTCTTCCCTCCATTCTCGTTCATCATTTCCTCAATTTGTAGAGCTTTCTTTTTTTTCTTTTTTTGTTTTGAAAAAATAGAATACATTTGGATCAAGTTTAACAATAAAATTATTTAACTAGGTTTTTGTTTGCATATAGTTTGCACATCTCCTAATGAAAATTAATAAATGTACTGTTTTCAAGGGTTTAGAAGGATAGAGCACCTGCCTTCTAAGCAGGCGGTCGAAGGTTCGAATCCTTCTGCCTTCACTTAATTACCCTTGTATAATACTAGTAGTCAGTATTTTACAAGGGTTTTTTTTGTTCTAGTTTTAAAGTAGTTACCCGTTTATTTGTAGTGTTTTGAAAGTTGATTCTTTTAAATTTGTTCTAATCTGACTTGATTCTATTTTAGAAAAAATGTTTTTAATCGATTATTTTAGTATTTAGTCGAAATAATTTTGTTTATTTTATTGTTTTTCGTAAGTGTTTTGTTTAATTTTAAGGACTATTAAGTGATATTTATTATAATTAATTACAATCGCCATGAAGTTAAAATTACTCAAAAAACTTTTTTTTATAATTTTGTTACTTAGTTCATTAATTAATTTTGCACAAACAGCAACTATAAATGTAAGTTATGGTAGTCCTGCAATCAATATTTCAAATGGCGGGTCTGTAGCCTTTGGTTTATCTGGTGAAATTGAGTTTTCAGTAACCAATATCCCTACAAATGGAAATCCTACTTTAAATATTCAAAGTATTTCTTCTAGCAATTTAAATTTTGTTATTTCGTCTATTCCTTACATTTCTGATGATAAAATTAAAAAAGGAGATGTTGGTAAATTTAAAATAAAAAGGAATTCGTATAGTTGTGGTACAGGTTCTTCTGTTATTACTATAGATTCAAATATTGGACTTTTTTCTTTTACGGTAAGTTTTGATAATAGACCTTCTATTTCAGTTTTAGGAGGAACGCCAACACAGCCAATTTCTAATGGACAAACAGTACCTACTTCGGCTACTGGAACCTTATTTGGAACGGTTACTGTGGGAGCATCTGCTTCAAGAACGTATGCAATCGTTAATACAGGAACTTGTCCTTTGATATTGGGGAGTTTAACTTGTTTTGGTTATAACCCTTCAACTGGAGTACAATCAGCAGATTTCTCAATAGTACTTCTTACTGCAACTACAATAAATCCAGGTGGTGTTGCGTATTTGATGGTGAAATTCACACCACAATCAACTGGTACTAAAGAAGCTATTATTTCAATTCCTAGTAATGATTCTGCAAATCCTATTTACACTTATGTTGTGAGTGGTGAAGGATATGACCCAACTATAACAGGTCCGGGAGGAGGAAATCCTGATTTTAGACTTTGGCTTAAAGCTACAAGAGGAGTTAATTTAGCTACTGGGGTAAAGATCCCTTTATGGAAGGATTTAGGATCTCTTGGAAAAGATGCGTCACAAACTACGATTGCAAATCAGCCCACTTTTATTGATGCAGCCAGTGGCAATATAAATTACAATCCTGTTGTGAAATTTCAAAATGATGGTTCAGGAATTAGTCAATTTTTATACAATATTGATAATGGATATTATACCCATGAAACTTTTATAGTAATGGAGCCAGATGTTACTATTGATGGATCTACATCGCCTATGACAATTATTTCAGGAACTTCGGCAGCAAACCCATCTTATCCTATAATTTCAGGTGAACATACTGGAATTGGATTTGGAAATTTTTCAACTCGTTTAACCAATGAAAGATTATGGTTTAATCAATGGCAAACAACTACGACTACTCCTTATTTTAGTACTGGAGACGTAATAGGGAATTATTCTAAAGCAGGAATAATCAATACTAGAAATAAAACAACTACTGCTTCAGATGGTGTCGATTTACTGTTTAATACAAATACAGTTGGAACTTTGGTTAGTTCAAGTGTTAGCTTTTCTAATTTGGGTTATCTTGATGGATCAACTTGGAAAGGTACTCCATATAATATTGGTAAAAATATAAATAGCGGGACGAATTATGGGAATCTAAATGGTAGGGTCGCAGAAATATTATCATATGCTTCTCGTGTTTTAGATGGGAATCGTCCAAAGATTGAAACATATCTTGCTATAAAATATGGAATTACTTTAGGAATTAATGGTACAAGTAAAGATTATATTAATTCTGCTGGGGGAATCATTTGGAATAGTACTTCAAATGCAGGTTTTAATTATAACATTGCTGGAATAGGTAGAGATATAGCATCAGATTTATATCAAAAACAATCAAGAAGTTCCAATGACAATAATGAGGTAACAATTGGTTTAGGGGTCATTGCAAGTACCAATAGTGCTAATATCAATGAATTTGTAATAGATAAAAATTTTTTAGTTTGGGGTTCAGATAACGGTACTTATTCTGCGGGTAGTTCAAATGTTACAACAATACGTACTGGTTTAACTAGTTCAGTAACTAAAATTAATAAAAAATGGAAAGTGGTAGAAACTGGAGGAGATGTTGGGAATGTATTTGTTGGGATTCCGGTAGCAGCTTTTAGTGCATTTTCAAAATTAGCAACAGAAGAATATGCATTGATTGTTAGTGACAATAGTGCGTTTAATGATGGCGACATAGTTGATGTAATTCCACTAAAATCCGATGGTAATGGTAATTTACAAACTTGGTATGATTTTGACGGAACTAAGTATTTCACTTTTGGTAAAGTGCCTAAAGTTGAATCTAAAGAATTGGTAAGTATTGGAGCTAGTAATTTTTTAGTAGGTGAGTATGCTTTGAATCTTAATAGTGGTTCTTTTACTATTGGTTTTTGGTTGAGAAATGACGGTACAGTAGCTGCTAATAAAACCATAATGAGTAAAGGAATTAATTTAGAATTACGATTAAATTCCGCTAATAAAATTGAAGCTTTATGGGACGGTAGTTTGAAATTTGTTTCAAATACTGCAGTTGCAGATGGAAAATGGCATAATATAGTAGCAATTTACTATCTAGGTAGTGCAGATCTTTATATAGATGGAGTATTGGATTCATCCACTTTTAATCTTCAAAATCCAACACCTAATTATTCAAGATATTCTGTAGGTGCACTTTATGTAAATAAAAACGATATTAGAACTCCATTTTATGGTGAAATTGATGAAATTCATATCTGGGATACGGCATTAACATCAAATCAACTCAATTATTTGATGAATCAGGAAATTAATAAATTTGTTGATAATACTGCTGATGGTGCCATATTACCACATAATATTTCCAGTAATGAGATTAAATCAATTCCTTGGACTACATTAAAAGCCTATTATGATTTTAATACATTTTATGGAACAACCATTGAAGGATTGACAGATGAACGAAATTTTTTAAGAATCAAATATCTAAATAAAAATAAAATTATAGCTGGGGTTCAAACCGCTCCATTGCCCTATGAAACTATCGCTGACGGTGCATGGAACGATTCGTCTATTTGGAAAAATGGCGCAATTCAAACTATTCCTAATGCAGTTTCAATTGTTAATGTTGGACTAACAGTAAATGGAAACATTGTAAAAATTAAACATAATGTAACTTCTACCGGAAATAAAACAGTTTTAGGATTGTTTGTGGAAGGTACAGACGCAACTACTTATAAAAAATTATCAATTAATAACGATACTAAAATACAAATTTCACATTATTTAAAATTGGATGGTTTAATAGATTTAACTGGGCAATCCCAATTAGTTCAAACTTTGAATAGTGAGCTCGATGTTTCAAGCATAGGTTTTATAAAAAGAGACCAACAAGGAACGGTAAATAAATATAATTATAACTATTGGTCTTCTCCTGTAGGACCTATAAATGGTACGGCAATTAATAATAACTATACCGTAGATGGTGTTTTTAAAGATGGAACTACAACAACTCCGTTAGCGATTAATTGGGTTTCTGGTTATGATGGTAGTGCATCCCCTTTAAGCCTTGCAAGGTATTGGTTGTATAAATTTGAAAACGGTTCTGAATATGCTAATTGGATTCATTTTATTGAAACGGATCCCATTCGACCTTCTCAAGGATTTACATTAAAAGGAGCTGGTGTTTCTGGATCTACCCAAAATTATACATTTAAGGGAAAACCTTTTAATGGATTAATAAATAGCAATACGGTTTTGGCAGATAATTTATTTTTGGTAGGTAATCCTTATCCTTCTGCTTTAGATGCTTTTGAGTTTATAAGAGACAACATTTCTGTTGCAAATGGAGGAAATAATTCGGTAAATATAATTGATGGAACGCTTTATTTTTGGCAACATTCCCCTAGCAATGGCACTCATATATTGTCAGGTTATACAGGAGGATACGCGACATTGACTTTAGTAGGAGGGGTTGCCCCAGTTGCGCCGGTGGGGATTAGTGGTGTGGGTACCAGTACTAAAATTTCATACCAGTATATTCCGGTTGGACAAGGTTTTTTTGTAAATGGAGATGTGAGTATTGGTACTTCAGAACCAATTATCTTTAATAATAATCAACGGGCTTTTGTTAAAGAAAGTGACGTGGATGATTTGTCAGTTCCAATTTCTAATACTTTATTTAAGAATAGTGTTTCAAATAAAACTAAAAAAACAGATCATTTTAATGATAATAGTAATGATATCGTATATAATAATTATAACACTAAAATTAGATTGGGCTTTAACACCGTTAATAAATTCCACAGAGAATTACTTATAGGATTTATGAATGAGTACGCAACCGATGGTGTAGACGTAGGGTACGATGCATATCAAATTGACACTCAAGATAATGATTCTTATTTTTTAATTAATAATTTAGAATATACTATACAAGGAGTTGGATCGTTTGACACATCAAAAACATATCCGTTGGGAGTTGTAGTTGATACACCAGGAGCTGTTCAGTTTATGATTGATGCAGTAGAATTCTTACCTTCAAATACTAATATAAGTATTCATGATAAAGAAACATCTACTTATTACGATATCACAAATGGGACTGCTGAAATTGATTTAGTTGCAGGATCTTATAACAATCGATTTGAATTAACATTTGAAACGGCTAAGACGCTTGCTGTTGAAAAGAATGAATTAAAGAATTCGAATTTATTGATTTATAATAATGACTTGGAAAAGAAGATAAATATAACTAAAAAAGCAGATGTAATAATTGATGAAGTTTCAATATATAACATTCTTGGTCAAAAATTAATTGGAGTTGACAATTTATCAGGTTTAGATACAATTGAAATTCCTTTCAATGTACAACGAGGAACTTATATTGTAAAAATTAATACTAATAAAGGAATGATAAGTCAAAAAGTTTTAAAAAAATAAAGATATATTTTCCGTAATTAAAACAAAAAAAACGCTAACACTAGCGTTTTTTTTGTTTTACTATTTAAATCACTTCAAATGTTTTATTTTTATAAAAAAAATATATTTATGAATTCTTCTTTTAAACTTGGTTTTTTAATAGGTTTCTTTTTATTATTTATTTCTTGTAAAGCACAAGTTGCTATTCCTAACAAACAGATAAAAGATATAGTACTAGTAAACGACACCACATTTGTAAATTTAAAGGATTATAGTACTGATTTTGCTTATGATATGAAATATGCTACCGAGGATAATTTTTTAAAAGCCAAAGTGTATGATTGTGCCGAGTGTTTTCTAAGAATGAAAACGGTAAATGCAATCATAGAAGCTAATAAATTGTTCATGGATCAAGGATATAGAATTAAATTCTTTGATTGTTACAGGCCTTTAGATATTCAAAAAAAGATGTGGCAAATAGTTTCCAATCCAAAATATGTTGCTGATCCAAGTAAAGGATCAATCCATAATAGAGGAGGTGCAGTAGATATCACTTTAGTTGACAAGCGTAGCGGAAAAGAACTTGAAATGGGAACTCCTTTTGATTTTTTTGGAGAAGAAGCCAGTCATGGTTATTCTAATCTTTCAAAAAAAGTTATTAATAACAGGAAACTGCTAAAAAGAGTAATGGTAAAAGCTAATTTCAATTCCTTTGATTCAGAATGGTGGCATTATAATTTAAAATCGGCTTTAAATGATAAAGTATCCAACGTAAAATGGAGTTGTGTAGAATAATTATTTATTCTACACAACGTAAGTTTTTGATGAAATACGTATCAGGTTCATACACTTGACTGTTTAGTTCTGATTTAAACTCTTTCCTAATTACATAGTCCTCACTTTCCGTTAAATATTTTATTCTCATCATCGAAAATGGTGAGCTTTTTAAGTCTTCTAAACTTCCTTTCATAAACATAAATATTCCAGAGGTTACCCGATTGTCAAAACCATTCTCATCTCTAAGCATAGTTCCACAATTTTCTTGATCGATATGTATCATGGTAATTATTTTACCATTATTTAATTGTAAGAATAATTTTGAATTTTTATCAAAGCAATTTGCTTTAAGAAAGCCTTTACTTTTTTGAATGAGTTGCACATTTAATGTTGGCAATCCGTCGGTTAATGCCAATGAATAAAAAATATAACTGGAGTTTCCGGCAAAAATTTTCTCACTCATTAAGTATTCTTTGGTCGATTTGTAAGTTCCTATGGAGTCAGTGACGTTTGAGCTATAATCACAAGGTGTTTGAGCAAATAAATTTCCAGTAAATAAGAAGAATGCTATTACAATTAGTTGTTTCATTTTATTATATTTTGTTGCAAATTAAAACTATTTTATTGTTATTTTCATCAGTAGTAAAAAAACAATATATATTCCCACCTTCTTTTATTTTCCATTTTTTTCGAATGGTTTCGACTGTATCTGGAAAATTACGAGTAGTGATGTTGGCTTTAGTGTTGGATAGAAAGTTTTTCATTTCTGTTTTGCTATAAGAAAAGCAGTTTTGAATTAGAAAAATTCTACCAGGAAAATCTATTTTTTCTTGAGAAGTGTATAAATGAGAATGTTTATGTAATTTATTTAAACTAAAAAAAACAGCAATTTCATCAAACCCTCCTGATTTCATTATTGCACTATTGGGTTCGTACAAATATTTTTGAGGTAAGGCGTAACTTGGAATGACGCCTTGTTTATTGAAAACAAATTCAAAAAAGTCTGTTTTATCTTTTAGAATATTAACTGTTTTAATAGTTGTTTCCCCAAGGTAGTCTTTGTGTAATTCCCATAATAATTCTTTTACTTCATTGTCAACAGCTACAATATGGATTGTTTGTACATGCTTTAATTCCGATAATCCGGCTGATAGATCAAGTAAAGGGGCTGTTTTTATAAGAATAGCATTTGAGTTTTTAAAATAATAATCAAGATTATCAGGAACATTTGGCAAACAATCTTTAAGCATAAAAACTTTTCCTTTGGCATCGTTGCGTCTTGAAGGGTCAATATATATCCAATCCCATTTGCTATTAAATGATTTTAAGGTCTCTAAACTGTCAGCTGCATAACAACTAATATTTTTAGTATTTAATTGCTCAAAATTATGTTTAACAATAGATGAAAGTTCGGGATTAATTTCACAATGAGTGACCGCTGTAATTTTTTTTGCAAAATAATAATCATCGACACCAAAACCACCTGTAAGATCAATTAACTTTTCTCCTGAAACTAAAGTACTCTTGTAAACTGCTGTTTTTTCAGATGAGGTTTGTTCAACAGAAATTTTGCTAGGGTAAATTATATTTTTAGTGTTAAACCAAGTTGGTAATTTATCTTTTGATTTTGTTTTGGCTTCTATTTGATTCAAAATTGTAATCCATTCAATAGTAGGAAAAGGGTTTCTTTGAAGCGCTAATTTTGAAATTGGTACTTCTAAATTTTTGTCAATAAATTCTTGAATTTCAGTATCTAAAATGGAATGTTGCAATTTTATATTTTTTCAGTTAAAACAGACACGATTTTGTTGTTTGGGAAAAATTCCTTGGCGATAACTTTCATAATTGTATAAATAGGGATTGCCACGACCATCCCGAAAATTCCAAAAGTTATTCCGCTAATTAGCGTGACCAAAAATATTTCTAATGGATGTGACTTAACACTTTTTGAAAAAATGATGGGCTGGCTGATGTTATTATCTAAAATTTGAACAATGAGAAAACCAATTACTACATATATTGTTGTAGGAAGCATTTCAGTTTTAAAATCGGTTCCAATAGCACTGATAAGTGTTAGTATGGCTGATAAAACTGTAGCTATTATAGGGCCTATATAAGGAATTACGTTTAGTAGGGCACATAAGAATGCAATAATAAAAGCATTCTTACTTCCAAAAATGATTAGAACTATGAAATAAAGTATAAATACTACAGTCAATTGAACCAGTAGACCAATAAAATACCTAGTGAGTAACTGATTTATTTTTTCAACTGAGTTTAGAATTTTTTCTTCATTGGAATCTGGAAGTATTTTTTTTGCTTTTTCCTTAAAAATTTTCTGGTCCTTTAAAAAGAAAAAAGTAATAAAGAAAACAGATGCTAATCCCATCCCAAACCCAGCAACAAGATTAATTATTGTATTGATAAAGTCAGTAAAAAAATTATAATTAATCTTAGAAGACAAATTGGAGTTATTTAAGATTCCTTGTAGATCTAAATTATGTATGTTAAAGTAGTTTTCTATATTATGTTCTAATATTGTAAGTTGACTTTGAAGTAAATTAGTATCTAATAGGGATAAGTTTTCTGCTTGTGAAATGATAAGTGGGACAAAAAGAAGTACAAAACCTACAAGTATAAATACAAATAGTAACAAGGTTGTTATTGTTGCAAATATTTTTTTGAATTTAAGTCTTTGATTTAAAAATAAGAGAAATGGGTTTGCGATTAAACAAAGGATGAGTGAAATACACAAATAGAGAATTACAGTTTGTATTTCATATAAAAAATACAAAACACAACATATTATTACAATAGTTAGTAATGCTCTTAAGATCCCGTTTGAGATTATTTTTGATGTAATCATTAAAAAATAATTTAGTGATAAAGATATAAAAAGTAGCAGTCTCAAAAACAACTTTAGAGGTAGTTTCTTTTATCATTCAATACCGTTTCCTTCAATAAAAACAGTCTCAATTAAATTACTGCCAAATGCATAAGGCAGTTGATAATAAGAGGGGATAGGTCTGGTAAGAATAAGATTTGCTTTTTTACCAATCGTTATACTACCATGAGTTTCTGAAACTCCCATAGCATAAGCTCCATTTATTGTAGCGGCGTTTATTGCTTCTTCAGGTGTCATTTTCATTTTGATACAAGCAGTTGCAACTACAAAATTCATATTTCCAGATGGTGTAGAGCCTGGATTGTAATCTGTAGCTAGTGCTAATGGCAATCCTGCAGCTATCATTTCACGTGCTGGAGTATATGGAATGCTCAAGAAATAGGAACAAGATGGCAAAGCAACTGGCATTGTTTCAGTATTTTTCAAAGCTTCGATATCTTCTGACTTCATTACTTCGAGATGATCTACAGATAGCGCATTGTGTTTTATTCCTGCTTGAACTCCTCCAATGGAGTTGAATTGATTGACATGAATTTTTGGCTTTAAGCCAAAGCGAATTCCCGCTGCCATAATTTGCTCCGTTTCCGCAACAGTAAAATAACCTGTTTCACAGAAGACGTCAATATAATCTGCGAGTTTATTTTGTGCAATTTCAGGAAGGATTTCGTTGACTAATAAATCAATATATCCTTGATGATTTTCTTTGTATTCTAAAGGAAAGGCATGAGCACCAAGAAAGGTTGCTTTTATAGCTATAGGATAGTTTTGCGACAAACGCTTGATTACTCGCAGCATTTTCAATTCCCCTTCAACTGTAAGTCCGTAACCCGATTTGATTTCAACAGCGCCCGTTCCTAAACGCATGACTTCTTCCAGCCGTTCTTTGGATTGGTTGTATATTTCTTCTTCGGTGGTTGCATTTAGCTTTTGAGCTGAATTTAATATTCCACCACCACGATTGGCAATTTCTTCATAAGTAAGTCCATTGATGCGATCCACAAATTCTTGCTCTCGATTCCCCGCATATACAATATGAGTATGACTGTCACACCAAGTAGGTAAAACCATTTTTCCAGTTGCATCAATGGTTTTGTCAGCTATTAGTTTAGGAAGATTCTCCATCGAACCAAAATCGGCAATCAAATTATCTTTGATTACTAAAAAGGCATTTTTAATAGTTGGAAGCATTCCCATTTCGGCACCTGAAACTTTAGCGACCGAAGTTTCCCGTACTTGGAGTAATTCCTTAATATTGATAAGTAGTGTTGTCATTTAAAATTATTCAGAAACCGTTATTTCAAAAAGCGTATCCCAGTTTTTTCCAGTTACAAAAATGGTTTTGGTTTTTGGATTGTAAGCAATTCCGTTTAAAACATCTGCATCAGCATTTTTAATAAATTTTTTCAAGCCAGACATATCTAAAATTCCTTCTACTGCTCCAGATGTTGGATTCACAACTGCAATGGCGTCTTTTTGCCATACATTAGTATAGATTTTACCATTAATCCATTCCAATTCATTGATGGATTTAATTTTAGAATCTCCAGAATAAACATTGATATAATCTATCATTTTTTGGTTTTCAGGATCCATCTTCCAAATTTTCTCTGTTTTATCAGTTTGGTAAATGTATTTACCGTCATTTGTCATTCCCCAACCTTCAATTTCCTTGTCAAAATTAAACGTCTTGATTTTTTTAAACGTCTTTAAATCATAGATAAATCCTACTTTTGATTGCCATGTTAATTGGTATATCTTATCGTTTAATATAGTAACTCCTTCACCAAAATACTTTTGATCTAAATCTATTTGATTATATACTTTTCCTGTTTTATAATCGTATTTTCTAAGGTATGATTTTCTACCTTCGGGATTACCAGTACTTTCATATAGCGTGTCTCCATGAAATTCTAGACCTTCCGTAAAAGACATTGTATCGTGTGGGTATTTATTCACGATTTTGTAATTCAAAAGTTTTGGTTTTACATTGGACACGAGTTCAACTCTAGAAGTGGCTTCAGCATTTTCTCCGCCATAATATACTAATGCTTTGAGGTTTTGGTACCCTAGTTTTTGATCTTTTAGTTCAAATAAAATCGGATCTCCTCCTTTTTTTGAACCCACTTTTACATCATTTACATAATATACAATGCTGTCAATAGTTTTCGAATTGGAGTTGGTTATTGCTAAATTAAGTTGGTCTTGTTGTGTATATTTTTCTTTAAAATTGGTAATATCGAAGGTAAATAAAGTATTTTCTCCTTTTTTTGTATCTCCACAATTAGAAAGTGTCATTCCTAATAAAATGATAGATAGTAAGTTATATTTTTTCATGGTTTAAATTTTGAATAGACCAATATACAATGTTATTTTAAGAGCACAAAGCGCTTGCAAAAATATAAAAAGATTGTATATTTGCACCGGCAAGTCCTACACGACCAGCTCCTGCAGACTCCCCCAGGATGGGAACATAGCAAGGGTACGTGGTTGAGCGGTGCGATGTAGGTCGCTTGCCATTTTTTTTTAATCTGAACTTGTTTCAGATTTTTTTTTGCCAATTTTGAAATATTTTCAAAATATATAGAATAGTAGTCTTCCTTATGGAGGATTTTTTTATTTTTGGTCTATTCTAAAATACAGTTAAACAACAATCAATTATGAGTAAAGTAGTTTTAGTTACAGGAGGTTCCTCAGGAATAGGGAAATCTATTGGGGAGTTTTTACATCAAAAAGGGTTTGTTGTTTATGGAACGAGTAGGAATCCAGAGCGGGTTTTGAATTCGGTTTTTCCACTTGTTGCATTAGATGTTAGAGATACAGCATCTATTCAATCGGCTGTAGCCAAGATTATTGCTACTTCAGGACGATTAGACATTGTTATTAATAACGCTGGTGTTGGGATAACAGGTCCACTAGAAGAAATTCCAACTGTGGAAATGAAGAATCATTTTGACACTAATTTCTTTGGTCCTATTGCAGTGATGCAAGCGGTATTACCACAAATGCGGGAACAAAAATCAGGTTTAATAATAAATATCACTTCCATAGCGGCTTATATGGGTTTGCCGTACCGCTCGATGTACTCGGCTTCAAAGGGCGCACTTGAATTAATTACGGAGTCTTTGCGTATGGAGGTGAAATCTTTTGGGATTCATATTACTAATGTTGCACCTGGAGATTTTGCTACTAATATTGCTTCGGGACGGTACCACGCTCCTGTAATTCCAGGATCGGCTTATGAAGTTCCTTATGGGAATACGCTAAAAACGATGGATGAACATGTGGACAGTGGCAGTAATCCTAATGAAATGGCTGAAGCGGTTTATGCTATTATTCAAACAAAAGATCCTAAAATTCATTATAAAGTAGGGGCTTTTATGCAAAAGTTTTCGATTGTATTGAAACGAATACTTCCGGATAAAATGTATGAAAAAATGCTAATGAATCATTATAAGTTGTAATTTTGCACCGGATTTTATTGATTTTGCAATTGCGTGAAGGATCGCAGTGAAAATCCTCCCGTTTTTTAGGGAGATTGTAACGTAGAGCCTGACCCTTGTGGTCACGCCCAAAAAAAGGAACACACAATTTAATATAGAAATAGTATGAAGTTTTTTATTGACACGGCTAATTTAGCTCAAATTAAGGAAGCGCAAGCATTAGGGGTTTTGGACGGAGTTACGACTAATCCATCATTGATGGCTAAGGAAGGAATTACTGGAAAAAACAACATTATGAAGCATTATGTTGACATTTGTAATCTTGTTGACGGTGATGTAAGTGCTGAAGTAAATGCGCTTGATTATGATGGAATGGTTAAAGAAGGGGAGGAATTAGCTGATTTGCATGAGCAAATTGTGGTAAAATTACCTATGACTAAAGAAGGAGTTATGGCGGCAAAATACTTCTCAGATAAAGGAATTAAAACGAATGTAACTTTAGTATTCTCAGCGGGTCAAGCATTATTAGCTGCTAAGGCGGGAGCTACTTATGTTTCTCCATTTATTGGTCGTTTAGATGATGTTTCTACAGATGGATTGGCTTTGATTGAAGAAATCAGATTGATTTATGATAACTACGGTTATGAAACTCAAATTCTTGCAGCTTCTGTACGTCACACGATGCATATTGTAAACTGTGCGAAAATTGGTGCTGATGTTATGACTGGACCACTTTCGGCTATTTACGGATTGTTGAAACACCCATTAACTGATATTGGATTGGCACAATTCGTCGCTGATTTTGAAAAAGGAAATAAATAATATTTTTTACTTATAAAAAAAGGCCCGTTTCAATTGAAACGGGCCTTTTTTATACTTTTATGTTTTTTTATTTTCGTACAAACGGCGGTAATAATTTTGAAGAAACTTCTCCAAAACCAATACGTACTTGTCCGTTTTTACAGAATCCTTTCATGATTACTGTATCGTTGTCATTGATGAATTTACGCTCCGTACCATCATTTAACGTGATAGGATTTTTACCTCCCCAAGTCAATTCAAGCATAGAGCCGTAACTATCTGGAGTAGGTCCAGAAATAGTTCCTGACCCCATCATATCACCAGAATTAACGCGACAACCGTTTGAAGTATGATGCGCTAATTGTTGGTTCATAGTCCAATACATGTATTTAAAGTTAGAGTTACTCACAACTGTTGGTTCAGCATTTTCAGGTTGAATAGCTACTTGTAAATTGATATCAAAAGAGTGTTTTCCTTTTTGTAGTAGATAGGGTAGCGGACTTGGATTTTGTTTTGGTCCAGGAACTCTAAATGGTTCTAATGCATCCATAGTTACAATCCAAGGTGATATTGACGAAGCAAAGTTCTTTGCTAAGAAAGGACCTAACGGTACGTATTCCCATTTTTGAATGTCACGGGCACTCCAATCATTTAATAAAACCATTCCGAAGATATAGTCTTCGGCTTCGTTGATAGGAATAATTTCTCCCATTATATTTGCATCAGTAGTGATGAAGGCAGTTTCCAATTCAAAATCAATTAAACGAGAAGGACCAAATACAGGAGTGGTTTCACCAGCTGGTAATGTTTGTCCCATAGGTCTGTGAACAGGAATCCCGGAAGGTACAATAGTAGAACTTCTACCATGGTATCCTACAGGTATATGAAGCCAGTTTGGTAATAAAGCATTTTCAGGATCGCGAAACATTTTTCCTACATTTGTTGCGTGTTCTTTGCTAGAATAGAAGTCAGTATAGTCACCAATAAGAACTGGTAATTGCATTTCTACATCGGCTATATTAAAAATTACAATGTCTCTATGTTTTTGGTCGTCTCGTAGTTTTGGATTTGTGCTGTCAAAAATGTCAGCAATACGATTACGAACCAATCTCCATGTTTTTTTACCATCAGAGATAAAGTCGTTCAACGTGTCTTGCATGAACATATCATCAGTTAATTCAATACCTGCAAAGTAATTTAGTTGTTGTAAAGCACCTAAGTCAATTGCATGATCACCTATTCGAGTTCCTACTGTAACAACATTTTCTTTGGTAAGAAAAACTCCAAAAGGAATATTCTGAAGAGGAAAGTCACTATTTTCAGGGACTTCAATCCATGATTTTCTGTTAGTATCGTTGGCTGATATCGGCATAATATGTTAATTGTTTTGTTGAAAATTATAGTTCAAATATATCATAATCTAGCAGTTTAGCAAACGTTTTTTTGTATTTTTGCTTCAAATTAACTAAAATCAAAGAAATGCAACGCGACGAACAAATTTTTGACCTTATTCTAGAAGAACAAGAAAGACAAATACACGGATTAGAACTTATTGCCTCAGAGAACTTTGTAAGTGACGAAGTAATGGAAGCAGCTGGATCTGTATTAACTAATAAATATGCTGAGGGTTATCCTGGTAAAAGATATTACGGTGGTTGTGAAGTAGTAGATGTAATTGAACAAATCGCTATTGATAGAGCTAAAGAATTGTTTGGAGCCGTTTATGCAAATGTACAACCACACTCTGGTTCACAAGCAAATACTGCGGTTTATCATGCTTGTTTGAAGCCTGGTGACAAAATCTTAGGTTTTGACTTATCGCATGGTGGGCATTTAACTCATGGATCACCAGTAAACTTCTCAGGACGTTTATATTCTCCTGTATTTTACGGAGTGGATGCTGAGACAGGACGTTTAGATTATGATAAAATTCAAGAAATTGCTACTAAAGAGCAACCAAAATTAATTATCGCAGGAGCTTCGGCTTATTCACGTGATATGGATTTTGAGCGTTTTAGAGTAATTGCTGATAGTGTAGGAGCAATTCTATTTGCTGATATCTCTCATCCTGCAGGTCTTATCGCTAAAGGATTGTTGAATGACCCAATTCCTCATTGTCATATTGTATCAACTACAACACATAAAACATTACGTGGACCTAGAGGAGGATTAATCTTGATGGGTAAAGATTTTGAAAACCCAATGGGATTAACTACACCAAAAGGAGAAATCAGAATGATGTCATCATTATTAGATTTAGCTGTTTTCCCTGGAAATCAAGGAGGACCGTTAATGCACATTATCGCTGCTAAAGCGGTTGCATTTGGAGAAGCATTACAAGATGAATTCTTTACTTATGCAATGCAATTAAAGAAAAATGCAAATGCTATGGCAGATGCTTTTGTAAAAAGAGGATACAATATCATTTCTGGAGGAACGGATAACCACATGATGTTAATCGATTTAAGAAATAAAAATATTTCTGGTAAAGATGCTGAAAATGCATTAGTAAAAGCAGAAATCACAGTAAATAAAAACATGGTTCCATTTGATGATAAATCACCATTTGTCACTTCAGGAATTCGTGTAGGTACTCCAGCAATTACAACTCGTGGATTAGTAGAAGAAGATATGGAAACAATTGTTGCTTTAATTGATAAAGTATTAATGAACCATACTAATGAAGCTATCATCGAAGAAGTAGCAAATGAAGTGAACGAAATGATGAGCGAAAGAGCGATCTTCGTTTTTTAATTTTATAGTTTCAAGTTTCAAGTTTAAAGTTTAAAGTTTTGTGATTGCCTAAAATCATTGCAAAACTTTAAACTTTTTTTGTTATTTACTTAACTTTAAACTTTAAACATTTTTTTAAACCTTAAACAAAAGAAAAATGGGTGTATTACGGTTACAATTGCCAACAGATCCAAGATGGGTCAATATAGTGGAGAAAAATATTGAAGAAATCTTGACAGATCATGCTTGGTGTGAGCAAAAAGCAGCCACAAATGCAATAACAATCATTACCAATAATTCAGAGCATCAAGATTTGGTTAAGGACTTATTGGCTTTAGCCAAAGAAGAAATTGAACATTTTGACATGGTACATAACATCATTATCAAAAGAGGATTGAAGCTAGGACGTGAACGCAAAGATGATTATGTAAATGAATTGTACTTATATATGAAGAAAAGCGGAAATGGTAGTAGAGTTTCTAGTTTGGTAGAACGATTATTGTTTTCCGCTATGATTGAAGCAAGAAGTTGTGAACGTTTTAAAGTGCTTTCAGAAAACATTCAAGATGAAGAATTATCGGTATTCTACAGAGATTTAATGGAAAGTGAAGCGGGGCATTATACTACATTTATTACTTATGCTCGAAAATATGGTACGGGAATTGATGTAGAGAAGCGCTGGAGAGAATGGATTGACTTTGAAGCTTCGGTTATTGCGAATTATGGTAAAGGCGAAACAATTCATGGATAAAAAAGGCGTTTTAAATTGTTTCATCTATAAAGGAGAAACAATTTAGAATCAATTATTTGTAATAATAAAAAAATATATTTTTTGTTTAATGAGTATGTTTTTTTCTCCAATTATTATTTTTAATATATATTTATCACTTGAATGTTCAAAAAAATTAAATTGTAGCCTAAATGAAACTCTATATAAAATATGATGGAATCGTTGCTTGTAGAGTAATTTTACAAGAACAATTAGAACGATTAGATATAAAACACAAGCTGCTAGATTTAGGAGAAATTGAGATTAGTGATAGTGTTTCGGATGAATGTTTTGCTGAACTTCAAGATTCATTAAATCGATATTCTATTTTTATTGTCAATAATGAAAAAAGTCAGCTCATTCAAAGGATAAAAGATACTATTGTTGAAATGATTTATGAGAATGATAAATTACCAGCGGTAACTATTTCTCAATATTTATCGGATAAACTAAATTTTAGTTATGGATATTTAACTAATATTTTTTCTGAAAACACGTATTCTTCGATAGAAAATTTCATTATTATCCAAAAAATAGAAAGAGCCAAAAAGTTAATTATTGAAGATCAATTGACCTTAACGGAGGTCTCGTATAAATTAAACTATAGTAGTGTAGCTTACTTATCAAGTCAATTTAAAAAAGTTACAGGATTGACTCCATCTGCATTTAAAAGGATTGTAGATAAAAGACGAAATTTATCCCATTAATAAATAAAAAACACCCCAATAATATGATTTCACATAAAGATTCAATGCGTATTTTGATTGCTGATGATGATGAAGATGATCGCACATTTTTTAGTGATGCAATGATGGAACTTAAAATGAATAATAAGTTAACTTTATTTAATGATGGTAAAGATCTAATGGAATATCTAGCAAATCCAGATATTATTTTGCCGCATTTACTTTTTTTAGATTTAAATATGCCACGTAAATCGGGATTTGAATGTTTAAAAGAGATACGATCGGATATTAGATTTAAGGAGGTATCCATTGCTATATATTCCACTTCATCATCAGAAAAAGATATTGAAGAAACTTTTATTGAAGGGGCAAATATTTACATCAAAAAACCAAATGACTTTACTAAACTTAAAAAAGTAATTAAAGAGGTTTTAAATATCAATTGGCAATTTCATTCTTCAGGATTAAATAAAGAAACTTTTTTCTTTAGCATATAAGAAGCAAAACCATGAAGTTAATAAAACTGTATAAAAACTCACAAGTCTTCAAAATAGCATTAGGTATTGCTATAGCGGTGGTGGTTTATATAGCTTCGGTTTTTTATACTCAAATGCGTAGCTTAGACTCTTCTGTTAATTTAATTGCAAATGCTACCGAAACGCAATTAGAATTAGAAAAAGTCTTGTCTGTTATTAGTATTTATGAAGCTAATCTTAGAAGTTATATTATCACTAAGGATGAGTCTTATTTAGAAAATAGATTTTTGAGAAAAGGGGAAATTGAGTCTAATTTTAAACGCATTAATAAATTAGTAGTTAATAATCCAGCTCGAGTTAAAGATGTTAAAAGGCTCAAAGAACTAATTGATTTTCGATTTGCACTTTTCAGAGAAACGCTACTTTTAGCAAAAAGTAGTAATCCAGATAGTAAAGTATTAAACGCAAAGCTTCAAGAAAGCAATAATTTTACGGAGTCCATGAAAAACTTCGTTTATAAAACAATAAACGCTGAGGGGGATAAAGTTAAAATCCATAATGACAATCATCAGTTTGAATTGCAAGATTCTATAATAAGTGCTTTTTTACTGGTTATTCTTTCACTATTGATTTTGCTATTGTCCTTTAATAAAATGAATGTTGATATTTATGAACTGAAGAAAACCAATGATGAATTACAGTTTTTAAATCGTTCTTTTAATGAAGCGGAGAAAATTGCTGGTTTTGGTCATTGGAAGATTAATTTAGAGAGAAATACCTATACATTATCTGACAATTTCTTTCGTCTGTTGGGTTTAGAGCCACAATCATTTACTCCTAGTTTAGAGAACATTTCAAAATATATTCATCCGGAAGATGTCGATTATGTAACCCAAATGCATTTGGATTCATTAAAGACCTATAAACCTACTTCATTGATGTTCCGTTTTGTATTACCAAATGGTGATTTAAGATACGTAATGTCAGTAGGTAGTTTTACCAAGAATGGTAAAGGCGAAATGGTTAAAACAGGTGTCAATTATGATATGACTGATCAATTTAAAAAAACAATTGAATTAGAGGAAAATAATAAAGAATTAAAAAACATCAATGAAGAATTAGAGTCTTTTAATAATATTGTGAGTCATGACTTACAGGAACCTCTTCATAAAATTCAAATGTTTATTTCCAGAATTGAATCTAAAGAGTTAGGTGCAATATCTGACCAAGGGAAAGTATACTTTTCTAAAATTAGAACTTCGGCTAATAAAATGCAAACCTTGCTAATCGACTTGGTAAATTACTCCAGAACAATTAAAGGTGATAAAGTTTTTGAAGAGACAAATTTAAAAGAATTAGTTCTACAGGTTGTGGATGATTTATCTTCGGATATTGAAGATAAAAAAGCAGAAATAAATGTAGAAAATTTGCCTACTGTTAAAGTGATTTCATTTCAGATGGAACAACTTTTTATAAATTTAATATCTAATTCACTTAAATACAGTCAAGAAGATGTAGCGCCTATAATATCAATCTTTTCTGGAGAAATTGATGAAAATGAGGTATATAATAATGAAATTATTACTAATGAAGATTATTATAAAATAGTAATAAAGGATAATGGAATTGGGTTTAAACAAGAATATGCCGAAAAAATATTTATTTTATTTCAACGTTTAGAAACTGGTTCGAAGTACTCTGGAACGGGACTTGGTTTAGCAATATGCAAGCGAATAGTTGAAAATCACGATGGATTTATAAAAGTAGTATCAGAACCTAATGTAGGCTCTGAATTTTCTATTTTTATACCCAAGAAAGTTTAATTTTTTATAAAAAAGAAAATTATGAGAATAGAAATGGATCTTAAGCTAGGTTTCAAAGATGTAATGATAAGACCCAAACGTTCTACACTAAAAAGTAGATCTCAGGTTTCTTTAGAACGAGAATTTAAATTTTTACATAGTACGGCTACTTGGAATGGGATTCCCATTATGGCTGCAAATATGGATACGGTCGGTACATTTGAAATGGCAAGTGCATTAGCCAAAGAAAAATTATTTACGGCTATTCACAAACATTATACTGTTGATGAATGGACTACTTTTTTAAAAGAAGTTGCACCAGAATTTTATGAATACATTGCTATAAGTACAGGAACAGGTAAAAATGATTCTAAAAAAATTGCCGAAATACTACAAGCAAACCCATTACTTAAATTTATTTGTATTGATGTAGCCAATGGCTATTCGGAGCATTTTGTAAATTTCTTGAAACAAACCCGCAAGCAATATCCTGACAAAGTAATTATTGCAGGAAATGTAGTTACTGGCGAAATGGTTGAAGAGTTGTTATTAGCGGGAGCAGATATTATTAAAGTAGGTATTGGTCCAGGATCAGTATGTACGACTCGAGTGAAAACAGGTGTTGGATATCCACAGCTGTCAGCAATTATTGAATGTGCGGATGCGGCTCATGGTTTAGGAGGACACATCATAAGTGATGGAGGTTGTTCTACTCCTGGAGATATAGCCAAAGCTTTTGGCGCAGGATCCGATTTTGTTATGCTTGGAGGAATGCTGGCAGGACATACAGAAAGTGGTGGAGAACTAATTGATATTAACGGACAGCCATTCAAAAAGTTTTATGGAATGAGTTCTACAACAGCAATGGACAAGCATGTTGGTGGTGTGGCTGAATATAGAGCAAGTGAAGGAAAGACCGTTGAGGTGGCTTTTAAGGGAAATGTAGCCAATACTTTATTGGATATTCTTGGAGGATTGCGAAGTGCATGTACGTATGTTGGCGCTTCAAGGTTAAAAGAATTGACTAAAAGAACCACTTTTATTAGAGTGAGTGAACAGGAAAACAGAGTTTTTTCAAATTAATAATTTTATTTACAACATAAACTATGATTACGATTTCTAATGCTACTTCTAAAGATTTAAAACTAATTAAAGATATAGCATACGCTACTTGGCCAGATGTGTATGGTAAAATCTTGTCTAAAGAACAATTAGACTTTATGTTATCTGCTTTTTATTCTGAAGAGACTTTATCGGATAATATGATCAATAAAATGCATCATTTTATATTGGTTTATGACGACGTTACTTGTCTTGGTTTTGCGTCCTATGAGCATAATTATTTGGGTAAAAAAGAAACTCGTTTGCATAAAATATATTTACTTCCAGAAGCACAAGGTAAAGGAGCAGGAAGAGCTTTAATTGATGTAGTAGCCTCTTATGCTACTGAAAATGATTCTAATTGTATTTCTCTAAATGTAAATAGATTTAATAATGCCTGCACTTTTTATCAAAAAATGGGTTTTACAATAGTCGGGGAAGAAGATATAGAAATTGGTCATGGTTACTTAATGGAAGATTACAAAATGGAGAAACAATTGTAATTATACCACAACAATATCGTGTTTATGCAAAAGTCCTTTTACGGTAGTTAGAGAGAAAATAGCCTTTTTTAACTTCGTTTTGGTGGGATCAATAGTGTAATTATAACTACTTCTAAAATTAGCTTTGTTGGCATTCGCCTTCTCAAATTCGGCTCGATATAAATCACAATTATTGAATTGTACTTCGGTCAGGTCGGCACTCATAAAATCGACTGCTACAAGGTTACAATTCGTAAAAGTAGTTCCTTTTAACTTTAGGGTATAAAATTTAGAAAAGTCAAGAATACAGTCTTTAAAATGGATTTCAAAAATTAGTTTGTCACACATAGCAAAGTTAACTTCCTTTACTTTACAATTATTAAAATAAACGGTTCGCAAAGCAACATGGTTTATTTTTGAGGTATTAAAATTACAATTGTTAAAACTACAATCGATAAAGGTAACCGCTATAAAATTGCATTGTGAGAAATCACAATTTGTAAATGTGCAAGATTCAAATTCCTTGAAATTGACATCTTCTACACCGTAGGTGATATCATTGTATTGTAAATCAAGGTTGTATTCTGGCATTTGGTTCTGGTGTGAATTATATAAAAGCAAAAACGCAATTATCAAATAAGTAGATAATTGCGTTTTTTTGTGACCTCGACTGGATTCAAACCAGTAACCTCTTGAGCCGTAATCAAGTGCGCTATTCAGTTGCGCCACGAGGCCTTAATGCGGGTGCAAATATAAGCAATCTTATTAGTTTTGCAAGTCAATTTTAAAATAAAATTAAAATTTATTTCATGTTATTTGCACTAGTCTAATGCTCTTGTAGTTACATAATATCTAAATCCAATAATTGCCATTTGCCATTTTTTGGCTTTGGCCAAATCTAATCTTTGCTTCGTAAAACTGGGTAGGATAAGTTTGTTGAGTTGAGCTACTATTTTAAACATAGTTGGATTTATTTTTTTCAAAGATATAAAAAAAGACGGTCTTGATATTGACCGTCTTCAATGATTTATAATTTCTATTTATTTTCATTTAGCTTGACTTCGTATTCTTCCATTTGCTTTTCGAACACTTTCATTTTTTTTTCAAAAATTTCCATTTGAGCATTAAAAGGTTCCATTTGTTTATCAAACTCTGCCATTTTTTTGTCAAATGCTTCCATTTCGGGTGCTATGGCTTCCATTTTTTTGTTGAACTCTTCCATTTTTATATCAAAGTCTTTCCAAGCTTTTTTATCTCCTGTGATTGGATCTCCTTTCGGAGCCTTTGGAGCCTTGGGAAAATTAGGGGCTTTTGGAGCTTTAAAATTAAAAGTAGGTGGAGTTGGAGGAGTTGGAGGAGTTGGAATGTCTTTATTGTCAGAATATTGAGTTCTTGTTTTAGTAATTATTCTAATTGTATTTTTGTTAGAATTCGTAGCATTAGATTTTCTTACATCCATTGTTTCAATATCTTTTGAATCCAATTCATCTAATTCCTTTTTACTCATTTTTTTTCCGTTTATAAAAATTTCGGTGTCATTTGGAATACCATTACTATTTTTAGTGATTATTTTAATGGTTGATTTTTCGTCATTTTTATTAACGTCCATAGTCTTAATTACACTGGGATCTAATGCGTCTAAGTCAGCTTGACTTGCTTCTTTACCATCAATATAGATAGTTTTTACTTTTTCATTATCGCCATCTTTTGTAGAGTGCACGGTGACAGTTCTCGTTTTTTTGATGGGGTCAGGGCTACTTTGGCTAAGTTCAGTTTTTAAGTCGTTATCTGGACTTTCTTTTACCGTAGTCATTGTTTCTTTTACTTTTTCCTGTGCAACTACTTCAATTTGAAATAGAAATACAAAGGCAACTAGAGCAGGAAGTATTGATAAGTACTTCCAAGAATTCCTTTTTTTTGATTGATTTTTGTTTAACATAACGATTCGTTTTTTGATTAATGATTGATAAAAATGATTGGTAATGGCAACACAATTTTCCTGTGTTGTTATTTTTAGAAGCGTGATTTGATAGGCTTTTTTGTCTGATATTTTTTTTAATGCTTCACTGTCAGCAATGAATTCAAGGTTTTGCAAAATCGCTTTTTTATACAACCAAATAAATGGATTGAACCAAAAAACAATACAAAACAATCTCGAAATCAGAACGTCAACAGTATGGTGTTGTTCACTATGAATTTTTTCATGCTCTAAAATATTTTCTAACTCGATAGGGCTGTATAATGCCGAATTGTAAACAATAGTATTAAAGTATGAAAATGGTGCTAGATTTTCTTTTATGTCAATAAGTTTAAAATCAGCCTGTTGTTGAGTCGATTTTCCTTTTAAGACCCTTTGTAAACTATAAAAATCATAGGCAAATTTGGCTAGCAATAAAAGTATCCCAAGACTGTAAGTTAAAATAGTTAGTATTGGTAAATAGTCTTCAAATGATTTTTCTTCTATATAATTCGATGCAGGAATATTGGACCAATTTGTATTTGTTACAACAGGCTCCACCCAAATTATTTTTGTAAAAATTACAAGAGGTAAAACCACGGACGTAATTAATCCACTTAATAAAAACCAACGATTACTGGTAAAAAAAGTTTCCTTTCGCAACATAAAATGGTAGCTTACAAAAAACAACGCAAGTAATCCACTGGATTTGATGAGATAAATAAATAGCGTTTCCATACCTTTATTTTTTATTTTCAATCATTTCCAGAATCTCTCGCAACTCCGCTGCCGAAATTTTTTCCTCCTTGGCAAAAAAGGAAACCATGTTTTTATAGGAACTATTAAAATAATTATCAATAGCGGTATTCATAAATTTTTTTCGGTACTCTTCAATAGTAACAATAGGAAAGTATTGATGAGTTTTTCCATAAGCATGATACGATACATATCCTTTCTCTTCTAGATTCCGTATAATAGTCGATAAAGTGTTATAATGTGGTGGATCAATTGTGATTTCTTCCATGACTTCTTTTACAAACGCTTTTTTTAGCTTCCATAAAATGTGCATGATCTCTTCTTCTTTGTTTGTCAGTTTTTGCATAGCTCAAGTTTTATTTGGGCGTTCCCCGCAAAAAAAGCGGGGGCAGGCTATTCGGCTTTATCTCTTCGTTTCACTACGAGGATATCGCCTACTATCCTTAACGCAATTCAAACTTACAACTATTTTTTTAGTTTTACAACTAAAATTGCAGTTATAAAACTATTTTTATAGTTATAAAAAAGTAAAATATTGGTAATCAGTTAATTTTCATCAATTTTAACGCGATATATTGAATAGGAGTTCTGTAGGAAAACTTAGATTCAGGCTAGTTTATTTTCTAATTTTAGCAGTTTTTGGATCCAAATACAACATAAAACTGCCGAAATACCAAAAGTTCCCATAACGAACCAATTTACTTGGTAACCAAATCGAGCAATAATTTCAAGTCCAACTTTAGAACTCACAATATGAGCTAAACTAAAGCTCATGGTATACAATGCCATATAACGCCCTTCATGTCCTTTAGGTGCCCTACTCATCGCAAAAGTATTCGAAAACGGAAAAGCAAATATTTCACCAATAGACATCATAATCATGGCAATTATAAGTATTCCTGCCCAAACATTGATGAGTAATAAATAAAAACTAGCTGCCATTATTGATGCTCCCCAAAGAATAATTTTGAGTTTCTGCACTTTTTTTCTTTCAAAATAACCCACAAAAGGCATTTCTAATGCAAAAATCAATAAACCATTTAAGGTCATCAATAAACCGGTTTGCAATTCACTCAAACCAAATTTTTCACTATGATATAAAGGTAAAGTGGTGAATAATTGAAAGAAAATCATTGCCGTGACAAAGCTAACAAATAGAAAAATCCAGAAAATGGTATCCTTAAATACGGAAGCGGCCTCCAGTATGGTGGCATGTGGGTCATGGTGTGAGGATTTTTTCTTTTCTTTTACCAAAAGAGCAAAAATCAAAATCGCCACAATGCAGGAACTACCATCAACCCAAAACAAACCTTGATATCCAATTCCCATGATAATCAAACCACCCAAAGCGGGGCCAGCTGCAAAACCTAGATTTACAGCCAATCGAACTAATGTTAAAGAGCGTGTTCTATTTTCGGGTTTTGCATAAGCACCTAATGAAACAAACATCGCTGGTCGGAACATATCAGCCAAAGTCATAATGCTAAACATTCCAAAGCACAATCCCCAAAAACTGGTAATATATTGGAGCGCAAAAAAGAAAACACCACTACTAAATAAACTAAAAACCATTACTTTATAAAAGCCAATTTTGTCAGATAGTTTTCCTCCGAGCCAAGAACCCAACATGGAACCCAGACCAAATGCGACCATAATCCAACCTACTTCACCATACGAAAACTGTAAGTCTTCCTTTAAATATTTAGATAAAAAGGGCAATACCATCGTTCCCGCTCTATTGATAAACGTGATGAGTGTAAGAATCCAAATTTCTCTTGAAAATCCCTTGAAATTATTGATGTAACGTTGAAAAGCGGTTATTAGCATTATTAAATAGTAAATTTTTACAAAGGTAGAAAACTTTGTAACTTAGAGTCTTTGTCCCTTTGTAACTTTTAAACTATTTTTGCTGAAACAAAAAAAAATGAAAAAGTTTTTATCCTTAGTAATACTGCTTCAGTTAAATTTTGGTTTTGCCCAAGAAAAATATGATAGTAGTGACGCTGAAAAATTTCAAAAGGAAATCAATAGTGAATATGCTGATGCAAAAACGAGTCCTTTGATGGCTGAAGATTTAGCTGTTTTTAAAACTTTAGACTTTTATCCTATTGATAAAAAATACGCTGTTATCGCTCAATTTATTAGAACTGATAATGAGAAACCTTTCGAGATGAAAACGTCAACAGATAGGAAACCAGTTTATGTAAAATATGGTGAAGCACATTTTACCATCGACGGTAAAAAGATGAAACTTAATATTTACAAGAATATTGAGTTATCAAAACAAAAAAAATACAAAGACTATTTGTTTTTACCATTTTCAGATTTAACTTGTGGAAATGAGAGTTATATAGGAGGGAAGTACATTGATTTAAAAACACCAAAAGGCAATACAATCGCAATTGATTTTAATACATCATACAATCCATATTGTGCCTATAGTCATAAATATTCTTGTCCAAAAGTGCCTTTGGAAAACGACCTGAATATAGAGATAAAAGCAGGAGTCAAAAAATTTCACGACTAATGGATTTTTTTAATTTACATATTCATAATTCGACTAATAATCCAAATGTGTTGGAGTTGGTCAATCAATATCCTTGGGAATTTGATGCCAATATTCCATTTTATTCCATAGGAATTCATCCTTGGTTTATTAACGAACAGCGTCTTGAATCCGATTTAGAAATTATTGAAAGTAAATTACAAGAGCCCAATTGCCTTGCTATTGGCGAATGTGGACTTGATAAACGAATTGAAATTCCAATGAAATTGCAACAAACGGTTTTCGAAAAACAATTGCTTTTAGCTCAAGAATACAAGAAACCAGTTGTACTTCATTGTGTAGCTGCTTTTCAAGAAGTAATAGAGACCAAAAAACGCTTGCATATTTCGGTTCCCATGATTATTCATGGTTTTTCCAAAAATGCAAAAGTGGCCAAGATATTAATCGATAATGGGTTTTATATTTCTTTTGGGAAATATTTATTGCGAAATCCTGAATTAGAAACTGTTTTTAGTTCTACACCTAGCGATCGTTTTTTTTTAGAAACAGATACAGTAGTAGAAACAATTGATGAAGTATATGCGTTGGCGGCAAAATATAAAAGATGCACGGCAGCCGAATTGCAACAAACAATAAAAAATAATGTTCAAGTTGTTTTTAAAACAGACTTGATTTAAGATAACTAATATTCAAAAGGTGAAGTTTTTTGAACTTTAAACCTTAAACTTTAAACAAAAAACAATGGCAGAGTGGACAGAACGAGCGGAACTTTTATTTAAAAAAGAAGGATTAAATAAATTACAAAATGCTAACATTTTGGTCGTGGGACTGGGTGGTGTTGGGTCTTTTGCGGCTGAGTTTTTAGCAAGAGCAGGAGTAGGAAAGATGACTATTGTGGATGGAGATGTTGTAGACATTACAAATATAAACAGGCAATTACCGGCACTACATTCTACTGTAGGGCTACCGAAAATCACTATTGTAGGCGATCGATTGATGGATATTAATCCGGAACTACAATTGACACGTGTACAGGAATTCCTTTCACCAGAGCGCGCATTTGAAATTGTTTCTGATGAGTTTGATTACGTTTTGGATTGTATTGATAGCGTAACACCAAAACTAAATTTAATAATTGGCGCCAAGCGAAAAAGAGTTAAAATTATTTCTAGTATGGGTGCCGGTGGAAAAATGGAAGCGGCAAAAGTGAAGGTAGCTGATATTAATAATACAGAAAATTGTTTTTTGGCTAAAACCATTCGAAGACGATTAAAAGAACATAAAATAGACAAGCTAAAAGTCGTTTTCTCTTCAGAAATTCAAGATGAAGAAAGTTTAAAAATGACAGATGGTTCTAATTATAAAAAATCATTTTATGGAACAAACAGTTATATGCCAGGATTATTTGGGTTATATGCTGCAGAAACTGTGATTCGTTATTTGCTTAAAAAATAATATGCTGTTTTAAGAAATTAGAACTAAAAAAATAAACTTATAAAATGATACAAACTGTAATTTTTGACATGGATGGTGTAATTGTAGACACAGAACCGGTACACCGTTATGCTTATTTTCAGCAATTTGGAGAATTGCAAATTGATGTCACCGAAGAAATGTTTACCTCATTTACAGGAAATTCGACTAGAAATACATTTCAAAAAGTAAAAGATATTTTTCAGCTTGAAAATGATGTTGAAGATATGATTCAGAGAAAACGCACTATTTTTAATGACGCTTTTGATAAAAAGGAAGATTTAGAATTATTAGTAGGTGTAGAAAACTTAATTAAAGATTTTCATCAAAAGGGGATGCAATTAATTTTAGCCTCTTCGGCTTCAAAAGTAACAATAGAACGCGTTTTTAACCGATTCAAATTGCATGATTATTTTACGCATATTGTAAGTGGGGAAGATTTCCCAAAATCCAAACCGCATCCTGCTATTTTTGAGCATGCTGCTTCATTATCTGTAGCTCCTAAAGATAATTGTATTGTGATAGAGGACAGCACAAATGGAATAAAAGCAGCAAAAGCTGCTGGAATATTTTGTGTTGCTTACAATAGTTTTCACTCCAAAGATCAAGATCTATCAGAAGCTGATGTGATCATCAATCATTTTTCAGATATTAACTTTGAGACTGTTTCACAATATAAAAATGGAATTAAGGAATAATTAACATTTACAAATGCCTGAATTTGTAAATTTGAAAAAACATAATTTATTAAATATGAAAAAAATACTGATTGCTTTAGCTATTATCATTACTCAATTTACAATTGAGGCACAAGTACAAACTCCACAACAAAGCCCTAAAGCTACGATAAACCAAATGGTTGGATTGACAAATGTTGAGATTGTATATTCAAGACCTTCGGCTCGTGGTAGAGCTGTTTTTGGTAATTTAGTTCCTTTTGGTAAATTATGGAGAACAGGTGCTAATGAAAACACAACAGTATCTTTTAGTGATGATGTTGTAATTGACGGAAAAACGTTGAAAAAGGGAAAATACGCATTATATACAGTTCCAAGTAGCCAAAACTGGGATGTGATTTTTTATTCAACTACAGATAACTGGGGAACTCCACAAGAATTTAATGAAGCAAATGTAGCATTAAGAACAACTGTAAAAGAAGAATCTATGCCAAAAGCAGCGGAGACTTTCACTATTGGACTTAGCGGTTTAGATACTAATTATGGGTATTTAGAAATGTATTGGGAAAATTCTTATGCTGCTTTAAAATTTGAAGTGCCTACACAAAAAATCGCTACTGCAAGTATAGAAAAAGCTTTAGCAGGGCCTAACGCAGGTGATTATTTTACATCAGCTCAATACCTTTTTCAATCGAACGGTGACATTGTAAAGTCTAGAACTTATATGGATAAAGCGTTAGAACTAAGCACTGAAAAACCATTCTTCTATTTGCGTCTAAAATCATTGATTCAAGCGAAACAAGGTGATAAAAAAGGAGCAATTGAAACGGCAAAATTATCTTTAGTTGCAGCTGAAAAAGCGGGGAATCAAGATTACGTTAAAATGAATAAAGACAGTATTTCTGATTGGAGTAAGTAATTAAATTATTCTGCTTTAAGCATGAACATATTTGTTTTTGAAATCAGTAATTAAGTCACATAATTTGACTTAAAATATAAAGTCTAGGTAATGTATTCTACGTTAAAATCTTTCTTCATTGTTATAAGTCTTTGTTGTATTAATCCAGTTTTTTCGCAAGTAGTTAAGAAAGCTATTGTCAATACAGACTCAAACGGGTATGTTGTAACAATTGATACAGAGAATCTTGTAAATGAAAAAATACTGTTATGCTATACTTATGGTATTAAAAAACAAGATATTATTCTAGATAGCATTACTGTCAAGTCCCCGAAACAGAAAGTTGTTTTTACAAAAAAAAATAAAATTATTGGAGTTATTTATAAATTAATGCTTCAATCTAAGCCTACAGAATATGTAGAGCTGTCAATAGATAACGGTGATAGAATAGGATTAGAATTGAATGAGAAAGCGATAGCAAATGTAAAATGTTTGTATTCTAATAGTACTATCGACTTTCTGGACTACCAGAAAAAAATCAATTCTAAGACCCTTACAGTAGATCAAAAAATAGCATTAGGTAAATCAATAATTGCTAAGTATCCCAATTCATCTCTAAGTTTGTATTTAAAAATTGAAAATAAAATTGCTGAGAAAAAACCAGATGATTTAGCTTCAAAATACAAATACCGAGATTCATTTTTCAGTTTTATAAATAAAAATGATAAGCAATTGATATTGATGCCTAATGTCTATACGTTACTATACACGTACATTAGAGTGCTACCTCTAAATAATGAAAACTATTCAAAGGATTTAGATATTTTGTTTGATGGTATGAATTGTAAAACAGGTGCTTACGGCATTTTTTCTAAATGGATTATGTCTAATTTATATTATTTTGATGACGAAAATTTAGAACAAACGTTAGAATATTTTTCTAAAAAATATATAGACGGAGTAACCTGTGATGTGTTAACGGATCAGGAAAAAAGTGGTTTAAAAGCATTAATTAGCACCAATAAAGTCTTACCTAGGTTATCTAAAATTCCTGATTTCAGTATGGAAGATCAAAATGGTCAAAAATTCAATCTGTCTAATATATATGCACAAAATGAGCTTACGTATTTGGTTTTCTTTAGCCCTACATGTCATCATTGTATGGAAACTGTACCTTTAGTTAAAAACTATTTTGATCAATTTAAAGCTTATTTTAAAGACAGAAAGATTCAAGTTGTATCGGTATTAAATGACAGTGATGAAAGTCAGTGGATTAAATTTATCACTGACAATAAATTGACAGACTGGATTAACTTAAAAAACACTGACGATGAAAAACAATATTTAGTAGATTTTAATGCCTATTCAAATCCAAATTTCTTTTTATTAGATAAAGATGGAAAAATACTTTTAAAATCATTTAACCCTAATGCTTTGGTGAATATATTCAATTCTCATTTTGTAAAGAAATAACTGAATTTACTTTTTAGAATTTCTACAAACAGTCCATTGCAGTAATGATGACAGAATTATAGTCAACATAGCTCCAATAAAGTTAAGCCATAAATATCCTAATTTGGCCTCGCCACTTGGATACACATGAATGGCAAAATAATAAATTATAAAAATTGTCATTTGACTTACTAAAGCGCTATAAAATATTGCTTTGGCTTGTACATGTTTAATATAGAAACCTACAAGGAATATCCCTAATACTGTACCATAGAATATGGAGCCTATTATGTTTACCAACTGTATTAAATTTTCAAATAAGGTCCCTATGCAAGCAAAAAGAATAGCGATGATACCCCATAATAAAGTGAAGAACTTAGTGGCATTTAGATAATGCTTTTCTGATTTTTCTTCTTTTAGGTTACGCTTGTATATATCTATAGCTGTTGTGGATGCTAATGCATTTAATCCCGATGCGGTAGAAGACATAGCTGCTGATATAATAACTGCTAGTAATAACCCGATAAGCCCTTTTGGTAAATAATTTAGAATGAAATGAAAGAATACATAATCTTTATCATTCGTTTCACTATGGCTATCCGCTTTTAAAATTATCTCTTTAGCTCTTTCTCTTAAATCTTTTTCCTTCGAGGATAAGGCTATTAATTCCTTTCTAAGAATTGGATTGTCATAATCTTGGTTGAGTTGGTCAATATATAATAGATTGATTACTTTTTTATCTTCTGATAGTGCATCCAATTGTTTTTCTAAACCATGATATTCTTCTTTGTATTGTGATTTTTCAATCGTTATTTTATTATTAGGATTGAAGTTTAAAGGAACTGGATTGAATTGAAAAAAGACAAAAACCATTACTCCAGTTAACAAAATAAAGAACTGCATTGGAACTTTTAAAAGGCCATTCATAATCAATCCCATCTGACTTTCTCGGACTGATTTTCCTGATAAATAACGTCCTACCTGTGATTGATCTGTTCCAAAATATGCTAATGCCAAGAAAAATCCTCCCGTTATTCCACTCCAAAAAGTATATTTTTCCTCGGGATCAGTAGAGAAATTTACAATATTCATTTTATCATTTGCACCAGCAATATGCAAGGCATTACTAAAAGTCATTTCGTTTGGTAAAAAATGCAATATGAGAAAAAAGGTAATGAACATCCCTGACATAATCACAAACATTTGTTGTTTCTGGGTTACATTTACCGCTTTAGTTCCTCCCGAAAATGTATATATAATTACTAGAACACCAATAACAATGTTCATATAAGTAAGATTCCAGCCTAATATTGCTGACAAGATGATAGCAGGTGCATAAATGGTAAGTCCTGTTCCTAATCCTCTTTGAAATAAGAAAAGGATTGCAGCTAATGAACGGGTTTTTAAATCAAATCTTTTTTCTAAATATTCATAAGCAGTATAGACTTTGTACTTATGATATATTGGAATAAAAGTGAGGCAAATAACGATCATAGCAATAGGTAATCCAAAGTAAAACTGAATAAATCCCATACCGTCATGATAAGCCTGTCCTGGAGTTGACAAAAAGGTTATAGCACTAGCTTGTGTAGCCATAACCGAAAGCCCTACAGTATACCATGGGGTCTCGTTACCACCTAGAATAAAGTCTTCAACATTTTTACTTCCTTTGGTTTTCCAAGCTCCGTAAATTACTATAAATAATAGGGTTACAATAAGTACAATCCAATCGAATAGTTGCATATTTTAAGAGTATAATTTCATTATTAGATAAAAGATCAAAATATAAATGGCATTTGCTATAAGCACCCATGTATAATTTTTTTTCCAATTTTTTGTTTTTTTTGCCTCCATAGTATTAGGGTTTTATTTTCTGATCAGGAATTGTTGTTGGATTTTTTAATGAAATCATATTGGACAATAATCGATAAGCTCCTGAGACTCCTGCGGGTAATTCTCTAAATAAACTCAAACCTGTATAAATGTAATATCCTTTTCCATAAGGAGCTACTAGTAATGCACCATTTTTTGGTGTTTCTCCTTTGTCATTTGAAGATAAGATAGGAGTGAAGGCTTTATCGTATTCACTTGGGTAATATAAACCTTGCTCTTGCGTCCATCCTTCGAAGTCAGTAGCGCTAATTTTGTTTGGATAATTTAAAATGGGGTGATTAGGTGCTAGAAATTTTACTGTAGCATCTTCTTCAGTAACACGATCACGAGACATGGTTAAAGGATAAGGAGCTATTTCTAGACCGGGATTTAAATCAGGTGTGTTGTATTGTACCAGCATTGTTTTTCCTCCTTTTACAAAATCAAAAAGAATTTTTTGTTTGTTTGTTAATACTTGTACGGTATTATAGGCACGGATTCCAGTAATAATAACGTCAAAAGGGGCTAGTTTTTCAGGGGAAATTTCATCTGGATTCAATAGGGTAACGATATATCCCATTTGAGTTAAACTCTCAGGAACTTCATCACCAGCGCCCATAATGTATCCAATTTTTTGATTATTAATTTTTAAATCTAATTTAATAAATTTTGATTCTGCTGGCGCTAATACTTGCTGCTTCGTGATATGACTGTAGTCAATTATTACTTGGTCCGTATTATAAATTTTATTGTCAATTACCGCTATACTTTTTGCAATAACTTCAGATGGTTCTTTGGGAGGAGTTACTTCAAAGTAAACAATTTTTTCGTTTCCTTTTTTGTCTAAATTAAATGGAATTGATGTTGGAGAAACAATCCATTTTTCAGGTAAATCAAGTTGCAAATCTCCTTTAATATTGTCTTTTCCAGATTTAATTTTTACAGCTATTGCTTTATGACTTCCTGTATTAAAAAGCGACACTTTATCAAGGATACTTGTTGTAACTGCAGGAACAATGTCTAGATAATTATACATTTCTCCTTTTACATTATCATTGTATTTGTAAACAACAGTGCGATCAAAAGGAATTTCGACTCCATTAATCTTCATATTGAAAATTACTTTTACCTCTCGAATAATATCTGGGATTCCAATATTTTTTTGATCATTTACCGTATACATCCCTACAGTTCCTTTCTCTTTAAGCCAATACGGCTGAGTGTAATCAATTGTTGAAGGTAATTGTAAATTGAGATTTATGTTTTCTAAAATGTTGTTTTTTAAATCTTTGTTTTGAACAATCGTTTTTTGCTCTGGTAAAGTTTCAACACTTACTAATTGTATTGATACTGTACTTCTATTTATAGCCTCCAGTTTTAAACCAACAATACTTCCAGGAGTTGCTTCTTGCTCTGTCGCAACTGCTTCTAGATATAAGCCAGCACAAGCTGTAATAATTTTTTTCAGTTCTTCTGATTTTACCGGTTTCCAATGGTCTTCATCTAATGATTGGATCATTTGATAGACTTTGACCAAGTTGGGAATACTAGCCGAAGGATTTGTAAAATCATATTTAGACGTAATTTCCGCTATTAAATCCCCGATAGGTTTTCCGCCTTTAATGCGATTCCAACTCGTGTCTATTCCTTCAAATATATTAGATTTATCTTTTAAGGATTCACCATTAATCAATTCAAGATATTCAGAATCCTCTCCACGACTTCCAGTACTTCCAAAACCTTGTGACTGATGTCTACTTCTACTTAAAGCTGCAATTTCCTGATTTGACTTCCCTAAATCTGGATAGTAAACACCAGTTTGTATTGTTGTTAAATTGGTTTTGTCTGCCCCATCAAATTTTTCTTTACTTCCATAAAACCACCAAGAAGTATTAAAAAACTGGCGTTTGGGTTGCCATGGTTTTACTAATTTTAATTGATCTGCAAATATGCTAGGATTATTAGTTAGGCTAAAGCTTTCAGTACTTAAAATTGCCGAAGAGGTATGATGACCATGAGTTGTACCTGGTGAGCGATGGTCAAAACGATTGATGATAACATCGGGTTGGAATTTTCTAATTGCCCAAACTACATCGGAAAGTACTTTTTCTTTATCCCAAATTTGTAATGTTTCATCAGGATTTTTTGAAAAACCAAAATCATTGGCTCTTGAGAAAAATTGTTCACCACCATCAATTTTTCTAGCTTCTATCAATTCTTGAGTACGTATTACACCTAATAGTTCTCTTAATTGCGGGCCTATTAAATTTTGACCTCCATCACCACGTGTTAAGGAAAGATACCCTGTTCTGGCCTTGGTTTCATTTGATAAATAAGAAATTAATCGGGTATTTTCATCATCAGGATGTGCTGCAATGTAGAGAACAGATCCTAGGAAATTGAGTTTTTCAATTTGATTATAGATTTCAGCGGAAGTTACTTTTTGAGGTTTTTGTGCTAAAAGTATTTGAAAGGAAATTAGAATTAGTAAGGTTAAAATATATTTATTTTTAATCATTTTTCGGAAATTAATTTACAATTACCTCAAATGTAGTAATTATATATTTTTCATTTAATTGTTTTTTAATTTTCTTAACCAAAAAGGATATGGCAAAAAAAAGAGCATCATTTACGATGCTCTTTTTTAATTTAAATAAAAGGATTAATTTCTTCTATTATTATGTTTATTGTTTCCTTCTCCATGACCTTTTCCACGACTGTTTCCATGTCCTTCATCATGTCTTTCATTTCTATAATTATTTGATTTTCTATGGTTATCAGCATATCTACGATTTTGTGTGTATCTATGGTTATCTGATCTTCTATCATTATTTCTATATCCAATAGATCTTTGATTTTCACCTCTATATCCTTTGTGGTATCTTACTCGATCATGATTGAAATTTGAGTAAGGTCTGTTACCATGGTAGTCATTTAGTACTACTTTATATCCTCTGTTTAAATCGTAATTACGATATTGTCTTGGTAAATATCTCGATCTAACCCATCTACCACTTCCAAAATAAATAAACTGAGAAGCACGTATATCATAATACGCTTGAACATCAGGTAAATAATAATAATCAACATTTGCATATCCTGAAGGTCCCCATGATGGAGCTGTACCTATATTTAAACTTACTGAAACTTGAGCTTGTGTAGCACTTGATATGAGTAGAATTATTCCAACGGCAATTAGTTTTAATGATTTCATCTTTTCTATATTTTTAAATTAATTTTTTTAAATTTTTATTCATTTAGTATATACTTTAAGATAGAATCCAACAACTGTGCCAGAATGATTTTATTAACGTTTAATTGGGTATATGCCAAAAAAAAAGAAACGCATTATACGTTTCTTTTTAACAATGTAATTATAAATTAATGTTTGCTTTTTCCGTGACCTTTATTTCCATTTCCTCCTTTATGATTCCCATTATCCTTATGGTTATCATTATCTCTATGACTGTCATTATGGTTGTCATTCCTGTTGCCAATTGATCTTTGAGGTTGTCCTTTATACCCTTTGTAATATTTTACTTTGTGTTGTTTGTAATAGGTATAAGGTGTTCTTCCGTGATAATCATTTAATACTACTTTATATCCATTGTATAAATCATAGTTTCTATATTGTCTCGGAAGATATCTTGATCTTACCCATTGACCACTTCCAAAATAAATAAATTGAGAAGCTCGAATATCATAATAAGCTTGGACATCTGGTAAGTAATAATAATCAACTTGATCATAACCAGAAGGTCCCCAGGAAGGAGGTGTACCAATATTTACGTTTACTGAAACCTGTGCTTGTGTAGCACTTGTTACCAATAGAACTATTCCAATTGCAATTAATTTTATAGTTTTCATTTTTTCTATTTTTTATTTTAATTTTTAAAGTATTGAATTTTCAATACATAATACTAAAAACAACTATGATGCCAAAACACTTATATTAACAGTTATTTAAGTCGAATATTTACATAAAAAAAGAAGTGTTATAAACACTTCTTTTTTTTATGTAGTTGTTAATTATGTACTTATAGTAATAAAATTAATAAAAGTATAATAATAATAATTGCTCCTACGGAAAGGTACAATCCATTTCCAGATGATCTTAAGTTTTCTTTTATTTCACGAACTTCTTTTCTAAGTTCTTTTTTTTCTGAAGATTTTAAAGATGATTTGTCCATCTCTTTTATTTCTTCTAAGCGGTTTAGCATTGTTTGAACTTCTGCAGGAATTTCTTTTGGTTCTGAAGTTGGTACATTTTTTTCAGCAGCAAACATAGAACTTGGACAGGCAGTTAATGATAATACCATTATCATTAAATAAAAACTTAGTTTTTTCATAGTTATTTGGTTTTAATTTTGTTTTTTTAACTGATATAAAGATAATAATAATCTTATAATTAGATTTGTATAATTAACAACAAAAATTATAATATTCACACATATTTAAAATTAAAATAAATTTTAATTTATTGAATATTAAACATATGAAAGCTAAATAGAAGTTGATTATTTAAACAAGACTGTTCTAGGTTTAGCTAACTCGAAGGTTTGAAAACCAAAATCTGTGGTCTGAAAAGCATTAGTTCTAAAAACATTGTCCCCTTCAAAAGGAATTGTTGGGTAGTACGAAAGTGAAAATTGAAAGGAACTAAAAACTAAATAGTCATTACTTATTATAACGCCAATTCCAATTTTAGAATAGGCCTTGCTTTTTTGTACGCTACTTTGACTATTTCCAATAACGGCAATGGTATAATTAAAATAAGGATTCATGCGAAACCCACCAATATCTTTTGGAGCATAGGATTGTGTTTGTAGTGTCAAGACCATTTTATTTGTTCCATACACCGCACTATTAAATCCTTGGATCCCATAATTTTCATTAATTGAAAGTTGATCCCCAATCGAGTTTTTCCGATTTAATCCAATAAGTACTTGCGGTTTTATAAACTGTCTAAATTTCCACTTTCCCAGCTCTATTAAGTGGGTGAAATAATTGGCTTGAAAGGAAAAGGCTGACTGCTCTGTTTTAGACTGATTAAAAAAAGTACCAACTTCTAAATTGGTACTCAAAAATCCCCATTTATGATAATTACCAAACGAAATTTGGGCGCCTAGATAAGGCCTCCAACTTTTATTTTTGTATTGATAACCTGCAGTTATTCCGTAAATTCTTCCAATGGGAACATCTTCAATGATTCCATTTTTAAAGATGTACTTGTCTTCAATAAATTTTCGGGTATTGATACCTATTCCCATTAGTAATGATTTTTCATTCGAATAAAAATCGATTGGGTCATAATCAATTGAAGGACTTTCAATATAATTCTTATTCATAAAACCCCCTGCTAAAATCAGATTTGTTGTTCTTTCATTTACTGAGTTTGCTTTAAATATATTAAATGCTTTTCCTAACCAAAAATCATGAGAGCTGTATTTGAAATTTTGTTCTACATAAATCAAGTCTCTTCCTTGTAAGGTATCTTTTCTAAATTGTTGTTCTAAAAAAATACCTCCAGCCCATTTAGTTAGTGGAGAATAAAATGGTCTTTCAATATCGATACTTTTAGTATAATTATTTTCAAGATCAGTTTGGTATTTTAATTTTGTTTTAATGAAAGTATTCTTAATATTAGGGATGGTATAAGCTAAGTTATTCGCATTTTTTCCATCACTAAAGCGATTTGTAAAACGATAGTCAAATTGTTGTCCAGTACCAAAAAAGTTATTTTCATTTAGTCCCACAGAAATACGGGAATTTGAAACTTCAAATTTTGGGATGGTACTCCATGAGTCCAATACCCGAATGTACACATCAACAGAGTCACTTGTTTTACTAATTAATTCTTCCGAAATGGTTACTCTGTTAACAAATCGTTGTGATCTAATGATACGTTCAGACTCTTGAATTATGAAAGAATTGTACTCACTGTTTTTTTTAAATAGCAGTAAATTTTTAATAGCCAATTCTTTCGTTTTAAGATGGAGTCTGTTTCCTGTTCTTTCTGACCAATTTCGGGGATAAGCAGTTGTATCAGAATCAGAATACCCAAAAGGATCCAGTGTCACTATTGTTATGTTCCGAATAATTTTCCCTTGCAGGTTTTTGTGTGTTTTTTGTTTTGGAATTTTAGCTTTTGCTGTAGCTCTTATAGGCTGAAAAATCAAACCATGCATAAATTTCGTAAACTTATTTTTTTTTGAATACGTTTGAATAGATTTGTACATGTCTGCACTGTCTTTCTCTACTTTGTTTATTTGTGAAAAGGATAATTGACAGCAAAAAAGCATCAAAAATAATAGCGCTATTTTTTGTTTAGGAGACATTTATAAATATTTTTAATTTACAAGAATTAAAAAGCGATATGTTGTCAAAATTGATGAGTTAGAATCTATGATTGCGACATTAATTTAAATCGAGTGGTCTAATTTTTGTTAAACCTGCTCTATATCATTTTCAAAAACCATATCATCAGTCAATTTATTTTCTCCTGAATTATTTGTTTTTTTAGAACTATAATTGGCGTCTTTTTTATTTTCCCAAATAATTTTTTTAGGTAAATTATCGCCCATTAAATAGCCCCAAGGTTCTAAAGTTTCTATCTGGTCAAAAACAATTTTTAAAACAGCTAATATTGGTATAGCCAAAAACATTCCTGAAATTCCTGCAATGGCACCACCTATAATTATCCCTATTATTGAAACGAAAGCATTAATTTGTACTTTGGTATTAATGATTAAAGGTACAAGAATATTATTGTCTATTATCTGAACAACTACATTTACTCCTACAACTCCCAATATTATTGATAAATCGGGCGTTCCAGTTAGTGATGCTAAAAATGTCAAAAAACCTGCAATTAAAATACCTATGTAAGGGATAAGGTTTAATATTCCGGTTATAATACCTAGTAATATATAATACTGTATCCCAATAAAATAAAGCCCAATGCTAGTTAAAATAGAAACTAAAATCATTTCTATAATTAAACCAGAGATGTAGTTTTGTACAGCTCCTTTTATTTGAGATAAAATGCTTTGTAATTTTTCATGAAATTCAGCTCTAAATAACTTAGTTAAAAACAAAACAAAATGTTTTCTATACAAAAGAATGAGGAAGGTATAAATAGGAATTAAAGTAATATTCATAAGAGTATCAGTAACTGATAGCAGAGTTGTACCAATACTTTCTTTTCCTTTTTTTACAGAGTTTTCAGTAACGTCTTCAATGTATTTCCTTTGTTCCCATAGACTTACCTGAAAATTGGTTCTTATAAAGCGTTGTATGTCAGTAATGAATAGGTTAATGTTTTTTCCGATTTTTTCAAAGTCACTGGCTATATCACTAATTTGGTAAGAGATAAACGCTAGAATTCCTAAAATAAACAAAACAAAAAGGAGTACGGTGATGCTCACTGCCAATGCATTAGGGAAACGTAATTTTAAATTTAAAAAAGAAACAATTGGTAATAGTAATACCGCAAATAAAAAGGCTAATAATACAGGAATGAAAACATCTTTTCCCATATAAAAAATATAGGTGATACTTATTATGCTTATTAAAGTAAAGCTAAGCCTGATGTAAAAAGGATATTTAATGGTGTTGTTCATGCTATGTTTGTTTTTAAAATAAACAATAAATTCTACTGAAATCACTTACTATTCAACAAGCAAATTTGATGTTTTAATACTAATTTTGAGTTATATGTTTTTTTATATTTTTTATATAATTACCACTTAAAAAAGAAACTTTTGGATAGAATATATTGAAAACAAATGTTAGATATCTAAATATTAGTCTACAAACTCGTTATCGTCAAAATGAATTTTCATTATTGATATTCCTTTTTGAAAAAGGAGGTTGTTGGGGTAGACAATTATTTCACCGTCTTTTGTAACTAATGCTACATGAAATGCACGAATATCCTCAATTTCAGCAATGATAGGGAAATCTTTATCATGTATTCGGATAACATCTCCAATTTTAAAAGGAAACGAAAAGAATAAAATAATTCCAGATGTGATGTTACTTAAAATGGACCATTGGGCAAACATGGCTACCCCTACAACAGTTGTAATAGAGGAAATTGCAATGATGATATCTTTGGTTTGTACTCCCCAGATAAGTATTAATGCTATTATTGCCAGTATATTAGTAAGCAAATTAAGATACTTAATGACCAGATTGGTTCGATGTACAATTCGATTTGTTTTTTCTGCAAAACGCCTAACTAATTTGGAAACAATAATCCGCAATAAAAAAAACACAAATAGGAGAATCCCAGTTGCGAATACTTCTTTTGTAAAATTATTAAAGAAAGTCATACGATACGTTTTATGCTAAGTTACTCAAATATTCGTACACTTTATCAACTGGTAATCCCATAACATTAGCATACGAACCTTCAATTTTTGATACACCAATGAACCCAATCCATTCCTGAATTCCATATGCACCTGCTTTATCATATGGCTTGTAATTATCTATGTAGTACAAAATAGCTTCGTCACTTAATTCGTTAAAAGTAACTTTTGTAGTTTCGGATATAACTTCAGTTTTTACATTAGTTTTAAAACAAACGGATGTAATTACATCATGCGTAGAATTTGATAATGATTTTAAGATGGCAAAAGCATCTTCTTTATCTTTTGGCTTGCCTAAGGCTTTGTTGTTATGCCAAACGATGGTGTCACTGGTAATCAATATTTCATTTTCGTTTAATTCTCCTTCAAATGCACTTGCTTTTAGTTTAGCTAGATAATCAGTGATTTGACCTGCTTTTAATTCTAAAGGGAATATCTCTTCGATTTCTTTTAATCGAATTTCAAAATCCAATTCTAAATCTTTAAAAAACTGTTGTCTTCTAGGTGATCCAGATGCTAAAATGAGCTTGTATTGATTTAATTTATTTTGAAGCATTATATTTTATATTTAAAGTAATAATTACAATTGATAAAATTCCGAAAAGAAGAATCCATTTTAAAAGGATACTGAGTTTATGAAAGTCTTTTTTGTTTTTTGATTCCCAACTTTTTATCGAAAAGTAAATGAGTGGTGCCAAGACAAATACAATCGAATAAAGGGCTGCAAATTGTAAATTATTAGCCATAAAATAATTCTTGATATATACAAGAAGTGAAATTATTGGAATAAAACTTAAAGCAAAAACTAGTTTTGATGTCCTTTTAACTCCTAAAACAATTGGTAGTGTTTTCATTCCCTGATTAGAATCTCCATTTATATCTTCTAAGTCTTTGATGATTTCCCTTAAAAAATTAATTAAGAAAGCAAATACAGCGTAATCAAGTAGTATGGAAAAAAGTACGGCCATTATTTGTTGGTTTTCAGAAGTAATGGCGGGGTATAAATCAAAAATTCCAATAATCACGACACTGAATGATAGCAATAACGCAACGACAAAATTACCAACTAGCAACATTTGCTTCAAGCTGGTTGCGTAAATATATAGTGTTGCGGCAATTAAAATAAAAATGGAGGCAAATCCTGGTTTAGATATTACATTGGATAAATAAAAACCTATCGCAACACCAGTTACGTTTAAAACAGCATAAATATTATATGCTGATGTTTCCGAAATGCTTCTCCCTACAATTAGATTATTTGGTTTATTTTCTAAGTCTGTATCTTGGTCAAAAATGTTATTAATCACGTATCCTGCAGCAGCTATCAATACCGTACTTAATACAAGTAAAAGGTATTGCCAGTCGTTTAATGCCAAAGGAATATTTTGCATTTTCAAAAAACCAAACCTAAAAACGAGTTGCATGAAAGCAAGCAGAAGTAAGTTTTGGTATCGAATAAGTTTTAGAAAATTCATGGTTGTTTTTTTTCTGTGCGAGTTCTCTTTTTCTAATTAATGATGACTGAAAATGGTAATCAAAACCGATTTAATCGTGTTTTCCGTCAAAATATTCCATCCATTTTCCTTGTACTTTCATCACTTGCTCAATAACATCACGGGCAGCACCTTTCCCTCCATTTTTATGCGAAATATAAGTTGAAATCCCTTTAATTTCTGGACTAGCATCTTGTGGACAGGTTGGTAATCCTACTAATTTCATAACGTGATAATCTGGAATATCATCGCCCATATACAGTACTTGCTCTGGGTTTATCGAATACAGTTCTGTATATTCTTTAAACGTTTCTACTTTATCGGGTGTTCCTAAATGAATGTCGGTAATACCTAAATTACGCAAGCGCACACGAACCCCTTCATTACTTCCTCCAGAAATAATACAAACGTTATACCCGCTTTCCACAGCTGCTTTCAAAGCGTAACCGTCACGAATATTCATAGTTCTTAGAATTTCACCTTCGGTGGTTACAAATACGGAACTGTCTGTAAGTACGCCGTCAACATCAAAAATAAACGTAGTGATGTCATTCATTAATTCTTTATAACTTTTTGCCATTATCTTGTATTGATTGTGTTAGTATTTTATAAATGTTGGATTGATTGTTATTTGTTAAAAATAATTGATGTGCTTCAATGGTTTGCTTGTCATTACGTATCGCAGGACCGGTTTGTGCTTCCTCTGGTGATAGGGTCATTATTTTTTGAGCGGTTTCTTGAATTAGTGGTTGTAAAATAGCAAAAGGAACTTGGTGTTCCTTGCAGATTTCATTTCCTAAATGGTATAAGTGATTGGTGAAATTATTGACAAAAACGGCCGCTACATGCAAGGCTTTTCTTTGTTCAGAGTTAATGGTATACACTTTTTCGGAAATGGATTTTGCTACTTTATCTAATAATTGATAATCCGTTGCATTTTCACTTTCTAAACAAATAGGGATGGTTTTAAAATCGACTTCCTTGTTTTTAGTAAACGTTTGTAGCGGATAAAAGACCCCTTTTCGATTGTTATTATTTAAATTATCCAATGAAACACTACCAGAAGTATGAACAACCAATCTGTTTTTGAACTGTAATTGTTCAGAAACCTTGGTTATAGCATCATCAGTAACGGCTATTATATATAAATCAGCTTCTTGCAGCTCAGCATAATCAGTAACAATTTTTTTGTAATCAAGTAAATGAGCAAGAGTTTCTTTTTTTCTTGAATATACTTGAACTAATTCAATCTCGTTCCCATTGTTTTGGGATTTTTGTAGCGCAGCTATCAAATGTTGCGAAACATTTCCAGAGCCAATAATAATAACTTTAACCATTTGACAAAATTAGCAATTTTTTTTAAAGTCTTTACAACTATTCTTACGTTGCATTTTTTATAAAATCCCTAAAAAAACAATCGATTAGTTGTTGTAAAAGGCTTAATTTTAGATTAAATTAACAATTGCTCAAATATAGAAGTCAACATTTTTAAGTACTTTTGTGGCACTTTTAAAAAACACAATTCCTTTAAAATGAATAAAAAAATATTCTCCATTTTATTTTCTACACGATTAATGGCCATTTTGTTCTTGACTTTTGCGATTGCAATGGGTACAGGAACTTTCATCGAAAGTAAATACAATACTGACACTGCTCGAATTTTAGTTTATAACACTTGGTGGTTTGAAGCGATAATGGTGTTTTTTATGATTAATTTCATTGGAAATATAAAGCGTTATCAGTTATTAAAGAAAGAAAAATGGGCTACATTATTACTTCATTTGGCTTTTATTTTTATTCTTTTGGGAGCTTTTGTAACTCGCTATATCAGTTATGAAGGAATGATGCCAATACGTGAAGGTGCTGCCGAAAATCAATTTTATTCTGATAAAACTTTTCTTACTGTCTTTGTTGATGGGGAATACAAAGGCGAAATGAAACGTAGAGTTTTTGAGAAAAAATTATTGCTTTCTCCAGTTACTAATAATGATTTTACAATTTCTGATAAATTTGCAGATACTCCTTTTGAAATAGAATACAAGAATTTTATTATGGGAGCCAAGGAATATGTAAAGGCAGATTCAAAAGGTATTTTATATTTAAAATTAGTTGAAGCAGGTGATGGTGGTCGTGAAGAACATTTCTTGAAAGAAGGAGAAGTTCAAAATATTCACAACGTCTTATTTGCTTTAAATAAACCTACTGAAGGAGCTATAAACATCAATACAACTGGAACTGCATATACAATCCAGACTCCTTTTGAAGGTAATTTTATGCGAATGGCTGATAAACTTCAGGGAGCTGTTACTAAAGATATTGTACAACCTTTAATGATGCGATCTCTTTATAGTATTGGAGAAAAACGTTTTGTATTTCCTGATCCAGCTGTAAAAGGGGTGATAGATTATGAATCGAGTAACGATTTTAAAGCTAAAAATCATGAAGATGCTTTAGTGTTGAAAGTAAAAGCCGAAGGTCAAGAAAAAGAAGTTACCATTGTAGGTTCAAAAGGAAAAGTAGGGCAGTTTCAAACCGTAAAAATTGGTGCGATAGATTATACTTTTTTCTATGGTAGTAAAGCATATGTTTTACCCTTTAAAATAAAATTGAATGATTTTATAGCTCAAAAATATCCTGGTACGGAGAAAAGCTATTCTTCATTTGAAAGTAAAGTTACGGTTCAAGATAGTACTGAAACTTTTGACGCCAGAATTTTTATGAATCATGTTTTGGATTACAAAGGGTATCGTTTCTTTCAGTCTTCATTTGATCCAGATGAGAAAGGGACTGTACTTTCAGTAAATCATGATTCTTGGGGAACAGGGATTACATATGCTGGGTATTTCATGTTGTTTTTTGCGATGATGGCTATAATGTTTACGAAGCATTCTCGATTTACTGATATAAAAAGAAAATTAGAAGTGGTAAAAGATAAAAAAGCAAAACTGCTGACTGTTTTAGTTTTATTGTTAAGTTTTAATGGTTTTGCGCAAGTTCATAATCACGATCATGATGCCAATGGAAATCATGCCGATCATGCTGAAAATGAGAGCCACATGCGAGTAGCTCCTACGGAAAAACAAATAGATTCCTTGATTAATAAATTCAAAGTATCTGAAGAACATGCTTCCAAGTTTGGACGATTGGTCATTCAAGATGCGGGTGGTAGAATGAAGCCTATTAATACTTTTTCATCTGAATTATTACGAAAAGTAAGTCATTCTAATGATTATAAAGGGATGAATTCTGATCAAGTTTTCTTATCTATATCTCAATATGCTCAATTATGGATTGAAGTGCCTTTGATTTATTTAAGAAGTGGAAACGATAGTATCCGAAAATTAATAGGTGTAGATGTTAAAGCTACAACAGCTCCTTTTATAGCCTTTTTTGATGCCAAAGGGAATTATAAGTTATCACCTTATTTGGATGCGGCTTACAAGGCGGCTAATCCAAATCAATTTGAAAAAGACTTTATTGAGACGGATAAGAAAGTAAATTTAATGGAATCAGCATTAAGTGGTAGTATTTTAAAAATATTCCCCATACCAAATGATCCTAATAATAAGTGGATTTCAACATTAGAGTTGGAACATGCTGGTTTAAAAGGCATGGATTCTACGTATACTAAAAGTGTTTTACCGTTGTATTTTGGCGCTTTAAATCATGCTTCTATATCAAATGATTATAAAAATGCGGATGATTTAGTGGAAAGTATTCATGGGTATCAAAAGAAATTTGGGATCAAAGTGTTACCAAGTGATGACAAAATTTCATTGGAGATACTGTACAACAAATACGATTTACTTCAAAAATTACCATTCGCTTATTTATATGCTGCCATATTAATGATGTTGTTTGTTATCCTTCAAATTTTCAAGGATAAAAAAGTATTGCGTTTTCTAGTAAATGCGATGCATATTGTTATAGCTACTTTGTTTGTACTGCATACGGTAACTCTAGTAGCACGCTGGTACATTTCAGGGCATGCGCCATGGAGTAATGCGTATGAAGCGATTGTTTACGTAGCTTGGGCAACGATGTTTTTTGGGCTAGCATTTGATATTAAATCGAAACTGACTGTGGCGTCTGCAGCATTCGTATCGGCAATGATTCTTGCAGCTGCTTATGCCAACTGGATTGATCCAGAAATAGCTAATTTACAGCCTGTACTTAATTCGTATTGGTTAATGATTCACGTAGCCGTTATTGTGGCTAGTTATGGACCATTTGCACTCGGAATGATATTAGGTTTTGTTTCCTTGTTATTGATCTTTTTCACCAATGAAAAGAACAAAGCTAAAATGGATTTGAATATTCAAGAGATCACCTATATCAATGAAATGGCATTAACTATTGGATTGATTATGTTAACTATTGGTAACTTCCTTGGGGGACAATGGGCCAATGAAAGTTGGGGACGTTACTGGGGATGGGATCCAAAAGAAACTTGGGCATTAATCAGTATAATGGTTTACGCCTTTGTGATTCACGCTCGATTTGTTCCTTCTTTAAGAGGGAAATGGATTTTTAACTTGATGAGCATGTTTGCTTTTGTGTCTATATTGTTCACCTATTATGGTGTGAATTTTCACCTAGTAGGATTACACTCTTACGCCAGTGGTGAAGCACATTCTCTAAGTTGGATTTGGTATTCTCTTGGAACAATTTCTTTTATAGGAGCTGTTACTTATCCAAAATATAAAAAGTATTACAAGAAATAATTTTTTGTTTAATTAAAAAAAGGTTCAACTGACAAAGTTGAACCTTTTTTTTGCGGTTGGTATTGCTATAGAATACATGCTTTATTGTTGAAATTTCAAGGTTTTAACGTTTTTTAATTAATTAAAAGTTTGTTTTTAGGTTTATATCAATAAAAATTATGTAATTCATCGGATTAATTGGTATTTAATCTATATTTGTTAAGAGTTTCTTAATTTTAAAGTTCCATTGAGCGACTTTTATATAGATTTTTTTTTAATTAGTTGCTTATGAGGTATATACTATTGTTTTTTACCGTGACCTTTCAAGGACAAGTTCTACATCATCAAATGTTATCGTCGCAAGGTAATACCAAAAAACTTTCAAATGGAATAGTTATTAATCAAACTATTGGTCAGCAAAGTATCATTGGGACTTCAAAAGATGGTTTTGTTGTTATGCAAGGTTTTCAACAAAGCCTTTGGAGTAACTATATTGCTACCAATACTGTAGCTGTAATTTCGACGAAAACTTACCCTAATCCATTTGCAAATACTATTAATTTTCAATTTTCTAAATCAATTACGGAACCAATAGCTATTCATGTTTATGATAGTAGCGGGCGTTTAGTTTTTCAAGGAAATAGGAGTGCAAATGGTACAATTTTGAGTGTTGATTTATCAAATTTACCTACCTCTCCTTATTTAGTTAGTCTCAAGTCTAATGCATTCACATATTATACTCAAATTATAAAACTATGATAAAAAACTACTCTTTAATTGCTTTTATTATAGGATGTTATTATCTGTTTTCTCAAAAAACAGATCTGTTTTTTTATGAAAAATCTACAAAACATAATAAGAAAAAAACCTTTCCTAAACTAATCTTTAATTACACTAAGGGGATTAGTTGATTTTTGTTGAGATAGTTTTAACCAAATAGTAGATTATATTTTGGGTTGAATCATAAATCAACATGATTTTATAAGATCATTATTAACTACACATCAATTAGTTCTAAAAGTTCATTTCAATATTAATTCATTTCATCATGAAAAAAATAATTATACTATTACTGTTTTTTGTTGCAACTAAAAATTTTGCACAAACTAATGGAATTACATACCAAGCCGTAATAATGAATACTCAGGCTAACCAATCTTCTGGGGTAATCAATCCCAACCTGCCTTTAGTTGAAAAAGATATTTGTATGGTTTTTAAATTCATTGATGAATTTTCAAATATTGAATACCAGGAAACAGTTCAAACCACAACCGATCTATTTGGAATGGTTAACTTAATTATTGGTTCGGGTATACAAACAGGTGGCTATGCCGATTCTTTCAAAGCAGTGGTTTGGAACTCATCAAATAAAAGTTTAGTTGTTGGAATAGGTACAGATGGGAATTGTTCTAGTTATACAGAGATTAGCAACCAGCCGTTTAACTACGTTCCATTTGCTTTTTCGTCTCAAAATGCTGAAAACGTCACAGGTATTGTTTCTATTGAAAATGGTGGAACAAATGCGACTACGGTTTATGGTGTTAAAACTAATTTTGAAATTGAAAATGTTGACAATACCAGCGATTTAGATAAACCAATAAGTAGTTTAACACTATCTTCTTTAAATGGAAAAGAAAGTTTAGTTAATAAAAGCATTGATGTTGCTTTTGATGGGGCATCAGATACAAAGTACCCAAGCGTAAAATCAGTTAAAACATATATTGATAATAGTTCAAATTCTACTTCAGTAGCCTTAGCGGCAGAAGTAATTAGAGCAACGACCGCTGAAACGGCAAATGCTACGGCAATTTCAAATGAAAGTACCAGAGCCACAACAGCAGAAACAGTAAATGCTACAGCCATTTCAGACGAAAGCACCAGAGCAACAACAGCGGAAACGGCGAATGCTACAGCCATTACAGACGAAAGCACTAGAGCAACGACCGCTGAAACGGCAAACGCTACAGCCATTTCAGACGAAAGTACCAGAGCAAGAACAGCTGAAACTGCAAACGCTACATCCATTTCAGACGAAAGTACCAGAGCAACAACTGCAGAAACTGCAAACGCTACAGCCATTTTAGATGAAAGCACCAGAGCGACGACAGCCGAAATGGCAAACGCTACGGTGCTTTCTACAGAGGTTACTAGTCGTACAAATGCAGATTTATTAAAAGAAGATTTAGTTAATAAAAGTTTAGATGTTACTACTGATGGGGCATCAGATACAAAGTACCCAAGTGTAAAATCAGTTAAAACATATGTTGATGCTAGTTCAAGTTCTGCTTCACTAGCTTTAGCTGTAGAAGTAATAAGAGCAACAACTGCCGAAACAGCAAATGCCACAGCCATTAGTTCAGAAACAACTAGAGCAACTATAGCTGAAACGGCAAATGCTACTGCAATTAGTTTAGAAACAACTAGAGCAACAACAGCAGAAACGGCAAACGCTACAGCAATTTCAGATGAAAGCACCAGAGCAACAACCGCTGAAACGGCAAACGCTACAGCAATCTCAGATGAAAGTACTAGAGCAACTACAGTTGAAACGGCAAATACTACAGCAATCGCATACGAAAGTACCAGAGCAACGACAGCCGAAACCGCAAATGCTACAGCTATTTCAGACGAAAGTACTAGAGCAACAACAGCTGAAATGGCAAATGCTACCGCAATTTCAGATGAAAATACCAGAGCAACGACAGCCGAAACCGCAAATGCTACAGCTATTTCAGACGAAAGTACTAGAGCAACAACAGCTGAAACGGCAAATGCTACTGCAATTAGTTCAGAAACAACTAGAGCAACAACCGCTGAAACGGCAAATGCTACAGCCATTTTGGATGAAAGTACTAGAGCAACAACGGCAGAAACCGCAAATGCGACAGCTATTTCAGACGAAAGTACCAGAGCAACAACGGCTGAAACGGCAAATGTTACAGCCATTTTAGACGAAAGTACTAGAGCAACAACAGCCGAAACGGCAAATGCTACATCCATTTTAGACGAAAGCACTAGAGCAACAACAGCTGAAACATTTAATGCCACAGCTATTTTAGATGAAAGTACAAGAGCAACAACCGCTGAAACGGCAAATGCTTCAGCCATTTCAGACGAAAGTACCAGAGCAACGACCGCTGAAATGGCAAACGCTACAGCTATTTCAGACGAAAGTACCAGAGCTACTACCGCTGAAACCGCAAATGCTACAGCAATATCAGACGAAAGTACTAGAGCAACAACAGCTGAAACGGCAAACGCTACAGCCATTTCAGACGAAAGTACTAGAGCAACGATCGCTGAAATGGCAAACGCTACAGCAATTTCAGACGAAAGCACAAGAGCAACAACAGCTGAAATGGCAAATGCTACAGCAATCTCAGACGAAAGCACTAGAGCAACAACCACTGAAACAGCGAACGCTACAGCCATTTCAGATGAAAATACTAGAGCAACAACAGCAGAAACGGCAAACGCTACAGCCATTTTAGATGAAAGTACTAGAGCAACAACAGCTGAAACGGCAAACGCTACAGCCATTTTAGACGAAAGTACTAGAGCAACAACGGCAGAAACCGCAAATGCGACAGCTATTTCAGACGAAAGTACCAGAGCAACAACGGCTGAAACGGCGAATGTTACAGCAATTTCAGACGAAAGCACAAGAGCAACAACAGCTGAAACGGCGAACGCTACAGCAATTTCAGACGAAAGCACAAGAGCAACAACGGCAGAAACGGCGAACGCTACAGCCATTTTGGATGAAAGTACCAGAGCAACGACAGCCGAAACGGCAAACGCCGTAGCAATCTCAGATGAAAGTACTAGAGCAACAACAGTTGAAACGGCAAATACTACAGCAATCGCATACGAAAGTACCAGAGCAACGACAGCCGAAACCGCAAATGCCACAGCCATTTTAGACGAAAGCACTAGAGCAACAACAGCTGAAACGGCAAATGCTACATCCATTTTAGACGAAAGCACTAGAGCAACGACAGCCGAAACGACGAATGCCACAGCTATTTTAGATGAAAGCACTAGAGCAACAACAGCTGAAACGGCGAACGCTACCGCAATTTCAGATGAAAGTACCAGAGCAACGACAGCCGAAACCGCAAATGCTATAGGTATTTCAAACGAAAGCACTAGAGCAACAACCGCTGAAACGGCGAACGCTACATCCATTACAGCCGAAAGTACTAGAGCAACAACAGCAGAAACTGCAAACGCTACGGCGATCACAGACGAAATTACTAGAGCAACAACAGCCGAAACGGCGAATTCGACAGCTATTTCAGACGAAAGTACCAGAGCAACAACGGCTGAAACGGCAAATGCTACAGCAATTTCAGACGAAAGTACCAGAGCAACAACAGCTGAAACGGCAAATGCTACAGCAATCTCAGACGAAAGCACAAGAGCAACAACCGCTGAAACGGCAAATACTACAGCAATCGCAGACGAAAGCAGTAGAGCCTTAGCCTCTGAATCTGCTATCGAGACCAATTTGGCTACAGAAACTACAAATCGTATCAATGCTGATTTATTGAAAGCTGATTTGGATTCACCAACCTTTACGGGAACTCCATTTGCTCCAACAGCTGCATCTTCAACTAATTCGGCACAAATAGCAACAACTGAATATGTAACAAGTGCAATTACCACTTCTGGTAGTAATTTTTTACCCTTGACCGGTGGAGCCTTAAGTGGTTCTTTAAGCGGTACAACGGGAGACTTTTCATCTAATTTTAAAGTTTCGTCATTAACTTTAATGGGATCTAGTTTATGGGATTTTGCACCGTTTGGATCTGGAGTTACATTGGTTCAGGGCGGTTGTTGTAGAAGATTAACAATTGATAATAATGGAAGATTTGGTATAGGAGCAAACTATACCCCATTGTATCAATTAGATGTTGAAGGTGATGGCCGATTCACTAGTTCGGTAACTGCAACTTCTTTTATAATGGATGGAGGAACTTCTTCCCAATTTTTAAAAGCAGATGGAAGTACTGATACTAATGTTTACCTCACAAGCAGTGATAATGCTACTAATGTAACAGGAATAGTTGCAATTGCTAATGGAGGAACGGGGTCGTCAAGTCAAAATTTTGTGGACCTGACAACTACCCAAACAATATCTGGAACTAAGACATTTGATTCAGATTTAAATACTAGCGGAGACCTAACCGCGGCTTCTTATATAAAATCAGGAGGTACATCATCACAATATTTAATGGCTGATGGTTCTGTCTCTTTGGCAGCAACTCCTGTTCGAGAAGTTGCAGATGAATTTTCGGCAACAGCTAGTCAAACTAGTTTTACTTTGACTCAAGTTCCATCATTAAATAGTATAGTAAAGATGTATGTGAATGGAATTAGAATTAGTAATACAGCTTATTCCTTGTCAACTGGTACATTAACGTATAATCCAACTAATAATGGTGGATATTCATTATCCGTAAGTGATAGAATTCAGTTTGATTATTTTTATTAATACAGCACTAATAAAATAGTTACACTATGAAGTTTTATAAAAAAATATTTTACTTTTTTTTGATTTTTGTCATTTCTCAAGGATATGCTCAAAATTCTTTAGATGTTTTAGGTTTAGACAACACAACACCAGCTGCTGTAGCCTATAGTTTACGGAAATTAAGTTCCTCCTACGTTGGCGATGCCATTCAAGTTCGTCGTAGTAACGATAACGCTACTCAAGGTATAAGTTTTGAGGGTAATGGAGATTTAGATACAGCTTCATTATTGGCCTTTGTAGGAGCTAATGATGGTTTTGTAACTATATGGTATGATCAAAGTGGTAATGGTAAAAATGCAGTTCAAAATATACTCCTAAATCAACCAAAAATTATTACTGCAGGAGTTATTGAAAGAGCGAATGGATTACCTAGTATTATTTTTTCAGGTTCGCAATTTTTAGTCGTAACATCCACTACGTTTAATAATGATTTAACAGGTTGTCTTGTTTATAAAGCCTCGAGTTTAAACACACGAAGTGGCGGTGGCGGAAGTTGGTATAATATGAACGGTATCTTTGGTTCTGAACAACCTGGCGGTACTACTGACTTCGCGTACGGTATTTACAATAATAAATTCACTGCAGGAAACGGTCCCTCTGATAAGTCATTAGGAGGAAATGCCGCAGTAAACGATAATGTTATAAGGATACATTCCTGGACCAGAAATAGTATAAATGGGCAAATGAATTTATATGCCAATAGTGCCAGTGATGGCACTGTAAATCTTAACACTGGAACTTCTTCTGCTGTGACATCGGTAGCAATAGGGGCAAATCAAACTTTTAGTGGTGGACAAGTATTTTACAATGGAAATGTTAGTGAGTTAATATTATTTGCGGCAGTATTAGCTAACCCACGTCAAAAAATTGAAAACAATCAAGGTAATTACTACAGTATTTGCTTATTAGATACCCAACCTAACTCAAATAACCAGTCAGTTGTGTTGGGGGGGTCTCCTACTACTTTAAGTGTTTTATCTAATGATCCTACAGCAACATATCAATGGTATAGTAATAATATAAAATCTAATTCAGGAGGAACATTACTTTCTGGAGAAACAAATAACAATTATACACCAAGTGCCACTAATGAGGGAACTTTATACTACTATGCAATTATTTCCACAGCAACAATTACCTGTTCTAGCAATGTTTCTGGATATGTACGAGTTGGTATTGAAATTACTAGTCAGCCTTCAACTAGTAATCAAACAGTAATTCAAAATAATACTGTAAATAGTTTAAGTGTTGTAGCAACAGGAAGTAGTATTACTTATCAATGGTATAAAAACGTAAGTAAAACCAATACTGGTGGAACACTAATTACTGGAGCTACAAATAATTCTTATACCCCTGATAGTACTGATTTAGGTACTAATTATTACTACGTCGTTATCTCTGGTAATAATACTGTTTTGGTAAGTAATCCATCAGGAGCAATCAAAATTACTACAAATCCTATAATTTGGAATGGAAATATAATAACGTTTAGTAAGGCTGACTATGCTAATTATAACCTAGTTCAAAATCAGGATGTTCTAACTAATACGGTAAAGATTACTAGAGCAGATGACCAAGGCTTATTTAATATCGCTGCAGAAAGTAGGTTCGGAGGAAGTTCTCCTTCAAATACGGAATGGGCAGAGGGTTTATTGTCAAACTATGCAAACTTAACTTATAGAACTTGGCAACAAGCTGTTAATTATTCTCCTCCTACTAGTGTAAATAAAACGTATGTGGTTCATTTAATAGCTGAAAATATTTTTTTAGAATTAAAATTTCTTTCATGGACTGACTCCGGAAATGGAGGTGGATTTTCGTACTCTAGAACTACTCCTTGCACCCCACCATCAGAGCCTATAGCAAGCGATCAAAATCATAATTCTCCAGCTACGGTTGCAGATTTGGTTGCAACAGGTACAAATATTAAATGGTACTTAGCTGATACAGGAGGAAGTCCTTTGCAAGCAAATACTACTTTAACATCAGCGACTTATTATGTAACTCAAACGGTTAGTAGTTGTGAAAGTACAAGAAAAGCAATTTCAGTAACTATTATTAGCTGTTTATCGCCTGCTCTTAGTAATTTTAATGCTGTTAATAAGACATATTTTGATGGTAAATATACTGTTTATCAGCCAACTAGTAATAGTTCTGGAGCCTTTACTTATACTAGTAGTAATTTATCAGTAGCTACAGTAAGCGGAACAACAATAAATATTATTTCCGCTGGGAGTACAACAATAACAGCTACTCAAGATCTTGATGGAACCTATTGTAGTGGAAGTATCACATCTATTTTGACGGTAAATAATATTTCAGTTTTAACTAAAAATGGGGAGCTAACGACCTCTAAAACTAATTATGTAAATAAAAATGGAGCTATAGGTGGTAATTTTGGGGTTGATAAAAATGGGCTCACTATACAATCAAAAACGTACGATTTAACAACTGACTTGGTTATGCATTTAGATGCTGGCAATACCGCCAGTTATCCTGGTTCTGGAACGACTTGGACGGATTTAAGTGGTTTGGGAAATAATGGGATATTAATAAATAACCCTGTTTATAATTCTTCTGATGGTGGTAAACTAGTGTTTAATGGTTCCAATACTTATGTAAATGCACCACTTACAAAAACAGCTTCATGTACATTTTCAGTTTGGGCAAAATCAACTAATACTAATTCAAATAAAATGTTGTTTAACGCTGGAAATGATGGTGCTGGTCCAGATTTATTTTTCAGTGGCAACGTTCTGAGTTGGAATACCTGGGATAGCTCCAATAATCCTTTTGGAAATATACCTGCAACTTCAGCAAATGGTAATTGGCATAATTATGTGGTGGTTAACGATGCTGTGTCTAATACAGCAAAAGTGTATTATGACGGAGTGCTTTATGGAACTGCCGTTTATAAAAATGCCTCGGCTAATACTAACTTATATATCGGAGGTACTACCGGTGGATATCAGTGGGACGGTGCTATTGGGAATTTCCAAGCTCATAATAGAGTTTTGACTCCAGCAGAGGTTGCTCAAAATTTTAACCATTTTAAAATAAGGTATGGCCTGTAGCTGTGGTTTAAAATTTACTGCAAATTATAATTATATAAAAATTGCATAACTCATGTTTAGTACATTATTTAGCCCTCTTTTATAACCTCCTTAACAGCCGCTTCATAATTCCGGATGCTTTTCGCTTTTTTGATTTTCTTATGCACTTTGTGTGGATTAGAAAAAATAACAGAGAAGTATTCCCATAAGTGATGCATTTTCAATAGAATATGCGTGGAACCAGATAACGATTCACTATATCCTTGATACAATGTTTCATGAAATTCACTAAATAGCTCCATTTTATTTTTTGGATATTCGGTGGTGTTATTTTTAATCATGCTAGGTAAAAAGGGATCGGCTATTAAACCTCTTCCAATCATCCAATGGTCAATAGATGGGAAGCGCTCTTGCATTTCATGGAATTTAGTTACGGATGTAATGTCTCCATTGTAATACAGTTTCACCTTGCTTTGATCTACGCAAGTTTGAAAAGCATCTAAATGTACTCCACCTTTGTACAATTGTTTCCCTAATCGTGCATGTATAGCCACATTTTTTACTGCGTACTTTTCTAAAATTGGCAATACATCCAGGATTTCCTCTGTAGTATCATAGCCTAAGCGCATTTTCATCGAAACAATAATGTCTGATTCGTTTTGCACTTTATGCAAAATCTGTTCGATTTTTTCGGTGTTACTAATTAAACCTGATCCCATACCACATTTAGTAACCATTGGGTAGGGGCAACCTAAATTCCAGTTTAGTTCTTTATAGCCTAGTTCCTGAACATACTTTGAAACAAACAAAAACTCATCGGCATCATTAGTTATGATTTGTGGAATAACTTCTAATTCGGAATTGTTCTCTGGCAATAAATCACGCTGATAAGAGGATTTTATAACTAGTTTTCCATTTAAACGGATATAAGGAGCATAATAAGTGTCAATTCCACCAAAAATCTTGTTTTGTGCGTTTCTAAAACGAAAATCGGTAAATCCTTGTAAAGGGGAGGAAAGTAAGGTGTAGTTCATGTAGTATTTAAAAATGCAAATATAACATACTTTAGATTGTAATGCTTTTCATTTAACAGTTATGTTATTTGAGGTCTTTTTAGGTTTTTTAATGCATCTAAAAAAAGAAGTTGATAAGATGGAAAAAGCCAGACTTTAAATAGAAAGTCTGGCTTTTTTATGAATTGAAATTTTATAATAATTATACTTTTCCTAACGTGTATAATTGTTCCATTGTAGGAGTCAAGCTTCCTCCGGCAGGCTCCAGCGTAATTCCAAAAGCTTCAGCATCACCAGTACTGTTTACAGCAAAAATACGTTGGTTGTTTTTATCAAAATTATCAAGTAATCCAATACTTGTAGGAGTTAAAGGATTTAGTTTTAATGCCCAAACTTGATACACCATTCCTTTTGGAGGTTCTGGTAATCCAGCAGCATCTACATAAACCACTTGTGTCTCTTTATTCCAATATACTTTGGCAGACGACTCTGGTGCAACCGCTTGACCACCAAGTGCTACTACCGTATTTTTCACATCTCTTACTACAGCTAAACTAGTTTCAGTAGCTTTATTTTGAAGTTCTAATGTTTGAAGTTCTTTCTCCATTTTTACTTTTTCCACTTCAGTTTTAACGACTTGATTATTAGTCAGGTTTAATTGATTGTACTGGTAACCTACACCTACCATTACGAGTATAGCTGCAGCCCAACCAATATATTGTGACCAATTTCTAGTTGGTTCCAATTCGATTACTTTAGCATGTTTTAATTCGAGTTTGGCTTTAATTTTTTCATAATTTGCGACCGAATGAAAAGGGGAGAAGCTAGATGATAATGCTACAATTGACTTTTCAATTGCGATGATTTCATCATTAATTTCATTGTCGTTTTTTGCCTTAGTGGCAATGGCTTCACTTTCGGTTTCACTAAGAAGACCATACACGTAAAGTTCTAAAATACCGGAGTCTATATATTCTTTATTTTCCATTATACTTTCAAATAAGTTCTTAAATCATTTATACAATTTCGATTGTGTGTTTTTACCGTTCCTAAAGGGATATTTAACTCTTCCGAAGCTTCTTGTTGAGTATATCCTTTAAAAAACAGTAAATCTATTATTTGAATACATTTGGGTTTCAATCTTTTTACAAATTCTTGAATCCCTATTGTATCCACCTTATTAACGAGTTTGTTACTGTCGTCTAATAGATTTACGAAATTATCTGAAGAAAGGTTTTTTTGGCTATTGTTAAAATTTTTAGATCTTAGTTTATCTATAGAAGTATTTCTGGCAATATTTAGAATCCAAGTATAAAATCGGCCTTTGCTTTCATTATAGGAATCAATGTTTTTCCATATTTTGACAAAGACTTCTTGAAGAACGTCTTCGGCCTCTTCTCTATTTCTAACTAAAACATTAATGACAGAAAATAAACTTTTTGAATACATATCATATAGATGTGTAAATGCTCTTTCGTCTTTTTTGTAAATCAATACTAATAAATCTTCTTGGGTCATAATGTATAAGTTTAACTATTACAAACTTATACAAACTTATTCAGATTTAAATTAAATAATTCAATATCTAATTTAAAAAAAATGGGATTTAAAAATTTTGTGTTTTTTTTAATATTGTAAAATACTGATTTACAATAAGTTGATTAAAAAATTAAGTTTTTTTTAATTATTTTAAAACCAAATCGGAAACATTCCCGTAAATGCTTTTATAACCTTTTAAATTATAACAAAATGAAAAAAACAAAAATGATATTGGGTCTGTCGCTAATTGCGATTTCAGGTCTAATTCTAGTAGCAGCGGATCACGTAGATGCTCCATCAGTAACAGGTAATGCAGCAGACATTACAGACGTATACACTTTTCAAGGACAAGAAACTAGTAATTTAGTTTTTGCAGTTAACACACAAGGATTATTAAGTCCGAATGCTACAGCAGCTGCTTCCTTTAATGAAAATGTAATGATTGAAATTAATATCGATAATACAGGTGATAATGTAGAAGACTTAGTAATACAAGCAATTAGAAAAGGAGATAAAATGTATTTCTTCGGACCATATGCACCTACAACAACTGGTACATCTAGTACGATTAAAACAAGTGCAGCTTCTGGAAGTGTAGCAATTTCTAAATACGGAGCTTCAGCTGTAACTTCAACAGAAAACGGAATGAAATTTTTCGCTGGACCAAGAGACGATCCATTCTTTTTTGACTTAGGTCAATTTCAAGCAATCCTTGGAGGGACAGCTTCAGGATTCAACAATCCAGGTACAGATACTTTTGCAGGATCTAATGTACTTTCAGTAGTTGTTGAGGTTCCAAAAGCAATGTTAGGTACAGCAAGTACTTTAAATGTATGGGCAGAAACTAAGAAAAAACAATAATAAATTTTATTTTAAAAATTGAAAATTATGAAATCAAATAAATTCAAAATCATAACTTTTGCACTTGTATGTGCAGTAGCTACAGTAAGCTGTAACAAAGACGATAATAATGATCCTATGGCAAGTGCCGACTTCTCAGGAACATATGTACAACAAGATCAAATGGCTAGACCAGCAATAAATACTGTTTTTATCGCTTCAGGTCAACCTAAAGACGATTTTAATGCAGCCATTCCTTCTGCAATGGGAGCAAAATACCAATCTATTTTTCAATCTAGATTAATGGCTTTAAACCCTGCATTTACAACTAATGCATTAGGTTTAACAGCTGCTCAATTTACTGGAGTACTAGCAACAGATGTTTTAAACGTAAAAACTACTGGTAAAACTACGTTCTTCGATGGAACAAATGTTTTAACAGGTAGAGCATTGGCTGATGACGTTATTGATGTAGAATTGATATTGATCTTTGGAGGTACAAATGGTGCAGCTAACTCTGGACTTACTTCTGATCACGTGGATGCAAATGATAAACCATTTACAGCTTCATTCCCTTACTTAGCAGCTGCTTGGTAATAGAAAACAAAAAAACAGAGTGCTTTTATAAATTAAGTACTCTGTTTTTTTTAATAATGAATAACAAACAATAGATTATGAAAACGTATAAATTAATCCCCATTTTTGTTTTTACAATCCTTTTTATTTTTGCTTGCGATAATAAAACAACTCAAATTACAAAAGCCGCTGACTACAATAAATACTTGCATATTACAGGAAATGAATCAATAGATTTTGCAAATAAAGAAATTGAATTTTGGCAATCTAAATATGATGTAGCACCAAATCAAAAAACATTTTTAGATGTAATTGCATCAAAATATGCTACCCTTTTTGAATATAATGGTGATATAAAAAACTTATATAAAACCGAAGATTTATTGATCCAATCAAATGAAGCAAATAACTATTCAAAAGTTTCAACTTTACGGTCTTTAGGAAGAAATTATATTGCACAACATCGCTTTAAAGAAGCGTTAGTTTTGGCCAATAAAGCATTTGCCATTGGTGAAGGACGTAACGAAACTCAAAAATTACTTTTTGATGTTCAAATGGAATTAGGGAATTTTCCTGAAGCATTAACAAATTTGAATGCTTTAAAAGACATGAATGATTATGATTATTTGATTCGCTTAGCGAAATGGAATGACCATAAAGGCGATTTGAAAACCGCTATTACTTTCATGGAAAAAGCAAGAGATATAGCAGAAAAAGAAGACAATAAAACACTAAAAATATGGTCTTATTCAAATCTTGGAGATTTTTACGGTCATGCCGGAATGATCCAGGAATCATATGATAGTTATTTAAAAACATTAGCAATAGATCCCAATTATTCCTATGCTTTAAAAGGAATTGCTTGGATTGTATTTTCTCATGAAAGAAATACAACCGAAGCAAAAAGAATTGTGGAAGCTATTGAAATTACACATAATGCCCCAGATTTCTTTTTATTGAAAGCTCAAATTGCTCAATTTGAAGGTGATAAAAAAGAAGCTGATCTAAATAAAAAAGCGTATTTCGATATGTTGAATGCTACTAATTATGGTGCAATGTATAATAAGTACAATACTTTAATTTATGCCGACGATCAAGCAAATGCTGCAAAAGCATTAGAAATTGCAAAAATTGAAGTAGATCATCGACCTACACCAGATTCATATGACTTATTGGCTTGGTCTTATTTAAACATGGGGCAGCAGGAAAAAGCTTTAGAAATTGCTAAAGAACATGTACTAGGAAAATCTTTTGAACCTAATGTCCAATACCATTTGGCTATGATTTACAAAGCGAATAATGACACTCAAAAAGTAGCTCCTATAAAAAATGAATTGCTTTCTAGTATATATGAATTGGGACCCAATTTTGAAAAAAAGGTAAATCAATTATAAAACAGATGAGATATTTTTTAGCACTTCTACTGTCTATAACTGGATTAGTATCCCACAGTCAAGTTCAAAAAGGAACTATAGTTGATGAATTTGGTAACCCAATAGAGAACGCATATGTAGTAAATACAAATTCAGAAAGTCATGCACATACGAATGAATTAGGAATGTTTAGTATTGATAAAACGGTATTGGCAGATGTCTTAAAGATTAGCGCATTGGGTTATAAAAAACAGAATTATACCATTACCAACTCTGAAATTAGAATCGTATTGGGAGATGATATTTTTAGACTGAATGAAATTGTTATTCAGCAAAAGTTATCAGCGATGAATGTTATTTCAAAAATAGATTTGCAAACTACTCCAGTGAATTCTTCTCAAGAAATTCTTAGAAAAGTACCTGGATTATTCATAGGACAACATGCTGGTGGAGGGAAGGCTGAACAAATATTCTTGAGAGGTTTTGACATTGATCATGGTACTGATATTGCCATTTCGGTAGATGGTATGCCAGTAAATATGGTTTCGCATGCGCATGGGCAAGGTTATGCCGATTTGCATTTTGTGATTCCTGAAACAGTAGAAAAAATAGATTTTGGAAAAGGCACGTATTATGCGGACAAAGGGGATTTTGCAACCGCAGGATACGTTGCCTTCCAAACTAAAGAAAAATTAGACAAAAGTAGCATCAGTGTCGAAGCGGGCCAGTTTAATACACTAAGAACAGTAGGTTTATTCAACTTATTGGGTAAACAAAAAAAACAATCCGCCTATCTAGCTACTGAATATATTCTAACAGATGGCCCATTTGATTCCCCCCAAAATTTTAATAGGGTCAATCTGTTAGGAAAATATTCAGCTATATTAGATGATAATAGTAAATTTTCTATTTCTGCTTCCCGTTTTTCCAGTAAGTGGGATGCTAGTGGCCAAATACCACAACGATTGGTAGATAACGGTACTATTTCTAGATTTGGATCAGTTGATGATACGGAGGGCGGAACTACGGCAAGAACTAATATCATTGCGACATTAAGTAAACCCATTGATGAAAATACGTTTTTGAAAGCAAATGCTTTTTATTCTAAGTATGAATTTGAATTGTATTCTAACTTTACTTTTTTCTTAGATGATCCTATCAATGGAGATCAAATTAGACAAAAAGAAAACAGAAATATTTACGGTATGAATGCAGAGTTAAACAAAAAACTAAAAAGTAGCGATTGGGATGTATTGTTTCAGTTGGGTGTAGGTTTTCGTGCCGATGCAACAACGGATACCGAATTGTCACATACTTTAAATAGAAGTACAACATTAGAAAGAATAAAATTAGGTGATATTGATGAAGCAAATGGGTTTACGTATTTAAATTCAGAAATTAAATTCGGAAAACTGCTAATCAATCCAGCCGTACGTTTAGACTATTTTAAATTCAATTACCAAGATAAATTAGCTGCAATTTATAAAACACAGTTAGAAACGGAAGTGAAAATTTCGCCAAAGTTGAATTTTATCTATTCTCAAAATAATGATTTGCAGTTTTTTGTAAAATCGGGTATTGGTTTTCATTCTAATGATACACGCGTTGTGGTTCAAAATAATGGAAAAGAAATTCTACCAACAGCTATTGGTACTGATATTGGTACCATTTGGAAACCATTTCCTAAACTAATTGTGAATTCTGCTTTGTGGTATTTGTATTTAGAACAAGAATTTGTTTATGTGGGTGATGCTGGAATCATTGAACCAAGCGGGAAATCAAAACGCATGGGAGTCGATTTAGGTTTGCGTTATCAGCTAAATGACTATTTGTATTTTGATGCTGATGCAAATTATACTTATGCTCGAAGTATTGATGAGCCGAAAGGTCAAGATTACATTCCATTGGCTCCAGATTTCACCTCTACTGGTGGATTGAGTTTTCAAAAATGGAACGGATTTTCGGGAGGAGTGAGGTATCGTTATTTAAAAAGTCGCCCTGCCAATGAAGATAATTCTATAGTGGCAAAAGGATATGCTATAGCAGATTTCAATATAAACTATACCTATAGCAAGGTGACTTTTGGGGTGTCTATTGAGAATATATTGAATTCAAAATGGAACGAAACACAGTTTGCAACAGAATCAAGATTACAAAACGAGCCCAATAGTGTAGAAGAAATTCACTTTACCCCTGGAACACCGTTTTATATGAAAGGAAAGATTACTTATGCATTCTAATAATAATAAAAGTGATAGTTTGTTTTTGGTTGGAAAACCTAGTGTTTTTTTGTTTGGCACTAGGTTTTTTTTAACAGTTGTTCATTATTAATAAAAAGTTAATACGAACTATTCTAAATACAATTTGTTTATTTTTATAAAAAATTTAAATATGAAAAACCTATTATTTATAGCTTGTTCAGCACTATTACTTTTTAGTTGCAAAAATGAAGCTCAAAGCAAAAAAGCAGATAAAAACAAAACCGAAATGGCTATGGAAAAACAAAACATTTACCAGTTTAAGGTAGAAGATTTATCAGGAAATACTTTTGATTTTGCCTCTTTGAAAGGAAAAAAGGTAATGATTGTAAATACGGCTTCAAAATGTGGATTGACACCACAGTACAAAGACTTGGAAGCTATTTATAAAGAATACAAGGATAAAGGATTTGTAATTGTTGGTTTTCCTGCAAATAATTTTGCTTCACAAGAGCCAGGAACAAATGAAGAAATTGCCTCTTTTTGCCAATTAAATTATGGAGTAACTTTTCCTATGATGGACAAAGTATCCGTAAAAGGTGATGATATGTGTGCTATGTATCAGTTTTTGACACAAAAATCTAAAAATGGATTGCAGGATTCTGATGTAGAATGGAATTTTCAAAAATATCTAATAAATGAAAAAGGGGAACTTGAAAAAGTAATTTCTCCAAAAACGTTACCAACAGATGCTTCTGTTATCAATTGGATTAAAGCCTAATAATAAAAAAAATAGAGTTAAAGCTAATTCACTATTTGGATATCCAAATAGTGAATTAGCTTTTTTTTTATTCTAAAATCAACTGCATAAAAACAGAATGTAACCAACGGTCAAATTTAAATCCTGATTCTTTTATTATTCCTACTGTTTTGAAACCAAATTTTTCGTGAAAGTCTACGCTACTTTGATTTTCGGCATCAATAACGGCAATCATAGTGTGTAAACCTTGTTTTTTAGCCAGTTCGATTAATTCCTGAAGCAATATTTTTCCAATTCCTTGACCATGGAAGTCATTATTCACATACACAGAATGCTCTACAGTGAATTTATATGCTTCGCGAAATCGAAACTCGCTATACATCCCAAAACCAGTGACTACACCATTCAATTCCGCTACAATAACAGGGAAGTTTTTCGCTATTTTGTCTTCTAAAATGGCTTTTTGTTGATCATAATTTCGGAGGTTATAATCATACAAAGCGGTTGAATTCAGAATATTATAATTGATGATATCTAATATCGCTTGTGTGTCTTCTGTTTTATAAGCTCTTAACTTGATTTTCATAGAGTAATTATTTGTTGTCAAAATTAATAAAAATCAACTAAAACGAACTAAAAAGAGAACGCAAGTTTGTAACTTTGCTGTTATTGAGGATTTAAACAATTTATTGTTTTTTGAACCTCGAACTTTAAACTAAATTTTAATGATTTACCCCAAAATACCTTTAGCTCAAAGTATCATTCAAACTTGTTTGGGCAAAGGAATCACCACAATAGTTATATCTCCAGGTTCTCGTAACGCCCCGTTGACAATTGGTTTTGCTAGTAATTCAGCTTTTAAATGTTATAGTATTGCCGATGAACGTTCCGCGGCTTTTTTTGCACTAGGGATAGCGCAACAAACGAAGCAACCAGTAGCCCTGGTTTGTACCTCGGGATCCGCATTGTTGAATTATTACCCTGCTTTTGCGGAAGCTTTTTACAGTCAGATTCCATTGATTGTAATTTCGGCTGATCGTCCACAGAGTAAGATTGATATCGGCGACGGACAAACGATTCGTCAAGAAAATGTATTCCAAAATCATTCCGTTTATAATGCTAATTTACAAGAAGGACCCTCGACTGAAAACGATCAAAAAATAAATGCGGCAATAAATACTGCAATAGATAAAAAAGGTCCAGTTCATATTAATGCTCCTTTTGAAGAACCCTTATACGAAACGGTTTCTGAACTTTCAGTTGCTGTCAATGTTTTTGCTTCCGCAAATGAAACCCAGACGATTTCTAATGATGATTTAGCAAAATTCGCAACTATTTGGAACAATTCTCATCGGAAAATGGTTTTGGTAGGTGTCAATGATCCAAACGTTTTGAACGAGAGAACAGTAGAGGCTTTGGCCAATGACAATTCGGTAGTTGTTTTAACAGAAACCACTTCCAATCTGCATCATCCCTCTTTTATCAACAATATTGATACTATTATTACACCATTCTCAAATGAAGATTTTGAAGAATTTTGTCCAGATATTTTAGTAACTTTTGGAGGAATGATTGTGTCCAAACGCATTAAAGCCTTTCTACGTAAATACAAACCAAAACACCATTGGCATATTGATCCGTTAAGGGCTTACGATACTTTTGGTGTTTTAACGGAGCATTTTGAAGCAGATACCAATGTGTTTTTTGATGCGTTTTTACCACTTACCAAAATAGTTGTCAGTGATTATTTTGAAAAAACAGAAAAAGTTACCCTTTTGCGAAAGCAAAAAAGCAATCTTTATTTAGCTAAAATTCCTTTTTCAGATTTTAAAGTTTTCGAAACCGTAATTCCTAGTTTACCTAAAAACAGCCAATTACAAATCAGTAATAGCTCTGCCATTCGATATGCACAATTAATCGATATTGATCCTTCGATTGAAGTGTATTGCAATCGAGGAACAAGTGGAATCGATGGAAGTACTTCTACGGCTATTGGTGCGGCTGTTGCCAATAAAAAACAAACTACCTTTATTACCGGAGATATTAGTTTTTTATATGATAGTAATGGGTTGTGGAATAATTATATTCCTAAGGATTTTAAGATAATTTTGATTAATAATGGTGGAGGGGGAATTTTTAGAATTTTACCTGGACATGAGGAAACTCCCGTTTTTAATACCTTTTTTGAAACATCGCATTGTCTTACTGCTGAACATTTGGCTAAAATGTATGGATTTGAATATAGTATCGCCAGTGATGAAACTTCGTTAAAAAATAGTTTAAGTAATTTATACGAGCAGAATGAAAAACCGTCTATTTTAGAGATTTTCACTCCAACTTTAGATAATGATCGAATTTTACTTCAATATTTTAAGGAATTAGTTTAATGGGAGTTTATTTTAATGTAAAATCACTTTTTTCTTTGTCTTTAAATGGGTTTATAAAGATTTATTTTTTAAATTTGAGTCTATTCGAATATTAACAAAAAATGTAAACTATTATTTATGAGTGCAAGAGAAGATTTAATTGTAAAGTATGCCGCGGATTTAAAAGACAAATGCGGAGTTAATCCAGATATGGATTTATTGACAAAAGTAACTATTGGTTGTGGGCCTTCAATCTATAATAAAGACTCTTCAACTGTTGCAGGAAGTCAACAATCAGAATTGGATACAGTGAAGAATAACTTTTTAATCAAAAAATTAGGTCTTAAAGATGGTCCGGATTTAGATGCCGGAATTGATGCAGTTATTGAAAAGTATGGTCGCTCAAATGCAAATAAATACAGAGCAGTAGTTTATTATTTATTAGCAGTTCATTTTAAAAAAGAAAGTGTTTACAATTAGTAAATTGATATAAAAATGTAAAAGCGCCTTAGAGGCGCTTTTTTTGTGAAGTAATTTTTTGCTATCCCATCTTCAAACTTCGTACCTTTGCGCCTTAGAAAATTGAATAAAATGATTGAAATAGGAAAATACAATACGCTTACAATACTTCGTGATACCCAAGTTGGTTTATTTTTGGGTAGTCCTCAAACTGATCCAGAGGGAATTCACGATGTGCTTTTACCTAATAAATATGTGCCAAATGAATTTGAAATAGGAGAAGAACTTATTGTTTTTGTTTATTTAGATCATGAAGAACGCCCTGTTGCTACTACATTAGAACCATATATTTTATTGAATGAATTTGCACTTTTACGTGTAAATTATGTCAATCAGATAGGTGCTTTTATGGATTGGGGAATGGAAAAAGATATTTTGGTTCCATTTAAAGAGCAAGCGCGTCCTATGGAAAAAGGAAAACGTTACTTGGTTTATCTTTATATGGATGAAAAAACGAATCGTTTAGTAGCTTCAAGTAAAACCAATCAATTCTTAAAAAATGACGAATTGACTATTGAAAAAGGAGAAGAAGTCGACTTGATTGTTTCACACATTACTGAATTAGGAATTAACGTTATTATTAATGAGCGCCATAAAGGGTTGTTGTATAAAGATGAGGTTTATGATGATGCTATTCGTACAGGAGATCGTATGCGAGGATACATAAAAAACATTCGTCCTGACAATAAAATTGATGTAGCACTACAAATTCAAGGCTATCAAAGTATTGAACCTAATGCGGATAAAATACTAGATGAGTTAAGAGCGAGTAGAGGTTTTTTACGCTTGACCGATAATTCGCATCCAGAAGATATCAAGACGGTATTGAAAATGAGTAAAAAAACTTTCAAGAAGGCGATAGGTGCTTTATATAGAGAGAAATTAATTGAAATAAAAGAAGACGGAATTTATTTGGTTAAAGAATAATTAAATACAATTTAATACATAAAAAAAGAAAGACTAATCATACCGGTTAGTCTTTCTTCTTTTATGTTGGTTTGGATTATAAAAATGCAAGACAACAATAAAATAAATGTATTGTCATTCTTTAAAGTAGATTTATTCACTTTTAGAAGGAATAGTATGCTAATACTATTTTAAAAATATCGAATTAAGCGCAAATTACTTTATAAAATGGATTGTCGTTAAGTGCACAAATAGATGCTTTTTGAGTTAAGAATTAATTTCACGTTAAAGCCATTGGTTTTGTATATATATTGAAAGATCAGTTTTCTCGAAAATAATAATTATGCTAAATGCTAAACTTATTTTTGCAATCAAATAGAAATTTTATTTTAACCGTAGGTGTTACTCTTTATTATTTACTTTAGGGCAAATGCTTATACCTTTATACTCATTAATCTTAGCTTTAGAAATATTTTTATAACTTACTACCAAGGAAAAAGGAGTGACAAAAAAATGAATTGAATTCAAATTATTCTTTTTTTTTAATTAATAAATCAGTGAACTAATTTTACCAATCAGGTCTCAAAAAAATCATACAATGTTGATTAGTAATGTTTAAAGATAATAAATATTTTTTTTAGGGATTGTTAAATTTAAAGATTAGTTGATTTTTTTTTCTTAAAATGGATACTAGATAAAATTTTACTTACATATAGACTCCCATACAATTGCTAAAAGTCTAAAAAATGATTTATTTTTACACTATAATAATTAAAACAATTATAATGAATTGGATTACTGTAAAAGAATATGAAGATATAACCTATAAAAAATGCAATGGTGTTGCACGAATTGCTTTTAATAGGCCAGATGTACGCAATGCATTCCGTCCTAAAACTACTTCAGAACTATACAATGCCTTTTATGATGCACAAGAAGATACTTCGATAGGTGTAGTTTTGCTATCAGCTGAAGGGCCATCATCTAAAGATGGTGTGTACTCTTTTTGTAGTGGAGGAGATCAAAATGCACGCGGGCATCAAGGATATGTTGGTGAAGATGGGCAACATCGTTTGAATATTTTAGAAGTACAACGCTTGATTCGTTTCATGCCAAAAGTAGTTATCGCTGTAATTCCCGGTTGGGCCGTAGGAGGAGGACATAGTTTGCATGTAGTTTGTGATTTAACTTTAGCTAGTAAAGAACACGCTATTTTCAAACAAACAGATGCTGATGTAACGAGTTTTGATGGAGGATACGGGTCGGCATATTTGGCTAAAATGGTGGGACAAAAGAAAGCCCGTGAAATTTTCTTCTTAGGACGCAATTATTCTGCTCAAGATGCAATGGATATGGGAATGGTGAATGCTGTAATTCCTCATGCTGAATTGGAAGATACGGCTTACGAATGGGCGCAGGAAATTTTAGGAAAATCGCCAATGGCAATAAAAATGCTAAAATTTGCCATGAATCTTACCGATGATGGTATGGTAGGGCAACAAGTTTTTGCTGGCGAAGCTACTCGATTAGCGTATATGACTGAAGAAGCCAAAGAAGGAAGAAATGCCTTTTTGGAAAAAAGAAAACCTAATTTTGAAAAAAAATGGTTACCATAAAAATAGCTTCAGGTTTAATGTTTAAAGTTATTTAAAACGCTTTAAACGATTAAACTTTAAACATTAAACTAAATATATAAAATGAAACATTGGATTGAAGCGGCCCGTTTGCGCACGTTGCCTTTATCGGTATCAGGAATAATTGTGGGAAGTATGTACGCCTTGGCTAACCCAACAGATAATATACTTACCCCAACTGAAGTTTTTAATTGGAGACTCTTTGGTTTTGCAATACTAACTACACTTGGATTACAAATCTTATCTAATTTTGCCAATGATTATGGCGATGGAATGAAAGGAACCGACAATGAAGATCGTGTGGGACCAAAACGTGCCATACAAAGTGGAGTAATTTCACCACAAGCCATGAAACGAGCTATAATCATTACTTCGGGACTTACGTTGCTTTCAGCGATGTTACTAATTTATTTTGCTTTTGGTGATACAAACCTGTTCTATTCTTTTTTCTATTTAGTACTGGGAATTTTAGCAATTGCATCGGCGATACGTTATACAGTAGGAAGTAAAGCATACGGATATCGTGGTTTTGGAGATGTATTTGTATTTATCTTTTTCGGATTAGTAAGTACTTTGGGCGTGAACTTTTTATATTCAAAACAAATTGATGTAGAACTTTTTTTACCAGCAATGGCAATAGGTTTTTTAAGCGTAGGAGTGTTGAATTTAAACAATATGCGGGATGAAGAATCTGATAAAAAAGTAGGGAAGAATACGCTGGTTGTACAAATTGGAGGTAAAAAAGCAAAATTATACCATTACTTTTTAATTCTTTTTTCAATGGCTTTAGTCTTGATTTTTGCTTTACTCAATAGCTTTCAATTTGACCAATACTTATTCCTACTGGCATACATACCTTTAACAAAACATTTAATTAACGTTTATAAAAACCAAGACCCAAAGTTATTAGATCCTGAATTAAAAAAACTAGCACTAAGTACATTTGCACTTTCAGTATTGCTTTCTTTGTGTATGATTTACTTTTTTTCGGATATTATTGTGAACACATTTATGGGGGGTAGATAAAAAATAAAACTATGAAAATAACATTTTACGGACACGCATCTTTAGGGATCAAAGTAGGAGGGAAACACATTTTAGTGGACCCATTTATCACAGCAAATCCATTGGCCGCACATATTGATATCGAAACTTTAAAAGCTGATTATATCTTATTGACGCATGCTCATGGAGATCATATTCTAGATGTAGAAGTAATCGCCAAAAGAACTGGAGCCGTTATTGTTTCAAATGCTGAAATTGCGGGTCACTATGCAGCCAAAGGTTTTACCGCGCATCCTATGAATCACGGCGGAAGTTGGAATTTTGATTTTGGAAAAGTGAAGTATGTAAATGCGATTCATTCCAGTTCATTTCCTGACGGATCTTACGGTGGAAATCCAGGAGGTTTTGTAATTGAAGGAGAACATAAAAATATTTATATAGCTGGAGATACTGCTTTGACAATGGATATGAAATTAATTCCAATGCGAACCAAATTAGATCTAGCGATTTTGCCAATTGGTGATAATTTCACCATGAATGTTGGTGACGCGATTATTGCATCAGACTTTCTTGATTGTGACAAAATCCTAGGATATCACTACGATACTTTTGGTTATATCAAAATTGATCATAAGGAAAGTATTCAAAAGTTTTTTGATAAAGGGAAAGACCTAATGCTTCTGGAAATAGGAGATAGTATCGAATTATAATTTTTATCCTGAGCGTAGTCGAAGGAAGGAGCTATTTCCAGCTGTTTGTTACAAACAAAGTTCACTGAACTCCTATGTAAATGAAAGTTAAGTGGAGTAATCTTATGTGCCAAAACCTGGCGCATAAGGATTTTCACTTCCATCTGAGCTACGCCAATTGCAATAAAAGAAACCAAAGTGAAAAAAATCATTGCATTGCTATTTATTAGCATTTTTTATCAGTCGGCTTTTGCTCAAAAAGAAGGCTATTGGGACAAAGACAGAGCAACTACTAAGGAAATTATTGTTTCAGCACGAGACAGAGTCATTGTAAAAACAGATGATTTTCCTGTAGGAACTACAGAGTTGATTTATCGCATTACTTTATTGGATGAAAATCAACAAATGGCCAGTAGTTTAGTTTCTCTATTGAAAGCCATTCCTGACCCAACAGGTATTAGTCAAGGCTCAGCAGGAGCGGTCTTTATTTTATCTAAAATTTCAGGAACGGATAAATGTAATTATGCTGTTTTTTCATCAAATGAGCTCGCTTTAGCGTATCAAAAAGACGATAAAACAGATAAGGCTTGTGTAGTTCAAGATGTACCATTAAGCAAAGATGCTAACCGATTGTCCATCGATAAATCAAGTTGCTTGAAATCCAATACGACTAATTTATGGTTTGGTTTCAAAAGCAGCAACTGGATTATGAAACAAAAAATAATTCTTGAAGTAGTGCCTTGGGTAGATAATAAGCTTAGTAGAGGATGGACTTTAGAAAATAGAAAATACATTATCAATCAATGTAAAACATCTGCTTTGGCTAGAAAACTATCTAACTCGGATGATTTTTGTATTTGTATTGAAGAAAAAATTCAAAAGCAGTACAAGTTTCAGGAATTCCAAAAACTACTCGCTATAGAACAAGCAAAAGCATACAAAGATTTTGGCAATAGTTGTTTTAATGAAATAAACGGTTCTAAAGGTGTTTTGGATAATTTACGTACACAAGCATCCAATTTCATTAAAAAAGGAGATTATGGCAACGCAATTGCACAATACAATACAATTATCAATGAAGGTAAAGCCACAGCATTAGATTATAATGCAATTGGGTACACTTATATTTTAACCAAGCAATATGGTAAAGCAATCAAATCTTTAAAAGAAGGAGTGAAGCTAGATGATACTGAACTGTTAGTTAAACTAAATTTAGCACATGCTTATTTATTCAATGACGAGTATAGAAGTGCTAAAACTATTTACAAAGAATATCAAACTCAAAACGTAACGGATAGCTTAAGTTGGATTCAAAAAATCAATAGTGACTTTGCTATCTTCAAGAAAGTAGGTTTGCCTTCGGGAGATTTTGAAAGAGTTTTGAAGTTGATGGAAAAATAGTTTTTGTAACCATATAAGTCATTTAAGTTTAGCAGATGTTGAGGAAACTCAGATGTCCTTAAATGGCTTATATAGTTTTAGATTTATTACTTAAAATAGGTTTTCGATTGCAATAATAAAACTTATATGACTTATACGTTTGAATTATAGAGCTAAGAACTTTAAATGCTTTAAAAAATAAATAATTTATGAAAACAGCAATTACAATTACACGTTATTTTGGGATATTTATGCTATTTATTGGCGTGGTTTTAAATCTTAAAATGTATCTATTGGTGGAAAGTCCAACCTATATGTTTACTATATTGAGTTTTTTCGGAATTTTATTAATTGGAATCTCCTACTTGATGAAACCAAAATCGTAATTCTTTAAAAACAATTTAGTTCGCATTAAAATGAAAGCTACTTACCACAAATATATTCTCGACTTCAAGCGTCCGTCTGGGACTTCTCGTGGCGTATTAACTCAAAAAGAAACTTGGTTTATTGTGCTTGAAAAAGACGGTAAAAAAGGAATAGGAGAGTGTGGTGTTTTGCGCGGTTTGAGTATGGATGATCGACCAGATTATGAAATTAAATTGCGATGGACTTGTGCTAATATTCATCTGGGTGAAGAGCAACTTTGGGAAGCTTTAATTGAGTTTCCCTCAATACAGTTTGGGGTGGAAATGGCCTTTCAATCTTTGGCAAGTGTAACACCTTTTGAATTGTTTCCTTCGGACTTTGTTGCGGGTGAAAAATCAATTCAAATCAATGGACTTGTATGGATGGGAGAACCTTCTTTTATGAAGGAGCAAATCGAGGAAAAATTAGCCCAAGGATTCAATTGTATAAAATTGAAGATTGGAGCGATAGATTTCGATAAAGAATTGGAATTGTTAGCTTTTATTAGGGCAAATTTCAGTCCTGAACAAGTCGAAATCCGAGTGGATGCTAACGGCGCTTTTAGTTTAAATAAAGCTTTAGTTAAAATAACACAACTAGCTGGTTATGTATTGCATAGCATAGAGCAGCCTATTGCTAAAAACAACACTGACAGGATGTCAGAGCTATGTAAAACCACTCCCCTGCCGATTGCTTTGGATGAAGAACTGATTGGCGTGTTTTCATTTGAAGATAAAGAACGACTATTGCAAAAAATAATGCCACAATATATCATTTTGAAGCCTAGTTTTATAGGTGGTTTTAGAGGAACGAAAGAGTGGATTTTACTGGCCGATAAGTATCAAATTGGTTGGTGGATTACTTCGGCTTTGGAGAGTAATATTGGTTTAAATGCCATCGCACAATGGACTTATTTACAGCACAATTTAATGCCACAAGGGTTAGGGACTGGAGCACTTTATACTAATAATTTTGATTGCCCATTACAAGTTAGTCAAGGGCAATTATGGTATGAAAAAGACCGTGGTTGGGACTTTGATTTTAACCAATTAGAAACGGTTTAACTATCGAAAAGGCGTGTTTTGTAAAATGTCGATTCAGGTTTTATTAGCTTATTTTTATTGCATTTTTTTAGCAAATTTTCCAATAGTTAGTCCTTGTACTAAAATAGAAAAACAAACAATTACATAGGTGATTGTTACCCATATTTCTTTGTGATATTCTGGATTAATTGATAAAGCTAGAGCAATAGAAATGCCTCCTCTTAGACCTCCCCACGTTAATATTAGTCTCGTTTTTTGAGTTATTTTTTCTTTAAGTCGTACCGAAATGGATGGAATAAAAATGGATATGTAACGAGTAATTAGTGTAATGACTAAAATAATAAAAGCTGCAATAAGTATTTTTTGATTGGTTTGAATAACTAAAAGTTCTAATCCTATAAGTACAAAAAGAAGTGCATTTAGGATTTCATCTATTAGTTCCCAAAATCCGTCTACATATCGTGCTGTTATATCTGACATACCTAAAGTTTTTCCTTGGTTACCAGTAATCAACCCCGCAACAACCATAGCTAGTGGGCCTGAAACATGAAGATAGTGTGCAAGTGTATAACCTCCCATAACGATTGCTAAAGTGATTAATACTTCTACTTGGTAATGATCTATACTGGCTATGAATTTAAATCCAATATAACCCACTATCAGACCTAGAATTAAACCTCCGATAGCTTCTTGACCAAACAACATCATTATACTAATTGCGTCCAAGTTTGCACCAGGACTAGCTAGTTTTAATAGTGTAATGAATACTACAACAGCTACACCGTCGTTAAATAAAGATTCTCCTGCGATGATTGTTTCTAATGATTTTGAAATTCCAGTACTCTTTAAAATACTCAAAACTGAAATAGGATCTGTAGGTGAAATTAAAGCTCCAAAAAGCATGGAGTGGATCAAATCTATTTTGAAACCCATAAAAGTCAATACATAATAAGATGCAAATCCTATTAGGAAGGTACTAATCAGCACGCTTATGGTTGAAAATAATAAGATACTTAATTTTTCATTGTTCAAATCTTTGAATTTAATGTGAATTGCTCCTGCAAAAAGCATAAAACTCAACATTCCTTCCAGTAGTAATTCACTAAAATTGATATTGTACATGGTAGCGGTTATGTCTCGCTTGAAATCAGGGAAATTATTCCCGAAAACTAATATAAATAGAGAAAAAACTAAGGACACAAGCATTAAACCAATAGTGCTTGGTAATTTTAGGTAACGAAAATTAATGTAAGCAAAGACTGCTGATACTACAATTAGTATTGAAAAAAGATGAAATACGTCCATTATTATTTTTTGATATTGATATTGAAATCAGGTGCTTGAACCAAGTGGAATGTGGCGGAAGCCATTTTTACCTCTCCGTTTGTAGCTTCTATTTGGCTTAAGATTTTAGAAAACAATGCCGTTTTGGTAAATCTTCTTTTTTTATAACCTACCACATAACGAAGCGTATATTCGGCCCAATTGTCATTGGCAACCAAGGAAATCATGGGTTCAGTTTGTGCGTCTTCTAATCTATATTTATTTTGAAGTTTTTTCCATTTTTCTTTTGAAGTATTGGTTAAATCACCTGCAACTTCGATACCTACATTCAATATTATTTCTTGAGCTTTATCGTAATTGCTTCCGTATTGAATGGGTATTTTTATTTCGTCCCATAAAAAAGGAAAATCTCCAGAATAATTAAAAACAGGTTCTTTAAAAACATAACTATTGGCAATCAATACTATTCTTCCATTGTATAAATCACCATCAACCCATTGCCCTGTTTCCATAATTGTAGTTCGTAGCACTCCAATATCCATTACGTCTCCTTTTATTCCTCCTAGTTGTACGCGATCTCCTGTATTATAAAATCCACCAAACATGATGGCTAACCAACCTGCAAATGAAGCAATAACTTCCTGTAAGGCAAACGCAATTCCTGCACCTGCAACGCCTAATGCAACAGTAAATCCACCTAACTTATCACTAAAAACAACAGTCAAAAAAATAATAGTTATCAAATAACCCACAAAAGTGCTGAACTTTTTAGCTTTATATCGATTGTCATTGTCTTTAATTTTTGAAAACAGCTTTTTTTGAAGGGCATTAATAATCATCCAAATTATGGCAACACCAACAAGAAAAGTCACAATTTTCCCAACAGTGGGATTATATAGGTATTCTTGGATTTGCTTTTCCATTTTTGTCTATTTGTTGATGTGTATTACTCTTTGAGGAAAAGGAATGATGATATTATTTTCTTTAAATAATTCAAATATTTTGATCCTCATTTCACTTTTTATACTTTCGACTCTAAAAACATCTTCAGACCAGAAAATAACAGAAAAATTTAGTGATGAATCACCAAAATCAGTAAATCGAACAAAAGGATTTGGTTCCTTAAGTACACCGTTTTGACTATCAACAGCTTCCTTAAGTACTTGCATTACTTGTTTTATATCCGATGAATAATCTACACCTATATTGACGTCAAACCTTGACGAGAGATCATTATGTGTCCAGTTTATTAACTGATTTTTTGTTAAATTAGAATTAGGTAGGATAATGTATTTATCATCTCGCGTTAAAACGGTGGTTGTTCTTAAGTTGATTTCCTTTACAATACATATTAATCCGTCAGCTTCTATAACATCATTTACCTTAACTGAAGAGTCAACCAAGAGTATAATTCCAGAAACAAAATCACTAAATAGGTTTTGTAATCCCAAACCAATCCCAACTAATAATGCTGCTGAACCTGCTACTAGTACCGATAAATTAAATCCAAATAGTTGTAAACCAGTAATAATCGAAATTACAATAATTAAATATCTGACTAAACTGTAAATGGAATATTTTTTAGCTTCGTCAATTTTGTCAACTTTGTAAATTGTTTTTTTAATAATTTTCAAAAGAAGACCCGTTACGATAAGAAAGACGAATAGCTTTATAATGCTAATAATCTTAATATTGAATTCTCCATCTTGAAAAAGAGTATAGTTTAATAGTTCTTTCATTGCATTGTTATTGAGAGAATTAAATAAGAGAATATTAAAATTACATAATTAAACGTACACCACCAAGTTCAGATACTCTATAAGAGAAACGATTTCCTGGAGAACCAATAAACATAAAGTTTTTTGGAATTTTCCATTTATTTGATAGTTCATCGATGATTTCAGGACCAAAAACACCTTCTAGTTCAATAAATTCGATATCAATTTCAGGATAGGCGCGATCTAATACTTTAAGATCTTTTATAAGTAAATCGTTATTTTCCCCTTCACTTTTTACATTGACAATTTTTAATTTTTTAGTGGTTTCGTTATTTTGAACGTATTGCATTACCTTATTTATGATAGCGACGTCATCCCCTTTTGTGAAAAACACAAGTTCTTGTGAATTGATTTTTAAATTCATTTTCAATAAATAACGATTACTGAAAATAACCATTCTTCGTAATGGTTTGTAAAAATATTCTAAAGCTTCAATCAATACTTTTATAAGAAAAGATCGGTTGAGCATAATTGAGACAAAAAGTAAAGCTGGAATTAAGTATTTAATAAAAGTGTAGAAAGAGTCTACATTTAATTGAACATTTCCTATAAAGGCAGCTATGATAAGTGAAACTGCAAAAACTACTGCAATTCCTCTTGCTTTTTCTGGTCTTGGTAATTTTTTACGTTTGAATTTTAATAATAAATTTCCAATTCCAAATAATCCCATTACCGCTAAGAACGAGAAGGTGTAAACTCCAGCTAATGCAATAAGATTACCTGCTGTAACGAATAAAACGGATACACATAATATTAAGAAGCTGATGATTATTCTATAATTAGAACCACGCTTATTTTGTTTTAAAAAGTAGTTGGGTAAAATACGGTCTAAAGTCATACGATTTAATAAACCTGAAACTCCTACAAATGATGTTAAAACAGCACCACAAAGCACTAGAACAGCATCTATAGAGATAAGATAAGCTAACCAAGATCCACCAGTTGTGTGTCCTAAATAAGCTAATAATGACTCTTGATGTTCTCCAACTTGCGCAAGGGGGATAATACAAATTAATAATAATGCTATAACTGGATTGAAAAAACTTACTATAGCCCACATATTGCGAAGTGTTTTTGGAAAAACACCATGCTCTTGTTCTTCAACAAAATTAGCTGAACTTTCAAAACCTGAAATACCTAACATTGCTGCGGAAAACCCTAAGAATAAAGCATTTATGATTCCTCCTGAAGTTACAGGCAGACTCCAGTTGATGTGAAATGTGTCTAATCCATTGGAAAAAATAAACCAAGAAGACGCTAGGACTAATATACTTAAGGTTGATAAATGAATAATAAAAATGACAACAGCCACAATCGCTGATTCACCAATTCCTAAAATAGCTAATCCAGTAAATGCAAGCAGAACAACAACTGTTGCGATGGCTACATTTATTCCTGGTGCAATGCCGTGAAGATAATGCATTCCTTCAGATGCCGATATAACAGCTGTCGCCATATATGATAATACCGTTAAAGTAGCAGCAAGCGAAGCTAGTCTTTTTGAAGAAGTATTTAATAATACATTATAAGCACCACCGTTTAGAGGTATGGCACCAACAACTTCACCATATATTTTTCGGAATAAAAATAATACAACTGCAACTAATAATAATGAAATCCAAGCATATTGCCCTGCATACATAATTGTAAGTGCCGATACGTAAAGACAAGATGAGCTAATATCATTTCCGCAAATAGCGGTTGCTTGTAGTTCATTTAATTTTTTATGTAATACTTTTTTCATTATTTTTTTAGATTTAGCTCAATAATTGTTTTTGGATATTGCTCGCAAGATAATCATTTGTAATAGATTGCCAAATTAGAATATAAATTACGAATTTATTATAAATGAGAAATGAAAAGTATTTTTGAGATCGTTTATTTTTTTTGTAATTTTAAGTTACTGATTTATAGTAGTTTGAGTATTTTTTTAATTTTTAATTCTTTACCTTTAAATAGCGTAAAATGAATCGTAAAAATTGATAATATGAAACCTATTCTAAAACTTAAATGGTTAGTTGCTTTAGTACTTTTTACTAGTATCCAAGTAAATGCACAAAAACAGCCTGTAAAGATATCGTTAAATGATTCCCTTCAACAAAAAGAAATTTTTAAAACGATAAGTGAAGATAAACCGCTGGTGAGGCAATTCAAATCTGTTATAAAAAATAAAAAAAATGCAACACATATTATTGGCAATCAAAAGATGATAATTGGTAATAGTATGGAAATGGATTCTATTGATTTGAAAAACGGTCATGGTGAATAATTGTACTGTTTATAAATTACATAAATAAGTTAAATTGGGTTTGGGTTAAAAAATATTTATGTGTTTTAATTCAAACATAACAGCAAATATCTTAATAATATTAATTATTGGAATGTGTGAATGATTTGGATTCTATGGTTGCAAATATTGTTTTTTTGGTAAATCCAATACCGATAAATTTAAAGAAAGGGAATCTCTTTTGGAAATGTTGAAAAGGAGTATGAAAATGGGGAGTTATCTACAGCAGAAGCATGAAAAAAAAATAGGAGAGAATTAGTAACTTAAAAAAAATGATATAGATTGAATTTCTTCTATCTATTTTGCAAAAGCTATCTTATTCATTTAATAAACGGCGATGGTAATTTATTTGTCCAAGATGATAAGCTAGGTGCGTAGTCAAATGGATAAGCATAAACTCAGTTGTTGTTTTGTTTTCGAATACTAACATTGGATAGTCCATTTTTAAATCATCTTCTTTTATTGCATTTAAGGCTTCCTCGACTACAAGTAGTGTGGCATCGATTTTTTGTAACAATTCGGATTTTGGAATATTCCTTAATGAAAATTCAAGAGATCTGTTTCGGATATAGTCTGTTTTCCCAAAAACGGTTCCAATATAGGTGTTAAGATTTCCTATTAAGTGAAGGCATAAATTTCCGGCAGAGTTTGATATTCCATTTTCTACCTGCCATATTTTACTTTCATTTTGATACAGATCAATTTCAGTTTTTAACTGATTAAGATCTCGTTTAAATATCGTTTTTAAAGTATTAATTATCATTAGTTATTTTTTTTTGATAATTCTTGAGTGATAAAAGTGCTTTTTCGTGAATTTTTTTTTGCATAAAACCAGTCCAACCAAATAAAACTCCAGTAATACCAAAAGCTTGTTTTGACCATTTCCAAATATCAAAATCATCAGTATGCTTAATAATTAAGCCATTTTTAAAATGAAATTGAGAACTAACTTGATTTATAACTTTCCGATTCGTTTTGCTAAAATTATAAGTAGCTACCCATTTTGCACTACCTAAATATTCATTAGCTTCTATATGTGAAAATTCGATTATTAAGTTTCCTTTGCTTTTTTCAGTAAGCATTTTCCACATGTCACAGACTCTGTTTCCTTTTAATGGTCCAAAAACAGGATCTCTAAATTTAATATCTGGATGATAACATTCACACATTGTTGAAGCATCAGCATTAGAAAAAGCAGAATAGAATTTGGTTAGTGTTTTTTCGTTTTCGGTCATATTTATAATTAATGAACAGTAAAAATAATAATTTATTTGTTAAGAATTAATTTTATAATCAATAAGTAAAAATGAATTTGATTTTTTAATTTAATTTTTTTAATGATTTCGATTAATTTTCACTGATTTACTATTATAGCACAATTAAGCAATTGTTATTTCTTTTGCCAAATAAATTTTTTGAACTGAGTTTATAAGCGCTACGCCTTCACTAAAAGAGCGTTGAAAAGATTTTCGCCCCATTATCACTCCAGAACCTCCTGCTCTTTTATTTATTACTGCTGTTCTTACCGCTTCTGCAAAGTCAGTTTTACCTTTTGATTCTCCGCCAGAACTGATCATTGCAATACGACCTGAATAACAATTTAGAACTTGATACCGACAGAGATCAATAGGATGCTCACTTGAAAGTTTAGTATACATATCTGGATTAGTTTTGCCAAATTTTAAAGCAGTAAAGCCACCATTATTAGTAGGCAACTTTTGTTTAATAATGTCTGCTTGTAATTTGACTCCCAGATAATTGGCTTGTCCCGTAATATCTGCAGCAGTATTGTAATCGATATTGTCTTTTGTGAATGCAGTGTTTCGGGTGTAGCACCAAAGTATAGTTGCCATACCTAAATTATGTGCTTCTTCAAATGCATGTGCGACTTCTATGATTTGTCTGTCTGACTCAGCTGATCCAAAATAAACAGTAGCACCTACAGCAATAGCTCCCATATTCCATGCATCACGTACACTGGCAAACATAATTTGATCGTATTTATTTGGGTACGTCATTAATTCATTATGATTTATTTTTACTATAAAAGGAATTTTATGTGCATATTTTCTAGAAAGCAATGCTAAACCGCCCATAGTCGAAGCAACTGCATTGCAACCAGCTTCTAATGCTAATTTTATTATATTTTCTGGGTCAAAATAAATTGGATTTGGAGAAAAGGAACTACCAGCAGTATGCTCGACTCCCTGATCAACTGGTAAAATTGATAGGTAACCAGTTGCAGAAAGATTTCCATTTTGATAAAGTTGGTTTAAACTTCTAATGGATTGTCCATTTCGGTTGCTGTTTAAAAATAAATCAACACTATCTTTATTGGGTAATTGGATTTGATTCTTGACAATTGTTTTACAGACATGATTCAACAAGTTCTCTTTATCATTACCTAATAAATCTAATAATTGGAATATATCTTTCATCATGATTTTAATAAATTAAGTATTATTTTCAAGAGGTATAAAATGGGTAATCAGTATATCCTTTTTCATCGGCAGTATAGAATAGATCCATATCTAGATCCTCAGAAATGGGCCAATTATTTTTAAGTCGATCCACAAGATCAGGGTTAACAATGAATGGTCTACCAAAAGCAATACCATCAGCTAGACCACTTTCAATAGCTTCTTCGGCTGTTTCAGTATTAAATCCACCACAAAGTATTATAGCATTTTTAAAATTTTCACGAATCATTTTTTTAATTTCTAAAGGAACAGGAGGTGCTCCCATTGCAGAATGATCTACTAAATGGATATAAGCAATGTCAAGTTTGTTAAGTTCTTTAGATAAGTAATCGTAAGTCGGATTAATTTCGGGATAATGAGGCATGTCACTTGCGACACCATAAGGAGATAAACGAATTCCTGTTTTGTCTTTTCCAATTGTTTGTGCTACTGCTTTGGTTACTTCGAGTACAAAACGACATCGGTTTTCAATACTCCCACCATAATTATCAGTACGAGTATTGGTGATAGGTGAAAGAAATTCTTCTAATAAGTACCCATTGGCAGCATGTAATTCTACTCCGTCAAAATGAGCAAATAGGGCATTTTCAGCAGCACAAATAAATTCGGTTTTTGCATGGATTATATCTTGTAAAGTCATTTCAGCTGGGGTTTCAAAGTCTTGAAAATCTTTTAAGTCAGTCCACATTTGCCCACTTGCTTTAACGGCTGAGGGTGCCAGTATTTTTGAACCTACAGGCATATTAAGGGGGTGACTTATTCTTCCTGAGTGCATTAATTGAACAATTATTTTGCCTTTATTTTTATGAATTGTTTCTGTGATTTTTTTCCAGGCCTCAACTTGTTTTTCACTAAATATCCCTGGAATTCTGGCATAACCTAGACCGTTTGGAGAAGGTGATGTTCCTTCAGTTATGATCAATCCTGCAGTTGAACGTTGCTTATAATATTCGCACATAAGTTCATTGGGAATATTTTTTAATGCTCTGCATCGAGTCATTGGGGCCATAACAATTCGATTTTTTAATTCGATTGAGCCAATTTTTATAGGGGTGTATAATAGATTTTCTCTCATGATATTATTGTTAAATTGTTGATATAAAGATAATTATATTTATTGATTTAAATTATTATAGAATTAAAATTTTCATAGCATGAATATTGGCTTTAATTATATTTTAGTTGATTATCAAATAAAAATAGAACACAAAAAAAGAGGATAGACTTTTAAGTTTCTATCCTCTTTTTTGAATGATATAAGTATCTTCGCTACTCTTTTATTTAGTAGCTGGAATAATGTCAATTATTACAGTTCTATTATAAGAACGTTCTTCTGGAGTTTTATTTTCAAAAGGAGCTTTGTTTTCATCTTCTCCAAATCCATGTAATTCAAATTTCACATCATTTCTTCCAGTTTTAGATAAACCACTTTCAATAATGTTTTTCACATCATTAGCGCGAGCTAAAGACAAATCTTGATTGTGAATTTCTTCACCGATTATATCAGTATGTCCATGAATAATTACGGTTGCTCCAGCTGGAATTTTTGGAGTAATTACATCAGTAAGGTATTTTTCATAAATTGAAATAGCTTTAGCTTTATTAAACTCATAAATAATACTGTATCTAATTCCTTCTTCCACTTTTGCTGGTGTCCAAAGTACAACATGTATAGGGCTTTCTTTCTCTACAATTTTACCGCTTTTTGATTGACCAATCATTTTTACATTGTAATCCCCTTCTGCACGGTTACCTAAGATTGCTTTACCAGGTATACGAACTACATCTTCTGTATATGGACCAAAAGATTGTACTTTTCCTTGTTCATCAGCAATTTGTAAAGACCATGACGATAAAGCTTCAGTAGCTCCTGTATTATCAAAAGTAACATAGCTTTCAATTGGTGCTTCTTGTAGTGCTACAATTTTTACTGGTTTCAATTGGGCATCAGGTCCGTTTTGAAATTCCATCAATAAATCTGGTGAAGTACTTTCAATTGATACTCTACGATCTCCTTCATTAAGAAGTTCTAATTCTAATGTTCCTCCTGGTTGTAAAGAAGGGATATTAGGTTTTGTTTGACCTTTAGTTATGATTCTTGACGCATCAATTGCAAATACATTTACTAAATACGTTTTAACAGATTCTGCCATTACTAATCCATCTGTAGGACCATTTTCTGAAGACCCTACTAAAGAAATTGTTGATGTAGGATTTTTTTGCATACGATCACCTAAAATATTCAAAATATTATAGTAAACAGTCATTTGTCGTTTTGAACGGTCAGACAAGTTTTTAGGAGCATAAACTTCTAATTGATCTTCTTTGAAATCTTTTACCTGATTTTTAGTTAATAAAACATAACGGTTTGGAATTTCAGTTGAACCGGCATTAAAATACACATAGTTTCTAAGTGGGAATATTTCATTATATCTAGACTCACCTGGTAGATTACTTGGTGAATTAATAGAGAATTTCACTTCGGCGTCTTTTACCATATCAGTAGACTGTTGGATATTTTGGCCTTGTCCAAATTTAAGTGCAACACCAGCTCTTACAGTAGTAATATTCCAAGTTTCAGTTGAACGAGGATCTTGACCAAAATAAGGTTGGAAAGAAACAAAAGGAGACAATACAAATTGCGTTTTGTTACTATCTGTTGAAAGTGGAATGTCATATCCAGCTCCTATTTGCATAGAAACAATCGTTTTATTGACATTGTCAAAATCACCTTTCACAGCTGGATTAGCTGTTTGATCTGGATATGCAGGATTTATACCTAATTGATAGGTAAATGATTTATCCATATTGAAAGCCAAACGTGGACCTCCATATATATAGAAATTAGATTTGAAAGGAGCGAAACGCAAACTTGGCTCCACTGTAATATAACTCACGTTCGTTTTTAAATCCGCAGGACAGTCACATGCTGTAACTACTTGGTCAAATTTACCCTTACGATTGTCATATCCAGCTTGTAACATAACTCCCCATCTTGAATCAGCAGGACGATATTCTAAAAGTGGTGCAATAAAAAGACCAGCTCCAAATCCATCATGAAATGTTTTAGGAGAAGTAAAACTAGCATTCATTTGCTGTGTTGACCCTCTGTAAAAATTAAAATTAGCACCACCAGCTAAACCAAAATACCATGAAGGTTTTGTATACTTAGCTTCTAGAGTCTCTTGTGCTTGAACTGAAGTTTGAAAACTCAACCAAGCTAAAGTAATAATTCCGATACTTTTTAAGGTACTATTAGTAAGAGACCATGCAGTAGATGGTGTCTCGTTATAAATATTTTTTGATTTCATTTTTGATGTATTTTATTATTAGGTTTTATTTAAATGAATCCCGCCCTAAGACGGGATATTTAAAACTTTGATTGTTTACTTAATTAGCAGGGATATTAATAATTGTATTTACCATAGTTACAGAAGAAACTAATGAAATAGCTCTACCATTTAATACTGTTTCTTGACCTACAAGAGTTGTACTATTTCCTGGAGAAGACAATGTCACACCATTATTAGCAATAATGTTTCCTACCATTACACCACCACCACCGTAGTTAATTACGGCTGTGCTACCTACGTACCAATACACATTATTTGCTGAACCAACTCCATTTTTAAATTTAACACTTCTAGAAGCTGCTGGAGATCCCACTGTTAGGGATGATGCTGCTTGGAAATACCAAACTGCATTTGCATCACCTTGTGCATCTAATTCTAAATCACCATTTGTAATTTTATAGGTACCACTTGCTGATTTATACACACCAGGCGCCAATGATAAGGCTCCTAATTCACCAGATCCTTGATCACTTCCACCTGGTTTCGAAGCTGGAGAAATACTATTATAAACATCTCTTGCAGCATTCAATCCTTCAAGTGCTATTTGTGCTTTTGTACCATTTCCTGGTGCAGGTGCTGCAGCAAAGACTCCACCAGCTACAAGACCGTTATTAAGAGGTGTAACAGTATATACTTCAAATGGTGAAGCTAAAATATCTGTAAAACCTGTTACTAATGTAGAAGCAGCTGTTGTACCAATTCCTCCATTATTAATTCTTGTTAATAATCCTTGATTCGTTATTCCAGCATTTCCACCAAAGACTCCGAAAGTTAATTTTGAAGTAGAAGGGATAGTTGGGTTTGTAACCAATGTTGTAAAGCTCCATACATAATCATTAGCTAAAGCAACACCTGCAGCATTTTTTGCACCAGTTGTAATTGTCGCAGTATAAAGTTTCCCTTCCAATAGATCATTTGTTGGATTAAAAGAGGCAGTTGTTCCAGAATAGCTTACTGTTCCTGCAATTGTTGTTATACCTTGTTTTAAAGTAAAAGTCGTTCCATTAATTGTTAACGGATCCATAATCATACTAAAGTTAGCTGTAACCGTTTGATTTAGATTAATTCCTGTCGTATTGTTTATTGGATCTGTTGCAGTTACTGTAGGAGCTACTAAAGCACCCGTTGTAAATTTCCATACATAGTCACTTAATAATGCAGTATTATCTAAATTTGTAACTGCTTTAGAAACTGTTGCTGTGTATACAGTATTAGGAGCTAAAGGTCCTGTTGGAGTAAAGATAGCAGTAGTACCACTATACGATACAGTTCCTGAAACTGCTGTAGTTCCTTGTTTTAAAGTAAAGTTAGTTGTATTAATAGTTGAAGCTTTCATTGGCATATTGAAATTAACACTTACTAATTTGTTTAAAACAACATTATTGGTGTTATTTTCAGGATCAGTAGAAGATACCATTGGGGTAATAGTTAAACCAGTACTGAAAGTCCAAATAGTTTCGGTTTGTAATGCGTTACCCGTAAGATCTTTTACAGTTCTTGTTATTCTTGCGCTGTACGTTGTATTAGGGGTAAGTAAAGCGGATGGGGTAAAAGTTGCAGTAGTTCCGCTGTATGTAACTACACCAGCAACTTGAGAAGTTCCATTTAAAGTAAATGAAGACTGATTTATAGTTTCAGCATTCATTTCTTCATTAAAGCTTACAGTAATTATTTGATCAAGGGGAACATTTGTAGCTCCATTAATAGGACTGGTAATTGTCACAAGCGGACAAACACCATCTATTTCTTGAAAATCATCTTTTGCACAACCATAAAATAATGCAATAAAGAGTACTGCGACGGTTAATAGTAATTTTTTTGTTTTCATTTTTATTTAATTTTGGGGATTGATTGTTATGTGGAACAAAGGTTCATTGTTAATGCCTCTTACCTGTTATACTATTAACTTTCATTGTTTTATAATTCACTGATAGTATATTTATAAAATATGATAAAATGCTCAATGTTAGTTTTTTACAAAATAATGGTAGTACTGCTTTTATTTTACAATAGCAGTATTTATTTCAATTTCAGAGAAATAAAGTGAGATTTAGAAAATAGCAAAAGAGTTCGAAAACCATGTTGTGTCCATTAGGTATAAAAAAATTCCCCTTATTACAATTTGTAGTAAGGGGAAATCTTTTATATAGATAAATTTGATTTACATTTTCACTTTTTTCTTTAGGTATAAAACATGTGCATTTAATTCTCTAGTTAAAAGGTCTAGTGATAAAGCGGAGTCTTTAATGTAACCTATAGATTGATTAATTTCTTCTTTTGAATCGTTGGATAAATCAATGACTTGAGACAAACCTATAATATTGGCTATTGGTTGTCTTACTTTATGGGAAGTCATGTACATAATTTTTTCTAATCCTCGGATATATTCTTTTTGGGATTCTTCGGCATTCTTAAGTTCTAAATTAGTAGCCATTAATTCAGCTGCTCTTTTTTCTTTTTCATCATTTTGAAAGGCGAGCTCTTTATTAGCAATAATTAATTCAGCTGCTCTTTTTTCTTTTTCATCATTTTGAAAGGCGAGCTCTTTATTAGCAATAATTAATTCAGCTGCTCTTTTTTCTTTTTCATCATTTTGAAAGGCGAGCTCTTTATTGGCAATAATTAATTCAGCTGCTCTTTTTTCTTTTTCATCATTTTGAAAGGCAAGCTCTTTATTGGCAATAATTAATTCAGCCGCTCTTTTTTCCTTTTCATCATTTTGAAAAGCAAGTTCTTTATTGGCAATAATTAATTCAGCCGCTCTTTTCTCTTTTTCATCATTTTGAAAGGCGAGTTCGGTATTGGCGATAATTAGTTCAGCTGCTTTTTTTTCTTTTTCATTATTTTGAAATTCAAGCTGCAAATTAGTAATTATCAAATCTTCTTTTTTCATTTTCATGTCCATAATAAAAAGCTACTTTTTTGTGATTTACCGACAACAATTCATGAAATCTTAAATAGTTATAAATAAATCGTATGCCTTTTAAAAGTAAATTATTGGTCTGAAAAACAATTACTTATATAAATTAACGGCATTATTAACTTAAATAAATTTGATTGAATCATAAAGAGGAGTGCTTAGAAACAAAATTAGAAACTACAAATTGAAATACAGAACCCAAAACTCTTTTTATAGGATTTTGTGAACTCCCTAATATTAATTTCCTAGACAAATATCCTGTTGATAGACCAATGACATTATTGAGAATGCTATTTTTAATGACTGGAGAATCTGTTAAATCTGTAAAAGCATTTTTAATTAAATTCATTAGTTTTATGCTCTCATATGTGCAATGAAATTGTTCTTTTAGAGATTCGAATTCATCTGCTTTTTTTGTTTTTAGAGCTAAAATCGTTTGGTCTAAAAGATCGGTTTCGTTTAATTTTTTCATTTTATTTCTGTTTTAGCATTTTTCTAATGATAAAATTGCTCACTGGCATTTTTATCCATTGATCTTTATAATAATACAATACAATAGAAATAATGAGATAGAAAGCGGCTACAATAAAAAAACCATAAAAGAAGTTACCAAGCGTTTCTCCAATCCAAAAAGACAAACCAAAATTAAAGAGTAAAATGAACATAACAAAAACAATAGCAATTGCTAGTCTTGAAATTAATGAGGATAAAACGTCCGAAGATTTATCTATAACATTTAGCTTAGCTAACTCTATAGAAGTGCGGGTGTAATTCTCAGCCTTTTCAAAAAGAATTTCTATTGTTGATGTTGTATTATTGTTCATAATATAAATTAGTTATTTAAATTCTTGATATCTAAATTTTCCAATTCTTTTTTTGTTTTATCAAATTTTGATTTTCCTTCTATATAAAGATCTTGACCTTCTTGTTTTAGAGTTTCATATTTTTTAGAGATAGTATCTAAAGCAGTCTCGTATTTGTCTTTTAAATCATCAGCATAATCATTGCTTTTACGTTTGATTTTTTTTCTAGTTTTTTCGCCTTTATCTGGAGCAAATAAGATTCCCATTATTGCACCTGCTGCAAGTCCACCTAATACTCCTAATATTACTTTATCTGTTTTCATAATAATTTTTTTAATGTTAATTTTTTTTAATTTTTAGTTGATTATTTTATAATCTTCTTCCTTGGATTATTCTTAATATTATTGCTATGATTGCAATAACTAATAAAATATGTATTATCGATCCTAAACTGTATGCAAAGAATCCAATTGCCCAAAAAATGATTAAAATGACTGCTAATGTGTAAAGTAGATTGCTCATGATCTTTAGTTTTATTAATTAATATTTGTTTGTTGAGTTTCTGTTTTTATATATAACAAAGGTCATTATTTTACTAAAGGAATCTGTTACACAACTTTATTTAAAAGTTACATTATTAACACTTTTTACTTTTTTTGATGCTGTAAAATTTTGAAAAGAGTCACTTTTATTCATTCAGCTATCTGCAATAGCTATTAAATGGAATTAAGAATTTGGTATATTTCAACTTCTGTTTTGCCAAGCTTAAGTTTAAGCTTCTCTATCATTTCATTTTCCTTACCTTCCAGAAAAAGAAAATCAGTATCTGTTAGTCCAGCAAATTTTTCTTTTAACTTTGCTTTCTGTACTTCCCAGGTCTCTTTAATTTTTTCTGATTTATTTTTCATTATATTTAATTTGAAATATGTTTTACAAAGGTGGGGGGGTTTATGCTAGAAAGTCTTACATAACTTTTTAAAGAATTTATATGATTTACTTATTTTGGTTTATTTTATAGAAGAGATAGGCTATAATTTAAAAAAAAAACACCACATTTATTTAAAAATGAAGTGTTTCTTTATAATTTTTAAAAATCAGTAATGTTTTACTATTTACTTATTAATCGTTAAAAAACAGTTGTTTAAAATGTTTAATCTTATTTTTTTTGTTCAGTATTGATCTTCTCTTTTTTTGCGTTTTCTATTTCTTCGATTTTCTTTTCTTCTACTTTTTTCTTTTTATTAAAATATCCTTTTAGTAGAAAATTATGTTTTGCCGCTTCCATATTCTCACTCAATCCTTTGGAACCTGTTTGTAGGTTTGTAAGTGTTTTTGTTAGACTGTTAGCAAATTTTTCATCGGTAATTAATTTATTCAAAGCACCATTTCCATTATTCATCTTATAAGTAAATTGAGCAAGCTCATCGGTTATTATGCTAGCATTATCAATACTGGTTTTAAGGCTTCTCATTATTTCATCCATTTCAATGGGGTTTATTGAGGCTATATTATCATTGTCCTTTACTTTATTTTTTGAAGCAGTACCTGGAGAAATAATAAGTACTTTATCACCCATTAATCCATCTGATCCTATGCTTGCATGGGCATCTTTTTTTATGAATTTTTGCACGTCTTTTTCTATTAATAATCGAACAACAACTGATGTATCTGTTATTAATTGAATCTCACTAACAGTTCCAACGTTTATACCCGAAAAAAGCACATTATTCCCCACTTCTAAACCACTTACATTTTTAAAATGTGAGTTTAAAATGAATGTAGAGCCAAATAAATTTTTTTGTTTTCCAACAAAATAAATAGTGGACGTAAAAGCGACCAATCCTATTAATACAAACATTCCTAATTTCCATGTACTTCCTGATTCCTTTTTCATTCTTAAATTCTTAAATTAACTAATTATATAAAAAAGGAACGAACCCATTCGTCCTTACTGTTTTCTAATTCTTCGTAACTGCCTTCAACATGAATTACTCCATCTTTTAATATTGCAATGTTGTCTGCGGTAAGTTTTGCACAAGCCATATCATGGGTGATAATAATTGACGTTGTATTATTTTTTTTCTTTATCTCTAAAATCAACTCACTAATTTCCCTAGAAGTAATTGTATCTAGTCCAGTAGTGGGTTCATCATAAAGAATAATTTCGGGTTTTAAGATTAGAGTTCGAGCAAGTGCAATTCTTTTTCTCATTCCTCCAGAAAGTTCTGAAGGCATTTTATGAATTGCTTCCGCCAATCCAACACTTTCCAATACATCTATAATTTCCTTTTCTATTTCTTCATCGGTTAAATTTTTCACATGGCGGGTTAAAGTAAATGCAAGGTTTTGTTCTACAGTCATAGAATCATATAAGGCTGAATTTTGAAATAAAAAACCAATTCGAACTCTTATTTTATTTAGTTCCTCTGTTTGCAAATCAAGTATTTCTTGACCAAATACTTTTATTTCTCCTTTATCTGCCTGAACTAATCCTACAATGCATTTTATAGTTATTGATTTTCCAGATCCAGATTTTCCTAGAACGACTAAATCCTTGCCTTTGTTAAGTGTAAGGTTAACTCCTTTTAGAACGGAACTATTTTTTCCAAAAGACTTGTGTAGATCTTTTATTTCAATAAGGGGAGTTGCATCTTTTACAATGACTGGTGTTTCTAAAACTAGGTGCTCTTGTTTCATTCTAAAAAAATAAATCGGTTAATTGAACTGCTAACATGTCTATAATAAAAATAGTTAATGATGCAGTCACGACTGCTGAATTTGCTGCTTTACCCACGCTTTCAGTTCCATTCTCGGCGGTGAACCCTTTGTAACAGCCAATCATTCCAATGAAAAAACCAAAGAAAAAGGTTTTGATTGTTGCAGGAATGATATCAATAAAGGCTAATGAATCGAAAACTTTAGAAACATATCTAAATAGATTTACATCTCCATGCATATTGATTCCTATATAACCACCTAATATTCCAATTCCATCTGCGAAGATGACCAACATGGGAATCATAAGTGTAGTTGCTAAAATACGAGTAACAACGAGGTATTTAAAAGGATTAATTGCTGCGACTTCCATAGCATCTATTTGTTCAGTCACTTTCATAGAACCTAGTTCAGCACCAATTCCAGATGAAATTTTACCTGCACAAATTAATGCAGTTATCACAGGAGCAATTTCTCTAATCAATGAAAGTGCCACCATTCCAGGTAACCAAGATTCAGCCCCAAATTTGGCTAGGGTAGGACGTGATTGAAGCGTAAGTACTAAGCCCATTATAAAACCAGTAAGGGCTACTAAGGGCAATGATTTGTATCCAATAATATAACACTGCTTTATAAATTCTTTAAATTCATAAGGGGGAGCTACAGCTTCTTTGAAAAATTTTGATGCAAATTTTGTTACATCACCTACATCACTAAAGAGGTTCTTAAAATAAATAATCAAAATGGTGGGTGTTATTAAGTTTAATGTTTGGTAATTGAAAAATAGTTATGTTTGAATAAATCATACTGTTTAAGACTCTTCAGATTACATTTGATTTTACTAGATAAATATTATAAACGATGAGAGTGAATGTTTAATGATTTCATTTTGTCATGATCATCATTAATTAAAAAATATTGATTGTTTAGCATCGCCTTTTGTTTATAATTAAGGTTGCCTAGATTACTGTATATTGCTTCATAATAACTTTGAATTATAATAGACTCATTTCGTTCACAGGAATATATTATATTGTTTAAATCAGTATTAAAAACAAATTTTGTAAACTTCAACCAAAAGTGATGAAGCAAAGTATTTTTACTTTTTTCTTCAATTGGTGTGCCTCCTAATTTTATAATTTCTTTTCTAAGTTCTTTTTTACATGCTAGACTCGTTTTTTGAAAACTCATAAATGTTTTTTTCAAAAAAGATTCCTTGCTATCTGTCGATGCCCATTTATATCTTTTAATTCTAGCATTATTGATTACTATAAATGAATTTAATACGCTAATTGCTTTTTCATTATCCATTTTTTTAATTTTTAGTTAGAAATTTTATTTTATAAATAAACATAGGCTTAGTTTTCAATTGAAATTATGTATTATGGTCATTTCATTTCAAGTTATTTTATCCGAAAACCAAAATGACCTGCATTAAATCATTACCATTTATTACTATAAAAATTAGTTGTTTGCGAAATATTTTAAAATAAAATCATGTTGCTGATTCAAACTCATTTTATCAGTTTCTTTAATTTCAATTTTCATTTTTAAGAAACGTTCATCCTCACTTAAAACATCAAAGAATTCCATTTTTGCACATGATGGACCAAATAGAATTATTTGTTTATAATTTTTTATTGCGTCACCTATTTTATTATAATATTCATATAAAACATGTTTTTCTGTGTTTATTAAAACTGATGCTTTTTTTGAGATTTGTAACTCTTTTTCTTCTATTGAAAATTGTGATTCTATCGTTTTTATTTCAAATGGATTATTTGTAAATTCCATTAAATAAGCAATGGAATGATCCATCCATATACCTAATTTTTTAACTCTTTTCATACCTTTTGCTTTAATTAATTATAGTCTAGCTAATACTTTGTAAAAGGTTAAATTTCAGTATTTTAATTGTAAATTACATTATACAATTTCAACGGAAATTTATATAATTAACGTATGTGTTTCATTGATGAAATAGCAAAAATGGAAGAAATGTTATTTGATTTATAAATAGTTAGTTTGTGCTTGTTATTTTTTTTGCAATTTCAGTAGGTGGCACAACACCGGTGTAAATTTTTGCGTAGGCGGCCGTAAATTCGGCCCCAAAAAACAAAATCATAGAGGAGTAAGAAACCCATAATAAAATTAAAATTACAGACCCCGCTACACCATAAACAGATGCTGGTTCAGCCGTGCTAAAGTAGTATGCTAAAATAGTTTTACCAATTGTAAAAAGGATACCAGTAACTATTGATCCTAACCAAACATGTTTCCATTTTATTTTTGCATCGGGTAAAATTTTGAACATTAGGGCAAAAAGTATTGATATAACAGCCAATGAAAATATAAAATTAATGCAATTGAAAAAAAGAACGGAATAATTATAAGTATATATTCCAATCCAATTTCCCATACTAGAAAGCATTGTAGATATAACTAGAGAAATCATCAATAAAAATGCAATAGCTAATATTAATCCAAAGGAAAAAAAACGTGCTTTCAATATTGTAATTATCCCTTTCTTTGGTAATACTTCCACTTTCCATATTAAGTTCAGCGTTTTTTGTAGTTCAACAAAAACTGCTGTGGAACCAATTAGTAACACTATAACACCAACAATTGACCCTAAAAAACTTGATTTCGTTTCAGTAGATTTAGCTAAAATTTGGCTAATTTGAATGGCAGTTTCGGACCCCATTGTATTAGTAATTTGTTCTAATATATTTTTGTTTACACTTTCTTTTCCAAAGAAATAACCAGCTATAGAAATAATTAAAACTAATAAACCAGGTATACTAAAAATAGCATAATAAGCAATTACAGCACTTTGTCTAAACGGATCTTTTTCATTCCATCCTTCATAAGTTGTTTTCAATAGTTTGCCAGTATGTTTAATATGAAATTCCATGTAGATTCTTTTTTGTAATTGGACTTAAATTGGAATTGTTTTTTAGGGGTTTAATTGATTTAGAACTTCTTTTAAGATATCCTGAAAACGTAAATTTTTGATAGTTTAATTTCAGATAAAAAAAAGGACTGTAGATTAAAACAGTCCTCAATTCAACCAAAAACCAACCAAATCTTTATTTTTTAGACTATTTATTTTAAAAGGTACTTGTTTCCATTATAAGTTGCATTCCCGGATATTGAACACCTGCATTATCCTCTGCAGTTATAAATATTTTCGAAGGCTTGAATGGAGTTACAGTTTCAAAAGAAGCCTTAAGTTTAGAAGATAAAAACTTTGAATCACTTTTTATTTGACCAATATTTTTCACTGAGGAGTCATCAGTCTCCATCCAAACAACATACGCACTTTTTGGAGGCTCAATTCGGTTAACTTCAGCAAGATTTTCCAATTCAATTTTAATCAAGTAATTTTTATTTTCATCTTTTTTTATTTTTACATCTCCACGTGCTGCAGGTACAATGGATGAGGTTTGAAAAGCCACTTTTTTGGCACAAGATGTAAAGGATATTAGTGTCATGAGAGCAAATACACTTAAAAGTATTTTTTTTGAAATTATATTGAATGTAATTTTTTTCATTTTTGTTTATTATTTATGAATGTATTTTTATTTCAAATGGTTGTTTTACTAATAAAAATATTTTCAATTGTTATGATTGGTTATTTACGATGTAAATCTTTGAAAGCTTGTATAATTAACTTAAATAGCGTCTTAATATCCAAGCTGTCGTCTCATGTTCTGTCATTAAGCTTGTTAAAAAATCGGCTGTACCAATATCTTTATTATCTTCTTCAGACTGCTTTATTCCTTTGCGTAGCGCTACAATAACAGTTTCATGGTCATCTAGAAGCTCTTTAATCATTTCTTTTTGTGAAGGATATTTATTAGGCGATTCTTTTAGTTTTGAATGTGCTATAAACTCATTCATTGTACCGATAGTTTTTTCGCCAAGCTTGCTGATACGTTCTGCTACATTATCAATACTTTCTTCTAATTGTTTGTACTGATTTTCAAATAATTTATGAATTTCCATAAAACTTTCACCAGAGACATTCCAATGAAATTTTCTAGTTTTAATATATAATGTCATTTCATCTGCTAAAACGGATGAAAGTAAATCAGTACTGTTTTTTAAATTATCGGCTGTTATTCCTATTTGTGGCTTCATATTGTAAATTTAAATTATTACGTAATCTTGTAATTTGGATTCTATTATTTTTTGTCACGTACTACAAGTAGTACTCCTCCAACAAGTAGAACAATACCTACAATTGGTGACCATTGTACTGGGTGATTTGTTTCTTTATTGATTTCAATAGGTCCAATATCAACTACTTTTTCTTTAGTAATATAATTGAACCCGTTATAAAAAATCATGATTGCTCCAATTACAATTATAAGAATTCCTATGTTTTTTGATTTCATAACCTGTTTTTTAATATTGATTTCGATTTCTTAAATAATAAGACTAATTCTTTCGATTAGTTAAGATTCATCTTTTGTTGTGCGTACTAAGCTTATTCCGGCACTAAAAAACACAATACCTAGTACTCCGTAAATAATTAATGCTTTAACATCATTATTACTACCACCTGTATTTGCAAATACAACAGCTGTATAAATAAGAGCTCCAATTCCAAGCGCTGTAAGTAATGCTCCAAAGATTCTTTTAAGATTCATAATTTTATTTTTTTAAGAATTAATAATTTGTTTATTTATATTTTAAATTCGTTTTAAAATACAAATGCTGTTAAAATGAATATGCATTAGTATAAATTTTTAATCTTATTTGACTTGTTAAATATCTAGTGCTAATTTCTATGTCAAAGATAAAGGTCTTGTACCCAGTAAGTTTTACATTATTTTAAATAATACTTTCATCTTTCACACATTTAGAGGTGCTACTATTCCTTTTAAGTAAAGAAAAAGTGCTGTTTATCAGTTGATAAACAGCACTTTTAGTAGTTTAAATAACCAAATGTTTATTGGGGTAATACAACTGTATTCATTTGAAGTGTAACAGCAGTTTGAGCAAGCATTCTTCCGTTAATGGAGGCTCCTGTTTTTAAATTAATACCAGTTTGGCTTAATATATTTCCTTCAAAATGGCTAGTTGTTCCTAGAGTAACTGCACCAGCCGTCTGCCAGAAAATGTTTTTGGCTTGTGCACCTCCAGCTAAAGTAATTCTAACAGCTGAACTCATATTAAGATTTCCTGCAACCTGAAAAATCCAAACATCAGTTGGACTACCTGAGATTGTAATATCAGTTGGGATGTTTAATGTACTTGTCCATGTATATAAACCTGGTGTAAGTGTTTTTCCACCTATACTTCCAGCTCCTAAATTTAGAAAATCGGGATTAATACGACCCGCGGCATTCGTATACGCCGTTTCCATATCACCTACAGCTGTTGTTAATCTGGTTGCATCGGTTATCTTGCATGCAGGACCTGTAGCGTCAACTGAATAAACAGTTCCGGTTACTTCATCACATTTTAAAAGAATAGCCGCTCCTGTAATTGGACTAGCTCCTACATCACCAGTGACCGCGGATTTATAGACATCGGTAATACCTGTTTTTGATAGTATTGCAAAATTTCCTGCAACACCAAGATTTATTGTTTCTAATGTAGCGCTGTTTGTCAAATTTGAGGTTGACTTGTCAGTTGAAGGTATTGGTGTGGTTTTAAAAATTGAATTTGCAACAACAGCTGTGCCTGAATCCGTATCAGTACTACAGCTCGTCATTAATCCAACTAAAAGCACTGCCAAAACAGGAAACATTTTTACTATTTTCATAATTTTATTTTTGAAATGTGACTTATTTATCACATTCCAAAATTCAGTTATTTATATGCTAATTAGTTGCTGTATTGTCGTTAAATGTTGTGAAATTCAAATGTTTGAATGGTTATGGGTGTTTTTAAGATAAAAGAGCAATGCTCCTCTAATGATGAACATTGCTCTTTTATCTTAAAAGGGAATAGTATTAAATTACATTCTGGCCATATACCAGTTTAATTCTTTTTCAATTCTTTCAAAATGGAAAAAGGCTGTAATGTTTTTTTGAAGGCGTAAAAAAGCAGTTTCGCTTTTTACAACATAATCAAATGCCTTATGGTGCATACAACTAATGGCTACATCAATTTTATCTTGAGATGATAACATTACTACTGGAATATCAGGATTAAATTCTTTTATTTTATCCAATGTTTCAATGCCATTCATAGCATTTTTATCAATTCCATCCAGATGGTAATCAAGAATAATTACGTCAGGTTTCTTTCCTAAATTGGCAATGCATAGCTCACCAGTTGCAAAAGTTTCAACAATAAAATCAGTGTGATGAAGAAATTCTATTTCTAATGATTTTAAGAAAACGGCATCATCATCTACTAAAAAGAGTTTTATTTTGTTATCGTTTTTCATTAGTTACTATTTTTTATATTATTAAATTCTATTTCTAATTCTTTACAAGATAAGGTACAAATGGTTTCTAGCTCTAAAACCAAATGTCCTATTTCTTCTATATTTTCATGTTCAAGAGCACTATCTTGAACTTTTTTTGCCATATCTTCATACTTTGGGCTTATTCCCATTATTGAAAAGGACGGGATCATCTTATGTACAGAAGCTTTTAACAGTTGCCAGTCCTTGTCTTTTAAGCTTTCTCTCATGGCAGTTATTAATGGGGGTGTTTGCTGTAAATAAGCATCTATCATTGCCATCATTAATTCTGGATTCGATTTAGTCCTAGTTTTCAAATATTCCAAATCAATACTTTTTTGGATATCTTTTGGTTCTAATTCATCTGATTTTAAATAGGAAGTTTTTTTTACAATACTTACAATTTTGCTATATAATAATCGTTCATCTACTGGTTTTGCAATGTAATCATTCATTCCTACTGCCATGCATTTGGCTAAATCTACAGTGGTAACATCAGCAGTTAAAGCAACAATTGGTATTTGTGAATTCATTGTTTTTCTAATGTATTCAGTTGTCTCAAATCCATTCATTACTGGCATTTGTAGATCCATTAAGATAATGTCATAGGAGTTGTTTTGCAGTTTTTCAATGGCAATTTTTCCGTTTTCGGCTATATCTCTTTCAAAACCAAAATCATCTAACAAGGTTTTCATCAACAACTGATTCAATGCAATATCTTCAACTACTAATACTTTTATATTATTAATTTCAGTATCCAATTCAAGAAATTCGTTATTTACTTCTGCATCAAGGTTTGTTTTTTGAAAGTCTAATCTAAAACTAAATGTAGTTCCTACATTAACTTCGCTTTCTACATTTATAGTTCCTCCTTGAGGTTCTACTAATTGTTTTACAATGGCAAGTCCTAATCCGGTACCACCATAAATTCGGGATGTTCCACTTGTTGCTTGCTGGAAATTGTCAAATACGGTTGCGATTTTTTCTTTAGAAATTCCAATTCCCGTATCTGTAACTGCAAATTCGATAGTTATATTTTCTTCATCTTCATCAATTAGATTCACACTAACTGTGATTTTTCCTTTTGAAGTAAATTTTACTGCATTACTTACTAAATTTAAAATGATTTGATGCAAACGTACTGGATCACCAATTACAATTGGTGGAATGTTTGGGTCATATTCCTTTACTAATTTTAAATTTTTCTCTTGAATTTTTGTTTCAAAAAGATGAAGCATAGAAGAAATTGAAGACTTTAATTTGAATGGTATTTTTTCAAAAGTCATTTTACCTGCATCTACTTTTGCTAAATCAAGAATGTCATTTATAAGAACAATAAGTGCATCACCACTCATTTTTATGGCTGTCAAATATTCCTTTTGTTTTGCCGATAATTCAGTTTTAAGAACTACTTTCGTAAAGCCGATAATGGCATTCATGGGAGTTCTTATTTCATGGCTCATGTTAGATAAAAACTGTTGTTTTGCCTTTACCGCATTTTCAGCAATTAATGTTGAAAGTTCAGCATTTCTTTTTTCTTCCTCAGCAATTCCAGTAGCTAGTTCAGCAAATACTTTAGCTTCAATTAATTCGGTTTCAATTCTTTTTTGATCTGTAATATCTCTGGCTACAACAACAACACCAAGTACATTTCCTAATTCGTTTTTATAAACTGAACCATTAAAAAGCACATCTGTCAGTTTCCCATCTTTATGACGAAGAGTCAATGGAGAATCAGCAACAGATCCTTTTGCAAATACTTCTTGATAAACTTCCCGAGCCATTTGTGGTTCTGTGAAATAATCTAAGAAATCGGTGCCAATTAGTTTTTCACGATCGATGCCCGTAATTTTCACGGTGGCTTCATTCATATCCGTAATCTTACCTTCTATGTTTATTGTTACCAATGGATCACGACTAGCTTCAATTAAACTAAGAGAATATTGAGATGCTAATTTAGAAGAGTCACTAAGTGATTTGAGTTCCTCGTTTACAATATCTTGTTTTTCTTTTTCTTTGTTTTGAAAGTCTAGTTCGATGCCAGCAATTACTAATTCAGCAGCTCGTTTCTCTTTTTCATCGTTTTGAAAAATTAGCTCTTTATTGGCCAAATATAATTCAGCAGCTCGTTTTTCTTTTTCATTATTTTGAAACAAAAGTTCCTCGTTTGCAATAATTAATTCATTGGCTCTTTTTTCTTTCTCTTCGTTTTGAAAAGCAAGTTCTTCGTTTGCAATAATTAATTCATTGGCTCTTTTTTCTTTCTCTTCATTTTGAAAAGCAAGTTCTTTGTTTGCAATAATTAATTCATTAGCTCTTTTTTCTTTCTCTTCGTTTTGAAAAGCAAGTTCTTTGTTTGCAATAATTAATTCATTAGCTCTTTTTTCTTTCTCTTCGTTTTGAAAAGCAAGTTCTTTGTTTGCAATAATTAATTCATTAGCTCTTTTCTCTTTCTCTTCATTTTGAAAAGCAAGTTCTCTATTAGCAATTCGTAAATCCAAGGCCCACTTTTGCTCAGCAATATCTCTCGCTACAATTACAATTCCTAATACAGCTCCTTTATCATCTTTATAAACAGATCCATTAAACAAGACGTCAGTCAACTTACCGTTTTTATGTCGAATTGTTAATGGGGAATCAGCTACTGATCCTTTAGCAAATACTTCTTGATATACTTCTTGAGCCATTTTTGGTTCGGTAAAATAATCTAAGAAATCAGAACCAATTAATTTTTCACGATTAACTCCAGTTATTTTAACTGTTGCTTCATTCATATCAGTAATCTTTCCATTGATATTTATTGTTACCAATGGATCTTTACTAGCTTCAATAAGACTAAGTGAATAATTAGATAGTAATTTTTGGGAGGCTGTAAATGTTTCTAATTCTTGATTTCTAATTTTTAAATTCTTGACTATTATAAAAACAAGGGTAAATATGACTAAGATTAATAATAGTAGTAAAAAAAACAGCACTTCTGAATTTTGGCGACTATTTTCGTTCTCCGTTTTTCTTAGTTTTAAAGAATTATACTCATCATAATTAATATCAGATATAATATCCTTTATCTCATCAGTAATAATTTTTCCATTCTTAAGAATCGTAATTTTCTCCTCTTCATTTAATAGTTTTATATTTCTGTCGTCAATTAATTTTCTCAATAAAATTAATTTTTCGGCTGTTTTTGCCTTTAATGAATTAACTTGTTGTTGTTGTTTTGGATTGTTTTGAGTAAGTACTGATAATGCTGATAGATTCCTGTTCATGGCTTTTACGGCATTATTGAATGTTTCTAAGAAAAGGCTATTTTCAGAAATAATGTACCCTCTTACTCCAGTTTCAATATCAAGAATATCCAAAAGAACATTATCGTTTTTGCGTAATATTTCTTGTGCTAAGTCAGTGGAGTCACTTGTAGATTTTACTTTTAGATTGTTATAATAAAAAACTGCCAAAACCATTACTAGTATAATAGCTATAAGAATGGAGTAGAGTTGAAATCTTTTTTCTGAAATTAATTTCATGATGGTTTGGCAACTTTAATTGATGCTATTTGTAATAGTGTTATTTTTAATTCCTACTTCTTCAATTGGGCAACGTCTTTTATCTTTCATGTTTTTAAAGTGAGAAGGCGTAAGCCCAGTGACTTTTTTAAACTGACTGGATAGATGCGCAACACTACTGTATCCCATTTTCCATGCTATTTCAGTGATATTATGTTCTCCATAAATAATTAGTTCCTTAACGCGTTCTGTTTTATGAGAAATGATAAAATGTTCAATAGTTGTTCCTTGAACTTCTGAAAATAAATTAGACAAATAGGTATAGTCGTGATTTAATTTATCACTTAAATAATTAGAAAAGTTTACCTTAATAATTTCATCAGAATGGTGAACCATTTGAATAATTACATTTTTTATTTTTTCTATTAGCATCGATTTTTTATCATCCATTAATTCAAAACCCGAATTAAGTAGACCAGCTTTTAATAGTTCGCGTTGTTCCATTGTGATATTTTCCATCACGTCAACTTCTCCTAAATCAACAAGAATAAAGTGCAATCCAAGTTTTTTCAACTCTTCTTTTACTGCCATTTTACAGCGATTGCTGACCATGTATTTGATATATAATTTCAAATTTTTTAATTTTAAACTAATGAGTAAATTTTGCGCTATTTTATTGAAAAAACTTATATAATAGTAAAAATAAGTTGTATAATTTACTGATTTTTAATGCTAAATAATTTCAATGATTGTAAGGTACGAACAAAGGTGTGTAAATTGTATTTGTAAATAGTAATTTTACTAGAAATTAAATAAGATAAGGGTCAAGTATGTTTCAGTAGCAATTGCTATACCTGAAACATACTTGACCCTTATTTTCCGATAATACGGTATTATTTTATAAAGAAGTTAACTCTTTAGCTGTGACATATTTTCTTTTAATTTTATTATTTGATGATTCAATAAGGGATGTTTTATTATAGGCGGTAAAATTCCCTAATTGACTACTAAATACATTGTAATCTCCTTTTATATTAAACCGTATGGATGCGATATCAGTATTTTTTAGTTTTTCCATTTCTGAATTTGAAAATGAATAATACCCAATTATTGTATTACCATTAACCTCTGAATTCCCTTTGTCTAAACAAGTAATAATGGTATTATCAGTTAAATAAACATAAATAGTTCCTGCAATAATAAATTTGGGATTTGTAGTCTCAACTGCTAATTTGAGGATTCCATTTGTATCCGTTTTTGCAATTTGTACATTTACAAATCCTGTCAAGGCGTAGTTTTCACAGATAAAATTCCATTGACTAGTTGCTTTGTAGCCTTTATGACCGTTAAAAGACATTAATTCTTGACTTGAAACTGTAAATGAAACTAATAATAATAGAACGAGAAGTTTGTTATTCATTGCTTATTGTAAATAGGGATTAATTAAGTATTATTTTCTTTCAAATAAGTCTACCCAATCCATTGATTTTATTGCTGAAATTTTGTTTTCCTCATTCATATAAACTCGAAGTTCTTTATTCGCCACTTTTTTACTATATAATGCTTTGTAACGAAAAATGGTAGTGCTTTTATTTATGTCTTTGTATATTTCCATTAACTGTAAATCTTTAAAATCACCATACCATTGTCTGTATTTTGTACATGTTTTAGACAGCTTTTCTAATGTAATATTATTTATTACTGATCTAGTTGCTTCACTTTCAGTAAAAGGTTTAAATTTTGATGTGTTGCAAGTCATTAATATGCGTTTTCCCAAATTATAGGCTCTGTCTTTTTGAAAAGTAGAGACTTCATTAATTGCTAATTTTACCGTAGTAACTTCTTCTACAATAGGTGTGTCTATTTTTTTTGATTTACATCCGGCTAATACAATAATACTTAAGATTAGAATTATTTTTTTCATTTATTGTCTTTTAATTTTTAGTAATAGGTTAGGGTCTGGGCAGTTTTCTAAATAAAAGGGTAAATCCTTTTTACTGCAAACACCAGGATAATCACCAAGATTATTGGCAATATTTTTTATAACTTGAAAATGTAAATGCGGGGAATAGTCTCCATTTACACTAGCATCTCCTAATGTGCCTATGGCTTGTCCTTTTTTGAAAAACGCACCAATTTTTAGATCTTCTAAACTTTCTAACGATAAATGACCGTATAAAGTATAAAAAACTTGATTTTCGATTTCATGTTCTAAAATAATTGTTGGACCATAATCTCCCAAGTCAGCATTGTTTTTAAAACTATGTACTTTTCCATCTAATGCTGCCAATATAGATGTTCCTGCTTTTATCCATAAATCTAGGCCAATATGCATATTGCGCTCTGCTGTTGTGTCATCTTTAAATATGATACTTCGCTTATAAAGGTTTCTTTCTTCATTGTATCCACCATAAGCTACTTTTGAGTTATTTGTAGATAAGTAGTGCTCAATGTATTTTTCGAAAGCAACAGCATTTCCAATTGATTCTTCAGCTAATTGAATATTAGAAACAGATAAATCTAAAGGGATATATTGATTACTAGTAATAGAATCAGGAATTACTTTTACGTCTTGCGTTTGATATAGTAATTTTTCTAAAAGGGTCATTTAAGAGCTTTTTATTATGAGGTTTAAAATAAATTAAAAAAAGCCAACATAAAAAATTTACGTTGGCTTTATAACTTTTATTTAAGACTAAGTATCTTATTTCTTGATTTCAACTTTAGCATCACCACCACCAACTGTAACATTGGTTTCGCTTGCCCCGTCTTTTGTACTTACGTCTACACCATCAGTTCCTACACTTATTGAAGTTCCATCAGGATTTGTTTCTTCTGGTTCTGCTGCTGGAGTAGTTACTTCCACAGTTGTTTCGGTAGGTTGTGGTGTTTCTTCTTTCTTTTTACAAGATATAAATGCCATAATTGAAAGCATTCCTACGAGCAGTGTTATTTTTTTCATTTTCATTTTTTTAGATTTGTGACTAATTTATTGATTCACAATATACTATTTTTATTTTTATAAAAAAAATCCCAATCGGTACTAGATTGGGATTTTAGATTTTGTTTAATATAAACTTGGAAATTTCGAAGGATTTACTTCGTTCATCATAGCATATACTTTTTCAAAAATATCTTCTGCAGAAGGTTTTGAGAAATAATCTCCATCTGTTCCATAGGAAGGTCTGTGTGCTTTTGCAGTTAATGTTTGTGGCTTACTGTCTAAATAATTATAACCATCTTGTTGTTCAATAATTTGTTGTAAAATATATGCTGATGCACCACCAGGGACATCTTCATCAATTACTAAAAGGCGATTGGTTTTGCCAATACTTTTTACAAGATCGTGATTGATATCAAAAGGTAATAATGACTGTATGTCAATCACTTCACAGTCAATTCCTAATTCCAAAAGTTCATTGGCCGCTTGTTCTACTAATCGTAAAGTGGATCCATAAGAAACTAATGTGATATCACTACCGTTTTTTATGGTTTCAACCACTCCGATAGGAGTTTTAAATTCTCCATAATTCAATGGCATTTTTTCTTTTAAGCGGTATCCATTTAAGCATTCTATTACTAATGCAGGTTCATCACATTCTAGTAATGAATTATAAAAACCAGCTGCTTTTGTCATATTTCTAGGAACTAATACATGAATTCCTCTAACAGCATTAATGATCATTCCCATAGGAGAACCAGAATGCCATATGCCTTCTAATCGATGTCCACGAGTACGAATTATTAAAGGTGCTTTTTGTTTTCCTACCGTTCTGTATTGTAATGTAGCTAGATCGTCACTCATGATTTGGATCGCATACAATAAGTAATCTAAATATTGTATTTCGGCAATAGGTCTTAAACCTCTTAATGCCATACCAATTCCTTGTCCTATTATTGTAGCTTCACGAATACCAACATCGGCAACGCGTAATTCACCATATTTCTCTTGCATTCCCTCTAAACCTTGGTTTACATCACCAATAGCCCCTGAGTCTTCACCAAATATTAAAACTTCAGGATATTTTGTAAAAATTGCATCAAAGTTATCACGTAAAATCATTCTACCATCCGTTTCTTCTTTTATATTTTCAGAATATTTAGGCAAAACTTCTTTGGCAGAAAAAACATTTGAATCAGATTCTGAATATAAGTGACTGCTAAATTTATATTGATTTTTCTTGGTGTAGCTCGTGATCCAATTGGACAATTCGTCTTTTCCTTTTTCATTAAAGATTAAACGCAATGTTTTGCGAGCAGCAATTAGTATTTCCTTTTTCAAAGGATCCTTAATTGTATTTAAATTTGTTGAATGTTTTAAGATAGCAACTTTATGTATGCTTGTTTCCGCTATTTTATTTAGTAAGGCAACTAATTCTTTTTGTTCCGCTACAATAGGCTGTATAAATGTTGTCCATGCCGCTTTTTTACCTTCAAGAACTTCTTTTTTGGCATTGGCGTCAATAGCATCAAGTTCTTCTGGCGATGCAATATTGATTGCAATCATCCATAATCTCATTTGACGAATACAGTCATAATCCTTCTCCCAGGCTAGGCGATCCGCATCTTTATATCGTTCATGAGAACCGGAACTAGAATGACCTTGTGGTTGCGTTAATTCATTAACATGAATTAAAACCGGAATGTGTTTTTCACGAGCAATAGCTGAAGCTTTTTCATAAGTCGCAATAAGATCAGAATAATCCCATCCTTTTACTCTTAAAATTTCATAACCTTTATCGTCTTTATCTCTTTGATATCCTTTTAAAATTTCCGAGATATTTTCTTTAGTTGTTTGATGTCTGGCATGAACTGAAATTCCATATTCATCATCCCAAACACTTACAATCATTGGTACTTGTAAAACTCCAGCCGCATTTATAGTTTCAAAAAATAGGCCTTCAGATGTACTAGCATTTCCGATTGTTCCCCATGCAACTTCATTTCCGTCAATCGAAAAATTTTCTTTATTCGGAATTCCAGGTACTTGTCTATAAATTTTAGAAGCTTGGGCAAGACCTAATAGACGAGGCATTTGCCCTGCTGTAGGAGATATGTCCGCACTAGAATTTTTTTGTTTTGTTAAATTTTTCCAAGAACCATCTTCATTCAAACTATGAGTGACAAAATGGCCTCCCATTTGTCTCCCAGCAGACATAGGTTCTTGTTCAATATTAGTATTGCCATATAATCCGGCAAAAAATTGTTCTACAGTCAATTGACCTATCGCCATCATAAAAGTTTGATCGCGATAATATCCAGAACGAAAGTCACCATTTTTAAAAAATTTCGCCATGGCTAGTTGTGGAACTTCTTTTCCATCACCAAAAATCCCAAATTTAGCCTTTCCAGTCAACACTTCTCTACGACCTAACAAGCTACATTCCCTACTTATTATAGCGATCTTGTAATCGTTTAATACTTCAGTTTTGAAATCTTCGAATGTTAATGTAGAATTAGTTTTTTCTTTTATCATAATTGAAAAGGGTTACTTAGCGGGACAAATTTACTTAAAAACTGGCGATTATCATAATTCATTGAAATAAATATAATTTAATTATTAACAAATAAAAACGTTTATACCGAAAAAAATATTAATTATATGTAATGAAAAATCCATATTACAGAATATAATTCAATATAAACACTTAAAATCATTTAATTAGAACCATTTTCTATTAAATAAATTGATTAATATTTTTGGTGATAAAGTAATAACGAAGCGTATTTTTTCATTGTAATTTTTCTGACTTATTTCCCAGCCGTTAGAAGAATAAACAGGAAGATACATTTCAAAATAATCAGGAACTAAATTTAGACGAATGCCACTGTCATACGAAAACGTTTCATTTTGATGTTTATTTTTTAGAAATCCAACATCACCGTAAGCCTCTATAAAATTCCAAATGGTGTAACTTCCATTCAAAGTTGTAATCCATTGATTGGCAAATGGGGTTGCTAGTTTTGACTTAAAACCACCCTCGGCTACAATTAATTGTTGACTAAAAAAACCGCTATTTTCAGATCGCCCATAATAGTTATAATCAAATAAATAATCAGTTGGTCTATCCAAAGCAAAACTAAAAAAGTCTGAATTGGTATTATTGTATAAAAAACTACCAGCAAAAAGGCGTAAATTGATTTGACGGTTGTTTTCAAATAGTTTTCTGTATTCGAATTCTGTCGATAGTTTTCCAAATTTCTTTGATAATTGCAAATCACCTATGAAACTTAAATGTTTGGTGATTTCGGTTTTAGTATCATAATATTTAGCATTAAAAACCGAATAATTTACATTTGAATTGTCAAGAACAATTTGGCTTTTTTCTCTGTTTACCAGTACTTGGCGTAATAGAATTAACTGTTTTCTATTGTCTCTAAAATCATTTTCCCTAAATCGCATGGTCACCATTGGATTTATTTTTAAATAGGCAGCATCGGGTGCATAGTGAAAATAGGCGCCTGAAAGTGAGTATTTTACATTGTAAAGAGAACTTTCTCTGTAATTTTGATTTACTGCAAAGGATCCAGAACCTGAAAAAGTCTGAGCTTTTGTTGAATATGCGGGATTAATATCAAAGATAAAAGGCTTTTCTAAAATGGTTTTATTATGCAACCTCAATCCAGGTGAAAACCCATCATATAGATTGTAAGTTAAAGTAGGAACATATAAAACTTGATTATAGTAAGGATCTTCAAGATCCTTCATGAATACAAACTTGATAGGACGGTTATTTGGAAAAAAGGGTTTTAATGATTTCCAGTTATTTCTTAAATTATATTCGGGTACTTCGTTTTTATAGTTTAGAATTATTTTATCAGCATTATTTCTAGATATTCTGTAAATGCTATCGGTATTATTGGGCTCTAACCATTTTTTAAATACAATTTCTCCATTTTTAACACCATAAATAGGCACAGGAACAATAACTTCAGTCTTATTTTTAAGTGAAAAATAAATAGAATCTTTCGTTTTTGCTACACCCGAAAATTTATAATCAATAATAGCTCTAGACTTTATAATCGTGTTAAAAAACCAATTGATATTTTTGGCTGTGTTGCTTTTCAAGATGGTTTCAAAATCTTTTTCTGTACTTTGCTTTTCCTTATTTAGAGCATAGAATTGTTGGATGCTTTTGTCTACTGAGTTTTGATCTAAATAACTGTCTAGAAAACGTAAACTTAGTCCAGCTCTATATTTACTTGCAATTTGTTCATTGAATTTTACAAGTGTATTTTTAGGATCTCCAAGTGCTTGATCTAAGTTTTTTCGAGCCATTAACATATAAAAATAGCTGTATTGTTCATTAAAATCTAAATTGGTCAGGTTGAAGCTTTTTAACAATTTAAAGCTGGATGCACTTCCTAGCATTTTACTGTTTGGATGATTTTCATCGATATATTTCATCATGGTATACACCTGAATCGCATCGTAAATCCAACCGTCTTTCCTGATATCTGCGCGCAAACTATTTTTTAGGTAAACATTCAAATAGGTTTTTAGAAACTTAATTTCATACGTAAACTCATCAGAAAAGGGTCTGATAAAAGAGGGCAGCTGATTCAAACCATAAAATGGATTTCGATCGTAATCCGTCTGAGTAATCATTATTTTATCAAATGGATAGTCCCCAACGAGTGTATTTACATAATTAACTACATTGTTGATGACCAAGGATTGCTCAATGATACTTATTTTATCCTCTTTTAAATTAGTAATCACCTCAAGAGAATTATTTTTAAAACTATGAAAACTAATTTTTGGTTCTATAAAAAGACCAAAATTGAGTCTGTTTTTTCCAGTAAGCATGTAAATTGAAAAATCTTGATTTTCAATCGATGCTGTACTTTTTAAATCGGTAGTAACTTGCAGTCCTTTAGTAACTTTTAGTTCAATATCAAAATCAGATACTGCATTGGCAATGTCATCGAGATTTTCATTGTTGTACACTACAAATTCATGGTTTTCATATCGGGCAGGAGTAAGGTACCATGTTTTTAAGTTCATGCCTCCCAGTCCACCATAACCATATTTTGTAAATGCATCACTAGGAATCTTGACAATATACGTAAGATGAATTGTTGTTTTTTGATGTGGCGCTAATGGCGCTCTCAACTTGACAGTAAGTACATCAGGGTTTTCTTCTGTTCTTAGCCAAGTTAAAAAAAGTTTTTGGTCATCAATTATAGTGATGTTGTTTGTGCTTCCTCTTTCGGCTTCCTTGGCCAAATGAAATCCACGGTAAAACTCATCCGAAAAACGTTTTGCCAATGGAGAATTAACATTAGAATAAGCATTGTTCCAATCATTTAAAACGATTGCTTTTAAATTGTCATCAGATTCATTAAAATAGGTAATATCCTGTTGAATATTGAGCGTCTTTTCATCAGAATTAACTTCAACCACCATTTGAGAATGATGTTGCGCAAATTGTTTTATTGATGTCAATAAAGCCAAAGAAAAAAAAACGATTTTAGCGAATGATTTCAATTATGTATTCCAGATTAAATTGGATTCCAAGATACGTATATTTAGATAAAAACGTAATAAAGAACAAAAAAAAGCTGTTTTAAAAAAAACAGCTTTAGGATTAGAAATTAGGTTTTAAATTGTATTTTTTATAGAAATTGTCTAGTACTTCAACCACTTCGTCTTCGGTATCCACAATTTTAATTAAATTCAAATCATCTGGACTTACCGTTTGTTCTTTTTCGATAAGTACCGTTTTTACCCATTCTATCAGTCCAGACCAGAAACTCGTTCCCACAAGTATAATAGGGAATTTAGCAATTTTCTTAGTTTGTATTAACGTAATTGCTTCAAATAATTCGTCCATAGTACCAAAACCTCCTGGCATTACCACGAAACCTTGAGAATATTTTACAAACATTACTTTTCGAACAAAGAAATAATCAAAATTTAAATTCTTATCACCGTCAATATATGGATTAAAATGTTGCTCAAATGGCAACACAATATTTAACCCCACGGATGTTCCTCCGCCCAAGTGCGCTCCTTTATTTCCAGCTTCCATAATTCCAGGTCCACCACCAGTAATGACACCATAACCCGCTTTACTAATTTTAAAGGCAATACTTTCGGCAAGTAAGTAATACTTGTCTTCGGGCTTAGTTCTCGCCGATCCAAAAATAGAAACACAGGGTCCAATGCGCCCCATAGTTTCATAACCGTTTACAAATTCGGCCATGATTTTAAAAATCGCCCAGCTGTCATTAGTTCGTATTTCATTCCAAGTTTTTTGTTTCAAATGGTCTTGGATTACCTTATCCTCATCATTGTCAAAATCTTCTAGTCTCATATTTGTAAAATTGATAATTGAATATCAGCAACTTAGAGTTATTGATATTTAGTGTTAAAGTTATCAGGAGCTTTTTCCAGCTTTTCACTGTATCTTTTCCTTGCTGAAAATAGCAAGTAAAAGGATGCCGTTGCAATCTGGGCTAGTACTCTTGGATACTAAAGTAATTCTTTTTTTAAAAATGATACAATATTGTTTTTCTTATTTTTATAGGTTTTTTTGTAAAAAAGATAGGAGGAGGGTTAAAACTGCTGTCCTACAATAAATTAGTTGGTTCTGAGCTGAAAGATATAATTTCCTGAAAAAATTAGTTTCGATTGGGTTGTTTTATTCTTTTATACGGTATCGTTCAAGATCAATTCCATTTGAATGTTACATCGTTTGTAAGGCGTTGTGTGTCCAACTATTTTTTGAAAACCCAATTTTTGGTACAATTGGATAGCTGGTTTCAAAATAGTGTTGCTTTCCAAATATATATTTGAAGCACCTAGTTCTTTGGCCATATTAATAACTGCCGTACCCAGTAAAAAACCAATATTTTTACCTTGTGCTTTGGGAGAAACGGCCATTTTTGCCAGTTCAAAATCATAGGTGTTATCATTCATTTTAATGAGAGCACAAACGCCAAGAGGTTCATCGTTGTAAAGAGCAACAACTATTTTGCCTCCTTTATTTATTATATATTCGTTTGGATTGTCTAATGCTTTGTAATCGGCTTCTTCCATTTCAAAGTAGGTTGAAATCCATTCTTCATTAAGTGACTTAAAAGCTGATTGGAATTCAGCACTGTACTCAATAATCTTAACATTTTTACTTTCACGTAATTTTTTTTGTTCTAGAACTCTTTTAAATAGTGATTTTTGTTCTAAAATATATTCCCATTCCTCAATAGCCTCCCAAAGGTTATGGGTCGCTTCATTGATAATAGATTCTATAGCCAAATCAACATCTTTATATTGAAGACTTATTTTTTCTGAAAGTTTTATTCCTTTTGTAGTTAATGCAACTACGTTTCGGCGTTTATCATCTGAATTTAGGTTTACTTGAACTAGTGTAGCAGCAGTCATTTCTTTAATTATTTTTGTGACAGATGGTTGTGAATGTTTTATTTCATTTGCAATTTCAGTAATTGTCTTTTCTCCATCTTCTGAAAGAATAAAAAATACGGGAAACCATTTTGGCGAAAAGGTTACATCGTATAATTCATAAATTTGTGAGGCATCCTCCGTTACTTTGGCAGTCATTAAACGCAGTCTGCTACCTAAAGCCATTTTTCCAGTTTTTTCAAAAAAATCCATATACATATTTAATTATATAATTAGTTATGTAAATGTAATAAATAAAATAATCGAGCAAAATTTTATTTTATTTTTTTGAGGAAATACTAGTGAAATAAATTTCACTTCAAAAAGTAGCGCTTGTTTTTTTATTAAAAAGAAGTAATGATACACCTCCCAGATTCATTTCTAATAAAGTTATACATGTAACACGGGATTTATTAGCACTCTTATTCAATGCTTTGTAATAGTGTTGTAAAGTTTAGGTTTATGCTTTAAGTTATTTATGAGCTTGAATTATTAAGGTTAGGATTAGGTCTCAAATACTCTATTTTAAATGATCTTATTACTTTTTTGTTGCGGCATCAAAAACACGCAAGTAATTACCACCACCAATTTTTTCAATATCATTTTGATTAAAACCTGTTTTCAATAAGGCATCTACAACAACATAATAAAAACCTTCTTTTTGTTCTTTCCATGCAGTATTAGTTGTGCCACCTTGTCTTTTAATGAAACCCTCTGGGACAACCATTTTAGTGTCAGTTCCTAAACAAACGTGGTCAATACCAATAGTATTTACCATCGCTTTTATATTTTGTGCATACTCCATCGGTGATTCGGCAAGATGTGTCCAAACTCCAATTACTCCTCCAGATTTTGCAACAATTTTGGCTTGTTTTTCACTAATGAGCCTTGGCCTCATCATTTTGGACATTTTTGGGTCGTTTCCTAATTGAGTATCAAGTCCAGTATGAGAAATAATTATGGGTTTTGTAGATAATTGTAGTGCATCATTTATGGTATCATTACTGCAATGGGTAAGGTCAATTAGAATACCAAGACTATTGCATTCTCTTATTACTTTTTTACCCATTTCTGTAAGTCCTCCAAATCTAGGGGTATCAGTATAAATATCGCCTAACGGTATAAGAGATTGATTGTCATGTAGCAATCCTAAATGTCTGACTCCTCTATTATAAGCAATTGCGATACGTTCTATTTCCCCTTCTATAAAATGACCTCCTTCTACAGACTGGATGACAATAGGTTTATTTTCTTTTTTAGCTTTTTTTAAATCATTTAAATTAAGAGCACGATTGATATCGTTTCTTTTTAAAATTTCATCCATTTCATCTAAGCAAGTGTTGAATCTTTCGTAAGCTTCACCTTCTTTTGTTAAATCAGGGCGGTCAACTTGAAAAGTCATACATACTGCTGTCAAACCTGATATTTTCATTTGCTCGGCTAAATTATATTTCTGCCCAATGAATTCTTCTTTCCTATAAGGCACATCCATATGGCTGTGAGTGTCAATTCCAAAAGTTTTAGCTACTATTTTGGCTATTCTTGGGTCAAATTCTTTGCTGCTCGAAGCCCAACTTGAAAAAGGACTCAACACAATTGCTGTTCCAGCTCCAGTTGCACTAATAATAAATTGTCGTCTTGACCATCCTAGGTTACTGTTGTCCATGTTATCTTTCATGTATTATTAGCTTTGAGTTGTCATTAATAAGCATGCTATTTTTGAAATACTGAAAATCAACACAATTTAGCTAGGTGAATTAGCAGCATTCCTTTTTGTAAATTAATTATCTTTTGGACTTAAGATTTTTAAAAAGGTTTAATTTAAGGTTTGTTTTTTTTGAAATAGTATTTTACCACTTTCTATCTAGTAAATTAATTGGCGCTTGAAGTGTTGAAAAAGCATATTTGTTTTTTCATGTATGGGATGTTAATGGATATAAAAAGGAAATCCGCCTTGAAGCGGATTATAATTATTCTAATTCTTTCTTTAAAAACTGCGCCGTATAACTTTTTTTGTTTTTAATGATTTCTTCAGGAGTTCCCTTGGCAACTAGTGTTCCACCACCTTTTCCACCTTCTGGGCCGATGTCGATGATGTAATCGGCTAGTTTTATAACATCCATATTGTGCTCAATAATTAAGATGGTATTCCCTTTGTCTACCAGTTTATTAATTACAGTCATCAATACGCGAATGTCTTCAAAATGCAGGCCTGTGGTAGGTTCGTCTAGAATATAAAACGTATTTCCAGTATCTTTTTTAGACAGTTCTCCCGCCAGTTTTATACGTTGCGCTTCACCACCAGATAGGGTAGTGCTTTGTTGACCTAGCGTGATATATCCCAAACCTACATCTTGTATGGTTTTTACTTTTCTATATATTTTAGGAATCATTTCAAAAAAAGGAACCGCTTCATCAACCGTCATATTTAATACATCCGAAATGGATTTTCCTTTAAACCGAATCTCTAATGTTTCTCTATTGAAACGCTTTCCTTGACAGGTTTCGCACTCCACATACACATCGGGCAAAAAGTTCATTTCGATGGTACGAACCCCTGAACCTTCGCAGGTTTCACAACGTCCACCTTTTACATTAAAACTAAAACGGCCTGCTTTATAACCGCGTATCATACTTTCGGGAGTTTTGGTAAACAAAGCCCTGATTTCGGTAAATACTTCGGTATAGGTGGCAGGGTTAGAACGCGGTGTTCTCCCAATAGGACTTTGGTCGATATCAATAACTTTATCAATATGTTCCAGTCCTTCAATTTTCTTATATGGTTTTGGTTTTTTGACACCATTAAAATAAAAGGCATTCAAAATAGGGTAGAGAGTCTCGTTGATTAACGTTGATTTTCCACTGCCCGAAACTCCAGTGACGCAAATCATTTTACCCAAAGGCAAGTCAATAGTAACATTTTTTAAATTATTTCCGGTAGCGCCAGTCAATTTCATGAATTTTCCGTTGCCTTCTCTTCTTTTCTTGGGAATTTCTAATTTCATTTTCCCGTTCAAATACTGAGCAGTAATAGTATTGGATTGAAGTGTTTCGGCAGGTGTACCAATGCTGATAATTTCTCCACCAAATTTCCCCGCTTTCGGACCTATATCAATCACATAATCAGCTTGCTCAATCATGTCTTTATCATGTTCTACTACAATAACTGAGTTTCCAAGATCGCGTAATTGCTCCAAGGAATGAATTAGTTTTTCATTGTCTCTCTGGTGTAAACCTATACTTGGTTCATCTAGAATATAAAGAACTCCCACTAGTTGAGAACCTATTTGAGTGGCTAATCTAATGCGTTGTGCCTCTCCTCCAGAAAGTGATTTTGAACTACGGTTTAAAGCCAAATAATCCAAACCTACATTCATCAAAAAATGCAATCGATCCTTGATTTCTTTAATAACTTCGGTAGCGATTCTTTTTTGTTTATCTGATAAATGGGTGTTTAAATCATTGAACCATGCAGTCAAATCAGAAATATCCATATCACATAATTCCGCTATGTTTTTCTCGTTTATTTTAAAGAATAACGCTTCTTTTTTTAATCTAGATCCTTCACAAACGGGACATTTTATTTCGTCCATGAATTCCTTGGCCCAACGCTTAATAGTAGTTGAACCACTCTCATCATGTTGGTTTTTTATGAAATGAGAAATACCTTCAAAATCAATTTTATAATCTCTTGCAACTCCCAAAAGAGCCGAGTTTATTGTGAATTTTTCTTTCCCACCATTCAAAATCATTTCCATCGCTTCCTCTGGAATTTTTTCTATGGGATCTGTAATTTTAAAATCGTATTTCTCTCCTATGATTTCCAGTTGCTTAAAAATCCAAGAGGATTTGTATTCGCCCAAAGGCGCAAAACCCCCTGCTTTAATCGACAATTTAGGATTGGGGATAATCTTTTTAACGTTGATTTCATTTACCGTTCCCAGACCATTACAATGATCACAGGCTCCTTTTGGAGAGTTAAACGAAAATAAATTAGGCTCTGGATTTTGATAGGATATTCCCGTTGTAGGACACATTAAATTTCTACTGAAATAACGAACTTCGTTAGAATCTTGGTCCAGCACCATTAATACATTTTCTCCATGATGCATGGCCGTATTAATGCTTTCTGATAATCGTTTTTGATTGTCGGGCGTTTCTTCTACTAGCATTCTATCCACAACAATTTCGATATCGTGTGTTTTATAGCGATCCAGTTTCATTCCAGTTGTAATTTCGCGAACTTCTCCGTTTACACGAACTTTTAGAAAACCTTGCTTGGCAATTTGTTGAAACAATTCGCCATAATGCCCTTTTCTAGCTCTAATTACTGGAGCCAGAATATTGATGCGTTTATTGGTAAAATCATGGGTAATTAAGTCTTTAATTTGCTCATCACTGTAGCTCACCATTTTCTCACCCGTGTTGTAACTGTAAGCATCGGCGCCACGAGCATAAAGCAAACGCAAGAAATCATATATTTCTGTAATAGTTCCCACGGTCGAACGCGGACTCTTACTAGTCGTTTTTTGTTCAATGGCAATAACAGGCGAAAGTCCATCAATTTTATCGACATCCGGACGCTCTAAACCGCCCAAGAATTGTCGTGCATAAGCCGAAAATGTTTCTACATAACGACGCTGTCCTTCGGCATAAATAGTATCAAAAGCCAATGAGGATTTCCCAGAACCCGAAAGCCCAGTTATAACAACTAGTTTCTCTCTTGGAATCGAAACATCTATGTTTTTAAGGTTGTGAACGCGTGCCCCTTGAACTTCTATGGTATTGTCTTTGTCTAACATAATTTTTGCAAAAAAGCAAAGTTAACCTTTTGATTTATTCTTTCCATAGAACACTTTAGAAGTTTATGTTAAAATGGAGTGCATTTTTTAGAAAAAAGCTGTTGTTTTTTAGGAGCAGTACGATTTAGTTTTCAATTAGGTTGTCTTCCCGCTTTTCATTTCAATCTTGTGTGGCAAAACACTTGCCCCACAAGGATTTCCACTTCAATCGGGGCTAGAGAGAGGCTTTTGTTGTTGAAATGAGGAATTTGTATTGAGCACTAAATTTTTATTTGAGAGTTAAATACAAAAACGCTAACAATTGTGTTAGCGTTTTCTTTTTCTTGTAGTCATATAATTTTCGACAGCTTCCCTTGTAGTAAGCCAGTTACGACCTTCTTTGTAAGCATCTATTTTACCTTGTCTTGCTAATAAGCTAATATATTCTTGACCATAAGCCATCCCTGGTTCTTGAACAAGATTCGAAATTTCAATGTATTCATTATCATTACCAGGAAGTGCATTCAAGTAGATATTAAGCGTACGCTCCAAAGCTTGGCACATCAATAAGGTCATTTTTTGATAATTACCACCATTGGCTTGGTTGAGTGCTTCATAGTATTTCTTGCGGTCATTTTTTAAGATAATCGCAGGTGGAAAACCACAACGCATCAATAATAAATTCATAGCTAAGCGAAACGTACGACCATTTCCATCAAAAAAAGGATGAATCCAAACGAGTTTATGATGAAAAATTGCCGCGAGCTCAATATCATTAAGACCTAGCGGATTTGTATTGATAAAATCTATTAACTCATCTAGCAAATCAGAGACTTTATTGGCATTTGGTGGGACAAAATTAGCTCCAGAAATTCGTACACCTCCATTGCGCAAGCGACCTGCAAAATCATCTTCAATGGAACGTAAAACTAGTCCATGCAATGATAAAATATCAATACTGCGCAATACATAATCATCGTTTACAATTGAAAATAAATAATCGATTGCTTTATCGTGATTGTGTGTTTCAAAATGTTCTCGTAATGATTTTCCTTTGATGGTTATTCCTTCTTGTAGGACCATTTGAGTTTCTCTTAAACTTAGTGTGTTTCCTTCAATACTATTAGAATTGTAAGTCCATTCTATGGAAAGACTTTCTTTGATTTTATTCAAAGCGATATTGGGCAAGGGTCTGCTGGTTTGCAAAACTTGCTTTTTTTCATACAAACGATCAAAGGTTGTTTGAAATTCTTCTCTATAGCTTAGATCTATCTTCCACATAACTACAAAGATACTCTTATTATCGGGAATATCACAAAATTAACCTATCCGATATTAAAATAAACTATTTTATTGAATTTATTCGATGGTCATTGATTTTAACTTGGTTCTGTAAGCTTCTAACGCAATAGATTTTGAGATGAATCCATGGTATTTTTCATCTTTAATAACAGGGAGAAAAGCCATTTTGGATCTTTCAAACTTATTCATAACCGTCTCCATACTATTAAAAGGATAGATAACTTCTGCAGGGGTTGACATAATATTTTTGACCAAAGTGTATTTAACACGATAAGAATTAAATATAATTTCTCGGATATGATTGAAATGAACTATACCTAATAAATGTTTTTCATTGTCAACAACAGCAAAAATCACTTGATTGGAATGTGATATTAAATCAACTAATTTTTCTAGATTTTCATCTGGAGAAATGGTTAAATAATCCGTTTGTATGATAGAATTAGTGTCTAGGGTTGAAAGTACATTGGTATCTTTATTACTTGTAAAAGCATGTCCTTTTTGAACTAAATCTTTTACGTCCATCGAATGTTTTTCAAAACGTTTTGAAATAGCAAAACTAATAGACGCCACAATCATTAGTGGGAGCATTAAACTATAGCCACCTGTGATTTCAGCAATAAGGAATATAGCTGTTAACGGTGCATGAAACAAGCCACTCAAAATTCCAGCCATTCCTACCATGGTAAAATTACTAACGGGTAATTTTGTAAGTCCAGTTAAATTTATAAATTTTGAAAAGAAATAACCAAGATAAGAACCCAAGAATAAAGCAGGGGCAAAGTTCCCTCCATTTCCTCCAGAACCTAATGTAATTCCCGTGGCGAAAACCTTTAACATCATTGTACAACCAACGAATGCTAGTAGAACCCAACTATTATTTCTAAAATCACTAAAAAGGGTGTTTTCTAATAATTTTCCAGGATCATTATCAGATAATACTTTAATACTTTCATAACCTTCTCCAAATAAAGTAGGGAAAATGAATATTAGAACGGCTAAAATGGAGGCACCTAGTAAAGCTTTTTTATAAGGGTTTAATTTGAGTCGGTGAAAAAAGTGCTCCGTTTTCTGAAAATTTCGGGTATAATAAATAGAAATAAATCCAGTAAATATTCCTAAAAGAATATAAAACGGTATTTTGTGGTAATCAAAAACTTGCTGTTGTCTAAAATTTAATAAGATCGTTTCATCCAATACAATTTCGGATACTAGGGCTCCTGTCGCAGCAGCAATCATAATAGGTGTAAAAGCAGAGATGCTCACATCTACCAAAAGAAATTCAATTGCAAACAAAACTCCCGCAATAGGAGCATTAAATGCAGCTGCAATTCCGGCGGCTACTCCACAACCTATGAGTAAAGTTCGGTCTTTATAACTGAGTTTGTATTTTTGAGCATAATTAGATCCAAAAGCGGCACCAGTAACTACTATTGGGCTTTCCAGTCCTGCGGATCCTCCTAGACCTACTGTTAGGGAACTAGTAAGAATTTGTGCATACATTTGTTTTTTGGGAATAATGCTGGCTTTCTTGGCTACACCGTATAAAATTTGTGAAGTTCCTTTTTCAATTGAGCCACCAAGTACTCTTTTGACTACAAAAACGGTAAGTAAAAGTCCGGCAATGGGTAAAACACTATTGATGAAACTCAATTTTAAAATTCCGTTGATATAAGTAGCAAATGAAAAAACCCAGTGGGCAAATGTTTTTAAAACAATTACAGCAAATGCTGAAGTGATACCAACTAGTACGCTAGATAAGAAGATAAATTGCTTTTCTGTCAGGATGGATTGGGACCAAGCTATTATGCTTTCTAATTTAGATCTAAATTTTTTGAACATTTATCTTTATTTGAAAATGCTAAATTACTATTATTTTAAGCATTTCTTAAATTTTTTAAAGCTTCTTTTTTGCTCAATGGCTTTAAGGTTTCACTATTAACAAATTTTTCTACATCAAGAGGATTTGTTTAGGCATATTCTCGTAATGACCATCCACTTGCTTTTTGAATAAAAAATTCGGAGGAATCTTGATGTTTCAGACAAACCTTTTTTAATAGATCAAAATTGGTTTTTGTTTTATATCCAAGTTGAAATAAAATGGCACTTCTATTCAACCACATATTTTCGGAATTTGAAAATTCAGTTACGATTAAGTGAATAGATTTTGGAAACTCAACTAAATATTGACCTAAAATATATTTAGAAATGCTATCCACACTGTCCCACCAAGGATGGGTTGTAATTAATTTTTTAATAAGTTCGATATCATCATATAGGTATTTTCCTTTGAGTTCTTTGATTATGATTTCAATTGCACAATAATGTAATTCCCTTTCTTTCTTTTTAAATAAAAGCACCGCTATCGCTCTTGCGTTAGCGGTGACTTCTATTTTGTTTTTCTTCCAGATTGCTGTAAAAAGACTTCTTCTTTCGGGCGTTTTTATCCAAAAAAAAAGGAAATTTATTTTTCATGTATTTTGCCATAGCAAAACCATTTTCGGCATGGCTATTTTCTTGAAAAGTATTGTCTAGCTCACTAATAAAAGGCATAATCTAAAATCCGACTGCTTTGTCATCGCCTCTAAAGTCGGCTCCACCTTCCAGTTTTCCATTTGGAAGCGCAAGAATTGCATCAACTTTACCGATAACAGGAGTCGTTTTTTCGTTAATCAAATACCCTTTTTCTTTTAATGTTTCTAATGTTTTAACGTCAAAAGTATTGGGTTCAAAAGTAATTAAATCAGGCAACCATTGGTGATGAAAACGAGGTGCATTTACCGCATCTTGCATACTCAATTGGTATTCATATACATTCAAAATGGTTTGTAATACCGAAGTGATAATAGTAGAGCCTCCTGGTGAACCCACGGTCATAAATAATTTTCCGTTTTTTTCAACAATCGTTGGAGTCATAGAACTCAACATTCTTTTTTCGGGAGCGATACTATTGGCTTCATTCCCAACTAATCCAAACATATTTGGGGTTCCTGGTTTTGAACTAAAATCATCCATTTCATTATTCAACATAAAGCCCAGTTCGTCACAATAATATTTAGAACCATATCCTGCATTCAGTGTTGTTGTTGCCGAAACTGAATTACCAAACTGATCGACAATAGAGTAGTGGGTGGTCTCCATGCTTTCATTGTAAGTTACTTTTCCTTCTTTTATATCAAAGGATAATGTGGCTTTATCAACGTTAAAACTACTCATTCTACCTTTTAAATAGGTGTCATCCATTAACGCTTTCAAAGGGATCTTTACAAAATCTGGATCACCCAAAAAGTAACTTCTATCAGCATAAGCTCTTCTCTCAGCTTCTACAATAACTTGAATTCCTTGAGCCGAATTGTGACCCATTTTTGCTAAATCATAAGGAGCAATCATTTTCATAATTTGCGCCAAGCAGATACCACCACTGCTAGGAGGCGCCATAGAAATAATATTTAAATCTTTATATTTAAACGTAATGGGATTTCTCCATTTGGCCTCGTACTTCGCCAAATCTTCCATGGTAATAATAGCTCCTTTTTCTTTTAAATAAGCTACTAATGTTCTTGCTGTTTCTCCTTTGTAAAACTCATCTCTTCCATTTTTTGAGATTCTTTTTAACGTTTTTGCTAAAGCGGGATATTTAATAGTGTCATTCTCTTTATACACTTTAGAAAGAACAGAGTTAGCTCCGTTTATTTTTGTCAGTTCCTCTCGGTATTCATTTAAGCGTTCTTCTTGTTTGTGAGTCACAATCACTCCGCGTTCAGCTAACTCGATAACAGGTTTCAAAATTTCAGCCATTGGTAAAGAACCCAATTTTTTATGCACAGCAAAAACACCAGCTATAGTTCCTGGAATTCCTATGGCCAAAGGCGTTTTAGTACTTTTTCCTTTGATTACATTTCCCTCTTTATCAAGAAACATATCTTTTGTAGCTGCTAATGGTGCTTTTTCACGGTAATCTAAAGTCCCCGTTTCTCCATTGGCTTTTCTATACACCATAAAGCCGCCACCGCCTATGTTACCTGCATAAGGATAAGCAACAGCAAGAGATAATTCTGTGGCAACCATAGCATCAAATGCATTTCCGCCTTTTTTCATGATTTCGACACCAATCTTAGAAGCTTCTTCTCGTGCCGAAACGACCATAGCTTTATTGGCAACCAGTCCTGTTGGTTTTACTGAAGTGTTTTGAGCTTTACAACCGAAACAAATGACACTAAGTAGAATAATAATTTTTTTCATTTCTGGGGTATTTTAATAATTGTTTTGGAATAGAATAAATTATAAATTAATTTTAAAAACCAACGGCTTTATTGTCTTCTCTTTTATCTGCACCACCTTCTAATTTTCCATTGGCCAAGATTAAAATTGCATCAACCTGACCCACTATTTCTTTATTAGTCTCATTGACTTTATATCCTTTTTCTTTTACTTTTTTCAATAGTTCTTTGTCAAATGAGTTGGGCTCAAATGTGATTTCGTCAGGCAACCACTGATGATGAAAACGAGGAGCATTAACCGCTTCTTGCATACTCATATTATACTCATATACATTCAAAATCGTTTGTAAAACTGAGGTGATAATAGTAGATCCTCCTGGAGTTCCAACTACCATGAATAGTTTTTTGTCTTTTTCTACAATAGTTGGGGTCATAGAACTTAGCATTCTTTTTCCTGGAGCGATACTATTCGCTTCAGTGCCTGTAAGGCCATAGAGGTTAGGAACACCAGGCTTAGCACTAAAATCATCCATTTGATTGTTTAGAAAAAAGCCTAATTCATCGCAGTATATTTTAGAGCCATAATTATCATTTAAAGTTGTTGTAGCTGAAACGGCGTTACCTTCGGCATCTACTATAGAGTAATGTGTGGTTTGTTTGCTTTCGTAGCCTGGGATTTTACCTTTTCCAATTTCAGAAGATTTTGATGCTTTATCGAATGAGAAATCACTCATTCTATTTTTGATATAAGTAGAATCTAATAGTTCTTTTACAGGAAGTTGTACAAAATCAGGATCGCCTAAGAATGAATTTCTATCCGCATACGCTCTGCGTTCGGCTTCTGTAATTACCTGAATTGCTTTCACGCTGTTGTGTCCCATTTGTGCCAGATCAAAAGGCTCAATCATTTTCATTATTTGGTTCAAACAAATTCCACCGCTACTAGGCGGAGACATAGATGTAATTTTTAAATCTTTGTATTTAAAAGTAATTGGTGTTCTCCATTTTGCTTCATAGGTATTCAAGTCTTTAACAGTCATATTACCTCCTTTGTTATTCAAAAAAGTAATTAGCTTTTGAGCCGTTTCCCCTTTGTAAAACTCATCACGACCATTATCAGATATTCTTTGTAAAGTGGCAGCTAGTGCTGGATATTTTATAGTGTCTCCCGCCTTATATTCTTGAGAAAACAAACTATTTGGGCCATTGGTTTTAATAAAAGTAGCTCTATAATCAGATAAGCTTTTTGCTTGATGATCGGTGACAACGACTCCTTTTTTAGCTAAAGCGATTACGGGAGCCAGAATTTCCGCAATCGGTAAAGAACCGTATTTTTTATGCACGGCAAATAAACCAGCGAGTGTTCCAGGAACTCCTGAAGCAAATGCAGTTTCTCTACTTTTACCTTCGATTACATTTCCATCTTTATCTAGAAACATATCTTTCGATGCAGCCAAAGGTGCTTTTTCTCTATAATCTAAGGCCCCCGTTTCTCCGTTTGCTTTTCTATATACCATAAAACCACCACCACCTATGTTTCCAGCTTGCGGATAAGAAACAGCCAAAGCCAGCTCAGTCGCAACCATAGCATCAAATGCATTTCCGCCTTTTTTCATTATGGCAACTCCTATTGCTGAGGCTTCTTCTCGTGCCGAAACAACCATTGCTTTATTTGTTACAAGACCAGTTGGGGATATTACTTTTTCATTTGACTTACAGCCTAGAATACTTAAGGAAAGGAATAGAATTATTTTTTTCATGTTTTGGTTGTGGTTTATTATATGTTTTATAAGGTTGTTAATTTTTGTATTACATGTGCTCTTAAATCTTCAAAGAAATCAGTGAATTCCTGTTCAAAATCTACATAAAATTCTAGTAGTTCATCAGTTGCAAAACGCATTTTTGATTTGTTTTTAGTCCGACTATCCATTTGGGTCAAGATTTGATTTATTCCTTCAACCGTTTGATAACTAGACAACCAATTTTGTTTGACCATGTAAGGCATTAAACCAATGGTTCTTTCAGTAAGGATTGATCGGTTGTCATCCAAGGACTGATAAAATCGTTGTACAAAATTTTCTAAGCTTTCATTAGAATAGTTATTCCAATTTTTTGATAAGAAATGATCGTAAAAGACATCGACAATTACACCAGCATAATGATGGTATCTTTTGTGCAATTTTTTAGTACTTTGTCTAAAAACGGGATGGGCATCTGTAAAAGTATCAATGGCTCTATGCAAGACAATCCCTTTTTGCACATCCAAGGGAAAAGTTTCAAAATGTTTCCCTCGAATACCATCAGCCATAAAATTGCCAATTTTGATTAAATCATTGTCGCCTGAAAGATAGATGTGTGCTAGAAAATTCATTCGCCTAAATTATGAATTCTAATTGACATTTTTAAACTGTCAATTATTATATTTGTGGAAATTATAAATAAATCACTCAAAATTTAAATAGATATAAATGACTTTAATAAAATCAATTTCAGGAATTCGTGGAACTATAGGAGGTAAAGTGGGAGATAACTTAACGCCAGTGGATGCAGTAAAATTTGCTTCAGCATATGGTACTTGGTTGAAAAACAATACACTAGAAAGAACAAATGCTAAACTAAAAGTAGTCGTAGGTCGTGATGCTCGTATTTCAGGACCAATGATTCATAACTTAGTAGTAAATACCTTGATTGGATTAGGAATTGACGTTATTGATTTAGGTTTATCTACAACTCCTACAGTAGAAATAGCAGTTCCTTTGGAAAATGCAGATGGTGGAATTATTCTTACTGCTTCTCACAATCCAAAACAATGGAATGCCTTAAAGTTATTGAATGGAAAAGGGGAATTCTTGAATGGAATTGAAGGAGAAAAAATCCTTGTTATTGCCGAGGCTGAAGCTTTTGATTTTTCGGATGTAGATAGTTTAGGAGAAATAACAGAGAACGATGCTTATATGGATATTCATATTGATGAAGTATTGAATCTTCCTTTGGTAGATGTTGAAGCTGTAAAAGCAGCTAAATTTAAAGTGGTTGTTGATGGTGTGAATTCATCTGGAGGAATTATTATTCCTAAGTTACTAGAATTGATGGGAGTAGAAGTAGTAAAATTGTACTGTGAACCTAATGGTCATTTTCCTCATAACCCAGAACCTCTAAAAGAACATTTGACTGATATTTCAGAATTAGTTGTTAAAGAAAAAGCAGATTTAGGTGTTGTTGTTGATCCAGATGTGGATCGTTTGGCTTTCATTTGTGAAGACGGAGAAATGTTTGGAGAAGAATATACCCTTGTGGCTTGCGCCGATTATGTATTGAGTAAAACGCCAGGAAATACAGTTTCTAATATGTCGTCTTCTCGTGCTTTGCGTGATGTGACAAACAAGCATAACGGGAATTATGAAGCATCGGCTGTAGGTGAAGTGAATGTAGTTGACTTAATAAAAAAGAACAATGCCATTATAGGTGGTGAAGGGAATGGTGGAATCATTTATCCGGAATCGCATTATGGTCGTGATAGTTTAGTAGGCGTAGCGTTGTTTTTGACGCATTTGGCCAATAAAAAAATGACAGTTTCTGCTTTGCGTGCTTCCTATCCAGAATACTACATGAGTAAGAATAAGATTGAATTGACACCACAAATTGATGTTGATGCTATTCTGGTTGCTATGACTGAGAAGTATAAAAACGAAGATATCACTACAATTGACGGAGTGAAAATTGACTTTGCTAATGAGTGGGTGCATTTAAGAAAATCAAATACGGAACCGATTATTCGTATTTATACAGAAGCACCTACGCAAGCTCAAGCGGATACGTTAGCATTGCGCATTATAGATGAAATAAAAGCGGTAGCTGGAATTTAAAAAACGTATTTATTAAATAGTAAACCCCTTTCAAATTTTATTTTGAAAGGGGTTTTGTTTTTAAGCTTGAAATGGAACGAACATAATTTAAAAAAAAGTAATAGCACTAATTTATTTAATCCCATTTATTTGTTGTTGAAATTGCATATTTCCCACTACCAGAAAAGAATAAAGCAAGGGCACCTAAAAGGTATAAACCTATTAATTCCAATTGCCAACCACCATTTTCGTTTAAAGAAAATAAATCTCCAGTGTGTACTAATAGGGTAGCAAATAATAAACCAAAAATATAGGCTACAGAGGCTAATCTTGTTCTATACCCAATTAGAATTAGGAGCGGTGCAATAATTTCAGTGATATAAACCCCATAGGCTAGAAAAGAGGGTAGCCCTTTTTCGCCTAACATACCTTCAATGAATGATACGCCTCCTAGTTTAGCGATTCCATGAAATAACATTAATGCACCTACTGAAATTCGAAGTATTAATAAGGCTAGATTGGTATTTTTATTCATAATATTAATAATTGATTAGTGTTTTTTTGAAGAGATGAAAAGACAGAATAGTACTTTAAAACTAATTAACTTCATTTATTTAGTTGTACTATTTATATGTTTTGTTATGATTATTATATTTTATCAGATGACAAAGAGTCGAAAGTTTTTCTTTTGTTTTCAAACCATGCATTCATTCCTTCCGGAAAATGCATGAGTTCTTGCATTTCTCTCAAAGCTTTACTATGTGGTTCATCCCCTTTTTGAATCATTTCCATAGCGTGGTTTTTGCTCAATTCAGCTATTTCTTCAAAAGTTTTAGCTTGAAATGCAGTATCACACGCTCCTCCTAGTTGTTTACATGTCATTGTTTTCATAAGGTTGGTTTTTAATTAATAATGGACTAAATACGCAGATTTGAAATTCTATTTAAGATAAAACTAAGCAGATATTTTAGTCATAATACGGTGTTATACTGTAAATATAAAGGAATTAAAATACAAATTGATTGGTTTTGATAAAAGTATTTAGAAGATAACAATTGAGATTAAGTTTAAAAAGGTCTGTTTTTATAAATAGTAAAACCCTTTCAAATGCTTGTTTTGAAAGGGTTTTATTTTTTAAATGCGATTGGTTTGGGTTATAATACCGCTGATTTGGCATTATTATATTCATAGTGTAGCGGTAAAATAACGGGTTTAGGTTCTTTGACACCGTGTTTGTTTAGAATTGGCATTAGCGCTTGTCCAAACTCATTGAACTTATCTGCGTTTTCCCATACATCAACTACTTTGACGCCCTTATCGGTTGGAGCACCAGCATGGTGAATCAATCCTTGTGGGTTTTGATGTCCAGCGGCACGAAGGTCATTCCATATTTGATCGTATTCCTTTACTGACATTCCAGGAAAGTCAAATTGAACCATAACTTTTTTCTTATTTTCCATTTTGTAGTAATTTTATTTTCTACTCGTTTGGCTTTTCGATAACGCCCCGTTTTTAAAATGGTTTCTGGTCTCCACTTTTTATAAAATTATATTTCATTTATAGGAGTAGTTGGTAATTATTCTGGAAAAGTATTTAATAACTAAATAAATAAGAGTTTAGTAGGGTACTCCAATTTTATTTTTATTAAAAATACAAATATTAAAAAATCTAAAGTATTAAATAACAGTTAAATAGATGTTTTTTAACATCCGTAGTTTTATAAATAAAAAAAATAGGACTAAAGGATTGTTAATTAAAAGACTAAAAAAAAAGAAGCACAATGGCTTCTTGAAATTGCTATGACTTATTGATTTTAAACTCATAGGGGATGGATGTAGAGCGGTTCCGTTTAATACGGTTTTAAGGTTTGTGCTACAAGTGCAACTAAATATAAGCGCTTAGTTATTAATATATTTTATTTTTTTATTAGCTCGAAAGGGTAATTTTCGAAAGGACTAGATGTTAATTTTAGATGTTTTTTTTCATCATTTATTTCAAAAGAAACATCTGCTTCTTGATTATTTTTAAAGTGTAAATCAAGCGTTGTAATATCACCCCTAAATATGTCCCATTTACCCTTTCCCTGCTGTTTTAATCCAAGTAAATTGTTAAGTTCAAAAGTTCCATCAATTTTGATCTTTAAAACTATTTCGTTTTTTCCGAGGATATTATAATGTCCAACTACATTTTTTTCAAAATTATTTTGAATTACTTCCATTAAAAATAAATGAATGATTGGCAATGAAATAAAAAAGATTCCGGTAATGATTCTAGATTTATCTTTTCTTTTATAATATTGAAATATGCCAAAGATTAGTAAAATTATGCCAACTATTGGACAAACAAAATACAGAGGAAAAATCCAAAGTGCTTCCATTAATTAAAGTTTTTTTATTTATGTTCTGTCCAATTTAGACTATAATAATCTTTTCCAATGAATGCTTTTATATCAAACTTATATTTGAACTCTAGATGAGAAAAAGAAAAAGCAAATAATCACAATTGAACAACAAAGAATTGTTGTTAAAATTAATCCCTTGAAAATCTTATGTTTTATAATAGATTTCATTTTACTTTTAATTCGGTTTTCTAAACTAACAGTCAACTTGTATATAGTCGCTACTAAGTAGTGCATTTTAATCAAATATAGCATTCTTTTTACAAGAACAGGGATTTATCTTTAAGACTATTCGTATAAAAATAGCTAAAATGGAATGTATGAATTAAAAGATATACTATTAAAAATTCACTCTAAAACTCAAATTAGGAGTCATAACAAGGGATTTGTTATCCACTTTTATCGTTTTATTAGAATCATTTGGGTCTACTTTGTAATACCGGTTGATTACATTGTCTTCGTTGGTTGTATTAATCACTCCAGCACGAAGGATTCCCTTGATTCCGGTTGCAAGATTAAACTGGTAACTGCAAGAGGCATCGAGACGCATGAAATTATCCAAATTTTTACTATTAGGAGAATCGTAATTCACCATGGTTGTATTACCATTTTTCACTGTTTCATTACCTTCTAATGGTACCGTGTAAGGTTGTCCATTTCGCCAAATTCCACCTACTGAGAGTTTGAAATTTTTCACAATATCATAATTGAAACCTAGAGAAACAGAATGTCTGATGTCTACATTGTTTGGAAATGTATTGGGTGTGAAACTATCAAATTCATAATTATTAATACTAAAAGTATAGCTTAACCAAGTGCTGTATTTTCCTGCCGTTTTATTAGCCAAAAACTCAATTCCTTTTGCGGTATAGCTTCCATGAGCATTTTTATATTGAAAATTATTATAAAAACCTTGATTGGACGCAGTGATGCCATTAACCACTTTGTAAAATCCAGTCAGGTCAATATTGAGTTTATTGGCATTAAATTCTACACCAAAAGAACCTTGTTTGCTTGTGGCAATAGGAATACTTTGATTATTGACTAATACCCAACGTCTTTTTTCAACACCTAGAAAATCATCTTCAAAATCAATAATTTGAGTAGCGGTTTGGTTTTTAAATTCCCCTTCCAGTTTTAGTGCAAATTGATTGGATAGTTGCTGCCAGATGTTTATCCTAGGTTCTACGAGTAATTTATCAAACTTTTGAAAATAATTCAAGCGAACGCCAATTCTGAAATAGGTGTTGTTTTTATGGTATTCTCCTTCCGTAAATAGTCCGTGATTATCTAGTACGTCTTTCTTAGTACTAGAGTAGGATGGAGCGCTTACGGTGGTCTGGTTGAGCATACCCGTTTCATTAAATTCATAACCTGCCAAGAGGGTAAAGTATTCGTTGGCTTTATAATGGGTATTTAATTTAATTCCTGTTTCCAATACTTCATTGGCTTCGGTTTGTCGTTGAGCTGTTTCTATTCTGTAATCCGCAGCATCAATATTGTATTTGGAAAAATACGTAATCAGATTGGAACTGAATTTAGAATTCCATTGTGCTTTCCAGTTTCCCCCAAACCCAATATTCTTTTGCGAAAGCGTGCTTGCTTTGGTTTCGGAATTAGTGTCATTAGCATTGTATTCTGTATAATTCAAGGCGTTGTTGATTCCAATAAGATTTGCTCTAAATTGGTGTTTTTCGTTGAGATCAAATAAAATTTTAGCGGTATAATCGTAAAAGTAAAAATCCGAATTGGTATTGTTCTGATGGCTGTCGGCATTAATTTCACTATCCTGAAAACTTCGTTTGTAATAGTTGGTAAACGTTGGCGTGTTAAAAAGATCCGTTACAGAACGCCTTCCAGAGATGTCAATTTCTAAGTTTTTAGCTATGGGAATAGCCAAAAAAGCATCAGCATTGATTAAGTTAATTCCTGCACCGCCCGAAAAGGAATTGCTCACTTCATCATTGGTAAACATATTGATGGTACTGGAAACCCCATCACTATATTCTGCACTGGTTCCATTTTTAGTAACAATAACTTTATTAGTCAAATTGGGATTATAGGCGGATATGAGTCCGAAGAAATGACCCGAATGGTACATTTTTATATTGTCCCAAACCATTAGATTTTGGTCATTTGTGCCACCACGCACATTGATGTTGGCAATACTTTCATTCGTACTTTCTACGCCTGGCAATGCTTGAATCGATTGCAATACGTCAGGTTCAATTAAACCCGGTAAGATTCCAAATTTTTTAGTGTTCAAAACGGTACTTCCGTCTAAGTATTTTTGTAATCCCGGAGTCAAATATACATTGATTAAAACGGGATTCAGTTCTTCATTGCTGGATTTTAAAAGTATTTCTTTGGGTTTTGTTTGATTCGAAAATAATTCGTTTGCTCTGTATTCTCGAGACTCAAAACCGATATATGAAATAGTAACTGCAGCAGTTATAGGAATATTTTTTAAACTAAAATACCCGTTTTTGGTTGTAATTGCAACTTGATTATCAGCGATTATTGTTGCTCCATTTAAAGGATTTTTCGAATCTTCTGAAAGGACCACACCAGCGATCGATATTGTTTTGTTAAGAACAGAAACAGTAACATAGCGGTTGTCTAATGCTTTAAAGTTCAACAGCACTTTAGCGTTCAAGTAATCAATTGTTTGTGGTAATGAAAGTGTAGTTGCTGGTTTTTCGATAGTAATTCCAGCGACATCTTCAACAGCATAAGAAAATTTCACATTAAACTGTTGTTCGATTGTACTAATAACTTGAGTAAGCGGAATTTTATCAGTCGCTTTTTGCGCATAACTTATACTTCCTAGGAGCAATAAAAAATAAAAGACCCATTTATTGCACTCCATAGTTGTAAAATATAACGGTTTTCCCTTGTAGCTTGTAACTTAGTTTAAGCGGAATTGTAATTGCTTCTAAAGCTATTTTTTGATTCGTATGTGTGAAACTTCCAGTAAACAATTTAGAAGTATCCACGCCTTCGGTTTTTATTTTAATATCATATTGGCGCTCTAATTCGGCTATAACCTGATCTAGAGGAATGCGGTCAAAACTGGATTCTTTTTGCATCCACGAAGGATTTTGGGCATTAAAATCAGGTACATCTTCAATTTTATTATTGATCAATCTAAAGGTTTTTCCTGGTGGTAGCTTAACGGTTTCGTTATTATGGGTTACACTAACTAAGCCTTCAAAACAACTCACCTCGAAATAATTTTTGCGTTGCTTTACGTTAAAATGTGTTCCTAGCACTTGAACAACACCATCAGCAGTGTTGACGCTAAAGGTTTGTCCTTTTTTTACCTGAAAATACGCTTCTCCGTCTAAGGTTAAGTCACGTTTGTTTTCCCATTCTTTTTCCTTGAAAGTTATTTTTGAAGCCGCATTCAATAATACTTCAGAATCATCCGGAAGGTGGAACGTTTTGATTTGAGCTATTTGTGTTTCAAATGCGGTTGTAGTATTATAAAACAGGAAGTAGGCGCCTGTTAATAACACAACGATAGCAGCAGCTACACTATAAATGGTTTTAAAGTGTAGTGTTCGAACTTTGGTTTCGTTTTTAGATTTGTCTCTGGCTTTGAATTGGTCTAATGCTTTTTGTGCATCTACTTTTGGAGTTTCCAAAAGTGATGAATAATGAGCGATTTTTTCCAACGTGTCCGATCCTTCCGATTGTTTTAAATCTTCAATTTCTTGATTGGAGAGTTCCCCATTGAGCCATTTTAGTATTTCTTTTTCGTTTTTCATTTTGAACCTCTATAATAGTAAGACAACTCATTATGGAATTACCCTACTACAAATCAATTATTTATATGTTTTCGATCTGCTCTTTTAATATTTTGAGTGCACTGGACATTCTTTTTTCGACTGCTTTTTGTGAAATATCAAGTAGTTCTGCAATTTCGCGGTATTTTTTACCGTCAATTCGATTCATTAAAAACACTTCACGTTGTGCTTCTGTTAATGAGGCAATAGCATTTTGAAGTTTCTCTTTGAATTCTTCTTCTTCTAATAGGTATTCAGGACTTTGATTCGTAATATCAAGATTGGGAGATTCTTTGGCGTAAGCCAGAACCACTTTTTTATGCTTAATAGTATTTAAAAATAAATTATTTACAGTTGTAAGTAAATAGGTTTTCACTTTTGTAAAATCAATTTTGGAACAATTCTCCCATATTTTGGTAAAGGCATCTTGAACCAAATCTAAAGCGGCATCGCTATCACCACATTTGTAATAAGCAAAATTCGTAGCCGATTGCACATTTTTAAGATAAAAGTGATTGAAGTACTTTTCGTCACAAAGATTCGTTTTTTCGTCGGTCATTGCATGCAAATTCGTTTTTAATAGATTGTAAAAGTAAAATATTTTTTGAATCTATTGTTTTGATTTTAAATTCCCAATTTGTTTTATGGATAATCGGTAGGAAACAATAGAAAAAAAGAACTGTATTAAGAACCGTAAAATATGGGATATATTTCATTACGCTATTTGATATAGTTTTTGGTTTCTCCAATAATTGTGTAAGTTCTAAAGATAATTTTATAATAGTTCTAAAAGATATTTTGGATAATTTTGCTTCCAAACCAATAGGAAGTATAAAGGGATATTATAAATTTTTATATTTTTTTTAAAATTTGGGTAGGGTAAAAATAATGTTAGTTGTCTTACTAATAGAAAGGCGTAAAAAACGTCAATAGTGATACAAAACATTAAAAATAAAATTATGAAAAAGTTAAGAATTATTACAGGAATCGCATTAATGTCAATATTAGGTTTTACATCATGTCAAAGTGAAGTTAATGATGTTCAAGGTCAAAACCCAAACACAAATGCTGCTAACTCAACAACAGCTAATAACCTAAAACGTACTTCGATGTATGATGGTTCATTTGATGATTTTATTGATGGTGCTTCATGTTCTTCCATTGTTTTACCTGTAACTGCAACAGTAAATGATACAAAGGTTACTCTTTTAAGCCAATTGGATTATACACAAGTAATATCGATTTTAGGACAGTTTAACAATGATCAAGATTCAGTTACACTTCAATTTCCATTAAAAGTGAAAATGAGTAACTATACAGAAGTTACTGTAAATAGTCAAGCAGAATACAATGCTATTGTAAATGCATGTACAACGGCACAATCTTCTGGTCAAGATGCTATTTCATCTGTAAATATTACTTTTCCTATTACTATTTTAACTTATAACATAAGTTTAGAACAAACAGGAAGTATTGTTATTACATCCGAACAACAATTATATGCGTATATGTCTACAATGAGTAGTTCAGAGTTATTCTCGGTAAAATATCCAATGACAGTAACTCTAATTGACGGAACAAAAACAACTGTGTCTAGTGATGCTGAATTTCAAGCTGCTATAAACGCTTCACTTAAAACGGAAGCTACAATGCAGGAAGCGGTTCAAAATTCAAAAAAACTGGAAACTATATTAGTGAATGGTGCTTTTAAAGTACAGTCTTTTGTAAGTGCAGGAGTAGATTCAGCTAATACCTACAAAGACAATACCATTGATTTCGCAAACGATATGTCAATAAAAGTGGTAAACACCTTGAGTACAACTGCAACAGGAACTTATGCGATGAGTTCGCAAGTAGATGTTTTCTTGAAATTGAATTTCACAGGGAACGCTTCTTTCAATTTATTGAATAACACTTGGAAAGTATCAAGCTTCAGTGCGTCATCAATCACTTTGCAAAGCACTACAAATGCGGGTGTAACATTGGTTTTAAACCAAATATAATCACTAATTGAATTAGTACATTTTTGAACAACAGTTCACTTTGATTAAGGAACTGTTGTTTGAAATAAAAAATTAAAAAGAAAAAAAATGAAAAAAAGAATTGCAGTCTTGGCCATGATTTTTGCTTTAACGCTGTCTTGTTCTAAACAAGATGCTTCAAATGATATTACAGTTGGAGGGAATTTAGTTTCCAATAATAAAAAAGCAACAGGAAGTTCTTCCTATGATTTATTGGCTGAGGATACTTTTAAAAGTATGGTTGTTGAAGTGGTATACGTTCAAGGATATGAGCCATCGACTGCTGCAATTAATAATTTTGTCAGTTTTCTTAATGAAAGAGTTAATAAATCACAGGGAATTAGTATTGTTAAAAGAGCAATTGCATCCTCAGGTAAAGCCACTTTTACCAATGAAGAAATTATAGCCATTGAAGATGGGAACAGAACAAAATACAATACTTCAAATCAAATTGCTGTGTGGGCATTTTTTGTAGATGGAGAATCAGCGAGTAATACCAGTTCAGGACTGGTTCTGGGAACGGCTTATAGAAATACATCATTCGTTATTTACGAAAAAAAGATTCAAGGGTTAAGTGATAGTCCTTTTAAGCCCAGTAGAAGTTTATTAGAAACTACGGTCATGACACATGAGTTTGGTCACATTTTAGGACTAACTAATTTAGGAGCAAAACTGCAAAGCAACCATGAAGATTTAGATCATGCAAAACATTGTAATGTGGAGAGTTGTTTGATGTATTGGTCAGCCGAATCAGGAAGCGGAATTACTAATATGGTTTCGGGAGGAACAGCACCAAAACTAGATGCACAATGTTTAGCCGACCTGAAAGCAAACGGAGGAAAGTAAAAACTTAAAATTTGAATACTATTAAAAATAAATAATAAAAAACAAACAAAATGAAAAATACCTATTTAACACTTGCTTTATTTTTTGGTGTACTATCAACAATGAGTGCACAAGACCATTCAGTTCCAAAATCAAATGCTGGGATAAAAGGAGGATACAATTTAGCCGCTGTCAATTATGATGGTAATGGAGAAACAGGACAACGTCATGGTTTTCATGTGGGAGTTTATGGAGAATCTTTCATTAGTGAAAGCTTTTCTATTCAACCAGAATTAATGTATTCTCAACAAGGATATGAGATAAAAGATGCTAATGGTACTTTTACTCAAAAATTAGATTATATCAATTTACCCGTTATGCTTAAAGCATATCCATCTAAAAATTTCTTTTTGGAAGCAGGTCCACAAATTGGATTGGCAGTTTCTCACAAGGAAGTTTATGAAGGGTTATTCAATAGTTCACAGCAGTACGACCCAAACAGTTTTGATTGGGGAATGAATTTTGGAGCTGGTTTTAAAACAGATTCTGGAATAAGCTTAGGAGTACGTTATCATTTAGGTCTAGGAGATTTGTATGATAATGATAAAGCACACAATCGTGTTTGGCAATTTTCAGTAGGATTTGATTTATAATCGTACTAGTTAACTACTATATTTAAACCCTCTCAGAGTACTACTTTGAGAGGGTTTTTTAGTCGAGAGTGATTTAAATTCGATTTATTTATGAATGGACAGTGATGATTTTGATAATTTTATAAATTGTAGAATCCACAATAATCAATATATTTACGCTTTAATAAATGCATATCATGACCGTTACAGATACACCAACTCAATTAGAACAATATTTCCAACAATTTCGTAAGAATATTATAGGAATCGATCAAGATTTTTTATCCCCATACGGACCACAACAAATCATCTATACAGATTGGACAGCAAGTGGACGTCTCTATCGTCCTATTGAAGAAAAGTTGATGAATGATTTTGGACCTTTTGTAGCCAATACGCATACAGAAACAACTGTTTCTGGTACGGCTATGACCAAAGCCTATCATAAAGCACGTCATATTATTAAAAATCATGTTCATGCGAATGCCAATGATATCTTGATAACAGATGGTACTGGAATGACTGGAGTAGTAAATAAGTTTCAAAGAATATTAGGACTGAAAGTTCCTGAGAATTTGAAAGATTTCATAAATATCCCTGCCGAAAAACGACCTGTTGTTTTTATTTCGCACATGGAGCACCATTCGAATCAAACTTCTTGGTTGGAAACGATTGCTGATGTTGAGGTAATTCCTTCTACTGAAGATGGGTTGTTTAGTATTGAAAATTTAGAAATACTACTTGAAAAATATAAAGATCGAAGCTTTAAAATTGCTTCAATCACTTCTTGTTCTAATGTAACCGGAATACGAACTCCTTACCATGAAGCTGCTAAAGTTATGCATCAACATAGCGGACTTTGTTTTGTTGATTTTGCCTGCTCTGGTCCATATGTAGAAATAGACATGCACCCTAAAGATCCAGAAAGCTATTTAGATGCCGTTTTCTTTTCTCCACATAAATTTCTTGGTGGTCCTGGTACTTCTGGAGTATTAGTTTTTAATAAAAAATTATATCAAAATTTAGTTCCTGATAATCCAGGTGGTGGTACTGTTTCCTGGACCAATCCTTGGGGGGAACATAAATTTATCGATAATATTGAAGATAGGGAAGATGGTGGAACTCCAGGTTTTCTACAAGTGATTAAAACAGCACTTGCGATTCAGTTAAAAGAGAAAATGGGAATTGAGAATATACTAAAAAGAGAACATGAAATTGTTGATTTTGTATTCTCAGAACTGGGAAATGTATCTAATATTAAAATATTGGCTGGTCAACATCAAGATCGATTAGGTGTCATTTCTTTTTATGTTGATGATCTACATTTTAACTTGGGAGTGAAGTTACTGAATGATAAATTCGGAATTCAAACTCGCGGTGGCTGTAGTTGCGCTGGTACTTATGGACATTTTTTACTGCATGTAGATCAAGAAACGTCGCATAAATTGATTGATGAAATTAGTTTAGGGGATTTGATAAGAAAGCCGGGTTGGATTAGAATGTCCATTCATCCTACAACTACTACTGCTGAAATTGAATTTGTATGTAATGCAATTAAGGATTTGGCCAAAAATCATGCATCTTGGGCTTTAGATTACGATTACAATAGAGATACGAATGAGTTTGTGCATAAGAAAGCACAACCTTTAGAAGATGAATTAGTAAAAGAGTGGTTTTCTTTGTAAAAACAATTTTACTTAAAAAAATAGGAGCTATGTTGTCTGTTATGAACTGCAAGACAACATAGAGCTTCCAATTTTTTCTCTGGCCCAATCGGGTCTTTTGGCAAACCATTTTTCAAATTTTTCTTGTTCTAAATAGGGGTTTTTCAATAGAACATGCAATTCTTCTAGTATCGAATAATCCTCTTTTTCTGCCGCTTCAATTGCTACTTGAGCCATATAATTACGCAGCACATATTTTGGGTTTACTTTATCCATACTTAGTTGACGATCGGCATCAGTTGTGTCTTCCTGTTGCAAACGATTTAAATATTGGGTAAACCAATACAACCAAGAGTCTTTTATTTGGGAAGTAATTGCGTCGGTAGTGTAGAATGAGTCAGTAATCACTGAAAATGCATTTTCAACGGATTCCTCTTTCTTTATCTGACTTAATTTTCGAAAGAAAATAGTCATGTCCGTTTCTGTCAGTTGAAGATTTTCGGTTAAAATATGTAGGAGTTGATTGTCATTTTCTTTTTGGGTAACCAATCCTAATTTGTTTCGCATCATATCGGCATAATCCGCTTCATATAGGGACTGATAATCATGTAAAATGGTTTCTAATGGAGCAGCTTCTTCAATCAAAGGAAATAATGCATTGGCGAGTTGGTATAAATTCCAAAGGGCAATGTGAGGTTGATTCCCAAAACGGTATCTGCGGTTTTCACGATCGGTCGTATTAGGAGTCCAATTTGGATTGTAATCTTCAAGCCAACCGTAAGGTCCATAATCTATAGTAAGTCCTAAAATGGACATGTTATCGGTATTCATCACGCCATGTACAAAGCCCACACGTTGCCATTGTAACACCATTTCGCGGGTTTTATTAGCCACTTCATTAAAAAATTGGATGTAGCTTTCTTTGGGAGTTCCTTTTATTTCAGGAAAATAATATTTGATAGTAAAATCAGCCAATAATTTTAAGGTTTTCAAGTCATTTTGGGAAGAGAAAAGTTCGAAATTCCCAAAACGAATAAACGAAGTGGCAACGCGACAAACTATGGCTCCTTTTTCATACTCAGGATGACCATCGTACATCACGTCACGTAAAACTTGGTCTCCTGTAAGAATTAAAGATAGCGAGCGGGTAGTAGGAATGCCCAGATGAAACATGGCTTCACTGCATAAATGCTCTCTAATAGAAGAACGTAAGACGGCCAGCCCATCAGCTCTACGGGAATAAGGCGTCATTCCTGCTCCTTTTAGCTGTAAGGTATATGTTTTTTGTTGATTGTTTTCTATTTCGGCAAGAATAATAGCTCTCCCATCACCTAATTGTCCAGCCCAATTGCCAAATTGATGTCCTGCATAACTCATAGAATAGGGGCGAGTATTGGGAAGTATTTCTTTTCCAGAAAACACATTGGTAAAGACAGTAGACTGTGCTTCCTCTTTAGAAATTCCAATCAAATCCAAAACTTCTTCCGTAAAATGAATGAGTTGAGGTTTGGATGGGATTTTTGGAGTAACATAGGAAAAACAAGCCTTGTGCACTTGGCGTGGTACATTTGTTTCATCAGTATCTGCTGGTAATTCTGTACTAAACCTATTGTTGATTTTTAAATTCATTTGGGTAGTGTATTAGTATCAAAATTAATGAAATATTAGGGGAACAACCGTTAATTAAAACTTAATTAGGCATTTATGTCTTTTCGTCTGTGTTTCCATCTTCGATGTGTCCAGAAATAAAACTCAGGAGCTTCGTGAATTTGTTTTTCAACTTCCTGTAAATAGTCGTGTGTAATTCCAAAATCTGGAATTGACTTTGCATTGTCACTTAGAGGAATTAATGTGGCTTCATAATACCCTCTTTTTACTTTTTTTACTTTTACATAAATGACATTTAAATCATATTTTTTGGCTAACATTTCGGCTCCAGTATGCACAGGAACTTCTATGCCCATGAATTTATCCCAATGAAATATTCTGTTTGCTGCGGGCGATTGGTCACTTGGTATGCCATATATGGAAAGAATGTTTTTTCGATTATTGTCCGCAATCAATGGTATTGTTTTATTTGAGACAACTAATTCGGTATTGTATTTTGATCGAATGTCTCTAATGAGTTTGTCAAAATATTTATTATTTATTTTTTTATAAACTCCTACACCTTTATAGCTTATTTTTTGATTAAGAGTGATAAGCCATTCCCAACTGGCGTAATGTGATACTAATAACATGATGCTTTTTTCTTTTGCCTCATATTCTTTAATAACTTCCAAATTTGTGATAACAAATCGTTTATTCATTTCTTTGGATGAAATGGTCATGGTCTTGATCATTTCCATGAACATATCACACATATGGCGGTATGATTTTTTTTCGATCACAAGACGTTCCTCATCGCTAAGATTGGGTAGGGCCATAGCTAGATTCTCTCGTACTGTTTTTTTACGATAGCCTATTATATAATAGATTAAAAAGTAAATAGCATCTGATAATAAATAAAAAATGCGAAAAGGAAGAATAGACAGTAACCAAAGTAGGGGATAAGCTATAATAAAAATGAGAAATTGCATGCACTATTTTTTTTGCAAATATAAGTCAAAAATGAATAAACAGATAAAATTTAAAGACATACTAGACGAATCTTAGAGAATCACTACATTTACAATTCACTATAAATAGATTTTATGAATACCATTTTGATTGCAATAATCGTTGCAAATGCATTGTTTAGTTATAAAGGGTTTAATGATCATACATTTTTCAGAAAATACGAATTCCACATAGGAAGTATTAGATCAGGAGAACAAATAAGATTACTTTCGTCTGCTTTCCTTCATGCTGATATAGGGCATTTGGCTTTCAATATGATTACGCTTTACTTTTTTGCACCAGTTGTAATTGGTTATTTAGGAACCTTTTCATTTGTAATCATCTATTTTGGTAGTTTAATTTTTGGTAGTTTATTGACTATTCTTTTTCATAAAAATGATTATAATTATAGGGCTGTGGGAGCATCTGGCGCTGTTACTGGAATTTTATATTCGGCTATATTACTGGAGCCTAATATGATGTTAGGAATCTTTTTTATCATTCCTATCCCAGCATATATTTTTGGAATTTTATATTTGCTATATTCTATTTATGGTATGAGAGCTAAGAATGATAATATAGGTCATACGGCGCATTTTGGAGGCGCTATTGGGGGTTTTTTAATTACACTTATAACAAACCCTCATTTGCTTATAGAAAACACCTTAATGGTAGTGTTATTAATGATTCCTATAGTAATTCTTTTTGCCATGGCCAAAATGGGAAAAATTTAATGGCATAACTTTTGAAAGAATACTATTGCAAATAAATAATTTAAATATTTTAAAAATGAAAAAATCATTATTAATTCTTTCGATGTTGTTTATGACAATGTCATACGCTCAAGAAGTAAAACAAATTCCTCAAATAAGTGTAACTGGAGAGGGGGAGATTAAAGTAGTACCAGATCAAGCAACTATTTCGGCTACGGTTGAAACTAAAGGGAATAATGCTAAAGAAGTAAAAAAACAAAATGACGAACAGATTGAATCTGTTTTGAAATTGATAAAAAAGATGAATTTAGCTCCTGCTGATTATAAGACGCAACGTGTTGCTTTAAATCCACAATATGATTACGAAAAAAAGAAAACGACTTACAATGCTACTCAAACAATTGAAATCATAGTGCGTGATCTTTCTAAATATGATGAATTGATGGAGGGTTTAGTTAACCAAGGGATAAATAGAATTGACAATGTAGTTTTTCAGTCTTCAAACATAGCAAAATACCAATCAGAAGCTAGAAAATTAGCAATGAAGGATGCGAAGATGAAAGCAGAGGATTATGTGTCTGTTTTAGGACAAAAAGTAGGCCGTGCAATGACAATATCCGACAATTCACAAAATTACAATCCGCAGCCAGTCTATGCGAGAATGATGAAAACGGAGATGAGTGATATGGGTGCGCCTAGAGAAACACTAGCAGTAGGTGAAATTAAAATAACGGCTAACGTAAGTGTAAGTTTTATTTTGGAATAAATAGAATATTGGTTTTATAAAAGTCCCGTCTAATTTAATAATTAGACGGGACTTTTTTTTGATATTATAAAATTGTTACAAAGTATATGGAACAAAAAAAACGCTGCAATTACTTGCAGCGTTTTGTGGGGAGAGTAGGATTCGAACCTACGAAGACGTAGTCAGCAGATTTACAGTCTGCCCTCGTTGGCCGCTTGAGTATCTCCCCGAGGCCTTTGAGTACAACACTTATGTTGTTGTAAGCGGTTGCAAATATAGAAACTGTTTTGGTTTATGCAAACTAATTTTGCACTTAATTTCACTATTATTTTTAACGTATTGGTATTGAATAAAATAAAAAAATCTCCACTAGGGAGATTTTTTTATTTTATTCTAAGAATTGGATTATTTAGCCAAAAGTTCAATAATTTTTGCTCTAAGTTCATCGCCTCTTAAGTCTTTTGCAACTATATTACCTGATGCATCAAGTATGAAAGTGGCTGGAATAGCTTCTACTTTATATTGAGCAGCTATTGGTTCATCCCAAAATTTTAAATTGGATACTTGTGTCCAAGTTAATTTATCTTTAGCAATAGCTTCTTTCCATTTTGCTGCGTCTTTATCTAAAGAGACACCTACGATGTTAAGTCCTTTTGAATGTAACTCTTTGTATATAGCTACAACATTTGGATTTTCTTTTCGACACGGACCACACCATGAGGCCCAAAAATCAACGATTGTTACTTTTCCTAAACTTTCTTTAAGAGAAATTACTTTTCCTTCAGGATTGGGTGCCGAAAAATCGGTACTTCATCTAGCGTCACCAGCAGTTGGGGCAGTGGCTCCAGCAGCAGGCGCTTTCATTTGATCAAGTCTAGTTTTTATTGCTTTACCTGGTTTAGTGTTTTTTAATGATGCATCGAAGCTATTATAAATTGCTTCTGTTTTTTTAGAATCAACACTTGGATCGTTAGCCATACCTTGAATAATTAAGGCACTTATGAACGATTTTGGATGAGATTCTGCATAAGTTACATACTTAGCTTTAGACGCTTCTCCAACTTCTTGTTGTATTTCTGAAAACTGTTTCATTAATGAATTGATTACAGCAGTATCCTTAGTTTGTTGTGCTGTATTCATTGCTTGCATGTTTTTAGTTTGGAAATCCATAAGTTTCTTTTGAACTACTTTTATTTCCTCATTAAATTTTACATACTCATCATTGTTATAAGTACCTGATACTTTTGATTTTTGAATACTGTCTTTATCGATAACAATAGAGATTTCTCCAGATTCTAGTATAAAAGGAATTTTACTTGTAGCAGATTCTAATTGTAATGTATGAAATGCTGGTTCAGTAATTTTTCCTTTAATTTCAAATTTACCATTTTCAACCTTTACAGTATCAATAGCAACCATTCCCATATCGTTTTGTGTCTCAAGGATAATTGTTTTTCCATTTTCAATACCTTTTGCAGTACCAGAAATGATGTATTCGTCTTTTCCAACTTTGCTGCAAGAAATTAAAACAACAGCAGCAGAAAGTAATAAAATTATTTTTTTCATTATTAATTAGTTAATTAAGTTAAGTCTGCAAAAGTATTTAATTTTATTAAAGTATAAATAATTTTATAACCTAAATTTTTGTTATAATTTAATTTATTTTTAGTATAAGTTAGTGCATGTATCTCTTTTTAGTTGTTAAAAAAGACAATGGAATTTTTAAAATAATGAGCAGCAGTATTTGATGAGAGTGATTTTTATTGAATTGTACTTGTTTTAGAGATTCAATTAGCTTTCACGATACGTTTTCAGTTGACTCGCATTCTAAAATATCAGATTCAGCTTGTTCAATCTCGTTATTTGTAATTTTTATTTCTAAATTGATTGTTCTTAAGTCTTTATGTAAATCAGAACTTATTGGGTTAGTTTTTAGTTTTGAATCAATTTCTTCTCTTTGTTTTAATAGTGTCTTAAGTGTTTCGGTGGCTTTATTGTATTGAGATTTATACAAATTGCATGGTTTGGTCATGGTTAGTTGGTTTGGTTATTTTTTAAGGTTGGCTAAAATACTAAAAATAAGTATATTACACAATTAAAATTAGTATTGTATGATTTTTTTTACTTTTGAAAAAGTTATGATAAAAAAAAAGCACTCTTTATTAAGAGTGCTGATTTATATAGAAGTTTTAAAACTTAATCTTGGTTAATTGTTTTTCTCCAAGTAAAAGAATTAAGGATGTGTCTTTTTGCGAATCTTCCAGGAGAGTCAGCATTTACCATTTTTACATAAGTAGCTTTAGGAACACTAATGTATTCGTAAACACTACCATTTGAAAAATTAATGATCAATCTTCCTTCAACAAATTTATAATCAGTAATTGTTGATGTTGATATTGTTTCGGTGTATTCTGGTAAGTTTATTTTAGTAGTTTCTGGATTGATGCTTACCAAAAAGTGATATGCTTCAATAATTTTCTTACTATTTTCTTCTGCAGCTTTTAAACCAGCTTCATCTCCTTGAAATTTATCAGGGTGTGCTTCTTTCATCGCGTTGCGATAAATGGTTTTTAAATCTTTTAATTCTGCAGTTTTGTCTACATTTAGCAACTTGCGGTATTCAACTATTTTTTTCATAAATAAGGTAACTACTTGTTTTTTAATATGAAATTATATTTTTTAATTTCAAAAACAACAATTTTTTGCAAAGGTACACTTTTTTTTAAGTTTTTACTTTGTCATAAAAAAAAAATCACTATTTGTCTTTTTTTAATTTAATTTTAAAAAAGAAATACAAGAATTATTGTTCGGGTTTGTTATTTGCTTTGTCAAAGTTTTTTGACTTTTTAGGATATTTATTATAACTAATATCACTTGGGTTTTCAATGATAGATTTTATTGTAATCCAATCACCTACAATATGTTTTGCTTGAACCATTTTATAATCTAAAAGATAAATACCACAAAAAAAATTGTTGTTTTCATCTTTTTCAATTATCCCAGTGTATACCCCTTTTTGCAACATTTTTTCTTCGGAACCTTTAGTCATAATGTAATTTTTAAAATATTCTAAGTTGCAAAGTTAATGATTTATTTAATGGTTTTTCTCTTCTTTACTTTCTGATTATATTTGCGCATGGAAAAAAATTTTCGCCCAAGCCCAAATTCTTTTAAAAATACGTTTTGTATTTTTAATGAAGAATCATTAGAAAAAATTAAAGACCTTAAATTACAATATCAAAGTAAGGCGGGAAGTAGTTATTATTATACTAATTTAGGTATGTATAGAGTTTCTAATCATTGGGGAAGATTAGCTAATAGTAAATGGCGTTTAATTCCATTAGAGCCTGAAACGGCATCAAAATTTAAATTAGGGTTTGCTAGTTGGGAAAGTTTTTACCCAGATAATGATACTGATAAACTCTATTATCTAGAGGCAGATTATACAACAAATACGGTAAACTATCAACATAGAAACAATCCCAATTACGATAATAAAGCTGTACTAAGAACCAGTTTTGAAACTACCAAAAAAATCAAACAAATTCGAAATTTATTTAATTTGACTTCTTGGGCAAAATATTATGAATATGATGATTTAAATGTTTTGAGAAAAAGCATCATTGATCAATTGATATATACCAATACAACTTTAGAAGAAATTAAAAATTTAATTTAATTTCTTCTAATCTGATGAAGCTATTAATTTTAAATCATTTAGGCTGATTGGTTTTGACATATAGCCTTGGATATCACTATTGTTTTTAGCTTTTAATTTATCATCAACAGCAATGGATGAGCTTGAAATATAAATCATTATTTTAGATTGAAGTTTTGATTTTAGAATGGCCATTTCACTCATAAAACCCCATCCGTCCATAACTGGCATTTCAATGTCAAGAAGAATAATTTCGGGTAGGTCATCATTACTTTCTATTGCTTTTTTTAAAGCATCTATAGCTTCTTTTCCATTTGAAAAAGTAACAGTTGAAGTGAAAATTTCGGATTTAAGGATAATTTTTTTCATGATGGTTTTATAAATTATATCATCATCAATTACCCAGATTTTTCTTGTTTTCATGTTATATAAATTTTAAAGGTAGTTCCTACACCAGGTTTGCTTTCTATTGTAATACTTCCTCCCATGGCTTCAATTTGATTTTTAGTAATAAATAACCCAATACCTTTAGCATTAGGATTATCACTAAATGTTTTATACATACCAAAAACTTTGTTTGCATTTTTCTCCAAATCAATTCCAATTCCATTGTCTGAAATTTCAATTACTTTAAGGTTATTCTCTTTTAGAAAATTTATTAAAATTTTTGGTTCTCGATCCTTGTGACTGTACCTGATGGCATTTGATATTATATTAAAAAGAATACTTTCTAGATAAGCTGGGTTATAATTAATTTCAATATCGTCACTAACATTAGAAGTGATATGCGCCCCTTTTATTTTGATTTGTTCTGCAAGGATATTGAAAGTATTGTCTATGTACTTTTTTAAATTTATTTTTTCAGAAACTAACCCAATATTAGTTTGGATATTTACAACTTCATTTAAGTTAAATAAAGTCTCATTAAGGGAATTAGATACAGTTTTTAATAATTGAACCATTTGTTCTCTCTCTTCATCAGATTCCGCAGTTTCAATAAGCCCTGTCAGTGATGTAATATTACTGGTATGCGATCTTAAATTATGTGACACTATATAGGAAAAATTCAGCAATCTTTTATTTTGTTCCGAAACTAAAAAAAAGGAACTGTTTAGATCTTTTTCGATTTCCTTAGTTTTAGTAACATCAATCATAATTCCTCTTAAACTGACTGCTTTATTATTTTTTGTTATTACGTTAACAATATCTCTCAACCAAACGATATTGCCATTTTTGGCAATCATTCGATATTCAAAATCATGGTCTAGCATTAAATTAGTTTGGTTTGAACAATATTTTACTACTTCTTCTTTGTCTTCAGTATAAATATGATCTGCCCAAAAAGTAGGACTTGATAACCATTCTTCAGTAGTATATCCCAAAATATTTTCTACCTTTTTACTAATAAATGTAAATTGGAATGTTTGTGCATCGCATTCCCAAACGATTCCATCAATAGTATTGATTAAAGATTCGATTCTTATTTGCGAATTGAGGATTATTTTTTCCTGTTTTTTTCGTTCGGTAATGTCCTCAGTTGAAATTATGACTCGCTCTAAAGTATCTTCATACCCCTTCATTACACTATAAATAAAATTGACATCTCTTATTTCCCCTTTTGGATTTTTTATTTTAGCATCCATTATTAAACTATTTTCATTTCTGCAAATTGCGATGATATGATTTGTGAATGAGGGGATTGCTACATCACTAAAAATAATGTCAAAATTATTTAATAGTTCCGATTTAGTTTTGGGATCATATTGTATTAAACATTCATTATTTACATCAATAATATGAACTAAAGAAAAACATTTTTTAATTACTTCAGGATGTTGTTTTAAATATGAACTAATATTTTCCTTGGATTCATTGATTAGATTTAATTCTTGCAGATATTTTTTTACATGTGAATAATCTTGTTCCCACAATGGAAGAGGAGAATCATCAAAAAGACTTTTAAATCTAATTTGGCTTTGTTTAATAAGTTGTTCCGCTTCTTTTTTTTGTGTAATATCTTCAATAATTACAATGTTGCTAGTGGGTTTTTCGTTTTTTTTCCAAAGTGGAGTTACAGATAAATTGACCCAAATAACATCTCCCTTTTTGGTTAGATACCTTTTTTCTACGGTATAGTCATTGATCGTTCCGTTATTAATTTTCTTTACGGTAGCAATGTCATCTTTTAAATCATCTGGATGTGTAATAGATTGATAGTTCTTTTCTTTCATCTCTTTTTGAGTATATCCCAAAAGTTTACAAAATTGATTGTTTATTTCCAAAAATGTACCTGTGATGGGATCAACATTAGAGATACCAATTGCGGCTTGATCAAAAATAGTCTTGAATTTAATTTCGTTATCAATTAAATTAGATGCTTGTTTATCCACTAAGACTTGTAACTCAGCTGGTTTTTTCAACAATAGAAGAGTTAAAAAACCAAAGGTTAGTGCCAAGATGAAGCTTAAAATAATTGATACAATAAAAGAGGTTAGCGCATTCGTTGATTTTGTATCAATTAGATATAATTTCCAGTCCCCATCAGGAATTGTATTGGTTACGAAACTATTTTCTGATAATTTTATTTTTTGAGGTAAAAAATAAACATCTTTTTGAGTAATTGGATTTCTCTTAGAGATTTGAAAATAATATTTAGTTTTATCAATAGCATTTATACCAGAAGTTTTTAAAAGTTTGTCTAATTTAATAATGACTGCCGAAAATCCCCAAAATTTGTTTTTTATGTACACAGGAAGCCTGCCCACAATTCCTTGTCCCCCCTGCCTTAATTCAAGAGGTCCTGCAAAGTACATTTTTTGATTTAAGATGGATTTTAAGGCTTCTTTCTTAAGATATGCTGACTTCAAAATATTCAACCCCATAGCAGCTTCATTATCTTTCATTGGGTAGATATACCTAATAATTCCATTTGGTACTAATTGTACAGCTTCGATACTATTATTGGATTCTATTAAACGTTGACCAATGGAATTAAAATCTTCAGGAATTCCATCATCATTAATAGTAAGTGCTAGTGTGAGTGTAGTTGTATAACAGTTTTTTAGAGATTGTTCTATGTTTTGTCGTAATACTTTAAGAGTATTATCCATCTCATCCTTTTTATTTTGTTTTTCTATATGATATTGCTGTATAGAGATATAGGAAAACACAACACTTAGGCTTAGAAATACTATGAAGCCTGTTGATTTGGGTTTATTTAAAAACCAGTTAATCAATTTCGACCAATTTATTTCAGATTTCATTTATTCTTTTTCTTGGTCTTAGATAAACCCATTATATTTAAAAGCTAAATGTAATTATTATGTTTTTAATTAACAAGTAAATATTTGTAACTAACATAAAATTCAAGCTTAAAACTAAAATCATTTAAATCTATGATTTGCTTAAATTTAAGGTTCTCAACTAAATTTATTTTAATAAAGGAAGATCATAAGAATGCATTAATGCAATTCTAAATTAAATTCACGAACTTTGCACGAGTTAAATTCAGGAATTTTCCTTTTTATATTTCATTAAGGATGTTTATGAAAAATTTAGTGCTAAAAAAAATGGAGTCTATTTAAAGTTAGACTTAAATATAAAAAAAATGAGCAGGAATAACGAAAGAAATATTAAAAAGCATAACGACAAGTTGCATAAAGCGCAGGATAAAGTGAAACAAGCTGAAATAACTCGTAAAGAGAAGTTAAAACAAATCGTTAAAATGTTTAACGAAGCTAATGCTAGTGATAAAAAATAGAATTTATGGAAAACGATAAATTTGAGTTGTTAAAAAGTAATGTTCAGGAAATTATTGATTTGATTGCAAGTAGTAATGCAATTGAAGCCAATAATAAGTTGGTGGATGTTAGTGAACAATTGGATGAATTATTGGACCATTCTGATGAGGATGAAGATCTACGAGAAATCAGTAGGTATCAAGTTTTATTGAATAAACTTCATGAAAAAATCTTGGCTCTCGATGGTCTAGTTTAAGTGGTAAGTTTGATATATTAAAGATGAAATTAAATTGTTATTGTTGTTCTTCACTTTCGTATGAGGAATGTTGTGAACCTTATTTAAAAGAGATTAAAACAGCAGAAACAGCAGTTGTTCTAATGCGTTCACGTTACTCTGCTTATGCTACACAGCATGCAGATTATCTAGTAGCTACGACACATAGTTCCACTCGAAAACTTCATTCTAAAAGTGCTATTCTTGATTGGTCTCAAAGCAATCAATGGATAAAGTTGGAGGTTTTAAATGCAACAGCTACTACAGTTGAATTTAAAGCGTATTTTTTGGACAGCGATCACCAAATGCAAATTCATCATGAGTTTTCCGCGTTTAAAGAGGAAAACGGAAAATGGTTTTATGTAGATGGTACATTTCATTAATTTATAAGCAAGATTGAATTATAAGTGCGAGTTGCGTGAGTGATGGCAGTGGAAATCCCACGCTTTTTTGCGTGGATTGAGAACGTACAGCACGACCCTTGTGGTCACGCCCAAATTTTTTAGAATTAATTTTTAATTTCGCCAGTTGATCCATTAGTTTGTGGTGTTAATTCATAGATAGCATTTGGCTTTAAATTGGGTTCACTTCTATGAGAAACATATAAAATAGCCATATCAGTTTTTTGAGATAAAACCGTAATTAATTGAGTAACTAAAGCTGCATTTTCATCATCCAAACCTTCCACAGGTTCATCTAGAATTAATAAAGGAGGATGTTTGAGTACTGCTCTTACAATCAAAGCAAGCCTTTGTTGTCCTATTGAAAGTTGATTGAAGATGTTGTTTTTTAAATGAGTCATATTAATTAGTTCCAACCACTGACTCACTAGCTTTTTTTGTAAACTAGTAGGTTGCGTGTACAAACCGATGGAGTCAAAAAAACCAGACAAAATCATTTGTTCAAGAGTGTCTCTTTTTTGAAACAAATCGAGCATAGCAGTCGAAAAATAACCAATATTCTTTTTGATGTCCCAAATGCTTTCTCCGCTGCCTTTCTTTTTCCCAAAAAGGTAAACGTCTTGACCGTAACCTTTAGCATTTTCTCCAGTAATTAACGATAATAGAGTACTTTTTCCCGAACCATTTGGACCTAATAAATGCCAAAATTCTCCTTTTTTAATGGTCCAGTTTATGGTTTTTAAAATCGGTTTTTCCAAGTAACTCACATTGACTCCGTTCATTTGAATTAATATGGTATCTTGATATACAATGGGGTCAAATGCATCCGGAATTGATTTGAAATATGTGGTTGTCGTTTCTTCAGCTAGTTTTAAATCTTCTAACACAAACGAATTGTTTTGAATATGTGCTTTGTTGAGGATGAAGGAATGTAGGTCGGTATTGCGATTTACAATTTGGATTAATAGTACTTTTTTGGCCAGTTCTTCTAATGCAATTGTAATTGATTTTCTTGAATTTATATCCAAATGATCCAATGGATTATCGAGAATTATATAATCAGGTTCTTGCTTGATACAATAATTTAAAAATACTTTTTTTCGTTCCCCCGATGAAAAGCTACTTAATTTTCGTGTAGTGTCAGTTGCAGCTTCAATGGAATTGTATTGGTATTCTTTTTTGATGAAATTAGCAATGGCAATGTCTGAAAATAGAATCCCATTTTTAGAATTAAAAGAGCTTAATTTTCCAATGGATTTTCCAGTTAGAATTGTTTCTATAAACGCTTTTTTATCTACTTGATTGGACAAAAGTATATCCCAATGTTCGTGTTGTTGCATTTTTAATTTTTAAAAATATAAAATTAAACTTATTTCCTATAATAGGATACAATTAAAATGAATTGTTGTAAAAAAATCCATTTTAACTAAAAATTAGTAATCGTTTGTCAAGGCTTTATTTTAAAATGATGTAATTTTAAAGTCTATGGAAAAGGATAATAAAAAAGGTTTTTATTTTAAGCAATATGAGGCGCCAAATCAATCTCCGTTTGACAAACTCTTTGGAATTTTCAAGGAATTAATTACACATACTTCGGGAGATTTTGATGAAGCGATCGATTGGTTGCGGGAATTAGACAAGGAATATAAACTCACCGATGAACACTATACCATTGATGATTTTATCGAAGATTTAAAGAAAAAAGGGTATATCAAAGATGAAGTTAAAGAGGATGGAACTTCAGGATTGGGAATTACTGCTAAGACAGAACGTGCAATTAGACAACAAGCCTTAGACCAAATTTTCGGTAATTTAAAACGTTCTGGAAGTGGTAATCATAAAACGAAACACTCTGGAAACGGTGATGAGCACACTGGAGAGTTTAGAGAATTTCATTTTGGTGATGGTTTAGAACGCATTTCCTTGACGGAGAGTTTGCGTAATGCCCAAATTAATAACGGTGTGACTGATTTTATGTTAACCGAAAATGATTTGGTTGTCGAAGAAACCCAATACAAATCCCAAATGAGTACGGTGCTGATGATTGATATCAGTCACAGTATGATTTTGTATGGAGAAGATCGAATCACACCAGCCAAAAAAGTGGCGATGGCATTAGCTGAATTAATTACTACACGCTATCCGAAAGATACTTTGGATATTTTAGTTTTTGGAAATGATGCATGGACTATTGCCATTAAGGATTTGCCGTACTTAAAAGTAGGTCCTTTTCATACCAATACTGTTGCTGGATTGCAACTAGCAATGGATTTACTGCGTAGAAAACGAAATACGAATAAGCAAATTTTCATGATTACGGATGGAAAACCGAGTTGTGTACGAGAGCGAGATGGATCGTATTACATGAACAGTAATGGGCTTGATGAGTACATTGTGGATAAATGTTACAGTCAAGCACAGCAAGCCCGAAAACTGCATATTCCCATAACCACTTTTATGATCGCTAATGATCCATATTTACAAAAATTTGTCAATAAGTTCACCGAAGCCAATCAAGGAAAAGCATTTTATACCGGACTGAAAGGTTTAGGTGAAATGATATTTGAAGATTATGAGACGAATAGGAAGAAGAGAGTGAAGTAAGTTGCAAATTTTCAAAGCTTTAAAGCTTTAAAGTTTCAAAGAGACAGAGTAACAAAGTTTAAGTGTTTCAAAGTTAAAATAATAAATAAGTTGAATTTTAAATCATTCAATTTTTAAATAATAAATATGAAAATAGAGAATATACATACATTAGGAGAATTAAAAGCAGCAGGATATAAAAGTATCTCGATTAAAGAGGAATTGCGTACTAATTTAAGAGAAAAGATTAAATCTGGAAAATCCGCATTTGAAGGGGTTCATGGTTTTGAAAACACCGTAATTCCAGAACTGGAACGTGCTATATTATCTCGCCATAATATAAATTTGTTAGGGCTTCGTGGTCAAGCCAAAACTAGGTTGGCGCGCAAAATGGTTGATTTATTAGACGAATACATACCGTTTGTGACGGGTTCGGAGATTAATGATGATCCTTTAAATCCAATTTCTCGTTTTGCCAAAGATATCATTGACATCAAAGGCGATGATACTCCAATTTCATGGTTGTATAGAAACGATCGTTTTTCAGAAAAGTTAGCAACACCAGATGTTACGGTAGCCGATTTGATAGGTGATGTTGACCCAATAAAAGCCGCTAATTTAAAGCTTTCCTATGCTGATGATCGTGTGATTCATTTTGGAATGATTCCGCGTGCTAATCGTTGTATTTTTGTTATCAATGAGTTACCTGATTTACAAGCGCGTATTCAAGTGGCTTTGTTTAATATTTTGCAAGAAGGAGACATTCAAATTAGAGGATTTAAATTGCGTATGCCACTAGATATGCAGTTTGTATTTACGGCAAACCCAGAAGATTATACCAACCGTGGTAGTATTGTAACGCCTTTGAAAGACAGAATAGGTTCTCAAATATTAACGCATTACCCAGAAACCATAAAAATTGCTCGTACTATTACGGAACAGGAAGCGAAGCTTGATGCGGTGCAAAGTGATATGGTTTATGTTCCTTCATTGGCCAAAGATTTACTGGAACAAATAGGTTTTGAAGCACGTGAAAGCGAATATATAGATAATAAAAGTGGAGTGAGTGCTAGGATGAGTATTACGGCTTATGAAAACTTATTGAGTACTGCGGAACGTCGCGCTTTAAGAGCAGGTGTTGATAAAACAAGTTTGCGTTTGTCGGACTTTATGGGAATAATCCCCGCTATAACTGGAAAAGTAGAGTTGGTTTACGAAGGAGAGCAGGAGGGAGCAGCAGCTGTGGCGCAAAACTTGTTGGGCTCGGCTATTCATACTTTTTTTCCAGCTTATTTTCCAAAAATTGAAAAGCTAGAAAAACCAAATGAGAAAACAGCTTATACGGATTTAATAGAATGGTTTTTTGCCGAAAGTGGTTTCGAATTATTAGATGATGCAAGCGATGAAGAGTACCAAAGAATATTGGGAGCCATTGTCCCACTTGAAATTTTAATTAAAAAATACCAACCAGAATTGGCTAAGGAGGATAAGTTATTTATGAAGGAGTTTATTCTTTGGGCTTTGGTAGAGTACAATAAACTGAGCAAAGATCGTATATCAGAAGGATATCAGTTCAAAGATATTTACGGAAGTTATATTAGTAAGCTTTAATAGCTATTATTATCATTATTTAAAAAGCGTTTAGAAGTAGTTTTCTAAGCGCTTTTTTTTATTTCATAATTAAGGCAAAATGAGAATAGTATGTTATAAGTGATGTAATATGTACTACCTTACAACAGTTAGCCGTCCTTGCGGTTAATGAAAACCTAATGGAAAATAGCTTTGAAGCTTTGATTGCCACTTATATTGATAATAAAGTAGGTATATCTGAAATTTTTTTAAGTGATGAATTAGCTAATAATTTAAAGCAAAATTTACTCGCGTTAAACCAACAAGATTTATTGATTACTGCTGGAACAGGAAACTCAGAAGCGATTGCTTATGATAGTGCAGTGCGCAGTGATTCTATTTATTGGTTAGATAAAAAGAATAATAATGTGTTTGAAAATCAATTTTTTGAACAAATGGAAGCGTTTATCAATTATTTAAATGAAAGTTGTTATACCGGAATTACGGGTTATGAATTTCATTACTCCTTGTATGAAAAAGGAGATTTTTATTTGCAACATTATGATCAGTTTCAAAATAACCCGAGTCGAAAATATTCGATGATTAGTTATTTGAATAGCGATTGGCAGCCTGCAGATGGAGGAGAGTTATTAATTCACCAGGATAATAACAACCAGAAAATTGCGCCCACACAAGGCAAAACAGTTTTCTTCAAAAGTGATGAGTTACTTCATGAAGTCTTAGTAACTCAAAACACCCGAATGAGTATTACGGGCTGGTTGAAATGTGATTAGTATTGATCTATTATTATTATTATTATTATTAGGAGAGTGTCAAATGTTCAATCTCTAAATAGCTTTAGTGTATTGTTTCTAGTTCAAGATACAATCTATTGGCTTCGTTTTCTAGTTGATCAATTTCTTTTCTCCAGTTTTCTATATCATTTTGTATGGAACGAATCTGTTCGTCTTTAGTACTTTCTGATCGTAATAATCTAAAATCTTCGGCATCAATTAGGTTGTTTTTCGATTCGACCAATTGATTTTTATCTTCAATAAGTAAATTTTTGATTTCGGCAAGACGAGTAGTAATGGAATCTTTTCTTCTTTTGTTATTATTTTCAGATTCTATTCTTTTTTGTATTTCTTCCTGAATGCGTTGTTCGTTCGATTCTTTTTGTTGTAGATTAATTTGTTCGTTACCAAACTCTGTTTGTTTGTTTTTTATGTCTAATTCATTTCTTTTATTATTCTGAATGATATTCAGTACTAAGACAATTATCATAATAGCTAAAAAAGCTATAGCCAAAAAGAAATAACTTTTCTTTAGGCCTAAAATAGTTTTAGATGTTTCGGTAGATTCTACTTTTTGAGTAGGACTAGCTCGTTTTATAGGTGGAGGAACAATATTAAAAAAAGGCCTCAAATCGGCTATCTCAATTGCATGTTTCCATTCGTCCATACCTTGATGCCAGACTAATGTGGTTTCCTTTATTTGTTGGGTTTTTAGTTCCTCTAGCGTAAATGGTCCGCCATTTTCATTGCCGTTATTAATGTAATACGTTCTCATTGATATGCTACAATTTTCTATGTAAAAGTACAGCGTAATATTACAAAAAAAATAGTATTCCTATTTAATTTCGTGAGTTGAATTGTTTTGAAATTCACTGCTATCACATCAAGAGATAATTAACAAAATACTCTCGTTAATTAGTTTATGGACTTGTTTAAAGTTAGTTTTTTATTTATTTGTTTTCACAAAAAATCAACCGTATACTCTTGAAACATAATTTCCTTTTAGAAAGGCATTGGAATCAATTTGACTTTGCAAGATAGCACCTTGTGGATTAGTCTCCAGTAATAGTTGTGCTGCTTGTACTAGAGGAGCTGCCGTAGTAGTTTGTATGGCTCTTAAATAATGTTTCCCTACTAGAAGAGGTAATATGGTTTTAGCTATTTCTCGACGGCGCAATACACCCTCTATATCCTTGCCTTCTACAGCAGCATATAATACAATTTGATCGTCTTCAACATGTGGAATAGCTACTTCCATTTTGTGTTGAAGTTTTTGAATTGCTGTCGTAGTATTGTCTTTGGTATTAATTTGTTTTTCTATCCATGCATAGTGACCAGGAAAGCGCAGCGTTTTATAATCGAGTGTACCTACTTTTCCAGTTAAGGCATCAGGCAAATCGGCAGCACCGCCAGAGGTTAAATCTTCCTCGTAGGTAATACCATCAATTATAATTGTAGCTCTTTCAGATAGAGAAGGGAGTGTCGTTTTATTGTAATCACGCAGCACAATGGTGTCTTTCAAATATTCAGTAGCTACACCTACGGGACTCCAAGTAAAACCATAATAATGTGGAGCAACAGCATTTTTAGTTAATGCACCTACTTTGAATTCTAAGGTATGAACGGAGTTGACTTTGTAATCAATACAAAATTGCTGAAATAATCCATTGGCTAATAAATCTATATAACCTGGGGCCAAGCCAGTCTGAAGAATAAATCCTGTTTGTGAATTTTTGGCTAAGGCAATTATTTTATTAGTTTCGTCAACATATTCCGTAAGATTGGCGTAATGAAGGTTGTATTCTTTAGCGAGTTGTGCCATTCTGGGCGCCTGACTTCCTGGTAGACAATCCAAAATAATATCGGCTTGCTTTAAAATGGTTATCATTTTAGGTGTAATTCCATCTTCAGGCAATAGAAACGGTTTAATAGTGCATGGTTTTGTACATCCGTTTTCTACCCAATGGGCTACTTTTATAGCTTTGGGTATCGATCTATTTCCTATAAAAATGCTGGGAGTAACTTCGCTCCATTCCATCAATAATAAAGCAGCAGCCTCAGCAATGCCTCCCGCACCAGCAATAATAATATGGAAATGCTTTTTCATTTATTAAAGTTAGTGAATTTTATTTAAATTGCTGAATGTTAGTTATTTAATTTAATAGTAAGTAGTTTGATGTAAAAATATTATTTTGTAAAGTAGTCTTTCTGTCAAGGATAGTAACGAAAAGCCCGCAAGGAATGAAGCCTTTTATAAAACAAAGCCCAAAACTGCGACCAAAGGAAGCTCGTTTTTGGGCTTATATTTTATGGGCTGAATACCGCGGACTTGAAGTGAATAGCCTGCTTGGACAGCCAACTTATTTTTAGAAGAAGTTTTGAATGTTAAGTTTATCTTTTGTTAGTTTAAAAATTCTTTAGATGTTATTCTAAAACACTGTTCTGTTCCTAAATACAAAGGATTCCCGTGTTTTTCGGACCAAAAGCCATCGAGTATGTCTTTGTTGATGCATTTGTAGACGGCAACACCTTTGTAGATGGTTTCGTCTTCGCTACGGTAGTTAAAATTAATAACTAGGATATTGTCTTTGAAAAAACCAGTGCCGTTTTGCACTTGATCACTTATTAACCAATGGGCTACAATTCGGTTATTTTCATCAAGAGATAAAGTGAGTACCCCTTTGTAACTGAGTTGTGCAATGCCGTCTTGATTTCTACCTTCAATAGTGTAGGTACCTACTAAATCTTGAATTGTCATTTTTTATTATACTTGATGTTTTTATTATTGCTTCAACGAGTGATTTTTCTTTTTCGACTTTTTGTATTCAAATCTTGCCGGATCATAGCTTTTAATACATTTTACAAATGGTACTATTTTATTTGAAATAGCGGTGCAGTAAAATTTGATATTTTCGACCTATAGGAATAATTTTCCCATCACACATCGTTAATGATTTTTGAGAGGTAGATTGAATTTTATTTGTATTAATGATATAGGAGCGATGTATTTGCAGAAAATTAGCATTATTTAATTCAATGGTTATATTAGATAAAGAACCATATATAATCACTGGTAGTTTTGCTTTTGTACTGTATAGCTTTATATAATTACCTAGGCTCTCAATATAAACAATATCGTCTAGCAGGGATTCCACTATTTGACCGTTAAGACGATAAGTAAGAACTTCGTCTTTTTTATTTTCGTCTTTTTTTAAACTTATTCCAGAATAATAGGTTTTTGCTTTTTCAATTGCTTTTTCAAATTTTTCAAATGAAATTGGCTTTAGTAAATAATCAATGGCATCATTTTGATATGCGGAAAGAGCAAAGTCAGAATAGGCTGTTGTTACAATTGTTATTGGTCTATTAGGTTGCATTTCCATCAGTTCAATTCCTGAAATGATAGGCATATTAATGTCTAAAAAAATAATATCATAGTTATTTTCATTCAGCATTTTAAGTGCTTCTCTTCCATTATAGGCACTTCCAGAATGTTCTAAATCTTCATACTTAGCAATATGTGACGCTAAAGCCTTATGAGCTGGCGTTTCATCATCAATTATGAGACAACGGTAGGTAAGTTCCATATGTTTAATTTTATACTAAATGTACTTTTTTCTTTTTTAAAATTAAGCTCATGTTTCAATCCGTAAACTTCTAAACGTCTGTTAAGGTTTTCGATTCCTATTCCTGTACTTGAAAGATTGGAATCGGTTTCTAAACAATTGTTTTGTAAACTAAAAGATAGATTTCCGTTTTTTAATTTTAATTTTAAAACTATTGTAGGATCAGACATTTCTCCAGAAAATTTAATTGCATTTTCTACCAATGGCAAAAAGAATAAAGGGGGTATTTCAATTTTATCAAAAACGCCTTCAAAGTTTTGGGTAATAACAAGTCGCTCATTTCTAAAAGTATAATATTCGATGTATTTTTTTACAAAGTTTATTTCTTCTTTTAAAGGTACTAAATCTTTTTTGGTTGCCTCAATTTGATAACGAAGCATGTCTGAAAGATTTAATATTCTGTCTGGCAATTTTTCTGGCTTGGTTAAGGATTCTCCATATAAATTATTCATTGCATTAAGAAGAAAATGAGGATTGAGTTGCTGTTTTAAAAATGAAAGTTCCGATTTGAAATTAATAATTTCTTTATCTGTTTCTGTAATTTTTTTTGTGATTACAATATGCAGGAAATAAAAAGCAACTCCGTTTACAATAAAAGATAATATAGAAAATGTTCTTAATCTACCAAGTCCAACTGCAGGAAAATACCAATTCATAAAAATGTAAAAACTGACCCAATAAACAATAAAAAGAAAAAGAAAAATTCTATATTTTTTTTTGAATAATAATTGTTTAATTAAAAAAAAGTTAAAAAAGGTGATACAGAGGATACAAGGCAAATAACCCAGTGCTATTTTCTTTAAAATATAGATAAAATTGTGGTTCAGCGGTTGTACTTCGTCATATATACTTAAAAACAGAATGCTTAAAACGATTATATTTAGAAAGAGGTTTCTAAGGAAAAAGTTTTGATATATTTTAAGGATTTTCATAACTGCAAAAATAAAGGAATATTGTGTTTTACAATTATTTTTGTTGTAAAATTATTTGAACGCCATTAGTATAAATTGTAGGCCGTTAGTATAATTAGTCGATTGTATTTGATGCTTCTAGAGTATTTTTGCATTAGTTTCAATAGAAAACGACAATTATAAATTAGCTCCTCAATTATGATAAAAAAGATTATTTGTATTTTAATTCTATGTAATTCATTGCATACATTTGCTCAAGAAAAAACAAGTTTAAAAACTTTTGGTAAAGCAATAACCGATAAGTTTCCAACAACACGAACATTTGATGTTCAGTATGAGCAACTAGGAACGACTAATTTTAATTCAAAGCTCTTTGATCTGCCATTTGAAAATGGTAGAATTGATAATCATAGCCGATTTAAAGTGGCATTTAATTTACCTTTTTATGTTTCAAACTCGAAACGGTTTGTTTTAACAAGTTCGTTGCGCTATAAATATGAAACTTTCGATCTTGGGACTTCAGCTAACACAAATCCCATTGGTCCATTTTCAAACGATAAGCAAGAGTTTCATTATTTATCAGGATCAATAAGTGCTACTTATATATCGACGCTTTTTAAAAAGCCTATAATTTATAATGCAACTTTTACTGTTGATGGAAATGAAAAAAATGCGCAACGTGTAAAAGGATTGATTACTGCAAATTTAGTAATCAAAAAAACCGAATTTACAACCATGACTATTGGTGCTCTGGTCTCTTTAGATCCATCTTCGATAATTCCAGTAACGCCTATTTTTACCTATAATCATAAATTTGAAAATACAAAATGGGATATTGATTTTGTTCTTCCTCAACGTCTTTTGTTTAGAAGACAATTATTAGAAAATGGGCGAGTTTCTTTTGGAACCGAATTGAATTCAGAGAATTTTTATTTAGATCTTAACACCCCCGAATTGAAAGGAATTTATGAATTAAATCAATTAGAGTTAAAATCAGGAATCACTTATGAATTTCGATTTACTCCAAAATTATATGGGTTGTTTAAAACGGGATTAGATAACGTGATCAATACTCGTATTACAAAAAAAGGAGAGCGTACAAATAAATATATCTACGATCAAAAAGTAGATCCTCAGTTTTATTTTAGATTAGGTGTTTCGTATAAATTATTCTAGGAATGTTCTTTTATTTAAATTAATAAGTAGTGTTTAAAAAAGTAATTATGGTAGAGGTTTTTAAAACAAATGTGCAAAAGAAAGCGGTTACGAATTATATAATTTCAATTTTTAAAACTCATTTCCCAGATTATAAAGTCAATTTTGATTTGGAAGATTGTGATAAAATACTCAGAATTGAAGCGGAAAAATTAGATAGTAATAAAATTGTAGAATATGTAAATAGTATTGGGTATCAATGCATAAAATTAGAATAATATTATTCTAATTTTCAAGTCTTTTCATAGAATACTAAAACCATCAAAATTATTATTTTGGTGGTTTTTTATTTTGAATTGGTCTAACCTAATAGATAATAATTGAATTGATTATTGCTAACTAATTATCTATTTGGGGAGCTTTTAATAGTGATTGAAGAATGCCAGATTATTGTGTCTCGATTGCTATAGTAAATAGGTTAATTAGGCTATTAAAAGAATTGGTAAAATTTCTGAACTAGATTCTAAAACCTTTATAAGATTTGCTGATTAAGGCTTAATTAAGAATCAAAATCTAGATAAATAGTATAGTGTTTAATATAGAAAACTATTGACTGAATGGATACTAACTCAAGCAGAATTCTTATTGATTAATATTTTAGATAAAAATAGTTTAATTACAGTAGCACCTGCAAGAAATAGGAATAGTGCAAGCTGGTGTGCTATAGTGGATACTATAATAATTCCTTGAAGACACTAATCCAATAAAGCAAATGAATTAAATCATTTAAATCACCAATACTGTTCTATAATTGTTGTTGGTCGAAATAGTATTTATTGAAACATAAATTTAGGTTACTATTGTGCGACAATAGTTTAATTAAAAAATTAAATATTCTTCAGATGAAAGATGTTTCGCTATTTATAAGTTTTTTGTTCATCGTACTGTGTACTAGTTGTAAAGAATCAGTGAAGGCACCAAAACCTTATGGTCCATTACCGACCCAAAAACAAATCAATTGGCAAGAAATGGAATCTTATGCTTTTATACATTTCTCGTTAAATACATTCACCAATAAAGAATGGGGTTATGGAGACGAATCACCTCAATTGTTTGATCCTACTGCATTGGATACACATCAATGGGCTCGTGTTGTAAAAGAGGCCGGAATGAAAGGAATCATATTGGTGGCCAAACATCATGATGGTTTTTGCTTGTGGCCTTCAAAATATACGGAGCGCTCTGTGAAAAATTCACCATGGAAAAATGGAAAAGGAGATGTTGTTAAAGAATTAGCAGAGGCATGCAGAGAATACAATTTGAAATTAGGACTGTATCTTTCTCCTTGGGATAGAAACAATCCTGATTATGGCAAACCAGAATATATAACTTATTTCAGAAATCAGTTGAAAGAGTTGTTGACTAATTATGGTGATGTTTTCGAAATGTGGTTTGATGGAGCAAATGGTGGTGATGGATACTATGGAGGTGCTAATGAAACCAGAAAGATTAATACACTGGAATATTATAACTGGGACGAAACCTATCAATTAATTTATAAAATTGCTCCAAAAACATTGGTTTGGGGTGTAGGTCCATCAGAAGCAAGATGGATAGGAAATGAAGAGGGTTATGCTAATGAAACTAACTGGTCTTTATTGCGTCAAAAGGACGAGTTAGCGGGAAAAGTGCCATATACAGATTTTATGTCGGGGCATGAAGATGGAGAAAAATGGGTACCTGGAGAAACAAATGTGTCGATAAGACCAGGATGGTTTTACCACACTATAGAAGATGATAAAGTACATTCCTTAGATGAAATGGTTGATTTTTATTATCAATCAGTAGGTCGTAATTCGACTTTTTTATTGAACCTGCCTCCAGATAAAAGAGGATTAATCAACGAAAATGATGTCGCAAGATTACAAGAGTTTTCGGCAGTTATTAAAGCCGATTTTAAAATAGAATTATTAGCAGCTAGTACAGTTAGTACTGATAGTTATAGAGGAAGCGAAAGTGAATATGCTGCTAAAAACGTGATTGATGGAGATAAAAATACCTATTGGGCTACCGATGATAATGTTAAAAAAGCTTCATTACTATTTGAATTTAATAAGCCCACAGCTGTTAATCGAATTTTACTTCAGGAATACATAAAATTAGGACAACGAGTGAAAGCTTTTAATGTAGAAGCTAAAGTAGGTGGACAATGGAAAACAATTGCGAAACAAACTACTATAGGATACAAAAGAATTTTAAGATTTGATAGGGTTGTAGTTTCGGCGCTTAGAGTCAATGTTACAGATTCAAAAGCAAGTATAGTAATTGCTAATATTGAAGCATTTAACGCACCTACATTTGTTCGTATGCCAAATATTCAACGGGATAATAAGGGGTTAGTAACCATGAAATCTGATGTAGGGAATAGTATTTTTTATACAGTCGACGGTTCTGTTCCAACGATGAATAGTACCCTGTATAAAGGAGCTTTTAAATATGATGCGGCAGTCGAAATAAAAGCATTTACCAGAAACACTAAGGAGAATATAAGTAGTGCCATTAAAAAGGTAAAGTATGGACAGTCTAAAGAAAAATGGAGAATAGTTTCTATTTCAAGTGGTGATTTAAATAGAGCAAACAGAATAATTGATGGGAACCCAACTACAGATTATAGTTTTGGAGATGGAACGAATAAATTACCGCAAGAAGTGGTGTTAGATATGGGAAGCATTCTTACTATAAACGGGTTTACTTATGTGCCGCAACAAGTAGGAAATAATCTAAACTTAATTTCCTATTATGAATTTTATACCAGTCTTGATGGTAATCAATGGAATAAGCAATCAGAAGGAGAATTTTCAAATATTAAAAATAATCCGATAGAGCAAGTAAAGACATTTGAAAGTGTAAAAGCTAAATACCTTCGATTTGTAGCTAAAGCGGGAGTTGGTAAAATACAAACAGTATCAATTGCAGAAATAAATGTAATTGAAAAACAGCAGACTAATAAAGGAGATTATAAAAACAATTGATTAAAGTTGATAATTATGTTCTTTGCCGAAGACTACTGGTTATTAGTCGAATTTTTATTTTGAACAACTAGCAAATACTTAATTTTATAGTATTAATTAAATGAATTACTGACAAATGATTAAAGAAGGTATAAGTTTTAAAAAGGGTATAGGCTTCAAGGAAGCAGGAAAGTTTGAAGAAACACGTTTTGAAAAAATTCATAATGTAATTTTTGATTCATCGAAAGAAGCTTCAGTATTAGTAGCGCAAGAAATAGCAAATTTAATTCAGAGAAAAGAAGAATTGAATGAGCCTTGTATTTTAGGTTTGGCAACTGGATCTTCACCTATTAAAGTGTATGAAGAACTGGTTAGATTGCATAAGGAAGAAGGGTTGAGCTTTACGAATGTGGTAACCTTTAATTTAGATGAGTATTATTCGATGGATAAAAATAATATTCAGAGTTATTATCACTTTATGCATGAGTATCTTTTTGATCATGTAGATATTAACCCTGAAAATATAAATATCCCAGATGGAAAAGTTAGTAATGAAGAACTACAACAATACTGTATAGATTATGAAATGAAGATTAAATCCTATGGTGGGTTAGATTTTCAACTTTTAGGTATTGGAAGGACTGGGCATATAGGTTTTAATGAACCAGGCTCGCATATCAATTCTGGTACTAGAAGTATTACGCTAGATCATTTAACACGTATGGACGCTGCACCTGCGTTTTTAGGAATTGATAATGTTCCTAGAAAAGCAATAACAATGGGGATTGGTACTGTAAAAAATGCCAAAAGAATTGTACTTCTTGGTTGGGGAATTAGTAAAGCAGGAATCATAAAGGAAACAATTGAAGGAGATGTGTCTTCTCAAGTTCCTGCGACCTATTTGCAAGAACATAATAACACAACGTTTGTTTTAGATACTGAGGCTTCGTCGGAGTTAACACGTGTAAAAACACCATGGTTGGTAAAATCATGTTTATGGACCGAAGAGTTAAAATTGAAGGCTGTTGCTTGGTTGAGTGAATTAACGAAGAAGCCGTTTCTTAAATTAACGGATAAAGATTATAACGATAACGGAATGTCTAGTCTTTTAACAGAAGAAGGGACTGCATATGATTTAAATATAAAAATGTTTAATAAAATGCAGCATACCATTACCGGATGGCCTGGTGGAAAACCCAATGAGGATGATACTTATAGACCGGAACGTGCGAGACCAGAGCAAAAACGAATCATCATTTTTAGCCCACATCCCGATGATGATGTTATTTCAATGGGAGGAACTTTTGATCGATTAGTTGAGCAAGGACATGATGTACATGTTGCCTATCAAACTTCAGGTAATATAGCTGTTTCAAATGATGAAGCACTAAAATTTGCCGAAGTTTCTACGGTTTTAAATTCAGTGTCTAGTGAATCTGATAGTATCATCAAATTTTTAAAAAATAAGTCTAAAAATGATATTGATACGATTGAAGTTCGAAAATTAAAGGGCTCAATTAGAAGAAGTGAATCTTTAGGTGCTACAAGATATTTAGGAGTTGCGGATTCAAATGTTCATTTTCTTGATCTTCCTTTTTATGAAACTGGAACAGTAAAGAAAGGGAATCTTACAGATGCTGATATAGATATTATGTGTAATCTCATTGAAGACATAAAACCACATCAAATTTATGCTGCAGGCGATTTAGCTGATCCGCATGGAACACATAAGGTGTGTTTGGATAGTTTGTTTGAAGCTTTAGAGCGACTGAAACATAATAGTTATATGGATGATTGTTGGGTATGGTTGTACCGTGGAGCTTGGCATGAATGGGAATCGTATCAAATTGAGATGGCAGTACCAATGAGTCCGGATCAAGTACTTAAAAAACGTCATGCTATTTTTTATCACCAATCTCAAAAAGATGGAGTGATGTTCCAAGGGGACGATAGCAGAGAGTTTTGGGTACGCGCAGAAGATAGAAATAGATTAACAGCAAAAAAATATCATGATTTGGGATTGGCGGATTATTCAGCCATAGAAGCTTTTAAACGCTATCATTTCTAGTTTTGGTGTTATAATACAGTAAATTATTTGGTTTATAATTTGTTTAGGTTAGTTACCTTGGTTTTAAAATGCAATCATCTTTTTGGTTGCATTTTTTTTGTAATAAATTTTGTGAAAAATGAATAAAAAGAATGTAACATGAAAGCGAAGGAGCACTAGATGTTTTTTTCATGTCTTTAGCAATCTGTAAATGCCAAAAATAAGTACTGAAAATTTAATTTTTTCACCAAATTTTAAATTAAAAATAGTTGTAATTTGACTTAAAGTAGCTCTTCGAGTACTTTAAGTATATACCTCTTTTTTTGAATTTTAGATCGATGAGTTTAGAATTCTTTGCTTTACTTCGTCGATGTATGACCTTCCAATAACATATCTAAGTCCTTCTATTTCTATACTATTTCCTTCAACAGCATCAATTTTATCGATAGCAATAGTGTAAGATCGATGTATTCTTATAAAATCTCTTTCAGGTAATAAGTTTGTAAAATCAGCAAGCGTACTGTGAATGATGTATTTCCCTGTTAATGTATTTATTTTTAAATAATCTTTTAGACTTTCTATGACTAAAATTTCATTTAAAAAGATTTTCTTCATTTTCTTTTTATCAATTTTAACGAAAATGAAGGGATTTTCTTTACTGTTTTCTTGAGGAGCTTTAGAAGTACCTTCCAATCTTTTGTTGATCTTGTTTATCGCTTTCATCAACCTAGGGAATTCAATAGGTTTTACTAAGTAATCTAAAACATCTAATTCGTAGGTTTCAATAGCAAACTGGTCGTAGGCACTGGTAATAACTAGTAAAGGTGGGTTTTCTAAACTTTTTATAAAGTTAATTCCATCAAGGACAGGCATGTTTATGTCTAGAAAAATGACATCAACACTGTTGTTTTTTAAAAAATTAAAACCTTCAATAGGATTACTGAAGCTGTTTATTAATTCAAAATTTTCAATATGTTCTAAGTGATTCTTAATAACATTGATAGCCAATGGCTCATCATCTATAATCAAACAATTTACTTTCATCTCAATCTATTATTTTTTTAAGCGAAATAATTTATAGGGGTATATTCTAAAAAAAAAGATATCATTTGCTAAGACACTTTAATGATAAGCTTAACGACAAAACTATTCTTTTTATTTTTAAAAGTTAACTTATAATCATTTTTATTGTATCCTAATTCCAGTCTTTTTTTGACATTTTCAATACCAATACCACTTGATCTGTTTAAATTGTCTTTGTGTTTAGTAATTGCAGGCATTGGATTTTTAATGGTAAAATAAAGAAAATCTTCTTTAACTTCGAAGCTAATGTCAATTTTTACTTTTCCAATATTTTTATTTACGCCATGTTTAAAAGCATTCTCAACAAATGTCAGTAATAAAATGGGGCCTATTTCTTTATCATGAATATCTCCAGAAATGGACATATTAATCTCTAATCGGTCGTCATTTCTGATTCTTTCTAAATCCAAATAGTTTTGAATGCATAGAATTTCATTTTCTAAGGTTTGTCTCTTATTTTTTGTTTCATACAACATATAACGCATTAACTCGGAAAGTTTAATTACCACTTTTGGCGTTTTATTTGATTTTTCTACTGATAGCGAGTATATGTTATTAAGTGTATTGAAGAAAAAGTGCGGAGATATTTGAGATTTTAAAAAAAGCAACTCCGTTTCTAATTGTGATTTTTCAAGATCGGTTACTCTTTTTTGTTCATTTAAAAAGTCAAATGTAATTTTTATGGCTGTAACAAATGTAATTACATAAAGTTCGCCAATCATCATGTCTATAAAATAGTTAAACGATAATTTTTCTATTTGTTCGGGGCCTTCTGGCCAAACATTATGGCTAATTAAAAGATAAGTAAGATTAAACTTTACCAAAACCATAATAAATAATGCGGCAATAACCGAAAGGATATATAGTGTATATTTTTTTCGATACACCAAATTAGGCATCAGAATTAAAATATTCAAATAACACAGGGTAATGTGAATTGGGAAACCCAATAAATTTGTTTTAAAAGAGTAGAGATAATCATTGAAATAACTTCCCCATCGAAAGGTGTTGAATAAAAAATAAATCAACCAAAATATTATATGATAATGTAATGGTATTTTGTAAAATTTGCTGGAATTGAAATTCATTTTCTAAAGAATGAGTGTTTGAAACTGTTTTTTTTGATGTTTAGCTCAGTTTATATGTCGTCTGTCTAAATAAGTTTTAAAAAAGGCTAAATTTAAATAATTTTATTTTTATATACAGATAGATTCCTATGAAGAAAATTTCCTTATTTATTTTAGCTGCAGGTTTACTTACAGGTTGTAAGATAAAGATAGATAAAAATGATAGCTCTAAGTTACTTTTTATCGAACATGTTAATCCGTTTATTGGTACTGGTGGGCACGGGCATACTTATCCAGGAGCAACCGTTCCTTTTGGAATGCTTCAAGTAAGTCCTGATAATGGTGTTTCTAGCTGGGATTGGTGTTCGGGCTACCATTATTCTGATTCCATAGTGGCAGGTTTTAGCCATTTGCATTTAAGCGGAACAGGTATTGGTGATTTGGCCGATATATTATTTATGCCAATAAATAAAAAGGTAGATTTAAAAGCACAACCTACTTCTAGAGATTTACTTGCCTATAAGTCGACATATAGCCATTCTAATGAGACATCAATACCTGGATATTACCAAGTTTTTCTTGAAACCCCTAAAATTAATGTGGAGTTAACGGCTTCAAAACGTACTGCTTATCATAAATATACATTTGCTAAAAATGACATGCAGTCTGTAGTAGTGGATCTTGGTTTTGCAATCAATTGGGACAAATCAACAAAAACAGGGATTACGATTGAAAATGATAATACCATAAGTGGTTATCGTTACAGCACAGGTTGGGCTAAAAATCAAAAAGTATTTTTTGTGGCTCAATTTTCTAAGTCTATTACAGGACAGGAATTAATTGCTGACCGAAAAGTTATAAAAGGAACTACAACTTCGGGAGAGAAAGTAACTTCGCAATTGTTTTTTGTTAATAATAAAAACAATGAGTTGTTTGTAAAAGTAGCTTTGTCTTCGGTTAGTTTGGCTAATGCCAAAGAGAATTTAGATACTGGAAATTTTGAAACTACAAAATCAGAAACCAAAACAATTTGGGGTAATACATTATCCAAAATTGAAGTGGAAACTCCAATTGATTCGCTAAAAACGATGTTTTACACTGCTGTTTACCATGCCCAATTAGCGCCAGTTACTTATAGTGATAAGAACGGACAGTTTAGAAGAGAGGATGACCAAATTATAACTGCTACTAATTACACGGCTTATTCTACATTATCGCTTTGGGATACTTTTAGAGCCGAAAATCCTTTGTTGACTTTATTAGCTCCTGACAAGTCTTCGGATATTGTAAATTCTATGTTAGCTTATTACGAAACTAAAAAAATATTGCCTGTTTGGACCTTATACGGGAATGAAACCAATACGATGACAGGTTACCATTCGATTCCTGTGATTCTTAATGCGTATAAAAACGGAATAAAAGGGTTTGATGCTGAAAAAGCCTATTCCGCTATGAAAGCAACCATGATGCAAGACGAACGCGGATTGAATTTATACAAACAATACGGTTATATTCCTTATGACTTACTGGATGAATCAGTAACAATAACTTTAGAGTATGCTTATGATGATTGGTGTGTAGCTCAAATGGCTAAAGAATTAGGAAAAAATGAGGATTATGATTATTTCTTGAAACGTTCTCAAGCGTATCGCTATTTATTTGATCCAATAACTGGCTTTATGCGTGGAAAATCAAAAGACGGAAAAACGTGGAATACACCTTTTGATCCAAAACACTCTAATCATAGAGAACATACTGATTATACGGAAGGTAATGCTTGGCAACACAGTTGGTTTGTACCACAAAATGTAGATGACTTTATTGCATTAAATGGAAGCAACGACATTTTCGTAAAACGTTTAGAACAATTATTTACTGAAAGTTCAGAGATAACTGGAGATAATGTTTCTGCAGATATTTCGGGATTAATCGGACAATATGCACATGGTAATGAGCCAAGTCATCACATTTCCTATATGTTTAATCATGCTAATGAACCATGGAGAACACAGTATTGGGTGCATTATATTTTAGATACACAATACAATACTACACCTAATGGATTGAGTGGTAACGAAGATTGCGGTCAAATGTCAGCTTGGTATGTATTTAGTTCAATGGGATTGTATCCTATGAATCCAGCTTCTGGTGAGTACGAAATAGGAAGTCCAATTTTTGAAAAATCAACAATTCATCTTCAAGATGGAAAAACATTTGTTATACAGGCAGAAAATGTTTCCAACAAGAATTTCTACATTCAATCGGCTACTCTAAATGGAGTTGTATTCAACCAAACAACAATTTCACATCAACAACTTTTACAAGGTGGTATTTTATATTTCGTTATGGGATCTGAACCTAATAAAAAATGGGGTTTAACTATTAAATCAGTAAAGTAATGGATAGCATTGATGTATCAATAATTGTATTTTATATAATATTAACCATAGGTATTGGAGTTTGGATTTCTAGAAAAGCTTCGCAAGGATTAGATGATTATTTTTTAGGGGGAAATTCTATAAAGTGGTATTATCTAGGTTTAAGTAACGGATCAGGTATGTTTGACGTATCTGGAACGGCTTGGATGGTTGGGGTATTGTTTTTATATGGTGTCAAAAGTTTTATGTTTATGTGGCTTTGGCCTATTTGGAACCAAATCTTTGTCATGATGTTTTTGGCAGTTTGGATCCGTAAATCAAATACCATGACAGGATCTGAATGGATTTTAACCCGTTTTGGTAACGACAATGCAGGTAAAGCTTCTCATATAATTGTAGCTGTTTTTGCCATTGTTTCTACGATAGGTTTTATCGCCTACTTTTTTGAAGGAATTGGTAAGTTTATGACCATTATTTTACCTTGGAATTTAGCCCTTCAAATAGGAGATATGATGGTATTAAATTCGGAGCAATCGTATGCTTTATTGGTTATCTTCTTAACAACAATTTACACGATAAAAGGAGGTATGTTTTCGGTGGTGGCAACCGAAGTATTGCAATACGGGATTATGGTGATAGCAGGAGTACTTGTTGCTGGCTATACATTGATTAATTACACTGATGTTCAAATTAATTCTGTAATTACTCCTGAATGGAAAAATGTATTCTTTTCTGCGGAATTAGGATCACACTGGGGGGCAAAATTCAAAGCTTTTGATAATTTAATTAATACTGAAGGCTATAAAATGTTTGGTTCATTAGTGGGAATGTCTTTGTTTAAAGGTTTTTTTGCTAGTATAGCTGGACCAACACCAAGTTATGATTTGCAACGAATTCTTTCCACTAAATCTGTAAAAGAGGCCGCATACATGAGTGGTTTTACAAACCTTATTTTGTTTATTCCTAGATATTTATTAATTGCTGGAATCGTTGTAATAGCATTGGTAACCTTAGCTCCTGAAATGGCTATTAATCCAAATTTAAGTGGTGCCGATTTAGAAGTATTAATGCCAAAAGTAATTAATCTTCATATTCCCGTTGGAATAAAAGGACTGTTATTAGCTGGATTGTTAGCGGCATTTATGTCTACTTTTTCTGCATTTGTAAATGCGGGACCAGCCTATATTGTTAATGATTTATATAAAAAATATTTTAAGCCAAATGAGTCTAGTTCTCATTATATTAAAATAAGTCAAGTTGCTTCTTTCTTAGTAGTTGGTTTGGGTGTTTTTATGGGCTTCTTTGCTGATTCTATTAATTCCTTGACCTTATGGATAACAAGTGCATTGTTTGGGGGTTATGTAGCAGCCAACTTTTTAAAATGGATATGGTGGCGTTTCAATGGTTGGGGGTATTTTTGGGGTATGTTTTCTGGATTAGTGGTTGCGTCTTTAGAATTTGTTTTAGACCAAAATAAAGGGAACTTCACTTCTGGAACATTTCTATACGATTTGTCTGAAATGCAAGCTATCTATTTGTTTCCAGTTATATTGACCTTCTCTACTTTGGGTTGCTTGCTAGGGACTTTCTTTAGTAAACCTACAGATATAGAAGTGTTAAAATCATTTTATACTAATGTAAGACCTTGGGGATGGTGGAAACCAGTTTATAATGAACTAAAAAGTAAAGATCTAACTTTTGAAAAAAATAATGATTTTACAAAAGATATGCTGAACTGTCTTATTGGAATTATATGGCAATCAAGCATGATTGTCCTTCCAATATTTTTTATAATTAGAGATTATCCCAAAACGATAGTATCACTAGTCATTTTCTTGATTACTTCGATTATTTTAAAATATACGTGGTTGGATAAAGTGAGAAAAATAAAAAATTAAAAGAAGAATAGTATAAGTTTAAATCGGGTGTGATTATTAAAAATGAATTAGACCTAAGATAGTGTTAAGTTTAACAAATAAATTAAATATAGTGAGTACAATTCCATGGCAAGATAGACCAGAAAACAGCAATGAAGTAATTTGGAGATATTCAGAAAATCCAATTATTGACAGGTATGCAATACCATCATCAAATAGTATTTTTAATAGTGCAGTCGTTCCTTTTGGAGATGGATTTGCAGGTGTATTTAGATGTGACAACAAAGCAGTCCAAATGAATATTTTTGCTGGATTTAGCAAGAATGGAATGGACTGGGATATCAATCATGAGCCTATTGTAATGCAAGCGGGTAATACTGAAATGATAGAATCAGATTATAAATATGACCCCCGTGTCGTTTTTATTGAAGATCGTTATTGGATTACTTGGTGTAACGGATACAATGGACCAACAATTGGTATTGGATATACATTTGATTTTAAGGAATTTTTTCAATGTGAAAATGCCTATTTGCCTTTCAACAGAAATGGGGTATTGTTTCCACAAAAAATCAACGGTAAATTTGCCATGTTAAGCCGTCCAAGTGATAATGGACATACTCCTTTTGGAGATATTTGGATTAGTTACAGTCCAGATATGAAATATTGGGGAGAGCATAGATGCGTAATGAAGCCAACTCCTTTTGAAGACAGTGCTTGGCAATGTACAAAAATTGGAGCAGGACCTATTCCTATTCTTACTGATGAAGGTTGGTTAATGTTGTATCATGGTGTAATCAATACGTGTAATGGATTCCGTTATAGTATGGGAGCTGCTATTTTAGATACAAATCAGCCTGATATTGTAAAGTATAGAACACAACCTTATTTATTAGCTCCTGCTGAGTTGTATGAGCAAGTGGGTGACGTAGGAAATGTAGTTTTCCCTTGTGCTGCTTTACATGATATGGAAGAAGATAAATTGGCCGTTTATTATGGTGCTGCTGATACTGTTGTAGCGATGGCATTTGGTAAATTAAGCGAAGTACTTCAGTTTACAAAAGACAATAGTTTATAAAAAAAAGCATGGCTGTGAAATTGAAATGGTTATCAGTTGTATTTAGTCTAATTTCTGTTATTGGTTTTTCACAATCAAAAAAAGGAATTATCCCTAAATCGTATGTTGTTCATAAAGTATTTGATACAATCGTTATCGATGGCGATGAATCGGATGCTTCATGGTCAAAAGTGGATTGGTCAGATCCTTTTACCGACATAGAAGGAGTGGAAAAACCAAAGTACAACACTAAGGTGAAAATGCTATGGGATGAGACTAATTTTTACATTCTCGCTAAGATGGAAGAACCACATGTTTGGGCTAATCTAAAACAGCGCGACACTATTATTTTTTACAACAATGATTTTGAGGTTTTTATTGATCCGGATGGTGATACATTCAATTATTACGAATTAGAAATAAACGCTTTAAATACAGCTTGGGATTTATTCTTGACAAAACCCTATCGTGAGAATGATAATGTAGTATTGAATGACTGGAATATATCGGGATTAAAATCGGCCGTTAAAATAAACGGAACAATCAATAATCCCAATGATACCGATGAAGGTTGGGTGCTGGAAATGGCAATTCCTTGGGCAGCTTATAGAAAGTCCTTTGGTGAAAATAATGTTCCAGTAGATCAATTTTGGAGAGTAAATTTCTCTAGGGTAAATTGGCAACATTCTTTAACAAATGGAACATACAAAAGAAAGAAAGGTTCAGACGGGAAATTTTTACAAGAGTATAATTGGGTATGGTCTCCACAAGGTGTAATCAATATGCATGAACCTGAAAAATGGGGTTATGTTTATTTTTCTTCAAAAGCGGGAACCGATAGTTTTATTATTCCACAAGAGGAAAAATTAAAGTGGGAATTATACAGCCTTTACCGAGCTCAAAAAAAATATTACCAAACTCATAAGGCATGGGCTAAATCTTTAGATAGTCTAACTAAATCTAGTATTGTTGTTGATGGTAAAATGGTAAAACCTGTTTTAGAAAATCATTCAACAGGATTTAATATTACAATAAAAAGTCCTTTTTCAAATAAAACGTTAATTATTAAACAAGATGGGAAAATTATATCAAACTAAAAAAACGATGAGACTACCTAAATTATTACTTTTTATCTTAGCATTGAGTATCATTTCATGTGCTAGTAAAAAAGAAGATGAAAAAACTCCATTTGAATTTGGGGTATGGATAACGGCACATAAGGAGAGAACAAATGCAGATTATGCTCAAGAATTTGCGAAGTATAAAAATGCTGGAATTGATGAAGTATTAATTAATACAGGAACCGATCCAAAATTGTTGAAACGATTAGTTCCAATCGCAAAAGAAAATGGGTTAAGAGTGCATGCTTGGATTATGGCCATGAACAGACCAGGTGATTCTATAGCACTTCAGCACCCCGACTGGTATGCTGTTAGTAAAGAAGGAAAGTCTTGTTTTGATAATCGTCCATACGTAGATTATTACCAATGGTTGTGTCCAACTAGAAAAGAATCTAGAAATCACGTATTAGGTTTAGTAGAAGAATTAGCTAAAGTAGACGGAATCGAAAGTGTACATTTAGACTACATTCGGTTCCCCGATATTTTCTTACCAATTGGTTTGTTGCCCAAATACAATTTGGTGCAAGACGAGGAGCTACCCCAATATGATTTCTGTTATTGTGATGAATGTATAAAAGCTTTTGAAAAAATACATCATAAAAATCCAAAAGAAAGCCATAACACATCAATTGATATGGAATGGAAAAATTTCAGACTAAATGCTATAAAAGCAGTTGTTGATGATGCTTACAAAATTGTTCACAAATACCATAAAAATTTAACGGCTGCCGTATTTCCTTACCCAGAAATGGCTGATCACATGGTACGTCAACGCTGGGATAAATGGGATATTGATGAGGTTTATCCTATGATTTATCATGGTTTTTACAATGAAGAAGTAGATTGGGTTGGTTATGCAACTAAACAAGGTGTTTCGGACTTACTAAGAAAAAAAACTAAAATAAATACAGGTGTTTATTTACCCGCTTTTAAATCTCCAGAAGAATTGAAAGAAGCTATTTTATTAGCAAAAGAAAATGGAGCTAAAGGAGTTTGTTTCTATGATGGACCCGCTATAACTCCTGAACAATTAAGAACGATTAAAGAAACTAAAGAAAGTTTAAAATAATAGTATAATGAAACATGGTCTACTATATATAGTTTTTCTAGCCCTAATATATAATTGCGGTCGGTATGAATCAGGCCATGTTCAATTAACCAATTATGTAAATCCTTTTATAGGCACAGATGGTCCGGGGAATACCTATCCTGGAGCTACTGTGCCCTATGGAATGGTACAGTTAAGTCCAGATATTGGGATTCCAGGTTGGGATAGAATTGCTGGTTATTATTATAAAGATTCTATTATTTCCGGTTTTTCACACCTGCATTTAACGGGTACTGGTGCCGGCGATTTGTATGATATTCTAATAATGCCCACCAACAGTAGATTTGTAAATAGAATAAAAGATAATAACTTCATGCCTTTTTCTAGTTTTTCACATGAAAAAGAAAAAGCTTTTCCAGGCTATTACGCTGTAGATTTATTGGATTTTGGTATAAAAGCGGAGCTAACTGCAACTGCCAGAACAGGTATTCATAAATATACATTTCCTAAAGATAATGCTTCACAAATTCATATCGATTTGGGGTATGCTTTAAATTGGGATGCTCCCACAAAAACATATATAAAAGTAGTCGATAATACCACTATTGAAGGGTATAGAAAATCTACTGGTTGGGCAAAAGACCAAAGGGCATATTTTGTAATAAAACTTTCTAAACCTTTTGAATCCTATCAAATTTACAAAAATGATTCATTGACAACGAGTCCTGCTGAAGCCGTAAAAACAAAAATTGTTTTAAATTATAAGACAACTGATAATGAGGAAATCATTTTAAAAACAGGGCTTTCAACGGCTACTATTAAGGGAGCTTATAAGTCTTTACAAGTGGAAGCACCCGATTTTAATTTTGAAAAATACAAAGAACGAGCAAATAATTTGTGGGAGAAAGAATTACAAAAAATAGAGGTAACCACCGCTGATGAAAATAAGAAGAAGGTTTTTTATAGCATGATGTACCAATCCATGTTAGCACCCACACTTTTAAGTGATTGTTATGGGGATTACAAAGGTGCTGATGGTAAAATTCATAATGCTCAGGTTTTTGATCGGTACGATACCTTTTCATTATGGGATACGTACCGAGCTGCACATCCATTGTACACTATTTTGCACCCAAAAAGGGTGTCAAGTATGATCAATTCTTTATTAGCTCATTATAAAGAAACAGGATTATTGCCCGTGTGGTCTTTGCAAGGAAATGAAACCAATATGATGATTGCAAATCACGCTATTCCAGTAATTGTTGATGCTTATTTTAAAGGAATTAAAAATTTTGATGTAGAGTTGGCTTATAAAGCGTGTAAAGAAAGCTCCATGGTTGATTCAAGACAATATGATAGTTATAAAACTTTAGGATATGTTCCAGCTGATGAAAGCGGCGATAACTGGTCGGTTTCAAAAACGATGGAATACGCATATGATGATTGGTGTTTGGCTCAATTTGCAAAAGCATTAAATAAAGGAACCGATTATAAATATTTCATAAAACGTTCAGAGAATTGGAGAAATGTTTATGATTCAAAAAGTAATTTTATGCGTCCAAAATTTAAGAACGGGCAGTTTTTAAAAGAATTTATACCAAAAGATTATACTCCTTATTTCTGCGAAAGTAACGCATGGCAATATTTCTGGTCTGTTCCTCAAAATATTGAAGGTTTAATTAAAGTGGTTGGTGGAAAGGATGCATTTGAAAAAAAGTTAGATTCTATGTTCACTTTAAAACCATTCCCAGAAGACAAATTACCCATTTTTAGCACAGGGATGATTGGGCAATATGCGCACGGGAACGAACCAAGTCATCATGTGGCTTATTTATATAATTATATTAATAAACCTTGGAAAACCCAAAAGTTAGTGAGAGAGATCTTAGAAACGCAATATAAAAACGAGCCAAATGGACATTGTGGTAATGAAGATTGTGGACAAATGTCTTCCTGGTATATATTGAGCTCATTAGGTTTTTATCCAGTAAATCCAGCACAAAGTATTTATAGTTTTGGTGCACCAATGTTTGACACCGCTACTTTAAATTTAGAGAATAATAAAACATTTGTTATTAAGACAAAGAATAATTCTAAAGATAATATTTATATCCAATCTATTGAATTGAATGGTGAAAAAATGAATAGAAATTATATTACGCATAATGAAATTATGCAAGGAGGGACTTTAATTTTTACAATGGGTAATGTGCCTAAAAGCAACAATAACAGCATGGCATTATCCTCTAAAATTTATAATTAAAAAAATCAAAATCATGTCAAACAGAAGAGATTTTATAAAAAGAACAACTTTAGGAACACTTGCTGTAGGCTCCTTTTTTAGCTTTAAAAGTGTTGCTAATGAAGTAGAGGAAGAAAAAGTAACGGATTTAAAAAAAACTAAAAAACCAGTAATCATTTCTACTTGGAATCATGGTTTGCCTGCCAATGCTGAAACTTGGGTACAATTAAAACAAGGAAAACCTGCATTAGATGCGATTGAATCGGGCTTAAAAATTCCTGAAGCTGATCCCAATATTAGAAGCGTGGGTTATGGGGGATATCCTGATCGTGAAGGAAAAGTAACGCTAGATGCTTGTATTATGGATCACAATAGTAATTGTGGTTCAGTTTCTTTTTTGGAAGGGATAATGCATCCTATTTCGGTAGCCAAAAGAGTTTTACAAAACACTCCACATGTTATGTTATCAGGTCAAGGAGCATTACAATTTGCTTTATCGGAAGGATTTGTAGAGGAGAACTTGTTAACTCCAGAATCCGAAAAGGATTGGAAAAAATGGCTAAATGAATCGAAATATAAACCAGTTATCAATATAGAAAATCATGATACTATTAGTATGCTCATGATTGATGAAGAGGGTAATTTGGCAGGAGGTTGTACTACAAGTGGCGCAGCTTGGAAAATGCACGGACGCGTTGGTGATTCCCCAATCATTGGTGCGGGTCTTTTTCTAGATAACGAAGTTGGTGCAGCAGCAGCTACTGGATTAGGTGAAGCGGTAATAAGAACTGCAGGAAGTGCCATGGTAGTAGAATTAATGCGTCAAGGAAAATCACCCTTTGATGCTTGTAAAGAAATCACCGAGCGCATTTACAACAAGCATAAAAAACATAAAGATATGGAGTACTTGCAAGTTGGTTTTATCGCACTTAATAAAAATGGGGAGTATTCTGGATATAGTTTGCGTTCTGGTTTCAACTATGCAGTTTGCGATGATGAAAAAGGAAACCGAATGGAAGATGCTAAATTCAAAATGACTTGGGATAAATAATTTGTAACTTTTAATGAGAAATACACTCTTTATATTCACTTTTATACTTGCGTCGGTAGCTCCGTCTTTTGCACAGGGGGAAACACCTTTTTGGTTAAATGAAAAAATCAATGCCGATAATAGAGAACCTATGCACGCTTCCTATTTTGTGTATGAAAATGAAGCTTTGTTAGCCAAAAATGATTGGAAACTTTCCGAAAATTATTTGGACATCAATGGATTGTGGAAATTTAAATATGTAGCAAGTCCGAATGATTTGCCTAGCGGATTTGAAAAAAGTGATTTTAATGATACAACTTGGGATGATTTTAAAATTCCAGCCAATTGGGATGTAAACGGTTATGGTTATCCGATTTATACCAATACAACCTACGATTTTGCTAAATATATTGCTATAAATCCCCCTTTTGTCCCAACAAAATACAATCCTACAGGCGTTTATAGAAGAGCAATTACCATCGATAAAAATTGGGATGGGAAACAAATTTTTCTACACATAGGAACAGCCAAATCCAATCTTACTGTGTGGATAAATGGACAGTATGTTGGTTATGGCGAAGATGGTAAATTACCTCAAGAATTCGATATTACCTCTTTTCTAAAAACAGGAAAAAATACCATTACGCTAAAAGTGATGAAATGGAGTGATGGCTCGTATTTAGAATGTCAAGATTTTTGGCGAATGAGTGGCATCACTAGAGAAAGCTATTTGTATGCAAGGAATAAAGTGCATCTTAAAGATTTTGAAGTTACGCCGGATTTAGATGCTTCGTATGTAAACGGGACATTAAAAATTGCAACTGAATTTTCTGGCTATAATAAAAAAGATTCTTATTTCTTAGAAGTAGAATTGAAAGAAGGTGCGAAAACTATTCTTTCGAATACGCAAAAACTAAATACAACCAATAAATTAGTTTTTAATCTTGCTGTAGATAATCCAAAAAAATGGAGTGCTGAAGTTCCAAATTTATACCAACTCAATTTTATTTTAAAGGATAAAAAAGGGAATGTAGTCGAAGTGATTACGCAAAATGTAGGTTTTAGAAAAGTAGAAATCAAAGGAGGACAACTTTTAGTAAATGGTAAAGCGGTTTACATAAAAGGTGTCAATCGTATGGAAACAGACCCTACAACGGGACAAACGATTTCTAGAGCCCGCATGGAGCAAGATATTCAAATATTAAAGCAATACAATATCAATGCGCTTAGAATGTCTCATTATCCTAATGATGAATATTTTTATGAATTGTGTGATAAATATGGAATTTATTTGGTTGATGAAGCCAATTTAGAATCACATGGAATGGGCTATGATGTTGATAAAACCCTAGGAAACAAAACCGCTTGGGAGTTAGCACATTTTCAAAGAATAAGCCGAATGGTCGAAAGAGATAAAAATCACCCTTCGATAATTATTTGGAGTATGGGTAATGAAGGTGGAAATGGTTATAATTTTTATCGTGCCTATTTATGGTTGAAAAATAGAGATGCTTCAAGACCTATTCAGTACGAAAGAGCTTCCTATGCAGGATGGGATGGTAAAAACATGAAATTCGATTGGGATTCAGATATTATTGATCCGCAGTACAGCGCACCAACAGCAATGGAAGAATATATTGCTGCGAATCCAAATCCGGAGCGCCCTTATATTTTAAGTGAATACGCACATGCCATGGGGAATTCAATGGGGAATTTCAAGGATTATTGGGATGTATTTCGCGCACATAAAAATTTTCAAGGTGGTTTTGTTTGGGATATGATAGACCAATCTGTATATAAAACAAGGGAAGACGGAAAGAAGGTTTTTGCTTATGGTGGAGATTTTGGTCCAAAAGATGTTCCTAGTGCCAATAATTTTTTGAACAATGGTGTTTTTAACCCAGAGCGCCAACCAAATCCTCATGCTTTTGAAATGCGAAATGTATATCAAAATATTGGAACTTCTTGGAGTAATAAAGAGGCAACAACTATAAAAGTTTTTAATGAATTTTTCTTCAAAGATTTATCAAATGTGAATCTGCATTGGAAATTAATGTTGGATGGAGTAGAAGATAGTAATGGTACAATTGCTTCTTTGGATATTAATCCACAACAATCTAAAGAGTATGTTTTGCTTATAAATCTACAAGGGAAAAAGTTTCAAGAAGCTTTCGTAAATGTAAGTTATACGTTACAAGAAGAGGAACCATTTTTACCGAAAGATTTCGAAATAGCTACTGAACAACTTATTTTAGTAGGGCGGTGGAAAAATGACGCAAAAGTTGTAGGAGCTGCAAAAATTATAGTTTTAAAAAATCCAAATTCCACAGTTTTTAAAAGTGATAAAACGGAGATCATTTTCGATAAAAAAACAGGATTTATTTCGGGTTATACTTATGATAATCAGACTATTTTAAAAGAAGGCTATCAATTGCGACCAGATTTTTGGCGTGCGCCAAATGACAATGATTTTGGAGCAGGATTGCAACAAAGACTATTGCCATGGAAAGAGGCAATGGAAAATCCAAAGTTGTTATCTTGGAATTTTACAATTACAAAAGACAATAAAATAATTGTAAAAGCAACTTATAGTTTGCCAGAGGTTGCTGCTGAATTAGCTTTGAATTATGAAATCAATAGTAACGGAGAATTGAGTGTTCAGCAAGTTTTGAATATTGATAAAACCAAGGAAGAACCTATGTTGCCTCGTTTTGGGATGGAATTGGTAGTACCAAAAACATTCAACACCATGGAATATTATGGTAGAGGACCACATGAAAATTATATAGATAGAAATTACAGTTCGCATGTAGGTTTGTACAAGCAAACCGTATCGGAACAATATTATCCCTATATACGTCCACAAGAAACGGGAAATAAAACAGATGTTCGCTGGCTGAATTTATCGAATGATAAAATACAATTAAAAGTAGAATCAGAAGATTTATTAGGGATTACCGCTTTGCATTATCTAATGGATGACTGTGATGATGGATTAGAAAAAGATCAGAGAAATGCCGCTGATATTATGGAAAGAGATTTGACGAGTTTAAAGATTGATTTCAAACAAATGGGAATTGGAGGAATTGACAGTTGGCAGTCCTGGCCAATGGAGAAATATAGACTTTTAGATAAAATCTACCAATACCAATTTAAAATTACACCAACCTTAAACCAATAAAAATGAGTAGATTAAAAACAATAATTTTAGCAATACTGCTAGGTATTTCTGGATCTTGTGTGAGTCAAAATGCACTCACAGAGAAAGATATTCATATTATCCCTGTACCTGCTAAGATGATTGTGAATAAGGGAAAATTTCAATTTTCTAATTCCACTAGGTTTATCGTAAATGGAAATTCTCAAAAAGAGATTGCAACTGCTTTAATCAACAAGTTTGAAGCTGCAGCTGGCTGGAAACCGCAATTTGCGACAAAGGTGCCAAAAAGCAATTATATCTTGTTTAAAGTAGATAAAAACCTTAATAGAGAAGCATATAAATTGGAAGTTAATGCTAAAGCTATAATTGTTACAGCTAAGGAAAATGCAGGTTTTATTTATGCTCTTGAAACTATTAGACAATTATCGCCAACTGCGATCGAAAGTAAGTCCATTGTTCCTAATGTAAAATGGGAAGTACCTAATGTGACTATCACTGATGAGCCCCGTTTTCAATGGAGAGGATTGATGCTGGATTTATCCCGTCATTTTTTCGATAAAGCATATGTTCTAGAAACAATTGATCGCTTGGCGATGCTAAAAATGAATGTATTGCATTTGCATTTAGTAGATGATCAAGGATGGAGAATTGAAATCAAAAAATACCCTAAATTAACCGAAGTAGGAGGCTGGAGAGTAAATCAAGAAAATCTATTTTGGAATTCAAGACGTAAGGTCAATGCAGATGAAAAAGGGACTTATGGTGGATTTTTGACACAAGAGGAACTAAAAGAAATTGTAAAATATGCACAATCAAAAAATGTTGAAATAATTCCAGAAATAGAGATGCCCGCACACGTAAGTAGTGCTATTGCTTCTTATCCTGAGTTAGCTTGTTTTAACCAACAGATTGGTGTTCCTTCTGGAGGAGTTTGGCCAATTACTGATATTTATTGCGCAGGTAAAGATTCTACTTTTGAATTTTTGCAAAATGTATTAGATGAAGTTTTTGCTATTTTTCCATCTAAATATATTCATATTGGAGGAGATGAGGCAACCAAAACTAATTGGGAAACTTGTCCGTTTTGCCAAAAAAGAATGAAAGATGAAGGATTGAAAAGTACCCATGAATTACAAAGTTATTTTGTAAAAAGAATGGAAAAATACATCAATTCTAAAGGTAAAAGAGTGATAGGTTGGGATGAGATTTTAGAAGGAGGTCTAGCTCCCGATGCAACTGTTATGAGTTGGAGAGGAACCAAAGGTGGAATTGAAGCTACAGAGCAAGGACATGATGTAGTTATGACACCAGATTCTCATTGTTATATTAACTTTTATCAAGGTCCGCAAAACGAAGAACCATTAGCTTTTGATGCCTTTCTTCCATTGAGTAAAGTGTATGAATTTGATCCTATTGTAGAATCAATGACTCCTGCTGAAGCTAAACATGTTTTAGGTGGTCAAGCTAATTTATGGTCGGAATATATTACTACTCCATCAGCATCAGAATATATGATTTTTCCAAGATTAGCTGCTTTGGCGGAAGCCGTATGGAGCCCAAAAGAAGTGAGAAGTTGGAAAAGTTTTATTAATAGATTACCTAGTTTATTGAATCGTTTTGATTATTTAGGAATAAATTATGCTAAAAGTGCTTATCTAATAATTTCTTCTTCAACTGCTGATTTAAAAAATAAAACAGTGAAAGTGGCGTTGAAAAATGAATTGCAAAAAAAAGATATTCGTTATGTTTTTGGCGATAAAAGTTTAACTCATAATCCAATCAAATATACAGATTCGATTGTTCTTAATAAAACAACAATCTTAAAAGCTTCTCTATTCGAAAATGATAAATCAAGAGGAAAAGTCCTTATAGATACCATTCAATTTCATAAAGGGTTTGGCAGTAAAATAAGTTTTAAAACGTCGTATAATGACAATTATAAAGGAAACAGTCCATTAAGCTTAGTAAATATTATTAGAGGTACTAAGGATTTTCATGATGGTCAATGGCAAGCTTGGTTAGCTAATGATATGGAAGCTGTTATTGAGCTGGGAGCTGCTCAAAGTATCAATGAGGTAAGATTAGGTTCGATTGAAAATCAAGGTGCTGGTATATTTTTTCCAATAGCAATAAAAGTATTAGTTTCAAATGACGGAGTTACTTATAAAGAAATGGGGCAACTTTTACATCCATTTGTTACCAATTCAAAATCGGAATTAAAAGATTTTATAATTAATTTTAATGCTATAAATGCCAAATTTGTAAAGGTAATAGCAACCAATTTGAAGAAATCTCCAAAAGGAGAAAGTGTATTTATGTTTTTTGATGAAATTGTAATTAATTAAGATATGAAATATTTAAAATTTTTAGTTTATTTATTGTGTTTTTCTTGTTCGAATAAGACAATTGAATTTTTAAAAACAACAGAAAAAGCAGTCAATGTTGTAGATTATGTTAATCCGTTGATGGGAACTGATTCTGATTATAGTTTATCTAATGGAAATACTTATCCTGTAATTGCGACCCCTTGGGCAATGAACTTTTGGACCCCTACGACATCAAAAATGGGTGATGGTTGGTGTTATAAGTATGATGATAATAAAATTAGAGGGATTAAACAAACACATCAGCCAAGTCCTTGGATTAATGATTACGCTGCCTTTTCATTGATGGCAGTAACAGGAGATTTAAAATATAAAGAAGACGAGCGTGAATCTTGGTTTTCTCACAAAGCCGAAATTGCAAAACCATATTACTATTCTGTTTATTTAGCAGATTATGATGTGACTGCAGAGGTGAGCCCAACGGAAAGAGCAGCTCATTTTAAATTTACTTTTCCAGAAGCTAAAACTTCATACATCATGTTAGATGCCTTTTTTAAAGGATCGATGGTGAAAATTATTCCAGCTGAACGCAAAATAATTGGATACTGTCGTAATAATAGTGGTGGTGTTCCGGATAACTTCCATAATTATTTTGTGGCCGAGTTTGATAAAGATTTTGAAATCAACGATACATGGACTGATGGTTGGAAATTAATGGAAAACTCTACTGAAAGTGAGGGGAAACATGTAGGTGCAATTATTGGTTTTAAAACTAAAAAAGGCGAAGTGGTACATGTAAAAGTAGCTTCATCATTTATTAGTCCAGAACAAGCGCAATTGAATTTAGATAAAGAAATTGGTACTGATACTTTTGAACAAACCAAAGAAAAAGCAAAACAAGCTTGGGAAAAAGAATTAAGTAGAATTCAAGTAGAAGATGATAATATAGATCACATTAGAACATTTTATTCTAGTTTATACCGTGTATTGTTATTTCCAAGAAAGTTCTACGAGTTTGATAAGAATAACAATGTAGTACACTATAGCCCTTATAACGGAAAAGTAAATCCAGGTTATATGTTTACTGATAATGGATTTTGGGACACTTTTAGGGCAGTATTTCCATTCTTTAATATGATGTACCCTGAATTGAATAGTCATATCATGGATGGTCTAGCAAACACTTATAAAGAGTCAGGATGGTTACCAGAGTGGGCAAGTCCAGGACATAGAGATTGTATGGTTGGGTCAAATTCGGCTACGATTATTGCAGATGCATTTCTAAAAGGTGGTAAAAATATCAATGGAGAGTTGCTGTTGGAAGCCATGTTAAAAAATGCAACTGTTGAGAAAGGAAGACCCGTAAGTTCAGTTGGTCGTGAAGGGCTTAATTATTATAATAGTTTAGGATATGTTCCTTATAATGTAAGAATAAACGAAAATGTAGCACGTACTTTAGAATATGCTTTTGCTGATTTTACTATTGGTAAAATGGCTCAAAAATTAGGCAAAACTGATATTGCCAATACGTATTTAAAGAAATCGTTAAACTATAAAAATGTATTTGATCCATCAGTAAATTTAATGAGAGGTAAAAATAAAGAAGGTGATTTTCAAAGTCCTTTTAATCCATTAAAATGGGGAGATGCATTTACAGAAGGAAATAGTTTACACTATACGTGGTCTGTTTTTCATGATGTACAAGGTTTAATTAATTTGATGGGCGGTAAAGATAAATTTGCTTCAAAACTAGATGAAGTCTTTTCAATGCCACCAAGTTTTGATGATTCATACTACGGACAAACTATTCACGAAATTAGAGAAATGCAAGTGGCTAATATGGGGAATTATGCTCATGGAAATCAGCCAATACAACACATGATTTATTTGTATAATTATGCTAATCAATCCTACAAAGCACAGCAAAAAGTAAGAGAAGTGTTAACTAAATTATATGCTGCTACTCCTGATGGATATTGTGGTGATGAAGATAACGGACAAACATCGGCTTGGTATGTGTTTAGTTCACTTGGTTTTTATCCAGTGACTCCAGCAGTGAATCAATATGTAATAGGAAGCCCATTGTTTAAAAAAGCAATACTTCATTTAGAAAATGGAAAAACATTTGAGATTGATGCAAAAGACAACTCTCAAAGCAATTTTTATATTCAGTCTGCTTCATTAAACGGGAAGACGTATTCTAATAGTTATTTAAAATTTGAAGACATTCAAAAAGGAGGGAAATTAGATTTTAATTTAGGAGATATTCCTAATAAAGATTGGGCAGGTAAACCTGAAAATGTGCCTTATTCTTTAAGTAACGAAACTAAATAAGATTTTAAAATTAAAGTTGATTAAAAATTATAAATAGACGAAAGATGAAAAAAGGAATAGTAATACTCGCGATGTTGTTCTCGGCACAACTATTTTCGCAGGCCATATATGAAGATGAACGATATGTACCAGAAACAGATCCATTAGTATTAAAAAATCTAGATGAATGGCAAGGAAAAAAGTTTGGTTTGTTGATGCATTGGGGAACTTATAGTGAATGGGGAATTGTAGAATCTTGGTCAATTTGCCCGGAAGATTATGGATGGTGTGAACGTACAAAGGGAAGCGATCCAGCAAATTATAATACTTACGTAAAAGATTACGAAGGATTAAAAAAGACTTTTAATCCAGTGAAATTTAATCCTGAAAAATGGGCCAAAGTAGCTAAGGCTGCTGGTATGAAATACATGGTATTTACTACAAAACACCATGACGGATTTAATATGTTTGATACTAAATATTCTGATTATAAAGTAACCGATTCCGAATGTGCTTTTAGTACAAACCCTAGAGCAAACATTACAAAAGAAGTTTTTAATGCTTTTCGAAAAGAAAAAATGTGGATTGGAGCTTATTTTTCTAAACCGGACTGGCATAACAAAAACTATTGGAATCCTTATTTCCCGCCTTTTGACAGAAATGTAAATTATGATCCAGCTACTTACCCAGATAAATGGAAAAAATATACTGATTTTACTCATAACCAAATTTTAGAACTGCTTTCTGATTATGGTAAAGTAGATATTTTATGGCTTGATGGTGGTTGGGTTGCTAAAACACCAGAAAATGAAGTGAAAAAAGGGTATGTTGAAAAGTTTGCAGAGAATGAATCAGGAAACGGATTTATAAAACATAGAGTAGTTGACCAAGACATCAAAATGGATGAATTAGTCGTGGAAGCACGTCAAAAACAGCCAGGATTGATTGTAGTAGATAGAGCGGTTCACGGTAAAAATCAAAATTATTTGACACCTGAAAATCGTGTTCCCGAAAAAACGTTGCCTTATCCTTGGGAATCATGTATCACTTCTGGTGGTGGTTGGTCCTATACTCCGGACGCAAAATACATGACAGGAAGGCAAGGAATTCAAATGTTGATAGATGTTGTAGCTAAAGGAGGAAACTTGTTATTAAATGTAGCTCCAGGTCCTGATGGAGAATGGCAGCAAGGAGCTTATGATTTATTAGCACAATATGGAGCTTGGATGAAAGTAAATAGTACTGCTATTTATAATACGAAACCTATTGCTCCTTACAAGGAAAATAATATTTGTATGACTCAAAACAAAGTAGGAAATGTTTTCTTGTTTTATATGGCAAAAACAGGAGAAAATAAAATTCCTTCAGAACTTGTGGTAAAATCAATTAGTCCAAAAAAAGGAACAAAAATTACAATGTTAGGTTCTTCATTAAAATTAAAATGGACAAAACTAGGCGAAGGATTTAGAGTTATCATTCCAGAAAGTTTAAGAAATAATTTACCTTGTAAAGAAGCTTGGACTTTAAAAATTGAAAAGATTAACCGATAGAAAAATTAAAATGTATGTTTTTTAAAAATAGAATTACTATACCCAATACACTGCTTATTTTACTGCTGACTTTTGGTGGTAGTAGTGTGTACGGGCAACAACCAGCAGATTTTGTAAACCCACTTATTGGGACTTCTAATTATGGAGCTACTTTTCCGGGTCCTATTGCACCTAGAGGAATGGCAAGTATCAGTCCGTTCAACGTAGCTGGGTCACAAAATTTGCCTTTAGAAAAAGACAGTCGATGGTTATCAAATTCCTATGTTCATGAAAATACATTTTTAACAGGATTTAGTCAAGTAAATTTAAGCGGTGTAGGCTGTCCCGATTTAGGGGTAATACTGATTATGCCTACAACTGGAGCTGTAGAAATCAATCATTTAAAATACGGTTCAACTTATTCTCAGGAAGTGGCAAAAACGGGGTATTATGGACTTAATATTGACAAATACGGTATCAAAGCGGAGTTTACAACTTCCAAAAGAGTAGGAGTAAGCAAGTTTACTTTTCCCAAAGGACAATCCAATATTTTATTAAATCTAGGTTTAGGTTTAACCAATGAAGAAGGTGCGATGGTAAAAGTGGTGTCAAATACTGAAATTGAAGGAATGCGTTCCGTTGGTTCGTTTTGTTACAATAGTCCAGAAGCTGCTTATCCCGTTTATTTTGTTGCAAAATTTTCTAAGCCAGCAGCTACTTTCGGAGTTTGGAAAAAACCATCCAAATATGAAGGTGTAGAAGCACAATGGATGACCTACAATGGCAAAACTAGAATGATGGATAATACCACCAAAATGGTTGTAGGGGACAGTATAGGAACTTATTTTACTTATCAATTTGAAAAAGCCGAAACAGTCGAAGTTAAAATTGGAGTTTCGTATGTAAGTATTGCAAATGCGCGTGAAAATTTAGAAAAAGAAACTGCAAACAAATCCTTTGAAACGGTTTATAAAGAAACCTATGACGAATGGAACGAGGCACTTTCTAAAATTTTAGTAGAAGGTGGATCCACAGAGAATAAGACTATTTTCTATACCGCATTGTACCATACTTTAATTCATCCCAATATTTTAAATGATGTCAACGGAGAATATCCTGAAATAAAAAGAGAGAAAATAGGGAAGACAGATGGGACTCGTTATACCGTTTTTTCACTTTGGGATACGTATCGGAATTTACATCAATTAATGTCATTGGCTTATCCACAGCAACAATCCAATATGATTAAAAGCATGTTAGAAATGTATGATGAAAATGCATGGTTGCCTAAATGGGAATTGAATTCTACCGAAACTTTTACCATGGTGGGTGACCCTGCTAGTATCGTAATTGCTGACACGTACTTAAAAGGCATTCAGGATTTTGATGTGCAAAAAGCCTACGAAGCGATGTTGAAAGGCGCAGATCAAATTGAAAATAATCCATTACGTCCAGGACTGAAAGATTATATTGAAAAAGGATATTTAACGACTAAAGATAGAGGACCTATTTCTACAACACAAGAGTACAATGCATCTGATTTTGCTATTTCACTTTTGGCGAAAGCCTTAGGGAAAAAAGAAGATGCAGATCGTTTTGGAAAACGTTCCTTATCCTACCGTAAATTATTCGATAAAAATTTAAAATTATTGCATCCTAGAACTCCAGATGGGAAATGGTACGAACCTTTCGATCCATTGTCAGGAGCTAATTTTGAAGAAAATATAGGTTTTATTGAAGGCAATGCTTGGCAATATGCTTTTATGATGCCCCACGATATTAAAGGCTTGATAAAATTAATGGGAGGAAATAAATCGTTCAGTAATCAGTTGCAAAAAGTATTTGATAGCAAGCAATTTGATATGGCAAATGAACCAGATATCGCTTATCCTTATTTGTTTAATTATCTAAAAGGAGAAGAATGGAAAAGCCAAGAATTGGTTAAAAAACTAGTTGCTACATACTTTCAAAACAAACCCAATGGATTACCTGGTAATGATGATACAGGAACGATGTCAGCTTGGTTAGTGTATTCTATGATGGGGATTTATCCCATTGCTCCAGGCGAGCCATTGTATGCGATTACTACCCCACTTTTTGATAAAATCACGATAGAATTGGATCCAAAATACTATAAAAAGAAAAGTATAGTCATTGAAAGAGAAATTAATACTGATGGTAAAATAAAAGCCATTCTATTAGACGGAAAAAAACACGATAGTTTCTTTATTTCACATGATGAATTTGTGAATGGAAATACGCTAAAAGTGATTCAGAATTAATTAATACACTACCCAAAATACCACCAAATAATGAAAAGAATACCCTTTATTTTAGTAATGCTACTCGGTTTTTTAAACCAAGGCTTTGCACAAAAAAAATATCCTTATCAAGATGCTAAACTTCCTGTCGAAAATAGACTGCAAGATTTGTTGAGCCGAATGACTTTGGAAGAGAAAGTGCGTCAAATGGATATGTACAAAGGCGAATACTTTAAAGAAAATGAAGATTTTTCGAAAACAAAATCGGATGCTAAAATTGGAAAACTGGGAATAGGTGCTATTCACGATATTTATCCTCGTTCGGCAAAAATGATTAATGATCTTCAAAAAGAAGTAATTAAAAATAACCGTTGGGGAATTCCAGCGCTGATTATGTGTGAGATGCTTCACGGTTATTTAGATGAAGGAAGTACGGCTTTTCCAATGAATATTGGTTTGGGAGCTACTTGGGATACCAATTTAATGGGTAAAGTGGGGCAAGTTATTGGTACGGAAGCCAGAGCTCACGGAGTTCATTTTGGTTTAGGCCCCAATTTAGATTTAGGCCGTGAGCCGCGTTGGGGAAGAGTAGCGGAGACTTTTGGTGAGGATGCGTATTTGAATAGCGAAATTGGATTGGGAATGATTAAAGGAATGCAAGGAGATGATTTAACTTCTGACCGTTCTATAATTGCTGAGCCAAAACACTTTGCTGTTCACGGAATTCCGCAAGCTGGAGGAAATTCGTCTCCTATTTTAGTTGGAGAGCGTTCGGCGCGTGAAGATCATCTTCCCTCTTTTGAAAAAGCATTTAGAAAAGGTGGTGCTTTGGGAACAATGTGTGCTTATTCCGAATTAGACGGAATTCCTTGTGCTGAAAATCATTGGTTATTAACGGATGTTTTGCGAGACGAATGGGGTTTTAAAGGAATTGTTGTTTCTGATTTGGGTGCGATAAAATACCTTCAAACGACGCATTATGTTACCGATTCTCCAAAAGAAAGTATTCATCAAGCGGTTGCAGCTGGTGTAGATATGCAGTTTTATGATTTTACCAATGAGTTCTGGCAACAAACACTGATTGAATTGGTAAACGAGAAAAAATTAACCATGGCAAATATTGACCGTGCTGCGGGAGGTGTGTTGCGATTGAAGTTTTTATTAGGACTTTTTGAAAATCCTTATACCGATAAAAGTTTAATTAAGTTACGTTTTCATTCGAAAGAAAACCAAGCAGTAGCTTTAGAAGCAGGACATAAATCGATTGTATTGTTGAAAAATCAAAACAACCTATTGCCTCTTAGTAAGGATATCAAAACCATTGCAGTTATTGGACCAAATGCCAATGAGTCAAGATTGGGTGGTTATGCTGTAAAAAATAAAGTGGGAACTACTGTTTTAGAAGGAATTCAACAAGTGGTTGGCGATAAGGCTAATGTACTTTATGAAGAAGGAGTTCCACTAATTGTAAAAGGACAAATAATTCCATCCAAATATTTATTTACACCTGATGGTTCGCAACACGGATTAAAAGGAGAATATTTCAATAATAGAAATATAGAAGGAACGCCAGCATTGACTCGAATTGATAGTCAGTTGGAATTTGACTGGCCTTGGAATCCAGGGGCAGGAGTGAATGATGATGATTTCTCGATTCGTTGGACAGGTTATATCCAATCCGAAAAATCATTTGATGGATGGTTGGGTTTAAGTTCTGATGATGGAATCAGAATGTGGGTGGACGATCAATTGGTTATTGACAACTGGACCAAAGGAGCAACGAGTATCGTTACGACTCCCAAAAATATTGAAGCAGGTAAAAAATACAAAGTCCGCATCGAAATGTGGGAAGGAGGCTGGGGAGCCAGAGCCCATTTGCGTTGGAACTTAGATAAGATCAACTTGCAACCCGCCATTGATATTGCTAAAAAAGCCGATGTTGCTATTGTAGTGTTAGGAGAATCGAATGAATTAGTAGAAGAGAATAGAGATGTTGCTACTTTAGACTTGCACGGAATGCAGCAAGAATTGATAGAGGCAATTCAGCAAACAGGAACTCCAGTAGTTTGTGTGTTGTTAAATGGTCGTCCGCTTTCTGTAAATTGGATTAATGATAATATTCCTGCTATTGTTGAAGGATGGTTTCCAGGTGAAGCTGGAGGAAAAGCTGTTGCCGATGTTTTATTTGGCGATTACAATCCAGGAGGAAGATTACCGATTACTTTTCCAAAATCGGTTGGGCAATTGCCAATTTATTACAATCAAAAACCATCAGCAATACATCGATATGTAAGTGAGAGTGAAAGTCCGTTATATACTTTTGGATATGGATTAAGTTACACGACTTTTGAATATTCGAATTTAGCTTTAAATACCAATGAAATTAAAATCGATGGAGAAATAAAAGTAAGTATCGATGTTAAAAATACGGGTAATTATGACGGAGACGAAGTAGTGCAATTGTACATTAATGATATTTATAGTACTGTAACTACACCAAGAAAAACATTAAAAGGTTTCAAACGTGTTTTTATTAAAAAAGGAGAAACCCAACATCTAGAATTTACATTGACTGCTGATGAAATAGCATTATGGAATCGTGAGATGAAAAGAGTAGTAGAACCAGGTGATTTTGAAGTGATGGTTGGAGGGAATTCAACAGATTTATTAAAAACAAAATTTACGGTGGTAAAATAATATTCAAATGAAAAATTTAAGAAAATATTACCCCTTGTTTTTTATAGTATTTCTAGCCAGTTTTACTAAAAGCAATGCTTTAAAAGTTAAATCTCCAAACAAACATATAGAAGTTAGTATTGAAGTAAATGTTGACGCTGTTCAATATTCTGTAAAGTTTAAAAACAAACCATTTATCAAAGCTTCAAAATTGGGTTTTGAATTTAAAGAAGCGCAATCATTAGATAAAAATTTAGAAATTATTGGTTTTGAAAACAGTCATTCTAATACTACTTGGATGCAGGTTTGGGGAGAAAACCAAAAAATTGTTGATGATTACAATAAACTGATAGTTCATTTGCAAGAGAAAGAAGGCTTGAAAAGAAAGATGAATATTATTTTCAAAGTCTATAATGATGGAGTAGGATTTAGGTATGAAATTCCAGAACAAAAAGGAGTTGATAGCATCAATATAACCAAAGAGTTAACTCAGTTTAATTTTATAAAAAATCATACTGCTTGGTACAATCCAGCCAATTTTGATTCTTATGAAATGTTATATAAAAAAGCTTTGGTGTCTGACGTTCCTTCTGCTAATACGCCTATAACATTCGAAACAACGGATGGTTTTTTTGCCAGTATTCACGAAGCAAATTTGACCAATTATGCCGATATGACTTTGTTGAAATCTAAAACGGATCCACTTTCATTCGAATGTAATTTAGTGCCATGGCCAGATGGAGTAAAGGTGAAAACGACTGCACCGATGGAAACACCTTGGAGAACGATTTTAATTACTGATACAGCAGCCGATTTAGTAGCATCAAATACCATTTTGAATTTAAATGAACCTAATAAAATAGAAGATACCTCTTGGATTGAACCTATGAAATACATAGGTATTTGGTGGGGAATGCATATTGGGACTCAAACTTGGTCTATGGGACCACGTCATGGTGCGAACACAATAGATACCAAAAGATATATTGATTTTGCAAAAAAACATAACATTCAAGGTGTATTAACGGAAGGTTGGAATACCGGATGGGAAAATTGGGGTAAAAAAGGAGCTTTTGATTTTGTAACACCCTACGCCGATTTTGATTTGAATGGAATTGCAGCTTATGCAAAAGAAAACAATGTTAGTTACATAGGTCATGTAGAAACTGGAGGCGATGCACAGGCATTTCAAGATAATTTTGACAAGATATTTTCTATGTTTCATAACATAGGAGTTAAAACCTTGAAAACAGGTTATGCAGGTGGAATACAAACACCCGGTCAATTTCATCACGGACAATTTATGGTTAATCATTATGATGCCGTAGTAAAAGTTGCAGCCAAATACCATATTATGATTGATGCTCATGAACCTATAAAAGCGACAGGTCTCCGAAGAACATATCCAAATTTTATGACTAGAGAAGGGGCAAGAGGAATGGAGTGGAACGGTTGGAGTTCTGGTAATCCTCCGGAGCATCATACTATCATACCATTTACTAGAGGCTTGGGCGGTCCTTTTGATTATACTCCAGGAATATTTGATATTTTATATAAAAATGCCAAAAATAGAGTAAAATGGAATGATCTTGATGATGGAACTTCGAGAGTAAATACAACTTTGGCAAAACAATTGGCTTTATTTGTTGTGTTGTACAGTCCGTTGCAAATGGTTTCAGATTTGATTGAAAATTACGAGGACCAACCAGCATTTAAATTTTTTGAAGATTTTGGTACTGATTGGGAAACATCAAAAATCTTAAACGGAAAAATTGGGGATTATATTACAATTGTTAGAAAAGATAAGTTTAGTGACAATTGGTTTTTAGGTAGTATTTCCGATGAAAATACCAGAGATTTAAAAGTTTCCTTATCATTTTTAGAAAAAGGAAAAAAATACCGTGCTGAAATTTATGCAGACGGACCCAATGCAGATTGGAAAACAAATCCACAAGAGATTTCAATTACTCAAAAAGATGTAGATGTAAAAAGCATACTAGATATTAATCTGGCTGCTGGTGGTGGTCAAGCCATCCGATTTACACCAATAAAATAGTTTTTGATAATTGATTAATTTCAGTTTGAAATAAAGAGCTGTTTGGGGATCCTAAAGATGATTATTGGTTATCAAAAAAGGTTCCCAAATTGTTTTATGAATTAAAATAGAACAGACAAATTTTTAATATACAATATGAAAATGATAAAAACCCCTAAAAAAATGAAATTAGTTTCACTACGAAAAATCACGTTAGTAAAATGCATTATGATTCTTTTAGTTATAAATTTTCATAATGTAAATGCACAAACAGGCAGTGTTAACGAACCTGTACGCTATATTGGAGGTACACATATTGATCCATTTACCCATGAAGCTGGTTTACAATATGCAATTGGAGTAGAAAATATACAAACATTACGTGCAAATCGTACCCATCCTGAATTAAGTGATGGCTATGGCTGGACATACAATCATGCATCTAATCTGGCTTATTGGAATGGTCAATTTTATCAACAATACATCAGTGGAGAAAAGGATGAACACCGAGCACCGGTTCATACCATGTTGATTACTTCAAAGGATGGGAAAAAATGGAGTTTTCCTAAAGAAATTTTCCCTCCTTACAAAGCACCACAAGGCGTAAAAATTCCTGAAGGTTCAACTGGATATATGATGCACCAACGTATGGGGTTTTATGTGGCACCCAATGGTCGCTTGCTTACTTTAGCTTTTTATGGACATACCGAAAATCCATTTAAAGAAAATGGTATCGGGCGCGTGGTTCGTGAAATCTATAAAGATGGAAGCATGAGCCCAATCTATTTTATTCGATACGACAGCCAAACCAATTGGAATGGATCTAATACTTCCTATCCATTCTATAAAAAATCAAAAGACAAAGGATTTCTTGCCGCTTGTGATGCTCTTTTGGATAATAAATTAATGACCTTACAATGGTTTGAAGAAGATAAGGGAGTGGATAGTTTTTATTCTTTTAACAAGGGCGAACAGGCTTTTAACTGGTATAAGCGAAAAGACGGTAAGATTGTTGGACTTTGGAAAAAATCTTTTTCAGCACTTTCTGATGATGGTGGTAAAACCTTTTCAGATCCTGTAAAAGCAAATACTTTGGTAATGTCTGGCGGTAAAATGTGGGGACAACAAACGGATGATGGGAGATATGCAATTTCGTATAATCCAATTGACCAAACACAATATCGTTTTCCATTATCAATTGTTACTAGTGATGATGGAATTATTTATGATAATCTACTTCTTGTACAAGCCGAAGTTCCAGTACGACGATTCTACGGTATATGGAAGGATTTTGGTCCTTGTTATATGCGAGGAATTAGTCCGGGAAATGGAAACCCTCCAGGTACTGATATGTGGATGACCTACAGCATGAATAAGGAAGACATATGGATATCACGAATTCCAACACCTATTAAATACAAAGTAAATGTAGATGTTACCGATGATTTTGAAAAAATGGATGTTAATGGCTCCATAATCGATTGGAATATTCATTCTCCAATGTGGGCAAAAGCAAGTTTGATAAAAGAAAACAATGGCAATTACATCTTGCAAATGAATGATGAGGATCCTTATGATTATTGCCGTGCAATACGTGTATTTCAGGAAGGGAAAACAGTTACAGCAAGTTTCAAGGTAAAAGTTGTTGCTACAGATACGACTCAATTTGATATTGATATTGCGGATAAGTTTGGTAACAGACCAATACAAATCTCATTCGATACTGACGGTTATATCAAAGCGGCAGCTGGAGTAGCAATGAAACCATTGATCAAGTTTGATGTAGATAAATGGTATTCGTTTAAAGTTGAATATGATACTAATGGAATTGGGAAGTATTCGATTTTTATTGATGGTAAAAAAATTGATGAAAACCTTAATGCAGTAGTGGCTGTAAAATCAGTGGAAAGAATTTCATTTAGAACGGGTACTTATACTAATATGCCTAATAGACAGACGCCAAACGAGGTAGATTATCCTCCATTAAAAGGATCGGATGAAAAGCAAAAGTTATCCACTTATTATATTGATGATGTTTTTATTTCATCCAAAAATAAGGAGTAATAATGATGAAAATAAGTAAGTAGTTTTTCGAATTAATTGTAAAAGTTATTTTTTGTTAGAAAACGAATCCACAAGATATTTCAATTATTCAAAAAGATGTAGATTCAAAAAGTATTTTAAATATTAAGCTGGCTGCTGGTGGTAGTAAAGCCATTCGTTTTAGACCAATTCAATAGTAGTTCATGAAAAAAATAATATGGTTAGTCGTAGCATTTATAGTTTTACCTAATGCTATATTTAGACAAAATTATAAATTTTTTACCTATAATATTCGATATGATAACACAGGAGATGGAGAAAATCAATGATCAAAAAGAAAAGACTTTTTGTGTAGTCAAATCACATTTTATAATCCCGATGTTTTTGGTATTCAAGTAGGATAGCATCATCAAGTTGCATACATTGAAAGTACGTTTGTAGATTATAAATATGCGGGTGTAGGCCGAGATGATGGTTTGAAAAAAGGAGAGTTTAGTGCTGTTTTTTATAATATAAAAAAATTAAATCTAGTAAAACAAAGGACTTTTTGGTTGTCTGAAACACCTGATAAAGTTTCTGTTGGTTGGGACGCCGCAATGGAGCGTATTTGTACTTATGTTTTATTAGAAGATAAGAAAACAAAACAAAAATTTTGGGTATTCAATACTCATTTTGATCATATAGGTAATGAAGCGAGAATTCAAAGCGCTAAATTGATTGTGGATAAAATTAAGCAATTCAATACAGTGAATTTGCTTGTGATTGAAATGGGTGATTTTAATTTTGAGCCAGAAAGTAAACCCATTCAATATCTTTCATCCGTTTTTAATGATTCTAAAATGGTAAGTATTACTAAGCCTTTTGGACCTTCAGGAACTTTTAATGCATGTAAGCATAACGAAGCTGTAAAAGAACGTATTGATTATATTTTTGCTAGCAAACAAAATATAAAAGTTCAAAAGTTTGCAATTTTAAGTGACTCTAAAGATTGCAAATATCCATCAGATCATTTACCTGTTTTTGTTGAAATTGAAATTCATTAATAGGAGGAGTAAATATTCATGATAAATTTCTACATAAAGAAGATTGTTGATTTAGCAATGGTAATTCATTGTAAAGCTTTTTAAGAAATAACGCAAAAAAATAATGAATCTGAATATATTTTTAGTCGAAAAAGAACTTCAGTAATTGATTAATCTATTTTTTAGTAGGACAACAACATAAAACTAATGGACTTAGATACTCGATGTATTGACCTTTGTAAATTGTTGCTAAATTTTTTGAGGTTTTGACCTAATTCTTACCATTAGATACTTTATCATTTTAATAAGTATTTAGCTTTGCGTTAATAGGGTTTAGTCAATTTTTGATTATAAATATGAACGTATTTTTCATTTGCTAGTATTTTGTTTTTTAACATTAAAATTATTTTTTTTGCTTTTTTTAATTGTAATTATTTAGTTTTTTGGTTTATTTTATTAATTATTTCTGTTAAAATTTCATATAAAAAGATCTCCAAAAACACCTGCATATGTTCTGTGATTTGGTTTGTTTGTCGAAAAATTTGTTAAAAATAACCCAACACCTTTTAAAAATTGTTATTGGTCGAAATTATGATTAAAGTAATGCATTGGATCCTTACTTTTAACTTATGATTAACTTATGATTAACTTAAAAAACATTCTATTAACTTAAAAATTAAATTTATGATTCAAAACGTGCTAAAAGTACTGTTTGTGTTTTGCTTGTTCAGTTTTCACGGTGTTCAAGCTCAAACAACAGTATCGGGAACAATAACAGATGTCAATAGTAGTTTTCCGCTACCTGGGGCAAATGTTAATGTTAAAGGAACAGCAAATGGTGTGTCCTCAGATCTGAATGGGAAATACAGTATTAAAATACCTAATAAGTCAGCAATATTAGTGTTTACTTATTTAGGTTATGTTGTAAAAGAAGTTGCCGTTTCTGGTTCAACAACTGTAAATGTAGCCTTAGTAGAAAATGCAAATCAGTTAGGTGAAGTCGTTGTAACGGCTTTGGGTATTTCTAAAGATCAAAGAAAATTAGGGTATGCTGTAACGACTGTAGGTGGTGATAACCTAGACAAAGCTAGAGAAACGAACGTAGCCAATGGTTTAGCAGGTCGTGTTTCAGGTCTTGTAGTTAGAGGGACCAATAGTGGTGCTGGTGGAACTTCAAAAGTGCTTTTGAGAGGGATATCAGGAATTACTAGTGGAGGTTCTCCTTTATTTGTAATTGATGGTATTCCAATTGATAATACTCAAAGAGGTTCTGCTGGAGAATGGGGTGGAGCGGATCAAGGAGATGGTATTGGTAATATCAATCCTGATGATATTGATAAAATGACTGTTCTTAAAGGGCAATCAGCTTCTGCACTTTATGGATCTAGAGCTGTAAATGGAGTTATTATCATAACTACTAAAAAAGGTAAAAAGGGTGGCGATTACTCTATTACATATAATTCAAATTTTATGGCCGATGCACCAGTTGATTATACTAATTTTCAAGATCAATATGGTCAAGGTACAGGGGGATCAAAACCTTTGACCGCTGGAGCGGCATTAGCTTCAAACAGAAATTCTTGGGGAGGTAGATTAGATGGTAGTTCAGTAATTGGTTTTGATGGTAAACAATATACGTATAGTAAAGCTAAAGAAAGTTATATTGATTTTTATAGAACTGGAACAAACCTTACAAATAGCCTTTCAGTTTCTAAAGGAATGGGTGATGGTGCTTTTCGTTTGTCAGTATCTAATTTAGATTCGAAATCTATTGTGCCAAATAGTGGTCTTAAACGTACTACAATCAATTTAAGTGCGGATCAAAATATTACAAGTAAGTTAAATGTAGCTGCTTCTGTTAATTATACAGATGAAAGTTCAAAAAACAGACCTTTTTTAAGTGATGGTCCTAAAAATCCAAATAACTTTTTATTCTTAGCTCCTAACGTAGATCATAATATTTTTGCTCCAGGTTATGACCCTGTTACGGGTAATGAACTAGTTTTTAGTGATGATAATTACGCTACAAATCCTTATTTTATAGTGAATCAAGGTGTTGAAGATCCTACAAGAAAAAGAACCATTTCTGTATTATCGACTAAATATAGCTTTACAGATAATATCTATGCAATGGTAAGATTAGGAAATGATGTTTCTAATGATACTGAATTTAGTGTTAATCCATGGGGATTAGATTATACTACTAATAAAAAAGGAAGTTTAGATAGTAAAGGGCAATCTACTCGTTCAGAGTTAAATTTGGATGGACTTTTTGGTGCTAAATTTAAAATAACGGAAGATTTTTCAGTAGATGCGTTAGCAGGTGCTAATATTAGACAAAATAAATATGAAAGAATTAAAATAGGAGGAGGTCCATTTGTTTTACCTTATTTATATACGCCAAACAATGTAGTTAATATTAATAGAGAATATAACTATACTGGTAGTGAAAGTCACTCTGCATTTTATTCTTTTGATTTAGGATATAAAAAATATTTAACATTATCTACAACAGGACGTTACGATGTTTATTCTTCATTGTCTTCCGCTGCTTCAACAGAAAATGGAGTATTTACTCCTTCAGTTTCAGGAGCATTTGTTTTTAACGATTTATTACATATTGATGCATTAAATTTCGGTAAATTAAGATTATCATATGCAGTAACAAGTGGTGAAGCAACTCCTTACGCTAATTCTTTGTATTTCAATTCAGGGAATTCATTAGTGAATAATGGAGTAAGTTATGCAACGGGTTCTATTCCATCTACGCTTCCTACTCTTTTAAAACCATTTACAGTAGACGAGGTAGAAGTAGGTTTGGAACTTAGATTTTTCAAAAGTAGGTTAACATTTGATGCTTCTTACTACAAGAAAACATCTCATGATGAGATTTTGAATGCAGAGTATAGTAGGTCTACTGGATTTGCTACAGGTGTAGTTGCAAGTGCTTCTATAGAAAATAAAGGGCTAGAAATTGCTGTAACTGGTGTACCAGTAAAAACAGATAATTTTACTTGGACAACTAGTTTAAATACAACAAATTTTAAAAATAAAGTATTAGCTACTAATGCGGATGCCACTCCAATCGTTTTAGGAAGTAACCGTGGAACCCTAGGAAATGCTGTCACAGCTTATGTTGTAGGCGCTGCTGGGCCACAAATCAGAGCATATGATTATGCATACAATGCAGACGGAAGTATTCAAGTAGATGCTGCTGGATTACCAGTAAGAGGTGAGTTTAAAAATTTCGGTTCCGTTTTACCAACATTTTATGGTGGATGGAATAATGAATTCAAATACAAAAACTTTAATCTGGCATTCTTAATTGATTTCAACTATGGTAATAAAGTAATTTCTGCAACTGAATACTATTCTCGTATAAGAGGATTGAACCAAGCTACATTAGTTGGGAGAGAAACAGGAGTTACAAATAGTGGAATTACTGCTTCAGCGGAAGATTTCTATCAAGCAGAAGCTCGTAACATTACAAGTACAAGTGTTGTGAGTGGAGATTTCATCAAATTGAGACAATTATCATTTGGATATGCTTTCCCAAAAAGTGTAATGGGTAAAATCTCATTCTTAGAAGGAATTGATATTTCATTTGTAGCTAGAAACCTTGCCATCCTAATGCGTAAAGCGGATAATATTGATCCAGAAAGTAGTTTTGGTTCTAACGTTAAATATTATGGAATTGAAGGGACTAGTTTACCTTCAACAAGGTCTTTTGGTCTAAATGTTAACTTTAAAATAAAATAATTATGACTAAATATATTAAAATATTATTCGTGGTCGTTAGTGGTTTGCTAATTTCATGCGATAGTGATTTCGAACAAATTAATACAGATCCAACTAAAGCGGGTTCAGAAATATTTGATCCAAATCTACTTTTACCAAGAGCTCTTTATGATTATGGACAAAGAACTGTTGGTTACGAAGGTCCAATCTTATTTCAAAGTATGTGGGCTCAACTTTTGGCATCACCTTCAACAGGAGGAGCTAATTATTATGATGGTGGTGATAAATATGTGACCACTAGTGGTACTTCTGATTATGATCAAAGAATTTGGAATGGCGTTTACACCGCGGCTTCAACAGCAAATCAAATGTCCATATTAGCAACTCAAAAAAACATGCCAAATTTAGCTGCAATTGGAAAAATCGTAAAGATAATGGCTATTTCTTATATCTCAGATGTATACGGTGACGTTCCTTATTCAGAAGCTTTAATGTTAGATCAAGGTGTTTCTCAACCAAAATACGACAAGCAACAAGATTTATATCCTCAAATGTTAGCTGATTTAGATGCTGCAATTATGACTTTGGATGTTTCTAAAGACAAACCAACAAGTGATATTTATTATAGTGGTGATGTAGCGAAATGGCGTTCTTTTGGGTATTCATTGATGTTGAAAATGGCAATGCGATTAACTGCTGTCGATGCTGCAACTGCTAAAACATATGCTGAAAAAGCGGCTGCAGGGGGTGTTTTTGCTTCTGTCGCTGATGAAGCTATTTCTCCTACTGATGATGCTGATGGTTTTGATAATGGTAATGGTGCTTCATTCACTGTATCTGCGGATGTTTATGAAGTTCGCTGGTCAAAAACATTGATTGATTATTTGAAATCAAACAATGACTTGCGTCTTCCTGTTGTAGCCGAAGTTCCAGCTGCGGGACTTACTGCAAATTATTTATATACAGGAGGAAACACAAGTACAACTGCTCAAATAGGTTTTCCTAATGGATATGATACTAAAGGAGGATCTAGAGATGTAAGTTTAGAGCCGAATTATCCTGGTGCTTCAGGTTCAGGTTCTGATGCTGCTGCAATTGGTAATTATTCTAGACCTACTCCTATGTATAGGAATAGAACTACTCCAGTTTTTATTCTTACTTACGCACAAGTACAACTATTAATGGCTGAGGCTGCTGTAAGAGGTTATTCTGTTTCTGGAACTGCTTCTCAATACTTCAATAATGGATTAGTTGGAGCAATGGTAACTTTGAATAAATTTGGTGGAACTCAAATTACAAATGCAGATGCTGTATTTTATGCTGCGGCACACCCTTTGAACATAACTTCAACTGCTGCTTCTTTAAAAATGATTAATGAGCAAATCTGGGCTACAGCTGGTTTAACTGGTAACTGGGTTGAAGCTTGGAATAACTGGAAAAGATCTGATTTTCCTGTTCTTACTCCAGTAAATTACCCTGGAAACTTTAGTTCAGGACAAATTCCTAGAAGGCAAATTTATCCTTCAACAGAAGGAAGTAATAATACTGCCAGTTATACTCAAGCTGTTTCTAACATGGGTGGAGACACTTGGATTACAAAAATGTGGTGGGATAAATAATATTTTGTTTCAGAAAAGTAATTCTGTTAAAAGGAGAGGAAACTCTCCTTTTAACTTTTTAACTAGTTTACTTGCGTATAAAAAAACTGCTTTTCTATTTAATTTTTTAGAAATTTAGGGGTAATAATTTTTTGTGAATTAATTTTATTTTAAAAAATATGTTGTTAGAAATCTGTACATCGTCACATCAATCAGCTATAAATGCACAAAATGGCGGAGCACATCGCATTGAATTATGTTCTGAATTAGCTGTTGGAGGCATAACACCTTCATATGGTTTACTTAAAAATGTTTTAGAGAAAGTTACTATTCCAGTTCATGTATTAATCCGACCAAGAAGTGGTAATTTCAACTATTCTGAAGATGAATTTAATTGCATGAAAGCGGATATTAAAATATGTAAAGAATTAGGTTGTAAAGGTATTGTTTCAGGTGTTTTACACGCTAATAATACAATTGATAATAAAAGAACTCAAGAATTAATTGAATTGTCAAAGCCTTTAGAATTTACCTTTCATAGGGCTTTTGATCAGGTTGAAAATTCTCACAAAGCATTACAAGCACTAATTGATATAGGAGTTACAAGGGTTTTAACGTCAGGAGGTAATAATACAGCTGAAAAAGGTATAGAATATCTTAAAAGTTTAAACGAAATAGCAAATGATAAACTTATAATACTGCCTGCAGGTGGAATTAATATCGAAAATGCGCGCTTATTTAAAACAGCAGGTTTTAAAGAAATTCATTGTTCAGCTACATCAATTATTAATAGAATTGAGGTTGTAAAAATCCCAATGAATAATAGTATTTTTTTTGATGAACACATAATTATTCAGTCTGATTACAATAAAATTAAATCTATTTTAGAAAGTATAAATTAGATAATTAAAGTTAAAACGAAAGAATAAGAATTTCAGAGATAAGATTTAGAGTCAAATCGTATTATAAATGGTTTGAACATTATAATATAAAATTAAATTTTTAAAATAAGATATATGTCAGCTAGTACTTTATCATCAACTCAGGAAAAAAACACCACATTAATTCCAATTATGATAATTGGGGGATTATTTTTTATTTTTGGATTTGTTACATGGATTAATGGCGCATTAATTCCATTTATGAAAACCATAAACGAATTAACTTCGGCGCAATCTCTTTTGGTCGCCTCAGCATCTTATATTTCTTTTGTCATTATGGCTTTACCTGCTTCTTATATTTTATCAAAGGTTGGTTATAAAAAAGGAATGTCATTAGGTTTGTTTATAATGGGATTTGGCGCTTTAGTTTTTATACCAGCAGCCGAAGCAAGAACATATTGGATGTTTTTATCAGGTATTTTTATTCAAGGAGCCGGAATGACTTTATTACAAACGGCATCAAATCCATACATAACTATTTTAGGACCTATTGAAAGTGCCGCTAAACGCATTTCAATAATGGGAATTGCTAATAAAGTAGCAGGAGCTTTAGGTTCTCTTGTTTTTGGAGCCATTTTATTATCTGGTATTGATGAGGTTAAAGAGAAATTAAATGTAGTAGATGCTAGCGAAAAGGCACAATTACTAGATACAATGGCCGATAGTGTGGTTATTCCTTATTTAGTAATGGCAATTGTTTTATTTGTGTTAGGTGTTTTGATAAGAAAGGCTCCCTTACCTGATGTGGAAGCGGAACCAATAAAAAAAGTAAATGATGGAGAAACCACACAAACAAGTATTTTTCAGTTTCCTCACTTATGGTTAGGGGTATTAACACTTTTCATGTATGTTGGTGTTGAAGTTATTGCTGGTGATACAATTATTGCGTATGGTATTTCTTTAGGATTTCCTGTCGCTGATGCTAAATTTTTCACCACTTTTACCTTAATGGCTATGGTAGCAACTTATACATTGGGTGTTTTTTTAATTCCAAAATACATTACTCAAGCTTTAGCATTAAGAATTAGTGCCATTTTAGGCATTGTTCTTTCCTTTTGCATTGTGTTTTCTTCTGGATTTGTTTCCATTTTATTTGTTGCCGCATTAGGAATTGCAAATGCTTTAATATGGCCAGCAATATGGCCTTTAACATTAAGTGGATTAGGAAAATTTACAAAAACAGCTTCGGCATTGTTAATTATGGCAATTTCTGGAGGAGCTATAATTCCACCTTTATATGGTAAGTTGGTAGATTCTAATAAAGCCCAATTTATTGCACAAGGAATGAATGAGGCTTTAGCTACGGCTACGGCATCTACTAAGGGATATTGGATTTTATTGCCTTGTTATATTATAATTTTATATTATGCCATAGCAGGTCATAAGGTAGGTTTAAAGAATAAGTAACCAATTGAAATTACATAGCGCGCTGTAAATTGATTGAATTTATTTTAAGTTTAGTTTTTGTAATTTTATGATTTTGGTCAATACATCATTTATTTTAATATAAAAAATATGAAAAAAGTTTGGTTTTTTATAGGCACAAGTTTATTGGTTTTATCACCTGTTTTTTCACAGCAGACAAAGTTATTTTCTTTGTTAGCTTCAAATGATACAGGGATTACTTTTAATAATCTACTTCCAGAATCTCCGCAACTTAATATTATTACCTATGAATATTTTTATAATGGAGGCGGAGTTGCATCGGGTGATTTCAATAACGATGGATTGATTGATTTGTATTTTACTTCTAATCTTCAACCTAATAAATTATACATCAACCAAGGGAATTTAAAGTTTAACGATGTTACAAAAAAAGCAGGCGTTACAGGACGAAGAGGTTGGAAAACTGGAGTTAGTGTAGCCGATGTAAATGGAGATGGCTGGTTGGATATTTATGTTAGTTACTCAGGTGATGTGGAACCCGAAAAGAGAAGAAATCAATTGTTTATCAATAACGGACCTTCAGCTAATGGTGAAATTACATTCAAAGACAAAGCAGTAGAGATGGGTGTTGCTGATGAGGGACATTCTACACAGGCTGCTTTTTTTGATTATGATAATGATGGTGATTTAGATCTTTATGTTTTGAATCATAATATTAAACAACTTCGTAATTTTGACGCTTCTTTTGTAAAAAAAATGATTGATCCTGATGCGGGTGACCGTTTGTATCGCAATGATAACAATCATTTTACAGATGTTACTGCTCAGGCCAATATTCTTTCAAATCCCATTGGATATGGTTTGTCAGTAATTGTGAGCGATATCAATAATGACGGCTGGGCTGATTTGTATGTTTCTAATGATTATGTAGAAGAAGATTATTTATACATCAATAATGGAGATGGCACTTTTACGGATCATTTAAAAGATGAAATAGGACACATATCTAACTTTTCAATGGGAGCTGATATAGCCGATATTAATAATGATGGTTGGCCAGATATTTACACTTTAGACATGCTTCCTGCCGATAATAAAAGACAAAAATTATTATATGCTCCAGACAATTATGAACTCTATAAAAACACATTACAAAATGGATTTTACCATCAGTTAATGCGTAATATGTTACAAGTAAATAATGGAAATAACACCTTTAGCGAGACGGGACAGTTAAGTGGGATCTCGAATACAGATTGGAGCTGGTCTGCTCTATTTGCTGATTTTAACAATGATGGGAACAAAGATTTATTTGTCTCCAATGGTTACGCAAAAGACATGATTAATAGAGATTTTGTTAAGTTTTATGCTAATGAACGATTGAAACACCTTAAAGGTGAAACCGAAGACAATATGTTTCAAATGTTGAAAGGAGTTCCCTCAACACCGCTTCATAATTATGTTTTTGAAAATAAAGGAAATCTTCAATTTAAAGATGTGTCAATGGAATGGGGACTCGAAGATGAAAACTTTTCTCATGGTGCGGTTTATACTGACCTTGATAACGATGGTGATCTTGATTTAGTTGTTAATCGAATGAATGATGTTGCAGCGGTTTATAGAAATAATGCAGTTGAGATGGGAAATGCAGGGCATTATGTGAATATTGGTTTACAAATGCTTGGACAAAATAGAAATGCTTTGGGTACTAAGGTCAAAGTATTCACCCCCAAAGGAACTATAACTCAAGAAAATTATCCCGTGCATGGATTTCAAAGTTCAATGCAACAACCGATGCATTTAGGGATTCCATCTGCTACAATTGATTCTATTTCAATTTATTGGCCTGATGGAAAAATACAGACGATAAATAAGGATATTACAGCAAATAAATCCTTTGTCGTAAAATATGAGGATACCAATACGGCTATAAATACGGCTCAGGAAATTAAAAAAACAGTTTTTACTTCAGTAAGCAATACTATTCCTTTTAGTCATTTAGAGCAAGAAACCAATGATTTTAAAGTACAACCTTTAATGCCAAATATGCTGTCCTATAGTGGCCCTCGTATAACAAAAGGGGATATTAATAAGGATGATTTAGAAGATATTTTTATTGGAGGGGCAAAAGGGCAGGCAGGTCAATTAGTATTGCAACAACCCAACGGGGAATTTATGGCTTACAATCAAAAAGATTTTGATACTGATCGTGCTTCTGAAGATGTAGATGCTTTATTTTTTGATGCTGATAACGATGGTGATTTAGATCTATATGTGGTAAGTGGAGGATATGCTTTTAGTGAAAAAGACCCTGCATTACAAGATCGATTGTACATTAATACAAATGGCGTTTTTGAAAGAAAAGAAAATGCATTACCTCCTGAATCAAATAGCGGTTCTTGTGTAAAGGCTGCGGACGTTGATGGAGATGGGGATTTAGACTTATTTGTTGGGAGCAGAGTAGTGCCAGGTAGATATCCTGAAGCTCCAGCAAATATGTTGTTAATAAATGACGGCAAGGGCGTTTTTACGAATCAAATTGCAGCTTTTGCTCCAGGATTAGAACATGTTGGAATGATTACTGATGCTTTGTGGGATGATATCAATAAAGACGGCAAACCAGAATTGATTGTTTGTGGGGAATGGATGAAAATTAGTTGTTTTGAAAACAAAAATGGAAAACTAGTAGACGCCACACAAAAATACTTTCCTCAATCTTTAGATGGCTGGTGGAATAGATTGGCTTTGGCTGATTTAGATGGAGATGGAGATCTTGATTTGGTTGCTGGAAATTGGGGTGACAATAGCCAAATTCATGTAAATGAAAAAGAACCTGCAACACTTTGTTATGGTGATTTTGATAAAAATGGCTCGATTGATCCATTTATTTCCTGCTATGTACAAGGAAAATCTTACCCTATGGCTAGCAGAGATGAATTTACGGATCAAATTGTTAGTTTTCGTCAGCGGTTTCCAAATTATGAATCCTATTCTGATGCTACTATTTCCGAAATTTTGTCTCCCGAGCAATTGAAGTCCGCAAAGGAATTAAAGGCCAGTACTTTTGAGACCCTTTGGTTTGAGAACAAGAATGGCGTTTTTATAAAGCACAGTTTACCTGTTCAGGCAAATTATGCACCTGTTTATGCTATTGGATTAAATGACTACAATAATGATGGAAAAATTGATATTTTATTGGGGGGTAATATTGAAAAAACAAGACTAAAAATCGGAAAAATTGATGCCAACTATGGTGTTTTATTAACAGGAGATGGCAAAGGTAATTTTACTTACGTTCCCCAGTTAAGTTCTGGTTTAAAAGTAAATGGATGTGTTAAGGATATTATTTCTCTTGACGCAAATGGTAGAAAAAGAATCATTTTTGGTGTAAACAATCAAATACCAGAGGTATACAATTATTAATAAAAAACTATGAAAAAAATCTATATCATTTTAAGCATCATTTTGGTAGGAGCTACAACTTTTTCACAAAATAAGGAGTTCTCTTCAAATGACTATGTATCTGCTTTAAAAAAAGTAACAGATGTAATGGTAAATGACGTAACCTCGCCTGTCGCGGCAGCAAGATATTATTCGTATGTTACTCTTGGTTCAAATGAAGCTACTTCAATATTTTATAATTCTAAAAATTCATTTGCACCATCAATAAATCAATTTAAGAAAATTGAAGTACCAAATGAACTTATCGCAAAAAGTAATGCTTCTTTTGCGACCGTATTTACGGTATTCAAAATGGCTGAAAAACTTTTACCATCAGGCTATTTGTTAGCAACAGAAGCCAATTCTTTAAAGGAATTAGCTATAAAAAGAGGCATTTCTAAAGAACAAGTAGAATACACCGCTAAGCTGGTAGAATTGGTTGTAAATCAAATGATGGAATATGTAAAAGCGGATGGATTTAGTAAACTAAGTAGTTATAAGAAATATACTCCTACAGAAGGAGATGGATATTGGCAACCTACAGGTCCTGGATATATGATGGCTATTGAGCCAAATTGGTTTCAAATTAGACCTTTTTACCTAGTGTCATGTGATCAATTTAAGCCAGCACCACCTGCGCCGTTTGATTTAACAAAGACTTCTTCTTTTTACATACAATTGAATGAAGTTTATAAAGTTGTAAATAAATTATCCAAAAAACAACGCGCTATTGCTAGTTTTTGGGATTGTAATCCTTTTATTTTAAATCAAATTGGGCATGTTGAATTTGGTCTAAAGAAAATTTCTCCAGGCGGACATTGGATGGGAATTACTGGAATTGCCTGTTTGAAAAAAGGAACTAGCTTGACACAAACAGCCTTCATTCATTGCAGCGTGGCAATTACTTTGTCTGATGCTTTTATAAGTTGTTGGGACGAAAAATACAGAAGCAATAGAATAAGGCCAGAAACGGCTATCAACAAATGGATTGATAAACGTTGGAAATCAGTTTTACAAACACCTCCATTTCCAGAATATACCTCAGGCCACAGTGTGATTTCGACAGCTGCCGCAACGGTGTTGACACAAATTTTGGGAACTAATTTCTCATTTACTGATACTACTGAATTAGAGTTTGGTTTGTCCCAAAGAAAATTCAAATCATTTTTACAGGCTTCACAAGAAGCAGCTATTTCTAGATTATATGGAGGAATTCATTATAGAGATGCAATTGAAAACGGGGTTTTACAAGGAAGTCAAATTGGAAAATACATTGGGGATAAAATATTGAAATCGGATAAGATGAATGTCGATTTTATAAAATAATTTGTATAATTTTTTAATCCAAACAATAAGTAATGCATTTAAAATTAAAATACTCATTGCTTTTATTAATACTTGGGTATATGTTGTTACCTCTGTACCAAAAAATCCAACAGCGACCCATATAAAGCAGCAATATATTGCTATAGAACCGGTAACAACAAATAGTCATGCTTTTACTCTTGTGGAGTTAAAACCAAATGTGTTACTAGCTGCTTGGTTTGGAGTAAAATATGAAGGAGCTAAAGATGTAGGGATTTATGTATCAAATTATAAAGATGAAAAGTGGTCTAGTCCAAAATGTTTGATCCAAGAGCTAATTCGTGAAAAAGATACTTTGCCTTGCTAGAATCCAGTTTTGTTCAAGAGTAAAAGAAACTCTCTGTATTTGTTCTATAGAGTAGGAAAAAATCCAAGAGAATGGTTTGGAGCAATGATAACTTCTAATGACCAGGGATTAACTTGGAGCAAACCTAAATATTTACCAGAAAATATTTTAGGTCCTATTAGAAATAAACTATTGAAGCAAGTCCAGGTGTTATTTTATGTGGCAGCAGTACCGAAAGTACCATAAATAATGAATGGAGAGCACATGTTGAAAAATATGTAGAAGCCACAGGGGAATGGAGTACCATTTCAATTGAAAATAAGCAAGATTTTGAGATTATTCAGCCTACATTTTTGATTCATTCAAAAAATAAAATTCAACTGTTGTTTAGAAGTAAACGCAATAAAATAATAACTAGTTGGTCTGGTGATAAAGGGGAAAACTGGACACGTACTGATAGTATCAATGTGGTCAATTCAAACTCAGGAATTGATGCATTAACAATTTCTAAAAAGTCTTTTCTATTGGTCAATAATCCTTTGTATCAAGGAAAAGACTGGTTTAATGGTCGTAATATTTTGGATGTTGAACATTCTAAAGACGGTGTACATTGGAAAAAATTATTTGATCTTGAAAACCAAGAGAAAGGGGAATATAGCTATCCTGCCATAATTCAAACAGCTGATGGGAAAGTACATGTTTTGTATACTTATAATAGAAAGTATATCAAGCATGTTTCATTTGAATTGAATGATTATATCTTTTTTAAATTCCAAAAATTCAAAATGACTATATTTAAATGGGGTCCCTTTTTAGTATTAGAAGAAGGGATTTTTTTCCAATTCAGAAAACACCAAAATACACTAAAGCCCTTGATTTACAAAGGGTTTAGTGTGTTTCGTGATATTTTGCTAAATAATGCGATTTTATTTACCGATACAGAAATTCGCAAATATATTACCTAACAATTCATCATTGGTCACTTGGCCAGTAATTGTCCCAAAATGGTACAAAGCTTCCCGAATATCAAGTGCCATTAAATCGCTAGATAAATTTGTTTCTAGTCCGTATTTTACATTTTGTATTTCATTTAATGCTTTAAGTAAAGAATCGTAATGTCTTGTATTAGTAACGATTGTTTCATTATTTCTTAAAGCTCCTGTATTGATAAAAGAGAGTAACTGATTTTTAAGTTCATCAACACCTATATTATTTTTAGCACTCAAGAAAATGAGTTTAATGTTTAAGGTTTCAAGTTCTAGGCGAATGGTCGTAATTTCTTGATCAGTTAGTAAATCCAGTTTATTGATAACAACGACCAATGGTTTTAAAGGAAACTGATTTTTTATTTTTTCAATTTCGATGATGTATTCTGAACTTTGAACTTTAAATTTTAAACTATCAAACAAGTATAAAACCACTTGGGCTTGTTCTATTTTTTCAAATGTTTTCTTGATTCCAATGCTTTCTACTACATCCTGAGTTTCACGAATTCCAGCTGTATCAATAAAACGGAAGCCAATGCCACCAATAACTAATTCGTCTTCGATAGTATCACGTGTTGTTCCAGCAATTTCAGATACAATAGCGCGTTCTTCATTCAATAATGCGTTTAACAAAGTAGATTTTCCTACATTAGGTTCACCAACAATAGCCACAGGAATTCCGTTTTTGATAACGTTACCCACTGCGAAGGAATCAATAAGACGTTTCAGGACAAATTCGATTCGGTTCAATAATTCATGAAACTGCGTACGATCTGCAAATTCTACGTCTTCTTCGGCAAAGTCTAATTCTAATTCGATAAGCGAAGCAAAATTCAATAATTCCTCTCTTAATTTGGCAATTTCATTAGAGAAACCACCACGCATTTGCTGCATTGCAATTTGGTGAGAAGCTTCGTTATCTGACGAAATTAAATCAGCAACGGCTTCGGCTTGTGATAAATCAAGTTTACCGTTTAGAAAGGCTCTAAGGGTGAATTCACCAGCATTGGCCATACGACATCCTTTGCGGAGCAATAACTGTATGATTTGTTGTTGTATGTAAGTCGAACCGTGACAGGAGATTTCTATGGTATTCTCTCCTGTATAAGAATTGGGTCCTTTGAAGATAGATACCAAAACCTCGTCTAAGGTTTTATTATCATCTACTATATGTCCTAAATGTAATGTATGTGTTTTCTGTTTGAGTAAATCTTTGTTTTTAATAGACTTAAAAACGCTGTTACCTATAGTAATTGCTTCATTTCCGGAAATTCGGATTACCGCTATGGCTCCCGCTCCTGAAGGTGTAGCCAGTGCTACTATGGAATCGTTGTACAACATATTTTTTATTATATGGTGCAAAGGTAGTAAATCTGTAGAAGTATTCGTTTTTTTAAATGACAGTGATTTTTAGAAGTTAAAATCAACTTAATTTACTGATATTTAACTATTTAATTTGTAACTTTAGTATGTAATTTACTATAATAGCCTACCTTAAATAGTCGTAATAATGAAACGTATCTTGTTTCCAACGGATTTTTCTGAAATCGCTACTCACGCTTTTGTGCATGCATTGGAATTTTCCAATGCCGTGGGAGCGGATCTTATTGTATTGCATTCCTATGAATTATTGACTTTTGACGAACAGTTTTTTCATGAAAATTATTCAATGATTTATGATTCGATTGAATTTTCAGAACTGGATCGATTTAAAGAGGAAGTACCTAAAATGCATAAATTGGCGCAAGCCCTTGCTTTGGATCAAATAAAAATGACACATCGATTAATGGAAGGCAACTTGGTTAGCAATATTAAAAAAGCAGTCAAAGAAGATAAAATTGACTTTGTGGTAATGGGAACTTCTGGAATGACTGGCTGGGATGCTTTTTTTGTTGGTTCAAATTCGGGTTCTGTAATTATTGGAGTTGAAGTTCCTATGTTGTGTGTGCCTTTGTCAGCAAAATACCGTCCCATTAAAAACATTGGTTTTACCACACGATTTAGGCCTAAAGATAAAAAGCCATTACAAGCTGTATTAGAAATTGCTAAGAAACTAAATGCTAAAGTAAAATGCCTATATGTAAAAACCAATACTTCGGATGTTTCTTTTGAAACGATTGATTTATGGAAAAAAGAATACCGTAAAGAACCGATCTCTTTTTATATTGTGCTTAGTGATGCCATAAAAGAAACAGTCATTGATTTTGTTTCGACAAAAAATATTGATGTGCTGACTATGTTAACTTATAAAAGAGGTTTTTTTGAAGGGTTGTTTGTTCCGAGTTATGGTAAAAAAGAAGAACAGGAATTAGACATTCCTATTTTAGCAATTCACAGTGATTAGAATTATAGAGTTGTATTTTGTATTTTTTTAAAATAAGGAATAATAAAATAAACTACTGATAATTATCATATTAATACCGTAACTTTAAGTATAACTTTGAATAACGAATTACAATTAACGCTATATAACATGAAACGTATCCTCTTCCCGACCGATTTTTCTGAAACAGCAACAAATGCCTTTATTCATGCTTTAGAATTTGCGAAAATTGTTCAAGGTGAGCTCATTTTGTTGCATACATTTGAATTGCCTGTATTTGACAATCAGTTTTTTCCAGAGAATTATATGATAATTTATGAATCATTGCAATTATCACAGTTCGATATGTTTAAAGACGAAATACCCAAATTAAGAGCGATAGCCGAAGAACATCATTTAGATAAAATAAAAATGACACATCGATTGATGGATGGTGATTTAATCTATAACATAAAAAAATCAATTAAGGACGATAAAATTGATTATGTAGTAATGGGAACGGAAGGTGCTTCGGGTTGGTCAGCATTTTTTTCAGGTACAAATACTGGAAATGTGCTAACTGATATTAATGTTCCTTTACTAAGTATTCCGATTGATGCCAAATTCAAACCAATAAAAACGATTGGTTTTACTACTCGATTTAGACCTAAAGATAAAAAAGCATTAAAAAAAATACTTTCGGTTGCTAAAATGGCTGATGCTGAAGTAAAATGCCTTTATGTGAAAACAGGAAATTCTGATGTTACTAGGGAAACGGTAAAAAAATGGGAAAAAGACTTTGAAGATGAGCCTATCGAGTTTTTTGTTATTACCAGTGATGAAGTGAAAGAAACGATATTGGACTTTATTTTATATAAAGAAATTGATCTTTTAACAATGTTAACTTATAAAAGAAGCTTTTTTGAAGGATTATTTCATCCTAGTTTGACTAAGAAATTTGCTAATAATTTTGATGTTCCAATCCTTGCCATTCCTATTGAGGAGTAATTTAAAATGCACATAATTCATTGTCGTTAGAACCTATTTACTAATGAAATGGAGCAAAATATTTTTTGAGTAAGAAACAGCAGCTGAAACCGTATTGGTTTTGGTTGCTTTTCTTTTTTTAGATGGAATGCCTCTTATTTTCTTAATTTAACTAACCGTTGCGATAGGTATTCCTATCGGGAATCTTATATTTGTCTTTCATTAATAAGTCAGATGAAAATATATAAATCAAAGGTTAAAAGTGTTACGGAAGAATTAAAGACAATCAATAAAAAATACAATAGTATCAGTTTTTTTAGATTAGTCAGTATTGTGCTTTTTTTGGGTTCTCTTTATTTTTATATGCAAAATAGTACTATTCTCTTTATAGGATTGGCGGCAGTATTTTTTATCGCTTTTATTATATTAATGCGTTTCCATTCGAAATTACTTTTTGAACGAAAAAAGAGCGAGGCGCTTTTAAAAATCAATCAAGAAGAGATTTCTTATTTGGAAAGCAAAGCGCTTCCTTTTGAAAACGGACAAGAATTTAATGATTTTCATCATCCTTATGTGTATGATTTAGATATTTTTGGAGAACATTCTCTATTTCAAAATTTAAATAGAACGGTTACTTTTATCGGAAAGAAAACATTGGCACAGCAGTTACTTACTTTGTCAACTAATGAAACAATTCTAGACAATCAAGAAGCAACTAATGAGTTATCTGAAAAGTTAGATTGGCGTCAGGATTTTTTGGCTTTGGCCAAAATGAGTCTGGATACTAAATCAAGTTATGAAGCACTACTACAATGGAGCAAATTCCCAATAACCCCTTTACCTAAATGGGCTAGTATAGTATCATATGTCACTCCAGTATTATTTTTAGGAACTTTGATTGCTTATGTAGTAACTTCTAAAGTTATTTTACTAAGCTTCTTGACCTATATCTTTCTTGTTAATTTAGCGATTTTAGGTAATTTTTTTAAGCGAATCCAAATAGAAATTGCCAATGCTGAGGATATTGATAAAGTCATTAGCCAATATAGTTTATTACTTAAAAAAATAGAAGAAGAATCATTTCAGTCTAAAAAATTGACGCAATTACAAAAAAGACTAAAGTTTAAGGCTGACAATGCAAGTCATCATCTTAAAGTTTTGTCTGAATTGTTTTCTAATATGGATACTGTTGGGAATTTGTTGGCAGCATCATTGTTCAACGGAACTTTTCTATTTAATCTTCATGTATTAAAAAAATTATTGAGTTGGAAAAAAGAGCATGCAGCTATGCTAGAAGAATGGTTGGAAGTGATCGGAGAATTTGAAATGTTGTGTAGCTTGGGTAATTTCTCCTATAATAATCCCGATTTTGTTTTTCCAAATTTGAATTCTGAGTTCAAAATAGCGTTTTCAAATTTAAGTCATCCTTTGCTAAATGAAAAAACGAGAGTGGGGAATGGGGTACGTTTTCAGCCTGAATCCTTTATGATATTGACAGGCTCTAACATGTCTGGTAAAAGTACTTTTTTAAGAAGTTTGGGCGTCAATATGGTTTTATCAGGAATGGGATCAGTAGTTTGCGCAAGCGAAGCTACGGTGCATCCATTACCTATATTAGTTTCCATGCGATTGTCGGACTCATTATCGGATAGTGAATCGTATTTTTTTGCCGAAATCAAACGATTAAAGCAAATTATGGACGCCTTAGAAGAGCAACCTGCGTTCGTATTATTGGATGAGATTTTGAGAGGAACCAACTCAGATGATAAACGAAATGGAACTATAGAAGTAGTAAAGAAAGTAATAGCTAAGAAAGCTATTGGTGCTATTGCAACCCATGATATCGAAGTTTGCTTAACAACAAATGAATATCCGGACCTACTTACCAATAAATGTTTTGAAGTTGAAATTCAGAATGATGAATTACATTTTGATTACAAACTGCGTGATGGAATTTGTAAAAATAAAAGCGCTACTTTTCTAATGAAAAAAATGGGAGTTATTTAATAAAATAAATATTTCTCTTAAAATATTGACCACAAAAAAAAACCGCATATCCCAAAAGGAAATAGCGGTTTTTTTAAATATAAAAATGGTTTGGTTAATAGCGTATTTTGAATCACAATGATAAGTATTATATTTCAATTTCAAAAATCAATATACAACAATTTCAAGGTTTAATGTTAACTATTTAACATTACAGGCATTACTAGCATAGTTACTGTTTCCCCTTCTTCTAATCCATCAACAGGAGTAAGAATTCCAGCTCTATTAGGCAATGACATTTCAAGCATAATCATGTCTGATTGTAGATTAGTTAACATTTCAGTAAGGAAACGAGAGTTATATCCTATTTGCATATCGTCACCTTGGTAATCACATGTCAATCTTTCTTCTGCTTTATTTGAGTAATCAATATCTTCAGCTGAAACATTCAACTCAGCACCAGCAATTTTTAAACGAATTTGGTGTGTTGTTTTGTTAGAGAAAATAGCCACACGACGCACAGAACTCAAGAATTGAGAACGGTCAATCATTAATTTATTAGGATTCTCTTTTGGGATAACCGCTTCATAGTTTGGATATTTTCCATCTATTAAACGACACATTAAAATATAGTTGTCGAATGAGAAAGTAGCATTTGAATCATTGTATTCAATTTTCACTTCCGCATCAGATGTGGAAAGAATGCTCTTTAAAATTGTCAAAGGTTTTTTTGGCATAATAAAATCAGCCACTTGTGATGCTTTTACATCAGTACGAGCATATTTTACCAGTTTGTGAGCATCTGTTGCTACAAAAGTCAAACCTTCCGGAGAAAATTGAAAAAACACTCCAGACATTACTGGGCGTAAATCATCATTTCCTGCTGCAAAGATTGTTTTGCTAATGGCGGTTGCCAATACATCAGCAGGAACTAAAGTCACTGAAGGCTCTTCAAGATTTACTGCTTTAGGAAATTCTTGACCTGGAGCATATGCTAATGCATATTTTCCTGAATTTGAACTTATTTCTATAGTACTATTCTCTTGAACGGTAAAAGTTAAAGGTTGCTCAGGAAACGTTTTAAGAATTTCCAAAAGTAACTTTGCAGGTACAGCAACACTTCCTTGACTTGTAGAATCAATCGCCAAACTTGCAGACATAGTCGTCTCTAAATCGGAGGCTGAAACCGTTAATTCATTATTGTTTAATTCAAATAGGAAGTTGTCCAAAATTGGCAAAGTATTACTGCTATTGATAACACTACCTAAAACTTGTAACTGTTTTAATAAGTACGAACTCGATACTATAAATTTCATCTGTTTTATTTTATTTTTTGAGTTTCTCTTTTAGTTTAAATTCTAAAATAGAATACATTTTACAAATATATCGTAAACTATTCTAGTATTGAAACTTTTTTATTAACATCTATTTACTGTATTTTCTTTTTCTAATAAAGGTAAATAAAAGTCCAAAAAGGGTTAATATTAGGATTGGAAGCCCGATAGTTATGATTTGTGTCTGAGTATAGTTTTCATATACTTTTTCTTTGTCTAATAAAGGAAGGTCAAGATCCTTTGATCGAATGTTAATAAGTCCAGTGTCATCTAGTAAATAATTGACACAATTTAACAAGAAATCTTTGTTGTCATACAAATTACCAGATCTTTGATCAAAGCCCAATTCAACGGGTTGAAAATTTTTGTCCAATTGGTTTTTTATCAAATCTCCATCAGAAATCACAATCATTTTGCTGGCTTTTCCTTCTTTTTTGAAATTGCTTTGCTCAAATGGTAGAACACGGTTTTCAAATACCGAGTGAAATTGACCTTCAAGTAAAACTCCCATTGGAATATTCCCTGTTTTGATATAATGATTCGGGCTCGTTTCTTCAGCAACAATTTCTAAATTAACTTCGACAGGAGTACCGACTTTTTTGGAATATTGAGATGATTTTAGAAGCACCGTTTTCTTAATTCCATTTTTTAAAGTATCAATAGGATTGGCAAAATCAAATTTTATTCCGCCTAAATTCTTTACAATAGGATGGGTACTTTCTGGGTAAACTAATGGGGCAAATTTCCAGTTGAAATCTTGATACTGTGTAGCACTTCCTTGTTCACCAGTGGCCAATTTTATAGGACTTCCTTGTTCGTCTTTTATAATATCTGGGTTAATTCTAAAGCCGTATTTAAAGAACATATCATTTAGATTTAGTTCTCTAGGATAAGCTAAAGTAGCACCAGCAGAATTGTACAAACTGTCCATTTCAACCGCTACTTGGTCCACAAGCCATAATGTTTTACCTCCGTTAATAATATACTGGTCTAAAACTTGTTTTTCGGCGTCTGAGAAGGTTTCTGTAGGTTTTGCAATAACAGCCAAATCATATTTTTCTAAAGCTTCTAAACTTTGTATCGGACTTTTGGCAACCGAATCCAATGTAAATGGGCCAATGTGGTAACTTTCTCTTATTTGCAAAAGAAATTTAGCCATTAAAATATCTTGCAACTCTCCATTTCCTTTAATTACCGCAATTTTTTTCTGTTTAACGGTAGTGATTTTATTAATGGCATCAGCAATAGAATACTCTAGGTGTTGTACAGATCCAATAACTTTTTCAGTTGTAGTAGCGCCCATTTTATTTTTCAATAATGGGATGTTGACTTCCTTATTGTTATACACAGCAATAGCCCAAGGAAATACCATAGCTTGGGATTGTTTCCCTTTGTCGTCAACAGTTATGTTTACTGGTGTCAATCCTTTTCGATACAATTCTTTGATGTTGTCCATGCTCGAATCTTCATTTTCTAATGGATTGACAAATTCGAAAACAATATTTTTATTATAAGCTTGAAATTCTTCTAATAATTGTTGTGTTTCTTGCTGCAATCGCTTGAACTCAGCAGGCAATTCCCCTTGCATGTATATCTTTATCGAAAGCGGTTCTTGTACTTGCTTGATGATATTCAAAGAGGTTTCAGAAAGGGTATATCTTTTGTCCTTAGTTAAATCAAAACGATGAAAAAATCGCATGCTGATTCCGTTTGCAATCAATAAAAAGGCAATAGTTATCAGTAATGTTTTTAAGTTGCTTTTTTGAATTGGTACCATTACAATTTAAAAGATTTTAGTTTATAAACAGTAAACGAAAGGAATAAAATAGTGATGCTTACAAAATAGAGAATATCTCTAGTGTCGATTACACCACGGCCCATACTTTTAAAATGATCTTGCATTCCTATTGCCGAAATTAAAGTAGAAACTGAAGGCACAATTGATGCCAATCCTTCGAATCCAAAATAGAAAAAGAAGCATAAAAATACGGCTACAATAAAAGCGACGATCTGATTATCGGATAGGGTAGAAGTAAATATTCCAATTGCGGAATAAGCTGCAATTAAAAATAATAAACCAAAATAAGATCCAATAGTACTTCCCATATCAATATTTCCTTCGGGCATTCCTAAGCTAGAAATTACAAAAACATAGATAATTGTTGGAACAATAGCCATTACAATAAGCAGCATGGCACCAAAGAATTTTCCGTTAACAATTTCCCATATACTCAAAGGTTTAGTAAGTAATAATTCAAGTGTTCCTTGCTTCTTTTCATCCGAAAAACTGCGCATGGTAACGGCAGGAATTAAGAATATTAAAATCCATGGAGATAGAGTGAAAAACGGACTCATATCAGCAAATCCAGTATTGAGGATATTATAATCACCTTGAAAAACCCAAAGAAATAATCCGTTGAGAATTAGAAATAATGCGATTACTAAATAACCGATTGGCGAACCAAAAAAGGATTTAATTTCTCGTAATAATATTGCTTTCATTTTTTTTGTTTAAAAAGTTTAAGATTTAAGGTTTAATGCTGCTCAACTTCGAACATTAAACTTTAAACCAAAGAAGCTAATTTATCGACACTCCAAGCTTCGGGTTTATCATTGAATAGTTTTTTGGTAAAAGTCCAAACTTCATCAAAAAAGGCAGAGTTTCTGTAATTTTCTAAATCGGCTTCGGTTTCCCAGTAGCTGTACGTAAAAAAGATGCTTTTATTATTTTTATCTTGATATAGTTCCAATAGTTTATTTCCTGGTGCTGATCGAATTCTATCTTTTATGGATTCAAAATTTTCTAAAAAAGCAGGGATTTTTTCTTCGTGAAAACTCAATTTTACTATTCGTACAAACATTTAGATTTTTGATTTAGGATTAACGATTGATGATTTTTCTATTTTATTAAAATCTTAATTTTTAAATTGAATAGAAACTACATCTCTATAATTGAGTCCCAATAAACTATTAGCCGAACCCACTTTATTAGGATTGCTTCTAAATATTGCAATTTCAAGGAAACCAGCTTCGTTGAATATGGCTAATTTTTCCCCTTCATAGTTCTTAATTGGATATTTATCTGAACTAGCAATTGCCGAATAATTAGGCAAAATGGTTTTGATATTTTTCGTTTTCATGATAATTTCATAGGGACGTCCTTTGGCCACTTCTAGAAATTGCTTTTTGGAAATATTAGTTATTACATTTCCAAAATGGTCAATATAAATCACATGTCCTTTCAATAAATTGTTGTCATCTGAAGCAACTGCTTTTAATTCAGTTATTTGTTTTATGGTACTAATTTCTTTGCCAATTACGTTTAGTAACCCTCCTTTGGCAATATGACAAGCCACTTTTACAAAAACATCTAGACCAGAAGCATCACTTGGTAAACGATCATGAATGTTGATGGCGACTATTTTTTGAGGAACAATTTTTTGCGAAAGCATGCTTAAAATTCCATTATCGGCAGCAATAAAAAAAGAATCATTCCATTGCATTACAATATGGAGGTTCTCTTTATTTAATTCCATATCCACTCCTATCAGGTGAACAGTCCCTTTTGGGAAACTGGAAAAGGCTGCGCCAATTATGTAACTTGCTTCAACAGTGTTGAATGCGTCAATATGATGTGAAATATCAATAATTGTAGCATCAGAGTATTCAGATAAAATCTTCCCTTTTAACGCACCAACAAAGTGGTCTTTCAAGCCGTAATCGGTAGTAAGGGTAATTATTGACATAATTTTGTTTATAACTATTGGTGTAATCTAAAACTAATTTTCATTAAATTTGAGAAATGCAAAGCTAATAATAGTAAATTCAAAAAAGCAAAAAAGAAAAACAAATTCTAATTATTAAAGCAAATATTACAAAGGTTTAAAACCAAAACGGATTAGATTTATTGATTGATTAATTTTAATATAAAACTACAACTTTTGAACGAAAGAATAATCGAGCTCATAGACATCGCACCAAAAGAGTTTTGGGGCGCTCAAGACTCTCATCTTGAAATGATTAAAAAATATTATCCAAAACTTAAAATCGTAGCTCGAGGAACCACCTTGAAAGCTTTTGGAGAAAAAGAAATTTTAGACGAGTTCGAAAAACGGTTTCAACGCTTAATGTTGCATTTTACCCGCTATAATAATATTGATAACAATGTTATAGAACGTGTTATTTTGGGTGATGCACAAGATGACCGAAAAATGGCTATTAATGATAAAATCCTAGTTCATGGAGTAGGAGGTAAAATCATTAAAGCGATGACTCCCAATCAACAGCTTTTAGTGGATACCATTAATACTAACGATATGGTTTTTGCTGTAGGTCCTGCTGGAACTGGGAAAACCTATACGGGAGTTGCGATGGCAGTAAAAGCATTGAAAGAGAAACAAGTTAAGCGAATAATTCTAACCCGTCCCGCTGTAGAAGCTGGTGAAAATCTTGGTTTTTTACCAGGAGACATGAAAGAAAAATTAGATCCGTATATGCAACCACTTTATGATGCTTTAAGAGATATGTTGCCCAATGAAAAACTGGAAGACTATATCTTGAAGGGAATTATTCAAATTGCACCATTGGCTTTTATGCGTGGTAGAACACTGGATAATGCTTTTGTAATTTTGGATGAAGCTCAAAACACAACGCATTCACAAATGAAAATGTTCTTAACCCGTATGGGGAAAAGTGCAAAATTCATGGTGACTGGTGATCCAGGACAAGTTGACTTACCTCGGAGAACTATTTCAGGGCTCAAAGAGGCATTATTAGTATTAAAAGATATTGAAGGAATTGGAATTATATATCTTGATGATAAAGATATTGTGAGACATAGGTTAGTGAAAAAGGTAATTGATGCTTATAAGTATACTGAGAATATAGATTAAAAATTTGCCATAAAAAGGCATATAACAGACTTTTACGACCCCAAATAGGGGTCGTATTTATTAAATAGAGTATCAATTTTTTGATCTTATATTTAATAAAGAATGTATAATAATTAAAGAAAATAGAATTGAAAAATGTTGTCATAACTGGTGCTTCAGGTGGTATAGGTAAAGAAATTGCGTTGCATTTTGCTGAAAATGGTTGGAATGTTATTGCAACAATGATTTGCTTAGAACAAGGAAAAGAGCTTCAAGATATAAAAAATATAAATTGTTTTTTATTGGATGTTACTTGTAGCTCCAGTATTGAGAATGCGTATGAAAAAATTATTGATGAATATAAGACTATTGATGTAGTAATTAATAATGCAGGAGTAGGGTATAGGAGTTTTGTGGAGTTATCTGAAGATTCAATGATTAATCATATTGTTGATGTGAATTATTTGGGAGTTGTAAAGGTGTGCAGGTCTTTTATTCCTTTATTTAGAGTCCAGAAAAAAGGGCATTTTATAAATATTACTTCAATAGCAGGTTTAGTAAATTTACCTTTGGGTAGTTTTTATCATTCTACTAAACATGCGGTAGAAAGTTTTTCAGAATGTATGGCTTATGAATTAATTGATTTTAATGTAAGTGTTGCTACAGTACAATTTGGAAATACTCCTTCTAATTTTCAAAAAAATGTGACCAAATCAGATTGCTCTTCCTTACCTTCTTATAATTATTTAATGAATAAAATTGGAAAAATTTTAGAAAATAAGACCAAGAAAAACAAAGATTTAAAACCTCAGATTATAAAAGAAATATTAAAAATTGCCGAAAACCCATCAAATAACTTTAAAAGACATACCATTGGTTTCGATGCTAATTTCCTGAGTATACTTCGATCAAATATTGGATATCGATTATTTGGTAGAATTATTAGGCAGTCAGTTTTTAAATAATGATTATTATTTAAACTTCTTACTTTATGTTAAATAGGTTAATTTGATGTTATTTTCATCAGGTGCCCTATTGTTTTGTTTTGTATTTTGTTTGAATTAGAATAAATTTGTGCCATAAATAGATCAATTAGGATAATGAAAATAGATAATAATATAAAAGTAGTAATCAGTGACTTAGATGGAACATTACTGAATCAAGATCATAAAATATCAGAATATACTAAAACAGTTTTTAGGGAATTATACAATCAAAATTATTTAATAATTGTAGCAACAGGTCGTCATCATCTAGATGCGCTGCCTATAGTTGAAACGTTGGGATTTCCAGTTTACTTAGTTACTTCCAATGGAGCAAGAATCCATTCTCCTAAAAAGGAACTTCTATTTTCTATCGACATCGATAGTGAGTCTATAAAATCCATATTATCTTTAAAAATCGATTCAGAAATTACGACTGTTTTATTTAAAGAAAATGTATGGCAAACCAATAAACATAATGAAAAGCTGAATAGTTTTCAAACTAAATTAAATTATTTACCGGAATTGGTAGATTTTAATACTATTGAAGATTTTAGTGCTATTAAAATATTTTTCACGCATGAAAGGCATTCTAAATTGATGGAATTGCGAGATCAAATTTTGGTTGACCATTCGGATCTTTTTAGTCACGCTTTCAGTTTGCCACTTTGTCTTGAATTTATGGACAAATCTGTTGATAAAAGTGTCGCTATTGCAAAAATTTTGGAAATTGAAAAGTTAGAATTTCATGAAACTATATCTTTTGGTGACGGATACAATGATGAAAAAATGTTAGAGTCTACTGCTAAAGGGCTACTAATGGGTAATGCGCCTGATAGTTTGAAAAATAAATTATCTCATTTAGAAGTAATTAATACAAACCATGAAGATGGGGTAGCAAACTATATAGCAAGCAAATTATTAAGTAAAATCAGTACTGAGTAAATAAAACTTCGGTAAATAGTCATTGTTTTAATTTTTTTGTGAAATCTATTTTTTTTGTAATTATACAACAAAGTATTCTTTGCATTTCTGTCTAAAATAATCCTAAATTTGCATTTATTAAAAAACACAACACACACAACAATAATGAGCAATACAATTACAACCACTAATTTTAATTTCCCAAACCAAAAATCAGTTTATCGCGGTAAAGTAAGAGAAGTTTACAATATCAATGACGAGCTTTTGGTTATGGTGGCTACTGATAGGCTTTCGGCTTTTGATGTAGTTTTACCAAAAGGGATTCCTTATAAAGGACAAATTTTGAATCAAATTGCTACTAAATTCATGGAATTGACTCAAGATATAGTTCCTAATTGGTTGATTGCAACTCCCGATCCCAATGTAGCAGTAGGTCATTTATGTGAACCTTTTAAAGTTGAAATGGTGATTCGTGGTTATGTATCCGGTCATGCTGCTCGTGAATATGCTTTAGGAAAAAGAGAAATTTGTGGTGTAAAAATGCCAGAAGGTTTAAAAGAGAATGATAAATTCCCAGAGCCAATTATTACCCCAACTACAAAAGCGGATAATGGAGAACATGATGCCGATATTTCTCGTGAAGAAATTTTGTCAAAAGGTATTGTTACTGAAGAAGACTATTTAGTTTTAGAAAAATATACTAGAGCTTTATTTCAAAGAGGGACAGAGATTGCAGCAAGTCGCGGATTAATATTAGTAGATACCAAATATGAATTTGGAAAAACGAAAGAAGGAGTGATTGTTTTAATTGATGAAATTCATACACCAGATTCTTCTCGTTATTTTTATTCAGAAGGATATCAAGAAAGACAAGATAAAGGGGAAGAGCAAAAACAATTATCTAAAGAGTTTGTACGTCGTTGGTTAATTGAAAATGGATTTCAGGGACTAGAAGGGCAACAAATTCCAGAAATGACTGAAGCGTATATTGAATCAGTATCGGAAAGATATATTGAATTATATGAAAATATTCTTGGAGAAAAATTCGTAAAAGCGGATATTGACAATATTGATGAACGAATTGACAAAAACGTATCAGCTTATTTAGCGGTATAAGCTTAATTTTCATAATTGAAATAAATTTTTTAATTATGAATAAAATAGCATTTTATAAAATCATATGTACGGTATTATTGGCATTGACAGGAAATTTTGTTTTTGGACAAATTGACAAAAATGCAACAATAGAGACCAAAGCATTATACAAAAACCTAAAGGATATTTCTAAACGAAGTATCCTTTTTGCACATCAGCACGATACGGAATATGGACATGGTTGGTCTGGTGATGTCAATCGTTCCGATGTAAAATCAGTTACAGGTTCTTTTCCTGCAATGGTTGGAGTTGACTTTAATGGTTTATCTGGAAAATCAGCAGTAGATATTGAACTCACAAAACAAGCTCTAATAAAAAATGTTGTAGACACTTACAATCGAGGAGGAGTGACGACTGCAGCTTGGCATTTTTCTAACCCAGCTTCTGAAGGAGGTTTCTATTGGAAAGATGGGGTTTCTGTTGCATCCATGTCTTTAATTAAACCAGGAGGATCAAAACACGAAGAATACAAACAAATTTTAAATACAATAGCTGATTTTGCTCATTCGGTAAAAGGTAAAGATGGGAGTTTGGCTCCTATTATTTTTAGACCTTATCATGAATTTGACGGAGATTGGTTTTGGTGGGGAAAACCGTATACATCCCGTGAAGATTTTATTGCCGTTTGGCAGTTCACTGTTTCTTATTTGAGAGATTCTCTTGGAGTGCATAATTTTATTTATGCTTTTTCACCAGATAATAAATTCAATATGGAAGCAGAGTATTTAGAGCGTTTTCCAGGGAATGATTATGTAGATATGGTAGGAATGGATAATTATGGTGATTATGGAAGAGACGGTCATTATGATATTGAAACTGCAATAAAGAAACTTAAAATTGTTTCTGATTATGGTATAAAAAACAATAAGTTGGCTGCATTGACAGAAACGGGTTTGGAATCAATACCAAATCCAACTTGGTGGACTGAGACTTTACTCCCTATTTTAAAATCAGAAAAGATGGAATTGTGTTATGTTCTAGTTTGGAGAAATGACATTCAGAGTCCAACACATTATTACGCACCTTTTCCAGGACAAATAAGTGTTCCTGATTTTATTAAATTTTATAATGATCCCTTTACTCTTTTTGAGAAAGACATAAAGAATATCTATAAATAAGAGTAATTGAATTGAAAACTCCCCCTAATTTAAGGGGAGTTTTCAATTCAATTATTTTTCTAAAATTATTTTAAGATCGTTTAGTCCTTTTTCTAAATCTTTTCCAAGCATTTCATCCATGTTCATTACAGGTAGCATGAGATTCATTGGGTAGGGCATTTTCCCATTAAATCCCCATTTTACCTTAGTTTCTGATGCCGAAATAGATTCTGTAGTAAAATAAGCGTTACCTGTTGACTCAAAAGGTTTCTTAAAGCGCAGTTCAAAATCAATACGTTCTCCTGTTGTTATTTTTTTAATCTCTTGCTCACCAAAACCTACGTTCTTATCATTACTTTCCCATGCAGCAATAGCGCCTACTGTTCCATCTACTCCAGAAAAAGTCTTTTTCATATTTGGGTCTGTTTTAGACCAAACACTAAAATTATCTTGGTTTTTCAAATGTTTGATATAATTAAATACACTGTCTTTTTGTTGATTGATTATAATTTCTCTTTCAACAGCATACTCTTTAGGCATAATAAAAGCTGCTATTAATGCCAAAACAATAATTCCTAAAATTGCAAATAGAATTCGTTTGATGATTTTCATAATTAAAATTTTAAAGGTTACTACTTTTTTATTTAAGATTCAAAACACTTTATCCATTCTTTAACTGTCATTTTCTGAACGAGCTGAGCAATTAAATCATAAGGTATATTTTTTATTTTTTTGAATCGAATACAACTTTTCCCCATATCAAGTTTTAAAGAACTGTAGTTTGGAAATTCATCAACAAACCACTTTAAAAGAGATGGATTAGTATAAATTCCCATATGATATATTGCGATGAAATTTTTTTGTGAGGCAATATTGATAAAAGGCAACGGAAGTTTAGGATTACAATGATATCCATCTGGATATAAGGAATGTGGAACTACATACCCAATCATACCATAATTCATTTCTTCTACAAAACCACTTGGGATATTTTTTACGATCGTCTCTCTAAGCATGTTTATTACTTCTTTCCTTTCGTCAGAAAGTTCAGTTATATATTCATCTACTGTTTTAGCTTTTGATTGCATTTTAGCATTTTTTATTATAAAATTAATGAAATAAATCATTCTTATAGTGTTGAAATACATTTTTTTGTCGAGTAAATTGTAAATTACCTTGTCTGTTTATGTTGAAAAATAATTAGTATTTTCCATTTTTCGAAAACTATATCGTAATAGTTATCTTAAAAAAGTGTGATTTACTCAATATTTAACGATTTGATAGATTGGCTTTTTTTTAACATACTAGTTATTTTAACATTCGGTTTTTTTTATAAATTTGCTCCTAAATGAGAGCATTACTATTTATAACATATCTCTTCACCTCGCTTCTTATAGGAGGGAATAAAATGCATGCTACTACGCATACAACTGCTAGCGCTCCCATTTCAAATTTTAATAGTACTTATAAATTACACAATAAATTTTTACATTCTAAAAGAGGACATTCATCCCAAACAATTGTAAATAAAGATTTTGATTTAAATGAGGAATACTCTAGTAATGACGATTATAAAAATGCAGGGGATACTAAAATAGTTAAATTTAAACAAACTCTTTTTGCTAAGTGGTATTTTTCAAATGATAATTCTTTTATCACTTCTTTTCCTTACAATAGATTTTATTTTACTAAGCCCATTAGCGGCCAATCTACACCTATTTATATTACTCAAAGCGTATTAAGAATTTGATAATCAGTACACATTAGTTGTTAGACTAAGCGGTACTTGTAAATTTAATAATACAGCTCATTCTTCCTGAAAGGCAATTTTGTCACTTTCAGGCAACTGATGGTTTTTTACTTTCAAAAGGAATCTATGTATTCCAAAACATCAATTGCTAAATTTCCATTTTCACACCATGAAAAAAATTGTCATGATTACGGGCTTAATGGCCACGTTGTTCCTTGTAAGTTGTAACTCAAAAAAGGAAGAAAAAGAAGAGGTTGTAAAATATGCGGTAACAAATCCTATGGTATTGGATACTTCATTTACAAAACAATATGTCTCTCAAATTAAGTCGGTTAAAAATATCGAAATTAGATCTCAAGAAAAAGGATATCTTCAAAATATTTATGTTGATGAAGGGCAGTATGTGAAAGCAGGCCAAATTATGTTTCGTATTATGTCTAAATTTCAAGAAGCTGATTTGTTAAAGTCGCAAGCTGAAGTTAAGGCCGCCGAAATTGATTTACAAAACACTAAAGTTTTAGCAGATAAAAATATTGTATCTAAGAATGAATTAGCTATGGCTTTAACTAAGCTTCAAGGAGCCAAAGCTGAAGTAGCTTCTGCAAATTTGCATTTATCGTACACTATAATTAAAGCTCCGTTTTCAGGAACGATTGATAGAATTCCAAAAAAGTTAGGGAGTCTGATTGAAGAAGGAGATTTGTTGACCTCGCTTTCAGACAATAGTGCGGTTTACGCTTATTTTAATTTATCAGAACCTGAATATCTGAATTATCAAATGGATGTTAAGGATCGTGGAGATAAAAAAGTAGACTTGCTTTTGGCTAATAATGAAATGTTTAAAGATAAAGGAGTTGTAGAACTTGTAGAAGGTGAATTTGATAGTGAAACAGGCAATATTGCTTTTAGAGCTCGTTTTCCAAATCCAGATAAATTATTAAGAAATGGAGAAACAGGGAGTGTTATTATGACAAATCCTATAAAAAATGCCATGGTAATTCCTCAAAAAACAACTTATGAAATTCAAGATAAAAAATATGTTTTTGTAGTGGATAAAAACAATGTTGTGAAAGTAAGAGAAATTACAATTATTGGTGAAATGCCAGATATCTATATAGTTAAAAGTGGTATTAATGCTAATGATAGAATTTTGTTAGAAGGTGTTCAGAAAGTAAAAGATAATGACAAAATAAAAGTTGATTATCAAAAGCCAGAGGATGTATTGAATCACCTGAGGTATAAAGCTAACTAGTCTTAACTAAAAAAAATAAAAAATGTTTAATAAATTTATTGAAAGACCAGTATTGTCGATAGTTATATCGCTGATGATTGTTTTGATAGGTGTTTTGGCTATGACGACTTTGCCAGTTACACAATTGCCATCAATATCTCCACCAAAAGTAAATGTTACTGCAGATTATCCAGGAGCAAATAATGAATTATTGGTTAAATCTGTCATAATTCCAATTGAGAGAGCTTTAAATGGTGCTCCTGGTATAAAATATATTACTTCAGATGCAGGTAATGATGGTGAAGCATCAATTCAAGTAGTATTTAAGTTAGGAACAGATCCTAATCAAGCGGCAATAAATATTCAAAATAGAGTTTCTACTATTGTAAATAAGTTACCACCCTTAGTAATTAGGGAAGGAGTGAAAATTACGAGAGAAGAATCAAATAATTTAATGTACATAAACGTGTTTAGTACAGATCCAACAATGGATCAAAAATTCTTATTTAATTATACGGATATTAATTTATTATCTGAAATTAAAAAAGTAGATGGAGTAGGTGATGCTGATATTATTGGAAACCGTGATTATGCTATGCGTATCTGGTTGAAACCTGATAGAATGCTAGCATTTAAGGTTTCTACAGATGAAGTTATGAATGCTTTATCGCAACAAAGTTTAGAAGCGGCACCTGGTAAAACAGGAGAAAGTTCAGGAAAACGCTCTCAGACATTTGAATATGTTTTAAAATATCCTGGTCGATTTACTACTGCTGAAGAATATGGGAATATAATCATCAAATCTAATTCTGATGGTGCCATACTTCGTTTGAAAGATATTGCAAAAATAGAATTTGGAAGTTCGATGTATGATATTTATTCAAATTTAAATGGAAGACCTTCCTCTGCAATAACAATTAAACAATCTTATGGTAGTAATGCTTCTCAAGTTATTAAAGATGTTAAAGCAAAACTGGAAGAAATAAAGAAAACTTCATTTCCAAAAGGAGTTGATTATGAAATTAGTTATGATGCTTCTAAATTCCTAGATGCTTCTATTGAAAAAGTAATTCATACTTTACTTGAAGCTTTCGTTTTAGTTGGATTGGTAGTGTTTTTGTTTCTCGGTGACTGGCGTTCGACTATAATTCCAGCAATTGCAGTACCTGTTTCGCTTATTGGAACTTTTGTTTTTATGCAATTTTTCGGAATTTCTATAAACTTAGTAACTTTATTCGCTTTGGTTTTAGCCATTGGAGTTGTTGTTGATGATGCAATTGTTGTAATCGAGGCGGTACATGCCAAGATGGAAGAGGAGCATTTACCACCGATTGAAGCTACTAAAAAAGCGATGCATGAAATTAGTGGTGCTATTATAGCTATTACATTTTTGATGGCTGCAGTATTTATACCCGTTGCTTTTATGACTGGTCCAGTAGGAGTATTCTACAGACAATTTTCAATAACAATGGCATCAGGAATTATTCTTTCCGGTGTAGTAGCATTGACATTAACACCGGCTCTATGTGCAATGATGTTAAAAAACAACCATGGTGTAGCTAGAAAGAAGACCCCAATTAATAATTTTTTAGATGGTTTTAATTCTAAATTCAACCGTCTTAATGGAAAATACAGCGCCTTACTAGGGAAAATTGTTAGTCGAAGATTAGTGACTTTTGGAATTTTGATTGCTTTTTGTATTGGGATCTTTTTTATGAACAATAGTCTTCCATCTGGATTTATCCCAACCGAAGATCAAGGAACAATTTATGCAATTATTCAAACGCCTCCTGGTTCTACATTAGAGAGAACGAATGATATCGCTTTACAACTTCAAAAAATTGCTGAAAAAATTGACGGGGTGCAATCTGTATCTGCTTTGGCTGGTTTTGAAATACTTACCGAAGGTACTGGAGCAAATTCAGGTACCTGTCTAGTAAATTTAAAAAATTGGTCAGATAGGAAACATTCTGCAGTTGAGATAATGAAAGAACTAGAAGAGAAATCAAAAACAATTACTGGAGCTTCTCTTGAGTTTTTTCAGCCACCTGCAGTTCCAGGTTATGGCGCAGCTGGAGGATTTGAATTAAGATTACTTGATATAGCTGGTTCTGGGGATTACAAAAAGATGGAAACAGTCAATAACGATTTTGTAAAAGAATTGAATAAGCGTCCTGAATTAACTTCGACTTTTAGTTTCTATAGTGCAAGTTTCCCTCAATATATGTTGCGAATTGATAATGATCTGGCACAACAAAAAGGGGTTACTATAGATAATGCTATGAACACACTTTCCACATTGATTGGAAGTAATTATGAAATTAGTTTCATCAAGTATGATAGACAATATAAGGTAATTGTTCAATCGTCACCTGAATATAGAGCGCTACCAGAAGATGTTTTAAAGTTGTATGTAAAAAACGATCGTGATGAAATGGTGCCATTTTCGGCATTCATGCACATGGAAAAGGTTTATGGACTATCGGAGATTACACGTCATAATATGTTTAACTCTTCTGAGATTAGTGGACAAGCCGCGCCTGGGTATAGTAGTGGTGAAGCAATTAAAGCAATTCAAGAAGTCGCTGCAAAAGACTTACCTAGAGGTTATGGTATTGACTGGGCAGGTATTTCTAAGGATGAAGTAGGTCGTGGTAACGAAGCCATTATTATTTTTCTAATTTCTTTGTTATTTGTTTACTTTGTTTTGGCTGCACAATATGAAAGTTTTGTTTTACCATTTGCCGTAATTCTATCACTTCCAGCGGGTATTTTTGGTTCCTATTTACTACTTTCAATTATGGGGCTAGATAATAATATATACGCTCAGGTAGCCTTTGTAATGCTTATAGGTTTGCTAGGTAAAAATGCAGTTTTAATTGTTGAGTTTGCAGTCCAGAAGCATGAAGCTGGCGCCACAGTATTTGAAGCGGCGATGGAAGGTGCAAAAGTGAGGTTCCGACCAATTTTAATGACATCATTTGCATTTATAGCAGGATTAATTCCACTTGTGTTTGCCGAAGGTCCAGGGAAAATTGGTAACCGTACTATCGGTACTGCAGCTGCGGGAGGAATGCTTCTAGGAACCGTTTGTGGTGTTTTAATTATTCCCGGATTGTATTTTATTTTTGGTAGCATTGCTGCCAAAATTAAAATGATTAAAATACAAAATAATAATCCATTAACTGAAGAAATTGACAACCATGTATAAAATCAAATTACAACAATTTAGTATAGTTTTAAGCATTTGTCTTGCTGTTGTAAGCTGTAAAGCTCCGTCTGCTGTAACAATGTCTGAAAACAAAATGATTCCAGAAAGTTTTGGAATTAGCAAGGACACAGTTAATAGTTCAAATCTGAGTTGGAATAACTATTTTAAAGATCCTAATCTTGTCAATTTAATTGATATTGCACTAAAAAACAATCAGGAGTTGATGATTACTTTGCAAGAAATTGAAATGGCAAAGAATGATATCCGTGTTCGAAAAGGGGCATTATTGCCATCTGTTGGACTAAGAGCAGGAACTGGAGTAGAAAAAGTAGGAAGATATACCAGCCAAGGCGCTGGTGATGCTAGTACTGAAATTGCGCCAGGTAAAGAGTTTCCAGATCCATTGACTGATTTTAATGTTGGAGCCTATGCCAATTGGGAAGTTGATATTTGGAAAAAATTGCATAATTCTAAGAAAGCTGCTGTGACTAGATATTTATCTACTATTGAAGGAAAGAATTTTGTAATTACAAATCTTATTTCTGAAGTTGCTGACTCCTATTATGAGTTATTGGCTTTGGATAGCCAATTGGAAATTGTAAAACAAAACATCCAATTGCAACAGAATGCGCTTGAAATTGTAAAAGTGCAAAAAGAAGCAGCAAGAGCAACAGAATTAGCCGTTCAAAAATTTCAAGCTGAAGTTTTGGCTTCTAAAAGTATGGAGTTTCAAATAAACCAAAAAATTGTAGAAACTGAAAACACGATCAACTTTTTGCTGGGACGTTATCCTGAAAAAATCACCAGAGACAGTGCTAGTTTTTTAAATCTAATACCAGCAACAATTCAGTCCGGTATACCATCTCAATTATTAATTAATAGACCGGATGTAAAACAAGCCGAATTAGATTTGACTGCTGCTAAACTAGATGTAAAAGTAGCGCGGGCTGAGTTTTATCCCTCACTTGATATTTCAGCGGCTTTTGGGCTGCAAGCTTTTAAAACTTCCTATTTGGTTAAATTTCCAGAATCTTTATTGTACAATTTAGTGGGTGACATAGCTGCACCTTTAATTAATAGAAATGCTATTAAAGCCGAGTTTGCTAATGCCAATGCACGCCAATTGCAAGCTTTGTATAATTATGATCGTACGATTTTGAATGCCTATTTAGAAGTTTCGAATCAATTAGCAAATATTGGTAATTTAGAAAAAAGTTATGCGCTTAAACAACAGCAAGTAACTGCTTTGAATACTTCTATTAGTGTAGCCAATGATTTATTTAAATCGGCTAGAGCTGATTATTTTGAAGTTTTGATGACCCAACGGGATGCACTTGATGCTAAACTGGAATTGGTAGAAACCAAAAAAGACCAACTGAATGCTTTTGTGCAAGTGTATAAAGCACTTGGTGGAGGTTGGAAATAAAATAGAATAAGGTTATAAATAATAAAATCCGGATAGAGATATCCGGATTTTGTTGTTATAATAGTATGTAAAGCTAAAAAAGCATTGTGGAATTTAAGTTTATTAAACCTAGAAAGGTTTATATGTAGACTAAATTTTTTGAAGCTGTTTATCCTGAATCTTTGAAAACAGTATTAAACCAGTTATTGCACCAATAGTAGCAAATAACATGTCAGATTGGGTGTCCCAAATATCACCTTGAGTTCCTAAAAAAGCATCACCTTCATCTCCCGAAGCGATAGAAACAAACCATTCAATCCATTCGTAAGCAGCACTAATGGCTAAACAGATGGAAACAATAATAAAATTAAAAAAGCTTTTATTGCTGATTACATTTTTACGAATAAATAATTCTCTTATAATCATTGCTGGTACTAAACCTTGTGCAAAGTGACCCACTTTATCATAATTGTTTCTACTTTGATGAAATGCGTCTTTAATATAATCGAAAAAGGGAACTTCGGCATACGTATAATGACCACCTATGAATAATATAATGCAATGAATAAGAATAAGGAAGTAGGTGAAATTGGTAAATCTAAATTTATTAAAAGTAAAAGCTAAAACCAAAATACCAATGATAGCAGGGATAATTTCAAGAAAACAAGTGAAAACTTCTTTTGGATTGATAACAGACCATAGAAAAGTTCCAAAAAAGACAATTAACATTAAGTAGATATACTTCATATTTTGGTGATTTTTAGCCCTGATAGAAGCGATATCTCCCGATAGAGAAAAATAAGGCTTTTTGGCCGTAGTTTTTCCTATCGGGAATAAAGCAGATAGCAGGAATAGCTCCTAATCCTATTTGAAGTAAGAGAAAGTTTCGTTATTCTCTAATTTTAATAATGTTTCATAGATTAATTTAATCACGTTTTCAACATCATCACGGTGCACCATTTCAACTGTAGTATGCATGTAACGCAACGGAAGTGAAATCAAAGCCGATGCTACACCACCATTACTGTAGGCAAATGCGTCTGTATCAGTTCCAGTAACGCGAGAAGAAGCAAGACGTTGAAAAGGAATTTTCTTTTCCTCGGCAGTGTCTAGGATCAGTTCTCTTAGATTATTTTGAACTGCTGGAGCATAAGTTACAACTGGTCCTTTTCCTATTTTAGTATCTCCTTCGATTTTCTTGTCAATCATAGGAGTTGTAGAGTCATGACATACATCAGTAACTATTGCTACATTTGGTTTGATAGTTTTAGTGATCATTTCAGCACCACGCAAACCTACTTCTTCTTGAACGGAGTTAGTAATGTACAATCCAAAAGGAAGTTTTACTTTGTTTTCATGCAGTAAACGCGCTACTTCGGCAATCATAAAACCTCCCATACGGTTATCAATTGCGCGACAAACAAATTTGTTCTCGTTTAAAATAATGAATTCATCAGGATAAGTAATCACGCAACCTACATGAACACCCATTTTTTCTACTTCTTCTTTGGTTTCACAACCAAGATCGATGAAAATATTGCTGATTTTTGGATTTTCTTCTTTGTCTCTATTTCTGGTATGAATGGCAGGCCAACCAAAAACTCCTTTTACAATTCCTTTTTTGGTGTGAATGTTCACACGTTTAGAAGGGGCAATTTGGTGATCCGAACCTCCATTTCTAATGACGTATATCAATCCATCATCAGTAATGTAGTTTACATACCAAGAAATTTCATCGGCATGACCTTCAATCACTACTTTATAAGGAGCGTCAGGGTTGATGATTCCTACGGCCGTTCCGTAAGTATCGGTTATAAAAGTATCAACGTATGGTTTTAAATAATCCATCCAAATTTTTTGCCCTTCGGCTTCAAACCCAGTAGGAGAGGCGTTGTTTAAGTATTGCTCTAAAAAAGTGATAGAGGATTTTTTTAATATCGATTTTGTGCTCATAAAAATATTTTTTGCTAATTTATAAATTTGGCATTACAGTTGTACATATAATGTATAATTTTACAATTAAATTATGCCTCATGAAGTTAACTACCTATACTATATTCTTTTTATTACTATCGTTTTTTGCCAAAGCTCAGGAGATTCCTCCAGCTCCTACGCCAATGGGGTACGAATTAAAAGAATCAGATGATGTAGTAAATGACACGATACAGTTGGAGGAAATTGTGGTTTCAAAAGAGAAACTAGATCCCGATGCCAAAAAACAATTTTTAATTCTTCAAAACAGGGTTTATAAAACATACCCTTATGCAAAACTCGCATCCGAAAGATTGACCAATCTCAATAGAGGTATGGATCGCTTATCTACAAATAAAGAAAAGAAAAAGTATTTTAAAATTGTCGAAGATTACCTTAATAATGAGTTTGAAGCCAAACTAAAGAAGCTTTCCCGAAGTCAAGGTAGAATTTTAGTAAAATTGATTCATCGTCAAACCGGAACCACCACTTATGAATTGGTTAAAACGCTAAAAAGCGGATGGAAAGCGTTTTGGTCCAATACTGCTGCGAGTATGTTTGATATTAATTTAAAATCGGAATATGCTCCATATACAGTAAATGAAGATTTTTTGATAGAAACAATATTACAAAGAGCCTTTGAATCAGGAAGATTAGTAAATCAAACCCCCGCAAATCCTGTTGATATAGATAAACTAAATGAATTTTGGGAATCCAAAGCTGAGCAGGTAAAGAAGAAATAACTTACCCAATTTTTCTACCTAATATAGTATAGCCAATTTAAAACATGATTTTGCATTCTAGTAACTACAGTTATATGGAGCTATTTCCTGCTATCCGCTTCAATCTACCTCGCCGAAACCCGGCTCAGTAGGATTTTCGCTGCTATCAGGGCTAGAGGTGCATTGGTTTTAATTACAATGTATAATAGAGAATAATTTTGACTCCTATATATAAGGAGTCGCTTTCTCTGTTTAGCTTATATGTCTTTCTGTAGCTTATGTAGTAATTCTTCAAACGAGTTTCATAAAGGCTTAAAAATTTTGTCATAAGATCTTCAATATAACTAATATGTTCTTTTATGTCTTATAGGTTTAAAAGAAAAGCGTAGCGATAGCCCATAGATTGTATAGTTGTTTTCAATATTATCACATAAGATCTCCAAGAAGTAGCAAAGTAATATGTCTAATCTAACTTCTATGTCCTTCTATGTCTTATATGGTTAAAAGAAACTGAAAACAAGACCTGCGAGAAATATATGATCCAACTTCTATGACCTATATGTTTAAAAATACCGTTGTATTGAATAGTAAATCTCAAACTATTTCATTTATTTTACCATTTACATCAAACGGTAGTTGATAGAGCAAAAATATATTTCTTTCAACTTAAACATTTCCAATGTGTTAAAAATAAATCGCAAATAAAGCAAAGAAAAGCGGTTAAAAAGTATTGAATAACGGTTTAAAGAGTCTACTTTTGCACCCGCAACAACGCAGACGTTCTTTCAAATACTGGCAAGCAAACGAAACAAGGCAGAAAATTTATTTTCAAAAAAAGTTTCAAAAAAGCTTGTGAGATTTAAAAGTGATAGTTACTTTTGCACCCCGCTAAATGCGCAACGTTCCTTGATAAGTTGATAAGAGAAGAGAAGAAAAAGAAAGATTTATTTTTCTAAAAAACTTCAAATTTTTCTTGCCAGATAAAAAGAGAAGTTGTACTTTTGCACCCGCTTCGAGAAACACGTTAAGTGTTGCTACGAGTGGAAAACAAGATAAGACACGTTCCTAGACATATTGAATTGACAGCCGTTTTTGAGAGAGATTTCAAAGACAAAAGAATAAGAGTAATAGAATCGAGAGATTTGAAAAAACCACTAGACCTTCAGTCAAAAATAAATAGAGAATCATTTATGGTTCTCGCATAATATACGATGAAGAGTTTGATCCTGGCTCAGGATGAACGCTAGCGGCAGGCTTAACACATGCAAGTCGAGGGGTATAGTTCTTCGGAATTAGAGACCGGCGCACGGGTGCGTAACGCGTATGCAATCTACCTTTCACAAAGGGATAGCCCAGAGAAATTTGGATTAATACCTCATAGTATAATTGAATGGCATCATTTAATTATTAAAGATTTATCGGTGAAAGATGAGCATGCGTCCCATTAGCTAGTTGGTATGGTAACGGCATACCAAGGCTACGATGGGTAGGGGTCCTGAGAGGGAGATCCCCCACACTGGTACTGAGACACGGACCAGACTCCTACGGGAGGCAGCAGTGAGGAATATTGGACAATGGGCGCAAGCCTGATCCAGCCATGCCGCGTGCAGGATGACGGTCCTATGGATTGTAAACTGCTTTTATACGAGAAGAAACACTCCTTCGTGAAGGAGCTTGACGGTATCGTAAGAATAAGGATCGGCTAACTCCGTGCCAGCAGCCGCGGTAATACGGAGGATCCAAGCGTTATCCGGAATCATTGGGTTTAAAGGGTCCGTAGGCGGTTTAGTAAGTCAGTGGTGAAAGCCCATCGCTCAACGGTGGAACGGCCATTGATACTGCTAGACTTGAATTATTAGGAAGTAACTAGAATATGTAGTGTAGCGGTGAAATGCTTAGAGATTACATGGAATACCAATTGCGAAGGCAGGTTACTACTAATATATTGACGCTGATGGACGAAAGCGTGGGTAGCGAACAGGATTAGATACCCTGGTAGTCCACGCCGTAAACGATGGATACTAGCTGTTGGGAGCAATCTCAGTGGCTAAGCGAAAGTGATAAGTATCCCACCTGGGGAGTACGAACGCAAGTTTGAAACTCAAAGGAATTGACGGGGGCCCGCACAAGCGGTGGAGCATGTGGTTTAATTCGATGATACGCGAGGAACCTTACCAAGGCTTAAATGTAGATTGACCGGTTTGGAAACAGACTTTTCGCAAGACAATTTACAAGGTGCTGCATGGTTGTCGTCAGCTCGTGCCGTGAGGTGTCAGGTTAAGTCCTATAACGAGCGCAACCCCTGTTGTTAGTTGCCAGCGAGTCATGTCGGGAACTCTAACGAGACTGCCAGTGCAAACTGTGAGGAAGGTGGGGATGACGTCAAATCATCACGGCCCTTACGCCTTGGGCTACACACGTGCTACAATGGCCGGTACAGAGAGCAGCCACTGGGCGACCAGGAGCAAATCTACAAAACCGGTCACAGTTCGGATCGGAGTCTGCAACTCGACTCCGTGAAGCTGGAATCGCTAGTAATCGGATATCAGCCATGATCCGGTGAATACGTTCCCGGGCCTTGTACACACCGCCCGTCAAGCCATGGAAGCTGGGGGTGCCTGAAGTCGGTGACCGCAAGGAGCTGCCTAGGGTAAAACTGGTAACTAGGGCTAAGTCGTAACAAGGTAGCCGTACCGGAAGGTGCGGCTGGAACACCTCCTTTCTAGAGCCTTAGTGTTAGCTTATTTATAAGCACGGTAGGGAAAGAGACGAAAAGAGAAAGTGGAAACAAAGATTAAGAATTTATTACTCTTGCTGTTAGTTCAAATAATACCATTTAAGAATAAGAGTGTCTCGTAGCTCAGCTGGTTAGAGTACTACACTGATAATGTAGGGGTCGACAGTTCGAGTCTGTCCGAGACAACTATTAAACTTAAATAGATTCTGAAATAAATTCAGAATAAAAGGAAATTTTAGAAGTATGAGTATGAATTATACATTAATTCAAAATTCACCATTCATAATTTAAAATTTGAAACGGGGGATTAGCTCAGCTGGCTAGAGCGCCTGCCTTGCACGCAGGAGGTCAACGGTTCGACTCCGTTATTCTCCACAAATCAAAAGTTGATACGTTGATTTGTTAAATCGGTTAAACGATTAAACGAAAAAACGATTAAACTAGCGATAAAAGTTCATTGACATATTGAGATAAGAAAAATATAAAAAGTAGAAAGCGTTTTTTACTATTTATAGTAGAAAACAAACAAAAACGGTCCTAATTAATTTTAGGATTGGTACAATAAGCAAAATAAGGGCGTATGGGGGATGCCTTGGCTCTCAGAGGCGATGAAAGGCGTGATAAGCTGCGAAAAGCTACGGGGACGGGCACACACCGATTGATCCGTAGATACCTGAATGGGGCAACCCACTAGATTGAAGATCTAGTACACCGATAGGTGGGCAAACCCGCTGAACTGAAACATCTAAGTAGGCGGAGGAGAAGAAAACAAAAGTGATTCCGTAAGTAGTGGCGAGCGAACGCGGATTAGCCCAAACCAATGTTGTTACGGCAATGTTGGGGTTGTAGGACCACGATATTCAATGTAAAACGAACTAGAATCTACTGGAAAGTAGAACCAAAGAGGGTGATAGTCCTGTATAGGTAAGTGATATAATTGATAGTGGTATCCTGAGTAGGGCGGGACACGAGAAATCCTGTCTGAATTTGGCGGGACCATCCGCTAAGGCTAAATACTCCTGAGAGACCGATAGTGAACCAGTACCGTGAGGGAAAGGTGAAAAGAACCGTGAATAACGGAGTGAAATAGATCCTGAAACCATACGCTTACAAGCGGTCGGAGCCCTTTCGTGGGGTGACGGCGTGCCTTTTGCATAATGAGCCTACGAGTTAACGTTGCTGGCAAGGATAAGTGGTTAAGCCACGGATCCGTAGCGAAAGCGAGTCTGAATAGGGCGCTTTAGTCAGTAGTGTTAGACGCGAAACCGTGTGATCTACCCATGGACAGGTTGAAGCTGTGGTAACACATAGTGGAGGACCGAACCCGTTGACGTTGAAAAGTCTTGGGATGATCTGTGGGTAGGGGTGAAAGGCCAATCAAACTCGGAAATAGCTCGTACTCCCCGAAATGCATTTAGGTGCAGCGTTAGTTATAAAGTTATATAGAGGTAGAGCTACTGATTGGATGCGGGGGCTTCACCGCCTACCAATTCCTGACAAACTCCGAATGCTATATAATGTTCACTAACAGTGAGGGCTTGGGTGCTAAGGTCCAAGTCCGAGAGGGAAAGAACCCAGACCATCAGCTAAGGTCCCCAAATATATACTAAGTTGAAAGAACGAGGTTTGTCTGCATAGACAGCTAGGATGTTGGCTTGGAAGCAGCCATTCATTTAAAGAGTGCGTAACAGCTCACTAGTCGAGCGGACGAGCATGGATAATAATCGGGCATAAGTATATTACCGAAGCTATGGATTTACAATTTATTGTAAGTGGTAGGGGAGCATTCTCACAGGGTAGAAGGTGTATCGTAAGGTATGCTGGACCGGTGAGAAAAGAAAATGTAGGCATAAGTAACGATAATGCGGGCGAGAAACCCGCACACCGAAAGACTAAGGTTTCCACAGCTATGCTAATCAGCTGTGGGTTAGTCGGGACCTAAGGCGAACCCGAAAGGGACAGTCGATGGACAACGGGTTAATATTCCCGTACTACTGTTAACTGTGATGGGGTGACGGAGTGATGAAAGTGCCGCGAACTGACGGAATAGTTCGTTGAAGTACCTACCTATAAGACCCGCAGGCAAATCCACGGGTTTTGGGGAAATACGATAGTACTCGGCGTCTTCGGACAAAGAGATAGTGCACCTAAGGGCTTCCAAGAAAAACCTCTAAACTTCAGGTTAATAGTACCCGTACCGCAAACCGACACAGGTAGTCGAGATGAGAATTCTAAGGTGCTCGAGAGATTCATGGCTAAGGAATTAGGCAAAATAGACCCGTAACTTCGGGAGAAGGGTCGCCAGCAGCAATGCTGGCCGCAGTGAAGAGGTCCAGGCGACTGTTTATCAAAAACACAGGGCTCTGCAAAATCGTAAGATGAAGTATAGGGCCTGACACCTGCCCGGTGCTGGAAGGTTAAGTGGAGATGTTATGGGTAACCAGAAGCATTGAAATGAAGCCCCAGTAAACGGCGGCCGTAACTATAACGGTCCTAAGGTAGCGAAATTCCTTGTCGGGTAAGTTCCGACCTGCACGAATGGTGTAACGATCTGGACACTGTCTCAGCCATGAGCTCGGTGAAATTGTAGTAACGGTGAAGATGCCGTTTACCCGCAGTGGGACGAAAAGACCCTGTGCACCTTTACTATAGCTTAGTATTGACCTTGGATAAATGATGTGTAGGATAGGTTGGAGACTGTGAAGTGGCGTCGCTAGGCGTTGTGGAGTCATTGTTGAAATACAACCCTTTGTTTATCTGAGGCCTAACCCCGTTTTGCGGGGGACATTGCTTGGTGGGTAGTTTGACTGGGGTGGTCGCCTCCAAAAGAGTAACGGAGGCTTCTAAAGGTTCCCTCAGTACGCTTGGTAACCGTGCGTAGAGTGCAATGGCATAAGGGAGCTTGACTGAGAGACATACAGGTCGATCAGGTACGAAAGTAGAGCATAGTGATCCGGTGGTTCCGCATGGAAGGGCCATCGCTCAAAGGATAAAAGGTACGCCGGGGATAACAGGCTGATCTCCCCCAAGAGCTCATATCGACGGGGGGGTTTGGCACCTCGATGTCGGCTCGTCACATCCTGGGGCTGGAGAAGGTCCCAAGGGTTGGGCTGTTCGCCCATTAAAGTGGCACGCGAGCTGGGTTCAGAACGTCGTGAGACAGTTCGGTCTCTATCTACTGTGGGCGCAAGAAATTTGAGTGGATCTGATTCTAGTACGAGAGGACCGAATTGGACAAACCTCTAGTGTATCTGTTGTCACGCCAGTGGCATGGCAGAGTAGCTACGTTTGGAAGGGATAAGCGCTGAAAGCATATAAGCGCGAAACCCACCACAAGATGAGATTTCTTTTAAGGATCGTGGGAGATGACCACGTTGATAGGCTATAGATGTAAAGGCAGTAATGTCATAGTCGAGTAGTACTAATAATCCGTAAGCTTATGTACACCTTTCCAGCCTCGCAAGAGGCTGGGGAAACTTTCTAATTCCTAGATTCGTTCAGGAACTAATATTTTTTTCTTTATCTCAGTATGTTAAGATATTGTTCAATAGATTTTTATCGTAAGATAAACAATCATTGAAAAATTGCCCAAAGCAATTATAACTTCTTAAGGTGGTTATTGCGGCGGGGCTCACCTCTTCCCATCCCGAACAGAGTAGTTAAGCCCGCCTGCGCAGATGGTACTGCAGTTATGTGGGAGAGTATGTCGTCGCCTTTCTTTAAAAACCCTATTCATTTATGTGAATAGGGTTTTTTTGTGCGCAAAAAAAATCGATTTTTCTTCAAGGAATGGGTATTAGAGAAGAAATAGTAATCCTAATGATTTATGTGTTTTCAGAACAATATATCTAATCCAACCGTAGTTCGGCAGATTTTGCTATGTAAATCACCTTTTTTTCTGAATATAAAAATGTACCAAAGCAGTAATTATTAGATTTTGGTATGGGTAATAGTTTTATTATTTATAGTGACGAAAGCATTTGTTATGTAATGAAGTGGTTTTTGATTGAGATTAAATAAGGGAATATCAACTTAATATATTTTAGTCTGACAATTGACTTTAGTTTAATTTATTCTCTAGTAAATAAGTCAATAGGAACATAAACGAAATTCTCACTGAATTATAACACTAAAGGTTTGGAATGTATTTTTACTGCAAACAATTTACGGGTATTTTTGAATGATTCGATGACAGTATCCGATTTTCGTGGTTAGACTAAAAAAATCAGACCTCTCAAGGGTTCATCCAATTGTTATTGAAATTTAAATGGAACAGGAGTTGTCTAAAGTGGATTTCTTAATTTCATTTTGCATTCTTTTAAAAGAATATTTTTGGATAAGAGCTACGAGAGTATTGCTTTGTTATGTCAATGAAGCGCGGTTTGGGTAAAGATTGGAACTGATTGCTGACGATTTTAAGGACTTGCTTTGCTTTAGGGAGTTGCTACTGTCTGTTTTTGGTTTTTGATTTAGGGTTGATCAGACTTTAAAAGGGGCTTGGGCGTATCTCATATGGTCATTCTTTTTTTTAGAGAAGCTTTTTTGGGATAAAATACGATTGAAAGAGCGGAGTTAGTCTGTCTTGTTAGGACGATAGAAGTGCTATTGGGAAAGGCTATATTTTGCGGAGGTAGTTCAAACTGCTTTATTAAAGCTTCTCTGTCGATAAGGGAGTATTGGATGGATAAAAAAACTTTATTTAAAATACGGGTTTTCAACAACTTAAAAACAAAGTTTCGAAAAGGTTAAAAAAAAGGCATTAAAAGTATTGAATAACGGTATAAAGGTGTTATTTTTGCACCCGCAACAACGCAGACGTTCTTTAAAATACTGGCAAGCAAACGGAATTAATTAGGAAATTTATTTTCTAAAAAAGTTTCAAAAAAGCTTGTGAGGTTTAAAAGTAATATCTACTTTTGCACCCGCTTCGAGCGACACGTTAAGTGTTGCTACGAGTGGAAAACAAGATAAGACACGTTCCTAGACATATTGAATTGACAGCCGTTTTTGAGAGAGATTTCAAAGACAAAAGAATAAGAGTAATAGAATCGAGAGATTTGAAAAAACCACTAGACCTTCAGTCAAAAATAAATAGAGAATCATTTATGGTTCTCGCATAATATACGATGAAGAGTTTGATCCTGGCTCAGGATGAACGCTAGCGGCAGGCTTAACACATGCAAGTCGAGGGGTATAATTCTTCGGAATTAGAGACCGGCGCACGGGTGCGTAACGCGTATGCAATCTACCTTTCACAGAGGGATAGCCCAGAGAAATTTGGATTAATACCTCATAGTATAATTGAGTGGCATCATTTAATTATTAAAGATTTATCGGTGAAAGATGAGCATGCGTCCCATTAGCTAGTTGGTATGGTAACGGCATACCAAGGCTACGATGGGTAGGGGTCCTGAGAGGGAGATCCCCCACACTGGTACTGAGACACGGACCAGACTCCTACGGGAGGCAGCAGTGAGGAATATTGGACAATGGGCGCAAGCCTGATCCAGCCATGCCGCGTGCAGGATGACGGTCCTATGGATTGTAAACTGCTTTTATACGAGAAGAAACACTCCTTCGTGAAGGAGCTTGACGGTATCGTAAGAATAAGGATCGGCTAACTCCGTGCCAGCAGCCGCGGTAATACGGAGGATCCAAGCGTTATCCGGAATCATTGGGTTTAAAGGGTCCGTAGGCGGTTTAGTAAGTCAGTGGTGAAAGCCCATCGCTCAACGGTGGAACGGCCATTGATACTGCTAGACTTGAATTATTAGGAAGTAACTAGAATATGTAGTGTAGCGGTGAAATGCTTAGAGATTACATGGAATACCAATTGCGAAGGCAGGTTACTACTAATATATTGACGCTGATGGACGAAAGCGTGGGTAGCGAACAGGATTAGATACCCTGGTAGTCCACGCCGTAAACGATGGATACTAGCTGTTGGGAGCAATCTCAGTGGCTAAGCGAAAGTGATAAGTATCCCACCTGGGGAGTACGAACGCAAGTTTGAAACTCAAAGGAATTGACGGGGGCCCGCACAAGCGGTGGAGCATGTGGTTTAATTCGATGATACGCGAGGAACCTTACCAAGGCTTAAATGTAGATTGACCGGTTTGGAAACAGACTTTTCGCAAGACAATTTACAAGGTGCTGCATGGTTGTCGTCAGCTCGTGCCGTGAGGTGTCAGGTTAAGTCCTATAACGAGCGCAACCCCTGTTGTTAGTTGCCAGCGAGTCATGTCGGGAACTCTAACGAGACTGCCAGTGCAAACTGTGAGGAAGGTGGGGATGACGTCAAATCATCACGGCCCTTACGCCTTGGGCTACACACGTGCTACAATGGCCGGTACAGAGAGCAGCCACTGGGCGACCAGGAGCGAATCTACAAAACCGGTCACAGTTCGGATCGGAGTCTGCAACTCGACTCCGTGAAGCTGGAATCGCTAGTAATCGGATATCAGCCATGATCCGGTGAATACGTTCCCGGGCCTTGTACACACCGCCCGTCAAGCCATGGAAGCTGGGGGTGCCTGAAGTCGGTGAC